>CAZYHV010000003.1:0-151203 GCA_964647485.1 uncultured Chitinophagaceae bacterium | reverse complement strand
AGTAGTCTATTAGTCAAGTAGTCTATTAGTCAAGTAGTCTATTAGTCAAGTAGTCTATTAGTCAAGTAGTCAAGTAGTCAGATAGTCTATTAGTCAAGTAGTCTATTAGTCGGTTAGTCAAGTAGTCGGTTAGTCGAATAGTCTTTATTTTGATAATCTCACTCTCCCCATCGTCCTTTCGCCCCTTCACCTCTTCTCCCACTCACCCTTTCCCCCACTCACCCTTTCCCCCACTCACCCTTTCCCCCCTTTGCTCCCTGCTACTTCAGATTATAGAATCCTTCAGTAAATAGATTGGAAGATGGCAAAATGTTATTGGAGATAAGCTTTCAAAACGACCGCTTGATTATGTTCTTCGTCTTTGGCTCCATAAACTAAGGTTACTTTCCCTTTTTTTAATTGCTCTTTAATTTGCTTGACAGAATCCGTATTTTCTTCTAATTCTTCCCGGTAACGTTCTTTAAATTCTTTCCATTTTTTCGGATCGTGGCCAAACCATTTTCTTAACGCTGTCGTAGGAGCAACACTTTTTAACCACAGGTCTATTTTTGCTTTTTCTTTCTTCATGCCTCGGGGCCAAATTCGATCTACTAAAATCCTAAAACCATCCTTTTTATCCGGTGCTTCATACACTCTTTTTATAGCCAAATCCATTTTTTAACTGTTATTTGATGTTCCTTACAAAACTACGGAAAAATGAGAAAGGATCTGATGCGAAATCTGAGAAGTTTAACAAAAGAGAATTTACAGTTGTGAGTTTAAACTTTTACATTTGCTCACCGTTAGAAAGAAGAAAAGGACATCGGATTATGCATGAGATAGAACCATTCTTTAACTGGAGACACTTATATATCGCTGAAGAGGATGAAAATTCCCCTTTCTATGGAAAAGAATACGATGAATTCACATATCATGAAAAGATTTACAACTATTTTATACATCCACAATGGGATCATTTTGGGTCAGACAATCTTTACTTAAAGATTCTATATGCCGATTACCAATATGACTTTGCTATTATTGAACTCTTGGGCGAATGGAATGATTGTATTGAAAATGACATTATGAATTTAAAGAGAGAGATTGTTGACGTCCTCATTAATTGTGGTATAAGAAAATTTATTCTCATTGCCGAAAATGTACTCAACTTTCATAGTTCTGACGATTGTTACTATGAAGAATGGCAGGAAGATATTGAAGAGGACGGAGGCTGGATTACCTGCTTAAATATGCCGGAACAGACTTCCTCTGAGTTTGAAAATGCCGGTCTGGATCAATATATTTTTTTAATGAATACCAACAATTGGCGAACTTTTATGCCCCTGCCCTTATTCAAATTGATTGACAATAAAATGATAAAGGTTCTGGAATAACAGTTTTTCTTTCTACCATCCCGATACAACCTGATCAATATGATCTACTCTGGCATCCAACCAGTCTAAAACCTTTTGTAAGTCCGTATCTAAATCTCCTGAACTGTCTTTATTATTCATTGCATTGTTCATTCCCCAGATCGTATGTTCTTTATCATATATAGGTCGAATAATCTCTGCATAATCTTTCACATGCTTCTTCAAGCGGGGATAAAGATCCGTTTTAAAAGTATTCCAACGCTTCTTAAACAAGGAGGTTATTTTTGGATCTGACAAGAACTTTTGAAAAAATTCTGTTCCTGCTTCCTCCTTCTCCCAAAAGAGATTATTGTTGGCTGTCGCCATCTCAAAATGAGATGAAGAAGATTGAAAACCAAATCCCCAGTCAAAATCCCAAATAATCCCCATATTATACTTTTGACTTCCTTTTCTTTTATTTATGTAGGTACTCTTTGGATGGTTGATCTCTTCATTATCGGTCAACATGTAAATCATCAAATAATTTACAAAAGCAGTATCATTGAAATAATCCAGATAATTATTATTGGGAAAATTCGGATCAGCAACAAGCTCTTCAAAAGCGTCAAAATCATCTTTAATTTCATTAAATCGATGATCAATATCTTGCTGATTATCCCATTCATCGAGTTCGGGATATTTCACCATTACCGGTAGTTGAAACTGCTTTGATTTAAACTCATAAGGTTCATCAAAATAACTATCTAATTCCAATAATACACCGGCCTGTTTTCCTTTCCCTATATCGATCCTATCGGGACCGACTTCTTTATGTTCTGTAAAGATATAAAGTCCTTGATCTTTCCCATTCAAGGTCAGCTCTACCGGAATAATATGATTGGTATAAGGCATTCCTAATAAATGACCCATTTTATAAGGAATCGCATTCATTAATAAGGTGCGGTCATTATAATTGGCCAATAAAATCCATTTTTTATAAGCAGGTAACCCCAAAAGTGAAGATTTTTCTTCTAATTTTAATTTATAAGGTTTCTTCGGCCACCCCCAAGAGGTATTCCCTCTTCCCCTAATTTTTGTACGTCCTTCAAAATCGGGAAATTCTTTTTTCCCTTTAATTTGAATATCAGCATGGACATAATCATCTGTCGAAGTAATTGCAGCTCCATTATCCACATCTATAAAGAGATGAGGAAGTACGGATTGTTGCGGAGCTATCCTTTTTACTTGAACCGCATATTCCTTTTTGCTGCTATCTTCGGCTCTGACAGTATAAGAAATCTCTTTCGTAAAATCATTGGCAGTAACTCCGGAAACCTGTGGCGTATTTTCTATCAATACAGTATCTCCCTTAAAAGTGAAATGGGCAATTAAATGGGAAATATCTTTCCCTTTGGGAATCTCTAAATGAATAGCAGAATCCCCCACAATCTTCCCTTCTACCGTTTTTGTCAAATAATCGGCATTTAAACTATCCGGCAAGCTAAAAGTTAAAAATTGTTTATCTGATGATAATATAGCTGTATCTCCGCCTCCATTTTGACCTTCGGAATAATCCGGAATATCTTTTTTATGACATGAAAACAGAACCAAACAAAAACTAACTAACCAAAGCGTAATAACCTTCTTCATATTGAAACGTTTTAATGGGATAAAGATACTTGATAATATTATGTTATACAAATTACAGCTCTTTACCTAGGGTCTTTCTGTACAACAAGCCCTACCTAAGGAATTGATTTCCCTCAAATTTATTTCGGGTCTTCCTCCGGTTCTTTTCCTCTCCAATGTAGTGTTTGCCGGGGTATAATCATTAAAAAAACCTCCATTTTTCATATAAAACTGTTTATTTTTTACACCTCCACCAAAATCCATTCGATACCCTTTATTTCCTGTATTATCCGTGGTAAATCGTGCTTTATTCAGCTCAATCCATTGCCCGTCAGCAGTGCATATCCATTGATTTCCATAGAATGCCATACGTTCTTTATTGCCTTGTCGTGGAGAAAAATTCTCGAGAAAAGAATGTAACCCTTTCAAATAAGCATGTGTTTTAGGGCGTCTGAAACTGGCTATCAGCTGCCATTTTCCTTTCTCAGGGGCATAAAAATAAGCTGTATAAATCGTATAATTTGTCCCATCCGGTACACCATGCAATAAAAATTTATAGGTATGTCCGGCTTTCCATCTATAATTCAAATAGCTTTGTCCGCCCGATCCTTCATTACCAAACTGACCGGCATGCACACTTTTGCCTTTTTTCAACAATTGTATACGTAAAGAATCCGGGATATCCCGGGGATTGTCCGTTTTATAGGGGCTCCAAACAGAAAACAGGATATGTCTGGTTTTGGAGGAATTCACCTGCATACCAAAATACCCCCCACTGAAACCATCTGCCATAAAGTAGGAGCCTAAAATATCCGCTCCCTCAGGAACCGTTAATTCATTATAAAACCATTCTATTTTTTTATCCTTAGGCAGGTTATATTTTAAATGCACTGAAGCTCCTCTCCTGCCCCAATAAAAGAAATTCCCCTTATTATTTTCAGTATAAGCCGTTTTCCCTTCTGTAGCACTACCACTCAAAATAAGGTTTTTTATTGATGCAAAGGTTGCACCTTCCTTCGATATTCCCTGAATATGAATAGCCACATATCCGGTATCTTTTATCTTCCATTCCCCGGCATACACCGGTTTGTTATCCGTATGCTCATCCATTTTTATTTTATGTTCCTTCCCTTTCACAGCGAGTGTCAATTTCGACTTTCCCGATAAAGTATGTCCATCCACCCAAAGATCTAAATGCCCGGTCTGTCCCAGTCTTATATAAGCTGTAAAGGAGACCTTCCCATCTTTCCAATCCTGAATACCATTTTTAGTGAGACGACCATCTCCTGTTCCATTTTTCCAACTATTCCCTCCTAATGGTAAAGTGATGGCACTTGCAGCTACCGGTTTGGTAGCTTGGATAACTGTTTTCGTTCCCAAACAGGCCGACCAGGACGTCACAATGCCCATCAGTAAAGTAAACATGAATCCGGATCGAAGGAGATGCGTAGAGGTAATTTTTTTCATCATCATGGAATTTATAATAGCATATTGTATGTCAATAATATTGGGCTAATTTCTCTTTTTTTTATACTTTGGTGCGATAAAAGATTACCTTTAGCATTATTTTTTGATAAACGGTAGCTTCCTATGAAAAAGACAGTTATACTCGTCCTTCTTTTATTTGCTTTCTATGTAAAAGGGCTTTGTGGGCAAGTGGACACGCTGCATATTTACAGTCCAAAGATGCATAAAGAAGTACCTGCAGTGGCGATTCTTCCCGACAATTATAACAAATTGAATATTAAATACCCTGTTTTATATTTATTGCATGGGTACAGTGGAAATTACTTAAACTGGATTACCAAAGTCCCTCAATTAAAAGAATATGTCGATGAGTTTCAAATGATTATTGTTTGTCCTGATGGAGGTTATGACAGCTGGTATTTTGACAGCCCGATGGACAGCAGTATTCGTTATGAATCCTTCATGACTCAAGTGCTTGTTCCTACCATAGATTCTTTATATCATACCATCAGAAGCCGGAAAGGCCGTGCGATTTGTGGATTGAGCATGGGAGGACACGGAGCCATGTATTTGGCTCTACGACATCAAAATTTATATGGTGCGGCGGCCTCTATCAGTGGAGGAGTTGATATCCGACCGTTTCCCAATAAATGGGGAATAAAAAAACAACTGGGAGATATCAAAACACATAGAGAAAATTGGGAAAAGAATACGGTCATAAATCTGGTAGATAGCTTAAAAAACGGAGATCTAAAAATTGCTTTAGATATAGGCGTTAATGACTTTTTTATCCATGTTAATCGTAAACTGCATCAAAAATTGTTAAAAATGGGGATTGATCATGACTATAAAGAAAGACCGGGGAAGCATACCTGGAGTTATTGGAGAAATGCCATTCCTTACGAGATGTTGTTTTTCAGAAAATTCTTTTATCCACATTGGTAAATAGCCGTCTTATTTTATCAATAAGCCTGAATCAAAACTTCTGATGAAATAGGCGGCTTTTCAGTCATTTTTCGACCACCAAACCAAACCACTAAATAACTATCTGACTCATCAACTAATCGACTCATCGACTAATAGACTCATCGACTAATTGACTCATCGACTAATTGACTAATTGACTAATTGACTAATTGACTAATTGACTAATCAACTCATAGACTCTCCAACTCCGCTCCGGTTCCCGGACGATCTGCATACAATATCTTCCCGTTATCAAACGTAATGCCTGTAGCCGTATCTCCTGCCTGTAGCAGCGGACCGTCCATGTCAATATAATCCAAATAAGGCAGAAGATGAGCGGCGGCAGAGGAACCGACTGTACTTTCATTCATACTACCGACCATCAGCTTCATTCCTTTTTCTTTTGCATTATGGATCATCCGCAATGCGGGAGTAATCCCACCACATTTTACTAATTTAATATTGACCCCGTGGAAATGCCCAAAACACCGATCAACATCACTCTCCTTAATGCAATTTTCATCTGCCATTAAAGGGAGAACTGATTTCTGATAGGCTGTTTTTAAATCTTCCCATCCTTTTTTATCCTCTCCGGGATCGGGCATAGGCTGCTCAATAAATTCAACGCCAAGCTGTTTAAAAGCTTCTGCATTTTCAATGGTCTGTTGAAGGTTCCATGCACAATTGGCATCTACCCTGAAGAGGGCATCTGTCTCTTTTCTTAGCGTTTTAATAATAGCCAAATCATCTGTAGTGCCTAATTTTATCTTATATACCGGCCAAGGAAATTCCTTCATTTTATTCACCATTTTTTCGATGGTATCAATTCCAATGGTATAATCTGTCAAAGGGTTATGAGAAATATCCAATCCCCATAGTTCATATAATTTTAATCCCTTCTTTTTGGCATACAGATCCCATGCAGCAATATCAATTGCACACAATGCAAAAAAGTTATCTTTTAAAGGAACAGAGAGCGTATTCCATAAATGCTCCGGAGTGGTAAAGGTAGTTTCCGCCAACAAGGGCTGTATTCGTTCTATATCTTCCATCAATCGCGGCACCGTCATATGGTAATAGGTATTTGCCGTTGTCTCTCCTAATCCATATTCATCTTCACTTTCCAACTTCACGATTAAGGTAGGTTGTACCGATTTCGAATGTCTTGAAATGGTAAAAGTATGTTTGAAGGGGATTTCAAAAGGAAATAATTTAACTTTGAGCATCTTCAGGCTTTATTTAAAATTAAAATGCAAGTTTATGATTTTTTTGTATTTTACGGTTTTAATTTAACAAAATGATGGGCATTCATACATGAGAAAAAGATTTTTATTCCTTTTTATTTGTATCTTATTATTGGGCATACACCATTCTTCCAGGGCACAAGATCCTCATTTTACGCAATTCTTCGCGTCTCCTCTTACTCTTAACCCTGCTTTTACAGGTTCATTCTCAGGTGATATTCGTGTGGCTGCCAATTATAGAAACCAATGGGCGCAAATAGCGATTCCTTATGTTACAGGAACTTTTTCGGCAGACATGAATATTCTAAAAAATAGACTCCCATACAAAGATCGGCTGGGCGTTGGTATTCTTGCGCTTTACGATAGAGAAGCCGGAGGAGGGTTAAAAACAACCTATGGAGGTATATCTACCGCCTACCATCTGGGATTGGATGAAGAAGGTCTGCACAGTATTGCCGTGGGTATTCAACTTGCATATGTTCAAAAGAGATTAGACCTCTCTAAATTAACCTTTGAGAATCAACTGACAAACTTAGGTTTCGACCCTATCGCTGCTAATGGAGAAGACTTTGTGAGAACTTCAACAGCTTATCCGGATCTGAATGTGGGTGTTTTGTATAATGCCAGTATTGGTACCTTTGGAAATCTCTATGTTGGCGGTTCATATTATCATGCCAATGAGCCGGATCAATCCTTTTTAGCCGGTCATCAATTTAAATTGCATAATCGTTGGACGCTCCACGGAGGAGGTGGGTGGGCACCTACACCTAAAACAAGAGTTTATTTAAGTGGGCTTTATATGCAACAGGCCGGAGCACGTGAATTGGCTGCCGGAGGAGCTTTTGGCATGGTATTCAACGGAGATCCTATGGATGCGGATCTTTTATATATAGGTGCCTGGTACAGGCATAAAGATGCTATTAATCCTTATATAGGCTTAGAGATAAAGACTTTTCATGTAGGAGTAAGTTATGATATCAATATTTCGGATTTACACTCCGCTTCCAATTATCGGGGAGGACTGGAACTTTCTCTTATCTACATTCCACAAAAAAATACGACCCACAGCATTAACTGTCCTAAGTTCTAACCCCTTTATTTTTCTTTCTACTCATTTTTAAAAACCGAAAGCTCAAAAACAAAGCAGAGGCAGTCAATCCAAGAATAAGTCCTATCCATATCCCTGAGGCTCCCATTCCAAAAGTAAATGCCAAAAGACATCCTACCGGAATACCAATCACCCAATAAGCTATCCCTATAAACACCGTAGGAACTTTCATATCCTTTATTCCTCTCAACAAACCTGCACTTGAGGCTTGAACACTGTCAGAAATCTGAAAAATAGCGGCAAATAGTAACAACCAGGAAGCAAGCTTCATCACTTCAGCATCTTTATTAAAAAGAGGAGGAATCTGAAATCGAAGCACAACAAATAAAAGGGCACAAATCCCCCCATATACCAAAGCTGTCAAGAGGGTACTCTTTCCTATTCGTATCATTTTAGGAAAATTATTACCACCATAAGCATGGCTTGTTCGAATAGATCCGGCCTGAGATAGACCTATAGAAATAACAAAAGTCAGAGAAGCTATACTCAAGGCGATCTGATGAGCAGCCAAAGCCACCGCACCAATCATCCCTACAAAAATTCCGGATAGAGCAAAAGCTCCCGCTTCCATTGTTACCTGCAAACTACTTGGCACCCCAATATACAGTAGTTCCTTAATCGTATCCCACCTAAAATACCATACATGATACCGAACCGCAACATATCTCCTAAATATTCTATGACGAAGAACAATAATCCCCAAGACCACAAACAACAATACCCGAGTAATCAAAGTTCCCCAACCTGCTCCTATAATTTCCAATCTTGGTAAGCCCCAATGGCCAAAGATCAATAACCAATTAAGAAAAGCATTTAACGGCAAAGCAAGCAAAGACAAAATCATACCTACCCGCGTATATTGTAAGCCATCAGTAAATTGCTTCAGAGCAAAAAACATCAACATTGGTAAGATGGACCAACCCATCAATTGTAAATAGGGAATCCCCAATCGAACGACTTCCGGATCCTGGTTCATATGATAAAGTATCCCTTTGCTACATTCCAATCCTATAGAAATCAGCAACCCGGCACCGGCACACAACCAAAAACCATTGTAAAGATAATGGCTCGTTAACCGCTTGTCATTCTTACCATGAGCCAAGGAGACCATTTGTGAGACCGATAAAGTAATTCCCACCCCAAAAATAAAAGGGATCGTCATGAAACTCCCTATTAAAGCTACCGAAGCCAATTGTTTATAACCAATAGCTCCAACCATAGCCGTATCAATCACCTTCAATGCTTCCTGTGCAATTTCTCCCAAAATGAGAGGAATAGCCAAACGTATGGTTTGTTGAGCTTCTTGTCGTAACAACATAAAGGGAGGTTTTCTAAAAAAATGTGCAAAGGTAGGATAGTTTTTAAAGGAAAGTAGTTTAAAAGCGTAAAATTATTTACCTTTGCAGCCATCATCTGGCGGTATCGTCTAGTGGCCTAGGACGGGGCCCTCTCACGGCTCAAACACGGGTTCGATCCCCGTTACCGCTACTTTTATAACTTATAGATTCTAATAACTTTCTATAGGTATTTGCTCTCTGTACCTCCCGCTACTTGAAGAACATGTTGAATAATTTAACCCTTTAACCTCCGATATGGGTTAAGTTTTTTTATAGAAAAAGCTATCCATCCAACGCATGTTTTAATTGACTTATGATGGTCAGCGGTTTTTCCGCTTTAAACACTTCGCTGCCGGCAACAAGAACATTGGCCCCTGCCTCAAGGATTTCTGCTGCATTGTCTTTATTCACTCCTCCATCGATCTCTATAAGGGTCTTTAATTGCTTTCGATCAATCATTGCTCTTAATTTCTTGATCTTTACCACCGTGTACGGAATAAAAGATTGGCCTCCAAAACCCGGATTAACACTCATTAAATTTACTAAATCTGCTTCATGAATGATATCCTCTAGAGCCGAAATCGGAGTATGGGGATTGACGGCGATCCCCGCTTTCATTCCCAGATTTTTTATCTGTTGTAAATTACGATGTAGATTAGGACAAGCTTCAAGATGAACAGTCAGATGATCCGCACCCGCGACCTTAAAAGCTTCTGCATATTTTTCAGGCTCTTTTATCATCAAGTGAACATCCATCTTTTTCTTACATACTTTTTTTACTGCATCGATCACCGGAAGACCAAAACTGATATTCGGAACAAAGCGACCATCCATTACATCCAAATGCAACCATTCTGCCTCACTATTATTTACCATTTCTACTTCTTTGCCAACATTTAAAAAATCAGAGGCTAATAAGGACGGAGCGATATATATTTCTTTAGGGATCATAAGAAGTTGTTTGTATAGGTAAATTACTTTTTATAATGAAGATTAACAAGGAAAGTGATATTACTCTTCCTCTTTTTTACGATTTAATCTTTCTAATGCTTTTTCGGCTTTTTTATTTTTATCATCAAAGACTAAGGCTTGTTTATATTCAGAAATGGCTGCTTCTATATGACTCTTTTTCTCTTCCATCTGTCCTTTTTTAAAGTACGCTTCACTATTTGTAGGAGCCATTCTTATAGCTAAGGTATATATTTCCCCGGCTTTCTCCCAATTCTTTTCTTTTTCATATAATTTTCCCAAATGCATGTAAGCAGGAATAAAATGAGCATCCAGGATAATAGATTGATTAAAGGACTTTACTGCTTTTTTCTCTTGTTCCCTCTCTTCATAGATCATTCCCATACAATAATAAGGTTCTGCAGCGGTGGAATCTAATTTTGATGCCTTTAGGTAAAAAGACAGCGCTTTTTCAGAATTCTTTTTTAATAACAGGTCCCCCATTCTCATTACTACGCTATAATTTTTGGGAGCCATTTTTGCAGCCTTTTCCATCTCTTTGAAGGCCTTATCCGTATCCCCTAAGGCTTCATAGATTTGAGAACGTATTCCTAAAGCACCAGGCTGTTTGGCATCCTGATGTAACAAAGTATCTGTTTGTAAAAGAGCCTCCTTATACTTGTCTTTCAACCATAAGATAAAAGCTATTTGTAAACGAGCCGATTTATTTTCGGCATTCAGGTGTAAAGCAATGGAAAAATATTTATAGGCAGAATCTCTGAAAGTCTCTTCCAGATACAATTGTCCCATTGCTGAATAATATTCAGATGCCAATGGCTTTAAATGAATCGCCTTTTTGAGGCTTTTCTCCGCATTCTTGTAATCCTCCGTTTGTATGAGTTGCTTCCCGACTTCCAAAAACCATTTTGCACTATCATTAGTAGTATGCAAAGAATCCGGCATTTTGGGAAAAGGTAATGTTTCTACTGTATCTTTCTTTCCTTCTTTCTTCTTTTCTCCTGAATGGCAAGCAGATAAATTGATCACTACCGCCATCACTATAAAAAAAAGACAAGATATTGTCAACCTCCCTTTTTTATGAGACCACCTTCCTTCCATAGATTAATATCTCAATTTAAAATGCTGTTTTTCTTTTATCTCTTTCTTAAAAAAGACTATTCCATAATAGAAGATATCTATGGTCAAGGTTACCATAGCTGCTTCTTGAACCCGCCCCCATATTTTCTCCATAGTTAAAGTATGGTGTATACCACCAAATATGAGAACTGAATCATTATCTACTTGGTGTTGAAGTCGATCAAAAACCGACATCATCTCCCTTTCCTTTGAGCCTTCCTCTATATAGATCATATTTGTACCTTTCGGTAAATCGAGAATAGATTCTAACACATATTTCTTTTTAATTTTAAATATTTTTTTCAAAGAAAAAACCTCCTGTCCTTTCTCATTCAACTTCATTTCGTCCACATCTTCTTCTTTTTCTTGCGTCATAAAATCCGGTTTTTCCTTGATCCAAAGTGGAGCAAAAGGAATAAACATGGTTCCTACTTCAAAAAAAGACGAAATTTCAAAAAATTTGATAAGTCTCGAAAATAAACGTTCCGATCCGGATTGAAAAACGAAATCCTGCTTTTCATACCTTCTTTTATCTTTTAAAAGAAGAGAGGACTTCTTTTTTCTCCACTCCTTCAAAAATTTTTTTTGTAATTCAATCGAATACAAAAGACTCACTTTCTTTTCATCCTTCAAGACTTCCAAATAAAATCGATAAACAAAAGGAGAATGAATCCTTCTCACACTCGTGCTCTTAAAATAATGCTGAAGATATTTCTCAGTCGTTTGTTGTTTTTCCCCCATTAAATATCAGTTCTATTTATGCAAATATAAAGGCAATATTTGCATCCTTCCCACAAATTATTCAAGAGAAAACGTTAAACAGTGTTGGTATCTCATTGTATTTATTAAATTTGCCACGTGAAAAAGCTCGATAAACTTATTATCAAGACCTTTTTAGGACCTTTCGTCATTATTTTTTTCGTGACCTTATTTGTTTTGGTCATGCAATTCTTATGGAAATATATTGACGATTTGGTAGGGAAAGGATTGGATTCTTTTACGGTAGGGAAACTCATCTTTTATATGAGTGCTACCATGGTTCCTCTTGCTTTACCTTTAGCCATTTTATTATCGTCTATTATGGCTTTCGGAAATATGGGGGAAAACTTTGAGTTGGTAGCCCTAAAATCTGCTGGAATCTCCTTGATGCGGTTTATGCGTCCACTTATTATAGTTTGTCTCTTTTTTACTACCGGAGCCTTCTTTTTTGCGAATTATGCGATTCCGGCAGCCAATCTTCAAGCCAAATCACTACTTTATGATATTGTTAACTTAAAACATGGATTCAACATACAACCCGGTATTTTCTTTAATGAAATAAACGGAATGTCCATTAAGGTAAAGAGTAAAGATCCGGATGGGGAAACCATTCATGATGTCATGATTTATGATAAAAGGAATCCGAATAATCATAAACTTATTATGGCAAAGAATGGAAAAATGCAAACCGCTGAAAACAAGCGTTTTGTTAATATTTACCTGCATAATGGTTATGAATATGAAGAAAGAGGAAGGCGATTAATGGGAAAAAAGGAAATTATGAAAACCAAATTTAAGGATTTCAAACAAGTTTTGGATCTCAGCACTTTTCAGCTTTCCAGAACTCCCGTAAAGCTTTTCAAGAGCAATTACCAGATGCAAAACGTATTTCAGCTTTCGAAAAGTATTGACTCCATTGATCAACTGACCGGTAATGATGTTCAAAAGATACATGCAGATCTGATTTCCAGATATCCATTTGAACGATGGAAAAAGCAAGATTCCGGATGGATACTTAAAAATTTACCTCCAACAAAAGTCACCTCTTTTGACAGCCTTATCCCTAAAAATCATCGGGAATATGCTTACCAAAATGTTCAATCTAAAGTAAAACAGACCCTGAATAAAATTGATCTTACGCTAGCTTCTTATGATGACAGAGAAAAAAATATCATTAAACACAAAATAGAATGGCAACGTAAGTTCACTCTTTCCTTTGCCTGCCTCGTATTGTTCCTTATTGGTGCTCCTTTAGGATCTATTATTCGAAAGGGAGGATTGGGAACACCATTGGTGTTTGCCGTTGCTTTTTTTGTGATCTTTTATGTCACTTCCACAATAGGAGAACAGTTGTCTGAGAACTACGTATTAACCCCATTTGCAGGGATGTGGATGGCAACGGCACTATTATTGCCAATCGCTGCTTTTCTAGTTTATAAAGCACTCAATGATTCTCAAATGTTTAATAAAGAATTTTATTATCGGTTCTTTAAAAAGATAAAAAAGCTTTATCATGCCCAAAAATAAAAATGGACAGGGATCTTTATATCTCATTCCTTCTTTATTAAGTCCGCATGCTCAGGACTCACTTCCCTCTTCCGTTTTACAAACTATTCAAGACCTTCATTATTTTTTTGTAGAAAATGAAAGAACGACGCGAAGATTTTTTAAAAAACTAGATAAAGCAATAACTATAGATGATCGACAATTCAGCTTAATCGACCGACATCACCAACCTGACATTTCTTTATTAAGGAAATGGTTATCAAGCGGAGAGAGTGTAGGAATAGTCAGCGAAGCGGGTTATCCCTGTATAGCAGATCCGGGAAATGTTTTAGTAGAAGCAGCGCATCAAATAGGCGTTACTGTTGTCCCTCTTGTAGGTCCTAATGCCATGTTAATGGCATTAAGCGCTTCCGGATTCAATGGTCAAAGTTTCCGATTTAGCGGCTACTTACCCCGAAAGGCAGGTCAACGAGTCAAAGCCTTAAAGGAGCTGGTAAAAAGAGTACAAAAATTTAAGGAAACACAAATTTTCATGGAAGCCCCATATCGAAATGAAAAACTATTCGAAGATATCATTTCCCACCTTCCTTCCCAATTCAAATTATGTATTGCAGTAGATATTACTGCACCAACAGAATACATTGTAACGAGACCAATCAGTGACTGGAAAAACGACAAACCTGCTTTGCACAAGCGACCGGCAGTATTCCTTTTAGGAATATAAAATATCCTTGATAAAAGAAAAGCTCCTCTGGATGCAGAGAAGCTTTTTCTAAAAATACCTTAAAATGCTATTTTTCATCTAGTTCTTTCTCAGGTTTCAATTCAAAACCTTCAATGAATTTGGTAGTAAACTGACCACTTCTAAAACGCTCATCCTTCATCACTTGCTTATGAAAAGGGATAGTGGTTTTTGTTCCTCCGATAAAATATTCGTCCAATGCACGTTTCATCTTTTCAATAGCTTCTGCCCGGGTGGGTGCTACAGCTATTAATTTAGACAATAAAGAGTCATAATAAGGAGGGATTGCATATCCTGCATAAATATGAGAATCTATACGAATACCATGCCCCCCGGGAGTATTTAGCTCTTTTATTTTTCCGGGTGAAGGTCTGAAATCATGATAAGGGTCTTCCGCATTAATCCTACATTCAATAGCATGACGAGTCGGATAGTAATTTTCTCCCGAAATAGGTTCTCCTGCAGCTATTTTGATTTGTTCTTTTACCAAATCAAAATTTACCACTTCTTCGGTCACTCCATGCTCTACCTGAATCCGGGTATTCATTTCCATAAAATAAAAATCTCTATTCTTATCTACCAGGAATTCCACGGTTCCAACGCCTTCATATTTAATAGCTTCTGCAGCCTTTATGGCGGCATTCCCCATTTTCTCTCGTAATTCATCCGTCATAAAGGGAGAAGGAGACTCTTCTACCAATTTTTGGTGGCGGCGTTGTACAGAACAATCTCTTTCACTCAGATGACAAGCTTTTCCTGTTTGATCCCCCGCTATCTGTATTTCGATATGGTGAGGTTCTTCTACAAACTTCTCCATATAAATACCATCATTTCCGAAGGAAGTTTTTGCCTCTTTTTGTGCTGCTTCCAGATGATGTTCTATTTCTTCTTCTTTCCAAACGACCCGCATTCCTTTACCACCACCACCGGCAGTAGCTTTTAACATAACAGGATACCCCACTTCTTTTGCAAGAGCAACTGCCTGTTTAACATCCTTCAGCAAGCCTTCTGAACCGGGGACGACCGGTACATTAGCTGCCATCATCGTTTCTTTCGCCGTAATCTTATCTCCCATCTTCCTAATCATCTCTGCAGATGGACCAATAAACTTGACTTCATGTTCTGCACATATTTCTGCAAACTTGGCATTTTCAGAAAGAAAGCCATACCCCGGATGAATAGCATCGGCATTTGTAATTTCCACCGCCGACATAATATTAGGAATGTTCAGATAAGATTCCGCACCGGAAGGAGGACCGACACAGACCGTCTCATCGGCAAATTTGACATGTAAACTATCCACATCTGCGGTAGAATGAATGGCAACCGTTTTGATTCCCATTTCTTTACATGTACGAATGATACGAAGTGCAATTTCACCTCGATTTGCAATTAGTATCTTATTAAACATATCTTTCTCTTAAAGGTTAAGGTTCTACTAAGAATAAAGGCTGATCAAATTCAACAGGAGAGGCATCTTCTACTAACACTTCTACAATTTTACCATTCACCTCACTTTCTACCTCATTAAATAATTTCATTGCTTCGATGATACAAACATTATCTCCCGCAGCAACCTTATCTCCAACATTTACGAATGCCGGTTTATCAGGCGAGGCGCTTCTATAAAAAGTACCAATCATTGGAGATTTAATTGTTAGCAGATTATCTTTCTTTTTATCCTCTTTAGGAGCCGTTTTTTCCGCTTCTTTTGCAGGTTGAGCAGCTTGAGGAGCAGGATTAGGCGCCACTTGTTGTGCCGGATAGGACATTGCTGGATTTACGACTGAAACGGAAGGAATTTGGGGAGCAGCTTCTTTTTCCTTTTTCTCTCCTCCTTTCTTAATCGTTATCTTAAAATCATCTTGCTCAATTTGCAACTCGGTCACATGAGATTTGTTGATTTGTTTAATCAACTCCTGAATTTGTTTAAATTCCATAATATTGTTTTTAAAAGATATGTTTAAGCAGTGAATTTACAAAAATTCCTTTTTTTACCTCTCGTTAGGTTATTTAACACGTTCCACGTATTCTCCCGTCTGTGTATTAATACGGATTACTTCATCATTATCGATAAATAAAGGAACCTTTACAGTAGCTCCTGTTTCTATTGTAGCCGGTTTTAAAGTACGTGTTGCGGTATCCCCTTTCAATCCCGGTTCGGTATAAGTAATTTTCACTTCTATCTTATCCGGAAGTTCTACATTCATCGGTTCATCGGTCTCGGTATTAATATGAATAAAACAGTCCTGCCCTTCTTTGTAGTATTCCGGTTTATCAATTTTACTCTCCGGCATCGCAAACTGTTCATAAGTTTCAGTATTCATAAAATTAAACCCCAGATCATCTTTATAGAGAAATTGAAAAGGTCTTTTTTCTACTCTCACGGGATGTATATTTTCACCGGAATTCCATGTATGCTCAACCGTCTTGCCGGTTTCAATACTTTTCAGCTTTGCTCTGACTTTAGCAGCTGCTCTAGCTGTTTTATTTTGTCCAAACTCCACTACTTGATAGAGTTCATTATTCATTTTTAGGATGAGACCGTTTCTAATATCTGACGTATTTGCCATAGTATTTTTTCTTATTCAAAAAGATTATTCTGCCACAAAAGTAAAACATTGTGTGAAATTGCAAGACTTTCAGGTAAAAAAGTAAGTTTTTAATGTAAAGATTAGCACAAAAGTCTTACTTTTGTGTCGGTATAAAATAACTCATTTCAACAAAAAATTTTCTCATGTTACAAACATGTCCGGAGTGCAAATCTCATGATATTTCTGATAAGACCGCCAATAAACTTTTTGTAATTATCGCCATTTTAGCTGTAATTGGCACAATTTTAGTATTTTTTGCATGGGGATGGAGTTTCTTGGTGATTACCGGAATGCTTACTTGTGTCGTATTAACCGTTGAACTAAGAAGAAGACTTTTTAAATGTAAAGATTGCGGACATTCCTGGAAAGGAGATTATGCTCCTTCAGGTGAAAAAACAGATGTTCCTATAGAAAAAGAGGTTACATCAAAAGCTACCGCTTAATTTTTCTATCCATCAAGCAATTTGGAAATAGTCTATCCCAACTTTAATTTTATTAAAAATAAATATTACTTTTCGATGAAACGCTTATTTTTAATTGCACTCTTTGTAGGATTGATAGTTCCTCCAATATTATCTCAGGCACAATCGAAGGCTTCTCAGCCAAAATATGTCAGATATGGAAAAATCCCTCCTTTCTCAATGACTGCTGTCGGGAAGAAGACTTTTACCAATAAAGATTTGAAAAAAGGGGTTCCTACCATGATTTTTCTCTTTAGTGTAGACTGTTCCCATTGCCAGCACGAAGTAAAAGAAATCATCAAAAACATTGACAAGTTTAAGGGAACACAACTCATCATGATTACGCCTTTTGAATATAAGCAAATGTATGCTTTCTATAGAGGATATGGAGTTCAAAAACATCCTGATATTATCACTATGGGATCTGATCCTACGCGGAGGTTAAATATGTTCTATCAACAGAAATATTATCCCGGCATCTATCTCTACAATAAAAAAGGAGAATTGACCTATCATCATGAAGGGTCGTTAGCTATCGACAAATTGATTGCTCATCTGAAAGAGTAATCGCTATCCCCGAAATAAAACAACTGAAACAAACCTGCTCTTTCTATTTTAAATAGTCTACAGAATTGTTTATCTTTATGCTATTCATTTTTAAAACTCAAATAGCATATTATGAAGGTTACAGTAGTGGGAGCAGGAAATGTAGGTGCTACCTGTGCCAATGTTCTTGCCCATAAAGACTTTTTAGAAGAAATTGTCCTTTTGGATATAAAAGAAGGGGTCTCTGAAGGGAAAGCACTAGATATGTATGAAAGTGCTGCCATTCATCAATTTAGTACACAGCTTACCGGAGCAACCAACGATTATGAAAAAACAGCTCAAAGTGATGTTGTAATTGTTACATCCGGAGTACCCAGGAAGCCGGGTATGAGCCGTGATGATTTGATTTCTACCAATGCCGCTATTGTCAAATCTGTTACAGAAAATATTGTCAAATATTCTCCCGAGGCTATCATTATTCTTGTAGCCAATCCACTGGACGTTATGACCTATTGTGCTTATCTGACATCTAAATTTGAGAGTAACAAAGTATTCGGAATGGCAGGAATTTTAGATATCTCCCGATATAAAGCTTTTTTATCAGAAGAGACAGGAGTTTCTCCAAAGGATATTCAAGCAGTACTCATGGGCGGACATGGCGACAGCATGGTTCCACTTCCTCGTTACACCAATATTTCCGGAATCCCCGTTACCGAATTAGTAGCCAAAGAAAAGCTGGATATCATCATAGAGAGAACAAAAAAAGGAGGTGGAGAAATCGTCAATCTCCTGGGCACCTCAGCTTGGTATGCTCCCGGAGCCGCTGCTGCACAGATGGTAGAAACCGTCTGCAAAAATGAAAAACGCATATTTCCTTGCTGTGCCTGGCTAACAGGAGAATACGGTTTTGATCAAATTTATCTCGGTGTACCCGTAATCTTAGGCAAGAACGGAATAGAGAAAGTTATCGAATTAGATCTAAATGAAGAAGAAACAACACTTCTGGAAGAATCGGCTCAACATGTGAAAGAAGTCATGCGCATATTAGACGATATGAAGCTCTAATAAATTCTTTTTTCTGAATCAATGCGTGGTGCATTATCGTGAAAACGCGTCAGATTAACCCGCAATATTCACTATTTTTTTTGAAAGAACTCTAAAAATCGTTTAAAATCAATAGCTTGGCATACTTTTTCATGTTTTGATCGTTCCTCAAATTTGAGGAATAGTTTGAATTTATCTTTTTGCATCTATATTTCGGCTTAGCTCAATAACCACTGCGTTACAAACTCCTTGCAGTAGGCTACTACTGCGGTGGAGTTCGATACATTTCGATGGTACTCAATATATCACCTTGTAGCTACAAAAAGCTAAGTCCATGAATAATGCGGGTTAAGTGAATTTTCGGAAGAAATTTGTATTGAAAGCAAGCGTTCTTAGACCAAATCCTCTTTTCGATACAAATTTTTTCTCCTCTTTTTCTTCAAAAGATCCCCCCAAATGGATGAATTTTGTTTGCAACACTACCATAAAATGCCTCACCCGGTAAAATAACGAAGATACAAACACACTAAAATACCCGTAAACTTGTCCGGTACAAAAGGAAGAATAACAAATTCCTCTCCAACCTCAAAGACAGCATGCGGGTATTTACGACAATTCCAAATTAGGATTACTATTCTTCCCCTAAAAAAGGATACCTATAATCCGTCACCGGAACGAAAGTTTCCTTAATAGTCCTGGCATTGAGCCAGCGATAAAGATTCAACATAGATCCTGCTTTATCATTTGTACCGGAGGCTCGTGCCCCCCCAAAAGGTTGTTGACCAACAACGGCTCCTGTAGGTTTATCATTAATATAAAAATTACCTGCACTATTTTCTAAACGTTTAGTCGTTGCCTCAATTACTTTCCGGTCACTAGAGAAGATAGCTCCCGTCAAGCCATAACCAGAGGTGGTATCTACAAGATCCAACGTCTTTTCCCATTCATTTTCATCATAAACATAAATTGTGAGTACAGGACCAAATATTTCTTCTCGCATGGTAAGAAAATCCGGTTTTTCTGCTTCAATGAGTGTAGGCTCTACAAAATATCCTTTTTGTTTATCACAACCTCCCCCGATCAATATTTCTGCTTCATCACTATCTTTTACTTTATTTATGTACCGACTTATTTTATCAAAAGCACGCTCATCAATCACTGCATTGACAAAATTACTAAAGTCTTCTACTCCTCCCATCTTTATAGTCTTTATCTCCGCAATCAATTTCTCTTTTATCTCCTTTGCCAGATTGGAAGGCAAATAAGCTCTTGAAGCGGCAGAACATTTTTGTCCTTGAAATTCATAGGCTCCGCGAGCAAGATTGGCCACGACTTCATCTACATTAGCACTCCTATGAACGGCCACAAAGTCTTTACCTCCCGTTTCTCCAACAATTCGAGGATAGCTTTTATAGCTATCGATATTATTCCCGATACTTTTCCATAAATGCTTAAAGGTGGCTGTAGATCCTGTAAAATGCAAACCTGCAAAATCGGGATGATTTAAACACGTATCTCCAAATTCAGGGCCATCAGTAAACAACAAATTTACCACTCCATCCGGCAGACCGGCTTCTTGCAAGATTTCCATAACAAAATGAGCAGAATAAATTTGTGTATCAGAAGGTTTCCACAGCACCACATTTCCACACATAGCAGGAGCAAGAGGAAGGTTCCCTCCTATAGCCGTAAAATTAAAAGGAGTAATCGCAGCTACAAAACCTTCCAAGGGTCGATATTCTAATCTATTATTGACTCCTTTCGGAGAATAGGGCTGCTGATCATAAATATCACTCAAAAAATGTACATTAAAGCGTAAAAAATCAGCCAATTCACAGACTGCATCTATCTCCGCCTGAAAGACATTCTTGCTTTGACCTAACATAGTGGCTGCATTTGCTTTTGCTCTATATTTGGTTGTTAGCAGTTCAGCAGCTTTCAAAAAAACAGACGCTCGATGTTCCCAACTGGTAGCAGCCCATTCCTTTTGAGCCTTTAAGGCTGCATCAATTGCCTTTTCTATATGCTTACGATTCCCTTTTGAATATTGTCCCAAGGTATGAGCTAATTCATGTGGAGGATGAATATCCTGTTTGTCATCAGTAAAAACATCCTGCCCATTAATAACCATAGGGATATCTATCTGACGCTCTTTTAACGCTAAAATTGCTTTTTTCAATTTTTCTCTTTCTTCATCACCGGGAGCATATTGCATGACCGGTTCATTTTCCGGTTCCGGAAAATAAAAATAGGCATTGTTCATATACGGTATTTTTTTTTGTTTTTATTTACTGGTATAAATATATGTTTTTTATGTTGACTTGGAAAATAAAACACAAAAAACAGAGTGAAGGATTTCTTAAATTCTAAGATAAATCTTCTTTCTCATCTGAGGAAGTTTTAGGCTTTTTGTTCCCTGCATAACTTTGAAACAAATAGGGCATAAATTTTGGCAACCAGGAGAGATGAAGGACTTTTTCCCTTTGCCGCTCTTCATGCAGTTTCCAGCTTCTGGCATCTAAAAGGTTATATTGTGTAATAAGCCCTTTCAACTCAGAGGGATTCTGCTGTTCCACCACCGGCATCACGCCAACTTTACAGACACTCATTCTATCAGCCACCTCGGCCAAAGATTCATCCGGATTAGCCACAATCATTTTTTCAATCATGATATCGTTCACTGTTTTGCCTTTTAATTTCCTATCCAAAGCGACCTCCATAACATCTTGCCAAGGCACCAATCCTAAAATTTTCCCATTCTCTACTACGGGTAAAATCCTTTGTATTCTCTTTTCCGAATCATGCCGAAGCACCTTCACTACTTCTTCTAAGGGACGACCGGACTCTACAGATAATACATCAGTAATCATTACTTCCCTGACGAAAAGACTATCCATAGGATTGACTTCATATTCTCTCAAGACATGAAAACCGCGCCGGGCAACCTTTTCTGTCAAGATAGATCTTTTTAGGATCAAAACACTGATAAAATGGGCAAGGGTTGCTGTTATTAACAAGGGCAACAGCAAATCCGTATCATGTGTTAGTTCGATGGCAAAAATGATAGAAGTAAAAGGGGAACGAGTAACTCCGGATAACAAGCCTGCCATCCCGAGGACCGCCCAATCAGCAGGAGTTCCTCCCGGAATAGCATGTCCCAGGACTCCACCTATAGCAGCACCCATCATAAGCAGAGGGGCCAAAATACCACCACTGGTTCCGGAGCCCAATCCTAAGGCCCAGACCAAGAGCTTCACTACCAAAACAAGTACCAAGGTATATAAGGTTAAAGAACCGGCTAATTCATCTGCAATCGTGTCATATCCTACCCCTAAAACACGAGGAGAGATCATCCCGCCCAATCCGATAATTAAGCCACCAATAGCCGGCCACCACATCCAGGGAATAGGAATCTTTCGAAAAGCATCTTCCGCACCATAGACCGCCTTGGTAGCTACCCACGCAAAGCCACCACTTACAATACCAAGTAAGACGGCATCCATTAATCCGGTTCCACCTCCCATAGGGGCTTGTCCTACAGGAAATAAGGGTTCCGGCATCATCCAACCTTGTGCTACAAAAACATGTCTTAATATATCTGCAACAGCACTGGCTATCCCCATTAACACCATTGTTCGTGGCTTCCACTCAAAAACAAGCAATTCAACACCCAACAACACCGCTGCTATGGGAGTTCCAAATATAGCACTCATCCCTGCCACTGCCCCGGCAACCAGCAAGCTTCGTCTTTCAATAGAACTCAATTTCAGAAATTGGGCTAAAAGGGAGCCTAGGGCTCCTCCTGTTAATATAATAGGTCCTTCAGCACCAAAAGGTCCACCGGTACCGATACTCACAGCACTAGAAACAGGTTTTAAAATCGTTAGTTTCGGTTGGACTTTACTCCCTCCCACCAAAATATTCTCCATCGCTTCCGGAATGCCATGCCCTTTAATAAGCGTGGATCCATACCTTGCCATCAAGCCAACAATAATTCCTCCTACTATAGGAATGAGTACACTCCACCACCCCAGAGCATTATCTTTAGGGGAACGTAAATGAAAATCTACAACTTGATAATAAAGGATGTTCGTAATAAAGCCGATTAACCAAACCAACAACAAAGCCACTAAGGCCCCCATCGCTCCAACAATGATGGTCAGCGGTACTAATCGGAATATAGAAGTGTGAGTAGTAAAATCTGCACGTTCTCGCTCTCTTCCGCCCGGTGGGCGGTAATCTTGACCGATTATTGAATCAGCCGGATGGAATTTTTTGCTTTCTTTCATAGACCCAACAATCATTGTCTTATAAAAAGCCAAGTCAGGTACTCCTGAGCTATTCCCCTCCTTTCCCTTTTCTCATCATAAATTTAAACAATTTATGAGATTTTACAAAAGATTAATTGTAATCGAACAAAGTACTGGTCTAATTTGCAGGAGAGATTTCTCCATCTCGTTCACGGAGAAAGTAAATTCTCGTATTTTCATAATAATCAACATTCTTCTCCTGTGCATCCTTATAAATTGGCTGAAAAGAATAATCTGTAGCGAGTGATCCTTTCGATTTATTGATTTCTTTGTTAAATTTTTTATCTGATTTATCCAGAAGATGACCGAAATAAAAAACCGTTTCATAACCATTCAGAGCTTCTTTAGTAGGTCGAGCATGATATTGCCCAAAATATTCCCACATAATTTTTTTCATTACCGGATATTTCTCAAGATGATCATAGGGGAATACGGTTCCATAATAAATATCTATTCCTTTAAATTCATCATTCTTTAATTTACTTGCACTTCCCAATGTAGGCATGCCAACGATACTGATTTTATAATCTTCTACATAGGGAACCAATGCCTTTATTATTTTTTCTGATATGTCCGGATAAATGGTTGTCAATAAAATAACATTCTTTTTCCCTTTCTGTAATCCGGCTATCAACTGCTTTGTTGAAGCCTCTGCATCCTCCTTCCATTCAAGAGTATGCAATGGAGACTTTCGAGAAAGATTCATCTTTTGATAAGCCTCTTTCATATATTTGAGACTCTGTTTCCCCTGTGCACTATTTTTGTAAATAACCGTCAATCTCTTATTACTAAATTTCCTTTGGGCAAAACTTTGCATTGCAATACTATGAATATGAAGCGTACTATTGACAATGTAAAGAAATGGATTATTTGTCACTCCGCCGTCATTCGGATAAGTCGCTGAAACAAAATTAATTTTTTGAGACTTGGCATACTCTGCAATTTTCTTAAACTCCTCTCCTCTAACTGCTCCAATAATCAAACTAGCAGAATCTAATTTTCCTTCCTTCAATAAATCAGACAAGGGTTCTTTTTTAGATCGACTATCATATACATACAACCTTACCGGGATATTTTGTGCTCTCAAACTATCTATAGCCATCAGAGCTCCTTCATAAAAGCTCAATCCTTCCCGGGTATGCGAAGGCAATACCTGCTTACTTCCTACCTGAAAGTCGTTGGTCACAACATTATCAATATCTAAAGGAACAAATAAAGCAACATCATAAAAGGTTTCCTTTGGTGTTTCTTTTTTAGTCGTTTCCTCTTTCTTCTTTTCCTTTTCCTTCTTTTCCGGAAGTTGATGTTGTGTCTCCTTCTTTTCCGGAGCGTTAGGCAATTTTACTCTAGTTGTCTTATTAAATAGAAAACAAGAACTAAGAAAAACAGTGAATGCTAAAAAAATAAAAACCCGAGATACTTTCTTCATAATATGAATGCTTTACAAAAATTATTCCCATTCTATCGTTGCAGGCGGTTTTGAACTAATATCATAAACCACGCGGTTGATTCCTGTTACTTTGTTTATAATGGTATTAGAAACTTCTCCCAGAAAATCATAAGGTAAACGAGCCCAGTCTGCAGTCATCCCATCGGTAGAAGAAACAGCTCTTAAAGCGACTGTAAATTCATAAGTACGTTCATCCCCCATAACTCCCACACTTTGTACCGGTAAGAGAATAGCTCCTGCTTGCCAAACCTCATCATATAAACCGGTTTCTCTTAATTTACTAATAAAAACAGCATCTGCTTCCTGAAGTAATTTTACTTTTTCTGCCGTTATATCTCCCAATATACGAATACCTAAACCGGGACCGGGAAACGGATGTCGATTCAAAAAGGCTCCCGAAACTCCAATTTCTCTACCCATCTTTCTTACTTCATCCTTAAACAAATTCCGCAAGGGTTCTATCAGTTTTAAATTCATTTTTTCCGGTAACCCTCCGACATTATGATGCGATTTAATCGTTGCCGAAGGACCATTTACAGATACAGATTCTATCACATCCGGATAGATGGTTCCTTGACCCAGAAAGGCTGAATTTTCAACTTTTTGAGCTTCTTCCTGAAAGATATCTATAAATAAACCACCTATAATTTTTCTTTTTTGTTCAGGATCCTTCACTTCTTTTAATGCAGTATAAAAACGTTCCTTCGCATCCACCCCAATCACATTCAATCCCATATCCCTATAAGAGGACAAGACTTCTTCATATTCATTCTTTCTTAATAATCCATTATCAACAAACACTGCTGTTAATTGATCTCCTATCGCCTCTTGAATCAAACTCGCAGCCACCGTAGAATCCACTCCTCCACTCAACGCCATAATCACATGTTGTTTTCCAACAATAGTTTTGATATGATCTACAGTTTCCTTTACGAAAGCCGCCGGTGTCCAATCTTGCAAACAGCCACAAATATTCACTAAGAAATTTTTCAACAAACGTTCTCCTTCTGTAGAATGATAGACTTCCGGATGAAATTGTAATCCGTAAAAAGGATGAACACTCATCTTCTCTTCTGCAAAAGCCGCTACAGGAATGGAAGCCGTAGATGCTATCACCTCAAAATCTTCCGGAAGGTGAAGAATAGCATCCCCGTGACTCATCCACACCTGACTACGCTTAGACATTCCTTCAAAAAGAGCTTTCTCACTGTCATGAATCATCTCTGCTCTTCCATATTCTCTATGTGTTGTAGGAACCACCTCCCCACCAAAAGCCTTTGCTACTAATTGTGCACCATAACAAACCCCTAACACAGGAACTTTTTCTAACAATGGCTTTACCGCCATCTTCGGAGCATTCGAATCGTTTACCGAAAAAGGACTTCCGGACAAAATTACTCCTTTTACAGAGTTATCAATAGAAATATCCTTCGTACAAGGATGAATCTCACAATACACATTACAGGCTCTAACCTTTCTAGCTATCAACTGTGTATATTGTGAGCCAAAGTCAAATATTAATATTTTTTCATTCATGGTTTGGCAAAAGTACAATCTTTTATTTTCAACAAGGAACCTCTACCCTACCTTTATTATCTTTTCTTTTACATTTCCCCCCTTCTCATATTAAGGCTTTATCAATAAAAGCTTTTTTGTTTTATAAAAATCTTCCTGAAAATAGTCTTTCAAATGATAAACATGAGGTCGATATCCACTTTCTGATATTTCTTCTGCAAGTTCACCTCCCTTCAAACAAATCAAGGCAGCCTCGTTATCTTTCTTTAAAAGAGGCTTCGACCATCGACCTAATTTCTTCAATGAAGCCACAGCTCTCGTCACAACAAGATCAAAAGGTGAATGTTTAATTTTTTCTGCCCTGTTATGCTCAGTTGTCACATTTTTCAATTGCAGTTGTTCTCTCACCGCATCCACTACTTTTAGTTTTTTTCCAATAGAATCCACCAAATGAAACTGAACCTCCGGAAATAAAATCGCCAAAGGAAGCCCCGGGAATCCGCCTCCTGTTCCTAGATCCATGACCTTCATGCCTTTTGAAAAAGAAAGCACCTTGGCAATAGCCATAGAATGCAAAACGTGTTTCTCATAAAAATAATCCATATCTTTCCTGGAGATGACATTAATCTTGGCATTCCATTCTTGATAAATAGGCAACAGCTCAATCAATTGCTGTCTTTGTACCTCTGTTAATTCAGGGAAATACTTCTCTATTCGCTTCACTTTCTTCCGATTTAAACATTCAATGAAAAGGTAAAATTAAGAAACCCTATGAAAATCAGAGTAAAAATCTGGTAATAGTAATCATTTTCCGGTATTTTTGCCCCTTTTATAGTTTTTTAGAAATGAAATTCACCTTAGCTCATCAGGATAGTAAAAGCCATGCTCGTACCGGTACGATAACAACCGATCATGGTCAAATAGAAACGCCTATTTTCATGCCCGTGGGTACAGTGGGAAGTGTCAAAGGCATCAGCAGTGAAATACTTTCTGAAGAAATCAAGGCACAAATCATCCTTGGAAACACGTATCACCTTTACCTAAGACCCGGAACTTCTATTTTAGAACAAGCCGGAGGATTACAACAGTTTAATAATTGGCATCAGCCGATTCTGACCGATAGCGGAGGATTTCAGGTCTTTTCTTTGGCCTCCAACAGAAAAATAAAAGAAGAAGGCGTCCTTTTTCAATCTCATATTGACGGTTCTAAACATTTATTTACTCCGGAAAAGGTCATGCAAATACAACGCAGTATAGGCGCTGACATTATGATGTCTTTCGATGAATGTCCCCCCTATCCTGCAGAACGAAATTATGTAAAAGCATCTACCGAACGGACGCATCGTTGGTTAGATCGTTGTATCAAAGAACTCAAATATACCCCCGGAAAATATGGGTATGATCAAACCTTGTTTCCCATCGTTCAAGGAGGAGTCTTTAAAGACCTTCGACAATGGTCTGCCGAAGAAATTGCCAAAAGAGATTGTGAGGGAAATGCTATTGGAGGGGTAAGCGTAGGAGAACCATCCGAACTTATGTATGAGATGACCGATATAGCCTGTCATGTCCTTCCCAAAGAGAAGCCCCGATATCTAATGGGGGTAGGATATCCCTGGGACATTCTTGAGTGCATCGGCTTGGGAGTGGATATGTTTGATTGTGTCGTTCCTACCCGAAATGGCAGAAACGGCATGTTATATACCGAAGAAGGCATCATCAATATAAAAAATAAAAAATGGGCAGAAGATTTCTCTCCCATTGACTCAAAAACCCCATGTCGACCAAGCCAACAATATTCAAAAGCCTATTTACGTCATCTGTTTATTGCCAAAGAGATACTGGGCATGCAACTCGCAAGCATCCACAATCTTTGCTTTTACCTCAACCTGGTTAAACAAAGCAGAAAACATATTCAAGAGGGTACTTTTACGAAATGGAAAGAGGCCCTTCTTCCAAAATTAAAGACCAGATTATAAATTAACTACATAGTCTTTATTATATTGCATCCTGAATGAAAAAGATCGATTGGTACATACTTAAAAGATTCATTGGCACTTTTATCTTTGCCATCTGCATCTTTGCAATCATCTCTGTGGTTATTGATATTACAGAAAAGATGGATAATTTCATCGAGTATAGCCTGAGTCCCTGGTTTATCTTTACCAATTATTATTTAGGATTTATACCCCACATTTTAGCACTCCTTTTCCCACTCTTTATATTTATTGCAGTCATTTTTTTCACCTCTAAACTGGCCTATAAGTCAGAGATTATAGCCATATTAAGCACAGGAGTCAGTTTTCACCGATTTCTAAGATCTTATTGGATCGGAGGTATTATGTTAGCCTTGCTATTGGGGTTTGCTAACCGAACGGTTATTCCACATGCTAATGTCATCAAGGTCACATTTGAAAACACCTACATAGATCGAAAAAAGAAACAGGACATTCAACATAATGTACATATACGTATTGATACTTCCCGTTATATTACACTAAAAACCTACTATCCCAAAGATCAATATGCCAACGAATTTGTATTAGAAACAATCCGGGGACAAAAATTATTATCTCGTTTACAGGCTAGAACCATCACCTGGAATAAAACGGATGGTGCTTGGGAAATCAGAAGAGGAATTAAAAGGACAATTGGTAACAATAAAGTTAAAGTTCACGAAATTAAGGACTCTTTACTAAAACTTAATTTAACCCCCAAAGACCTTAGAAAGAGTACAAATATCATCGAGGGGATGACCACAAAAGAGTTGAATCAATATATTCAACATCAAAAAATGCGAAGTACAGAGGCTATTAATTATTTATACGTAGAAAAATACAGAAGAACAGCCTCCGCCTTTTCTATTATCATATTAACCCTTATCGGTGCTGTTATTGCTTCCAGAAAAATTCGAGGAGGAAGTGGTTTACACTTGGCCTTAGGGATTGTTATCAGTGCGGTTTATGTTTTATTCATGCAATTTTCTACTACCTTTTCCGTCAAAGGAACCCTCAATCCATTGATCGCAGTATGGATTCCCAACATTGTCTTTGGGATATTAGCTATCATACTATATAGAAGAGCTCCCAAATAAATAACTTGTCAATAAATACAACACACTCAAATTCTGTATTTTATTCCTTATATTTGCCTATAGAAACACAATAATATAACACAAGAAAAATAAGTGGTATAATGAAGGAAATAAAAGAAAGGTTTAAACAAAAATCTGAAGAGCTTGGAAAAGAAATCAAGGAAATCATTGCACAGCATGGGGAAGATGAAATAAGTACGGTCAAAATAAGGCAACTCTATCAGGGAATGCGAGGAATGCCGGGCTTGGTTTCGGAAACTTCTCTTTTAGATCCTATTAATGGTATCCGCTTCAGAGGTTTTTCTATCCCTGAATTACAAGAAAAACTTCCTACTGCTGATGGAGGGAAAGAACCCCTTCCGGAAGGATTATTCTACCTTATGTTGATTGGGGAAGTTCCAACAGCTAACGATGTAGAACAAATCTCCAACGCCATGGGCAGAAGGTCTCAAATTCCGAGGCATGTCTTCAATGCCATCGATCAACTTCCTCTGGAGACCCATCCAATGACACAATTCGTAACGGGAATTGTTGCCATGCAAACAGAATCAAACTTTGCCAAAGCATATAAAAAAGGAATTAATAAAAAAGATTATTGGCTTTATACATTTGAAGATGTTGCCAATTTAATAGCACGTTTACCCCGGCTGGCAGCCTATATTTATAGAAGAAAATACAGAAACGGTGAACATATAGAACCCAATCCCGAATTGGACTGGGCAGGAAACTTTGCCCATATGCTTGGCTTTGATAATGAAGATTTTCGGGAATTGATGCGACTTTATATGACTATCCATGCCGATCATGAAGGTGGAAATGCCAGCGCGCATACGACCCACTTAATTGGTTCCACCTTAAGCGATCCCTATCTGGCTTTCGCCGGAGGCATGAACAGCCTTGCGGGGCCATTGCATGGGTTGGCTAATCAGGAAGTTATTCGCTGGATAGAACAGATGAGAAAAGAAATTGGGGATGGATTGCCCACCAAAGAACAAATTCAAAATTATGTACGCCAAACGCTGGATGCCGGTAAAGTTGTCCCCGGATATGGTCATGCTGTTTTACGTCAGACCGATCCCCGATTTACAGCACAGATGGAATTTGCTAAAGAACATCTTCCCGATGACGATTTAGTAAATGTTGTTTGGCGCATCTACGAGGTGGTACCCGATATACTTAAAGACTTAGGGAAAGTAAAAAACCCCTGGCCAAATGTAGATGCTCATTCCGGCGCTCTTTTGGTACACTATGGATTGGAAGAATATGACTTTTATACCGTCTTATTTGGTGTAGCGCGCTCCCTGGGCGTCCTTGCTTCTCTTTGTTGGGATCGTGCTCTGGGTTTGCCTCTGGAACGTCCTAAATCACTAACAACAAAACGAGTAAAAGAAATTATTAAAGGGGAAGCAGAATTGTAATCCCTCCTATTCAAGGCAAGACTTCATTTTTTCTGCCTATATCTAAAAAACGAGGGAGTTATTCCAGTTTTCTCATATTTTAAGGATATACACAGTCTTTTATGAAAAAACTTGCATTAACATAACCCGCATTATTCATGGGATTATCTTTTTGTAGCTACAAGGTGATATATTGAGTTTATCGAAATATGGTACATTGAGTACCATCGAAATGCATCGAACTCAGCCGCAGCAGTAGCCTACTGCAACGAGTCTGTAACGCGGGAGCTGTTGGGCTTTCCGAAACATAGATGCAAAAAGATAATTTCAAACCATTCCTCAAATTTGAGGATCAATCAAAACATAAAAAAGTTCGACAAGTCGTTGATCTTAAACAATTTGTAGATTTTTTCCAATAAAAAGGGTAAATATTGCGAGATAAAACACAATGATTGCAATTTCCTGTGTTATCAACCAGAATGTGTTATTGAACAAGCCCTAATAATCTTTTCATTTACTCTTTAGGAAAACGCCCTTCTCTTTTGGTAAAATGAAAATCCTGTCCTACTTTCGCCTTATTTAAGACATTTATATCTACTATTTTATCGTTATGGAAAAAGTAATTCCTATTTTACGAGTATCAGATTATGATAAAGCAATTGCATTCTATGTTAAATGGTTAGGGTACAAAATAGATTGGGAGAAAAAACCGGAGGAAGGAGCCTTCCGAATACAACTGTCTTTGAGAGGGCATATCACATTCCAACTGGCACAATATTCCAATCAGGAAGGTGTGGGCAGTTGGATGTTAGTCGAAAATTTTGAAAAACTGATCCCTTTCCGAAAAATTCTAAGCATGAAACCCGGCTCCTTTCCAACTCCAAAACTACGTCACCTACCGGAAGACCAAAGCATGCTATCTGTCATCATCCGAGATCCATTTAAAAATTTGATCGAGTTGAGACAGCAGAATTGAAAAGGAAGCTTATTAGTCTACTAGTCTATTAGTCTACTAGTCTATTAGTCTACTAGTCTACTAGTTTATTAGTCTATTAGTCTACTAGTCTATACTAGTCTATTAGTTTAATAGTTTAATAGGTCATTCATTCTTAATTTTTTCAATCCTTGTTATTAGTGGATTTGGTCTGAAAGGTAATGGACTAGAGTTAGCAGCGTTGTATGTGATTAGTTTCAATCCTTGTTATTAGTGGATTTGGTCTGAAAGAAAAAATAACAATAACACGCAAAATCCAAATCTTCAGTTTCAATCCTTGTTATTAGTGGATTTGGTCTGAAAGAATTTTTTACTGGTCGCATTGTACGAATTGATTGGTTTCAATCCTTGTTATTAGTGGATTTGGTCTGAAAGATGTTTGTGTTGTTTTGTCACAATGTGGGAATTGGGTTTCAATCCTTGTTATTAGTGGATTTGGTCTGAAAGCCAACCTATCTTTACCTCTCCTCTTTTGTTGCGAGTTTCAATCCTTGTTATTAGTGGATTTGGTCTGAAAGAGTATCGGGTTATGCTACGGAAAATTGGGTAGAAAGGTTTCAATCCTTGTTATTAGTGGATTTGGTCTGAAAGAAGAAAGGAATCCAAAACATATTTTACGGTATCTGTTTCAATCCTTGTTATTAGTGGATTTGGTCTGAAAGTTTCATGGTCAAAGGTGTTTTAGTGTGCCGTATTTTGTTTCAATCCTTGTTATTAGTGGATTTGGTCTGAAAGTTTAAAGGGTTAAATTTAAAAAAGGGTCAACTAGCCAGTTTCAATCCTTGTTATTAGTGGATTTGGTCTGAAAGTCAAAGCTCTTCGGATATTTTCCTTTCAGCTCATCGGTTTCAATCCTTGTTATTAGTGGATTTGGTCTGAAAGGCACATAGGCGTGTATATTCATTAATATCTTCATAAGTTTCAATCCTTGTTATTAGTGGATTTGGTCTGAAAGAATGGTGCAGATCAACTCAAAGAAGGGAAGTCGGGGTTTCAATCCTTGTTATTAGTGGATTTGGTCTGAAAGTCGCTTGTTTGCATATCATGGTATTATAATTTATTGTTTCAATCCTTGTTATTAGTGGATTTGGTCTGAAAGATTTGCTCGAAAAACTTCTCACGGCTGACCCATTCGGTTTCAATCCTTGTTATTAGTGGATTTGGTCTGAAAGCCATACGCCAGAAAAAAATAACGGAAATGTACGCTAGTTTCAATCCTTGTTATTAGTGGATTTGGTCTGAAAGATGAAAATATCCTTATTTGATTCAGGCTTCTATTCGTTTCAATCCTTGTTATTAGTGGATTTGGTCTGAAAGAAGGTTATTACTAACTAATTGCTTACCTTTGATAAGGTTTCAATCCTTGTTATTAGTGGATTTGGTCTGAAAGTCCGTTACAGAAGCGTCAGCGGTGGGGAAGTTGTCGGGTTTCAATCCTTGTTAATAGTGGATTTGGTCTGAAAGAAAGCAATTTCCTGTTCAGGAATCCCTCTTTCAATGTTTCAATCCTTGTTATTAGTGGATTTGGTCTGAAAGAATCGTTGGTCAATCGAATGCAGATGGGAGAGCACCGTTTCAATCCTTGTTATTAGTGGATTTGGTCTGAAAGCCTCTATCCTTTGCCCATTGTGGGTTTTCTTCTATGGTTTCAATCCTTGTTATTAGTGGATTTGGTCTGAAAGAATGTAAGCTCATAGTATTCCCTAGGCTTTAATCCGTTTCAATCCTTGTTATTAGTGGATTTGGTCTGAAAGAGACTTGTTTAAAACGTTTGGATCACCTGAATAATTAGTTTCAATCCTTGTTATTAGTGGATTTGGTCTGAAAGATTATCGAAAAATCTCCGTCTAGGATCTTATTTAGTTTCAATCCTTGTTATTAGTGGATTTGGTCTGAAAGGCTAACATAGATGTAACCACTTCATTATCTGGAAAGTTTCAATCCTTGTTATTAGTGGATTTGGTCTGAAAGGAAAAGTTGGGGATTTTATTATCAGAAACGGTTATGTTTCAATCCTTGTTATTAGTGGATTTGGTCTGAAAGTCCTGATGCGGTTGTACTCGTTGGGTTATCGTCTATGTTTCAATCCTTGTTATTAGTGGATTTGGTCTGAAAGACATCTTAGGTTTGCACCGCTTAGGTCTGCACCTATGTTTCAATCCTTGTTATTAGTGGATTTGGTCTGAAAGCCATTTTTTTGGGGGGGTACGATTTACAAGATAGTGTTTCAATCCTTGTTATTAGTGGATTTGGTCTGAAAGCCTTTAGACATATTTACAAAAGATATACAGGATTACAGTTTCAATCCTTGTTATTAGTGGATTTGGTCTGAAAGAGAAAGTCTGTATGTGAAAAACAAATGTCTTTACATGTTTCAATCCTTGTTATTAGTGGATTTGGTCTGAAAGAGAATAATACCATTTTATTGCTTAGAAATAAGTTAAGTTTCAATCCTTGTTATTAGTGGATTTGGTCTGAAAGCTGCAGCGTTCCCCGAAGTGTTACCTTCCTTCTCTAGTTTCAATCCTTGTTATTAGTGGATTTGGTCTGAAAGATCATTATATTTCTTTAACGCTTTTTTCGAATCTAGTTTCAATCCTTGTTATTAGTGGATTTGGTCTGAAAGCGCTTAACGCATCTTCTGATGAGCCAAGATAATTTTGTTTCAATCCTTGTTATTAGTGGATTTGGTCTGAAAGTTTCCCCTATCAGCATCATATTACAATACCTTGCTGTTTCAATCCTTGTTATTAGTGGATTTGGTCTGAAAGTATTATATTTCCCTCTTCTAAAATTCGTGTTTTTTGTTTCAATCCTTGTTATTAGTGGATTTGGTCTGAAAGTAGACGGGATAATATTTTCCTTGTGGTGATTATTTGGTTTCAATCCTTGTTATTAGTGGATTTGGTCTGAAAGTAAAAGAGTAGAAGGGAATAGGAAGTTAGCAAAATGTTTCAATCCTTGTTATTAGTGGATTTGGTCTGAAAGTATGTCATCATCGGTTAATTCTACATTCCATACCTGTTTCAATCCTTGTTATTAGTGGATTTGGTCTGAAAGAAGAATGTGTAAACTTAGAAAAACTGATTTTGGAAGTTTCAATCCTTGTTATTAGTGGATTTGGTCTGAAAGTCATAATTTTAATATTTTTTTGCTTCTTCTTCTGTGAGTTTCAATCCTTGTTATTAGTGGATTTGGTCTGAAAGTACGGGCTTAAATTTCCGTATTTAAAACGTTTCTCGTTTCAATCCTTGTTATTAGTGGATTTGGTCTGAAAGTGTGCTAACCTAATCGATGCTAACCTAAGAGGTGCGTTTCAATCCTTGTTATTAGTGGATTTGGTCTGAAAGCCCACAAAAAAGCCCTCACATTTCTGCAAGGGCTGGGTTTCAATCCTTGTTATTAGTGGATTTGGTCTGAAAGAAGAACATTATGTTTCCTGAAATTTCACGTCTTTTGTTTCAATCCTTGTTATTAGTGGATTTGGTCTGAAAGTTATTTCTTCTCCTTCGTTTAGTAGTATGCTTCTAGTTTCAATCCTTGTTATTAGTGGATTTGGTCTGAAAGAAAGTATATCAATAGAGCTAAAAGAAAGTTATTTGTTTCAATCCTTGTTATTAGTGGATTTGGTCTGAAAGAGTTTTAGAACGCCACAACAGATGGCGAAGGGGTGGTTTCAATCCTTGTTATTAGTGGATTTGGTCTGAAAGGTATGCAATATTACAGCATTCCCGAAAAGGACTATTGTTTCAATCCTTGTTATTAGTGGATTTGGTCTGAAAGGGGTATTGCATATATACCTTGTTGGCAGAAGTTTTTGTTTCAATCCTTGTTATTAGTGGATTTGGTCTGAAAGTTATAAAGGAGTTCGGTCGTGATGTAATGGATTGTAGTTTCAATCCTTGTTATTAGTGGATTTGGTCTGAAAGCATTATTACGAGTTTTAGTAATACAAAATTTATCAGTTTCAATCCTTGTTATTAGTGGATTTGGTCTGAAAGTTCTTCTGCTTCGACTTCTTCGACTTTTCCGTCCTGTTTCAATCCTTGTTATTAGTGGATTTGGTCTGAAAGTTTCTTCTTTATTACATAATCATATGACCATTTAGTTTCAATCCTTGTTATTAGTGGATTTGGTCTGAAAGGTCTTTTGCTGCCCAAAAGATTTTATCCCTACAAGGTTTCAATCCTTGTTATTAGTGGATTTGGTCTGAAAGTATTCATAGAGGAAGTCAAGCGGAGATTAAAACTGGGTTTCAATCCTTGTTATTAGTGGATTTGGTCTGAAAGTTATTAGTCGTCTCAATATCCGAAAATACGATACAATGTTTCAATCCTTGTTATTAGTGGATTTGGTCTGAAAGTTGAATTACGTCAGGAATGGACGCAATTTGTGTTTGTTTCAATCCTTGTTATTAGTGGATTTGGTCTGAAAGCCCAATTTCTTTATGCGTTCCGGTTATTTGGTCAAGTTTCAATCCTTGTTATTAGTGGATTTGGTCTGAAAGAATGGCGTGAAAAAGGATTTATTTCATGGATCTGAAGTTTCAATCCTTGTTATTAGTGGATTTGGTCTGAAAGTAATTAAGAAGAAAAAGTATGTTTACAATAGGGAAAGTTTCAATCCTTGTTATTAGTGGATTTGGTCTGAAAGTCCTATTTCCTTATGAGTTCCTGTAAGAGTATCAAGTTTCAATCCTTGTTATTAGTGGATTTGGTCTGAAAGCGGTGTTATCGAATTGATAGTATAACTATTCCCATGTTTCAATCCTTGTTATTAGTGGATTTGGTCTGAAAGCAAATAAAAAAGGAATAGAATTTTAAATAATTAACGTTTCAATCCTTGTTATTAGTGGATTTGGTCTGAAAGCATCTTAGGTCAGCACCGCTTAGGTCTGCACCTATGTTTCAATCCTTGTTATTAGTGGATTTGGTCTGAAAGTCAAAAGTTCCGCTGTCATGACAGGATTACCCGCCGGTTTCAATCCTTGTTATTAGTGGATTTGGTCTGAAAGTTGCTTTCTTCTGTAATGCGTCTAATTGTGATAGACGTTTCAATCCTTGTTATTAGTGGATTTGGTCTGAAAGATTATAATGTAGATATTCTCAAAGGTACTTATAGGGAGTTTCAATCCTTGTTATTAGTGGATTTGGTCTGAAAGCATGGAGGAAGAAAGACAGGAACTAATTATTAATAAGTTTCAATCCTTGTTATTAGTGGATTTGGTCTGAAAGGCTGTACACATTATGAAACACACCAAAGGAACAGAGTTTCAATCCTTGTTATTAGTGGATTTGGTCTGAAAGTCGATTTTCCTTCTAACTTGTTTAGCATCACAAAGGTACGCTATTTCTAGAGGCTTTAAGTTCGGTTGTTTCAATATGTCAAAGAACGTATTTATGGTGTTATTTTGTATTTTTCCGTATTGCAAAACGCTCATCATCATTGATTTTTATAATCTTTTTTATAATGATTCAAATAAATCTGTACCCGGAGAGTCCTTATTTAATACAGATATTCCGGTAGGTACAATTTACACATCTTTTTTTAAACTTCGTAGCTTTCGGGAATTTATTTTTATTAATAATCTCTAACATCTCTGCCATACTCTTTTTTATTTTTGTTTTGGCACGCTCCGAGATGGCAACTTCTATTAATTTATGTTTACTTCGGATATAGACCAAATAACCTTTCTCTACTTTCACACCAAAAACTGCTTCAATCAGTACGGCATAACAATAAAGCTGCTGTTTGTAGGTCTCATATACTTTGTCTTTCCATTGTGCAAATTTATAATCTAAAGGAGCATAAGATCCATCTTCCAGCAGCAATACTTCGTCTACCTTCCCACGTAAACCTTCTATTCCTAAGTATTGATCCAACCATTTTTCTTTCACCCCAATCTTTTTACGGAGATAACTTTTATTCCGCTCCAGTTTTTCATCATGCATTTCTCTCCCTCGCATTACTTTGTAATATTTTTCCTCATTTTGGGGTATTCGCAATACATATTCAAAAAAGGTATAGCGAGGGCAATACAAGTATTCTATTATTTGAGACGGATAAAAACTTTGCATCAGAAAAATAAAGATTTTATTTCATCGGTGATTAATTTTTCATCAAAGGCCTGTCCAAGCATAACGCAATCCTTGAGCTGCTCTTTGTTCATTCTAAATAAATACACTTTGTCCACTTCCTCATTGATCAGCTCCTCAATCTGCAATTCCAACACATCCTTCTCTTCTGCATTCAGCGTTCCTAAGAAACAGGAATATTGCACTCGGTAAAGACCGGCTTTTTTGCAGTGTTTAGCCACCTTGGATCGTGCTTTGTCTTTTTCAATGTCGTATAATACCCAAGTTATCATGATGGTTGGTTTGGTTATTTTTGTTGATTAGTTGATTTGGTAGATAATGTTGATTTATTCTATTAAACTATTTGCCATTCTATGAGCTTCCAGTTGCATGGCATTCATTCGCGTTTGCCGGCGACCTTTGTATTGTATCTTTTCGCTATCCAGATATTCGAGATACAGATTGACGAAAAATGCTTTTCCTTCTTCATTTAAGGAATACCCTTTTTTTAGTTGATCAAAGTATTTCTTATTTATTTTCTTTCCGGTAAAAAGTCGGAACACAAAACGTTCTGCATGGATTCTATAAGGCTCAATGTAGTCAAAGACCAAGCTTTTGCTATTGTAATCATCCCGGTGCATAAATCCTACGAAAGGATCTAATCCCGCCAACATTAAAGCTCGTTCTACCCGGCTATACAGAATGCCGTAGGCATAATTAAGCATGGCATTGAATTCATCTTTTGCAGGTCGGGAACTTCTTCCTTTAAACGCAAAATATTCCGGCATACATTTAGACAGTGCCTCAAAATATTGCCGTCCGGCAGAGCCTTCCCAACCTCTAAAAGTGTCAGCTACTTCATCCATCTGCTTTGCTTCTTTCTCTTCAATTTTCTTTTTATATTCCAAAATGGACTCTATCTTTTCATCAAAAAAATCATGTAAATTTTTTCGATGTTTCTTCAAGTCATTTAGAAAATCGGCTTGGTTTTCCAGTTTCCGACTCAGCCATCCTTTGACATGACGGACGGCTGTTTTATTCTGAGAAGCTTTCAATTGTTCCTTTCTGATTTTGGTAGTGCTGCCCAGTTTGCTATGCCAAAATCGTCCCATCGGCTGCCCAAGGTTATCCACAATAACGATATCGATATTATGTTTGAGTGCCAAAGCAACTGCATCTGTGCTTAAAGCGGTTCCTTTGCTCATTACAAAAGAGGTTATTTTATGCGCAGCAATGTGATTAACCTGTACCGGTTGCTCTTTATTTTTACGCACTTTAATCTCAAACATCTCATCTTTGACATGTACGTAAGTTCCATAAGTGTTGATAAAAATCTGCAATGGCTTATAATTGAAAGGAGGTTAATTCATTGGATTCACTAATTCAAGGTTTTGAATATGATTGAAGTCCCTGGTATCGAGAGTTATCAAGGCTAATTGTTTAGAAAGTACTGTAGCAGTTATGATAGCATTTCTTTATTGCTTTTTCTCTATCAGGTTCTTTTGTTCTGATAGTAGATTTATTATCAGTTCTTTCTAAAATATTTAATCTTAATTTCTTTGCACGTTCTTTTATCTGATCTATCCTCTTTTTATTCTCTTCTGATATTGTCATCTCCATAGCCTTCAAATTTATAAGTATAAAGATAATCGATTTATTTTAAATAATCTTAATTTTCTTTATAGTACCAAAACCTCTGGAAACAGATTTCCCTAAGCCGATTCCGTCCGGTAATAAGGCATTGGTAGTAAACTGACCGGAAAAAGCCAGCATCCGATGACCTCTAAATAGCGTACTTTTCTCTTTTACCTGCACTTTTGTCATAATACGCTCTTCCGGTTTCAATCTGATATCCATATTTTTGAAAAAACTCAGTATATGTCCAATCAAGACTCGGTTGAGCATGGCATTCTTTTCTTGTTGCTGCTCTAACTCATGATATTGCGAATAGTTGTTTTGATTGAGTGCCATCCAAAGCGTGTCAAAAGAGTAGGTATGTAAATCTGTACTGAATCCGCTCTCTTCCTGGTGTACGACAATATTCTTAGCGTGTATCGGATAAATCTGTCCTTCTATTTCCAGTTCTTTGATTTTTAAAAATAGTTGAGGTAGCAATTCGGCTCCTTCTCCTATCCCAACCAAAGTGGGTACGTTCTTAATCACTTTATATTGCACCAATGGATACCGATACCGATAGCTCCCATCTTCATAATGATTGTGTAAAAGCGTAGAATGGGTTTTAAATAAATTTCCGAAATAACCACGCAGCTTGTGCGCATCACGGGTCTTGAGCCTTATCTCCGGGAAACGGATGTGGGTGATGGGTATGGTTTCTATGGTGGGCATAGGGTTTAAAATATTTCAACGGGGTTTTCTTTCTCTGGTAATTTATAACCATAATCTTTATCATAAAAAACTTCCCAATCCTCCAGATTTATTATCGCCTTTTCTTTATCTTCTTCTATTGGAGAAATTACATAATCTGGTATTTTCACAACGTAATTCATCAGTTTTGGTCTTAATAGTTTTAAAGCTTGTCTCCGTTTGAAATTATCTTCGATTTTAGTTTTAATTAAATATTCTTCCCAAATCTCTTCAGCGGTTTCATTAATAGGGATAAAATAATTATAGGTTTTGTATTTTTCAACAAATAGTCGGTATTCGGATTTTCTTCCTACATTTTCAAACTGCAAGTTCTGAATATCTTTAATTAGTTGGGTACTAATATTGGAATCATCCTGAATCTTTTGTTTAACTTCCTTAAAATATTTTCGGTTTAAGTTATAGAATTGATTCTCCGAAATTTCATCACCAAAAGAATTTAAAACTCTTTTTGTAATGTCCAGTTGTGTAGGGTCATATATTCTTTCCTTACCACTCCTGAATAGAAATACTTTTGATATTCCTTTTTTTGAGTTCCTGTTACACCTGCCGGCAGCTTGGTTAATGGAAGAAAGAGGAGCAAAATCACGGTAAACCGTATCGAAATCAATATCTACTCCTGCTTCAACTACCTGGGTAGAAACCAATATGATAGGTTTGTTTTTATCCAATTTGATTCGAATCTCTTTCCCAAGCTTTTCTTCGCGTGTAAAAGGAATAAGTGATGCGGATAAGTAATATAACATATCGTCCTTTACAACACTCGATAAAACTTTTGCCAATTTTTGGGAGAATCTTATTGTATTGCAAACGACTAAAATTGACTTGTTATTTTCTTCATAATCGTTTAAAATAATTTGCGCCAAATCCTCTTCTGATAAAGGATCTTCTTTTTGCAAAAGCACTGTGTTAAGGAGTGTCCTATTTATTTTTTTAAAGAAGTAGTCCGGTTTGTTTTTAAAACAAAGCTCTTTTACTCTTTCAGATAGTAAAATCGGCTGTGTGGCTGTTACAAAGACAATTTTTGTATTGAAATAATTTGCTAAACTCATCAACGCAAACTCTAATGCCGGATAGAGTTTAGGATTTATTGCCTGCACTTCATCCAATATCAAAATACTATTTGCTAAATTGTGAAACTTCCGCAACTGCCTATTGTGACAAGCAAAAATACTTTCCCATAATTGAACGAAAGTTGTAATGGTGATCTCGTTTTGCCAGCCTTCCGTCATATATTCCCATTGGGGGTAAAATGCGCTCTCTGTTTCTTCGTCTTTTTCAGTTTTGGGTATAGCTAGATGGTGATGGATTCCTATTTTGTTTGCCTCAATACCGGAATTAATGAGGATATTTTTAAAAATTGTTGCATTTTGATCAATAATAGAAGTGAATGGCAAACAGTAAACAATCCTATGTTGAAGTGCAAATTGTTCTTTAATTTTTAAAGCAATTTTATAGGCTGTAAACGTTTTTCCGAGTCCGGTAGGTAAAGTAATAGAAAAGAAGTTTTTATCTCCAAAATGATTGACTCTTGAGACAGCGGTCTGATAAGCTTCCTCCCGAAGTTCATTTATTGTACCTTTCTTAAAGCTTAATTTCTTTTTAAAGTCATCTATAATGCTGCTTTTAAGGAATTTCCTTTCTAAATTTTTGTCCTGCAGCATCATATCTCCTTTATCTGCACTAAGCAATAAGGAATAAAGAAAGAGGATCTGGAAATAGTTCCGGCTATCTTGGTTGCCCTTTGAAACTTCAATTAATTTATTAAGTTTCCGAAGCCTGATAGAATTTAAGCAATTCTCCATATTCCCATAGTGGAAGGGTAAAGAGAGTTCCTTCATTAAACCTTTGTATTGAACAAGGTTAATAGTTTTGGATATTTCAATTAATTGACCTTTCCGATTTTCAGGACTTAAGGTTTCCACTTTAAAATTTTTTAAATGCCCGTGATGAGCCTTTAAAATGGATAAAAAAAGAAATGCTCTTTGGGAATATTCAATGTTGTTATCCCAAAAGAAGAGGCTCATCCAACCCCCAAATAGTGAATGATTCTTTAATTCAGGTTCTTTTTTCCATTTTTCAAACTCATTGGAATGTTGTTCAATAAAATTTTTTAACTCTTCCTTTGAATAATATTTATGTCTTTTCTCTGCCTTTATTAGGGAGTAACTCAAATAGAGTTGGAAATATATAGATACCTTGGCCAAATCGTGGTAGGCAATTAAAGCCAATACTAGTTTTTTTAGCTCAGTATCAGTAAAAAAGCTTTGTTCTTTCTCGGGCAAAACTTTTTCAACAATTTGCCTAAGACCAGATAAATGTTCTCTTAAGGTTCTATCCTCATGTGATATCCATTCCATATTTACATCAACATAATATTCACTTTTTCGTTGGAGGTAAGTGGAATTTCCCAATATTCTTCGACATTAGCTTTTATAGGGTTTCCATTAAGATCGAATAATATACTTCCTCTTTTGGTCACTTCTCTTTGAATATTCATCTCTAACGGATACATATCTTGTTCCTGAATATGAATATCCCTTCCATCCCAAAAATCGACATCTAAGTTTTTAACCTTCGATTTGGGTAAAACTGAATGAATTATTTCATTCCCGATTTTTTTCGTGGCCGGTAATTCACCGATTAATTTAAAATTGGCCAAACAATGGGCAAGCCCTAAAACGGGGGTGTAAACAGTCGTTTGTTCTCTTAAATGTTTCAATAATTCATTTTTTAACCTTTCGTCTGAATGCCAAAAATAGATTCGATAATGCGGATTCACTAAATATTCCATCATTGTAGGCTTCCGGTTGCCTTTTATGGGCCCCGGTTTTTCGGACAGATTAATATTCAGCCGTTGTATCTTGACTGGTTTGACAACTTGAATGCTAATTCTACAACTTGTTTCATCAAACGACTTTAAATATTCGTTTCTTTGATTGTCTAGACCTATAATTGCACCAACTAACCCATAGATTGAGGTTTTAAATGGAACAGCATAGGTTAGGGCAGAAGTAGTAACATAGATTTTTTTGAAATGGGCATATCTACCCCAAACATCAAAGACAATTAATTTATCAGGTCTCATTGTTCAATTGTTAATTCTTCTGCATTCCAGATAGGTTCAGATAAAGATAAACGATCATCTTTTTTTACTTGGATGGAAGTGATTTTATCTTTGTGTTTTTTTAGGACTTTATTCAGATTGGAGGTATCAATAGAATAATCATTGACATTTTCCACTTGACTAAATTCCATATCTTCATTATTAATAAATTTTAAATAACTACTAAGGTCTCCAACAAAAAATCCTGACTTATATTCAATATTTACAAGTAATAAAGGCTTCTGATTCTTGGAGGTAGTTCTTAATTCTTTGGTTCCAAACCACAGGGCTTCAAAAAGGAGGGAAACATCTTCATCTGTAAGGTTTGTATGTTTAGCAGCATTTTCACTGACTAGACCATCAAAACTTATTACCCCGTACTTAATTGTTTTTTTTCCTGCATCCGCAAGTGTTCCTGACTTTTTGTTTTCCCCGCTAGCCATTATTGGTGATAATGTAAAGGGTACCTCTCTAACTTTATTTAATGAGCGTCCTATGTTAAATTGGACAGGCCCAGTGAGTTTAACCGAATCTTTATCCATCGGGTAAGTTGCACCAAAAAGACGAGTGTCAATAAAATGCTTAAGAATATATTCAGTAATATCCTTTTTAGCTACACTTTTTTTCTTCGATGATTTTTCCTCTGATTTTTCTTTTTTAATTTCAGCCACCATTTTTTCAATTACTTCCATCCTTTTTTTTACAGAAAAAATAGTATTATCATCTGCACGAATTTCCTTAATGAAGATATCATTACCTTTCCCCTTTTTGCACCTTTCATCTATGTAATCTCTAACTGTTCTTTTTAACCGAACATCAGTTACTAAACACTTTAGAGAATCTTCATCAATCCTTGGTCGATTCATATCGGTAGGGTCACCATTAGGATTTGCATAGGTAGTGTCATATAGAAATAAAATTTCACTGCGATTGTTAATTAAATTACTCATGGTTTTCTGTTTTATTTGATTCGTTTTTCTTTTTATTAATTTGGTCAAAATCTCCTTGCAGAACCAATCCCATGGTAAAAGCAAAAGAGATTTCATCTTTGCTCACTTTTTCCGGGTTTGCAAAGTATCGCATTGCTGCGGATTCCATTTCAGGGAAAACCTTGTCATACTGCCTCAATTTGGCAATTAGTTTCGGAAATTTTTTGGTGATAATTTCCTGATCGATATTTAAGCCATAAAGCTCTTTCATAAACGCATTTCCGGGTTGATTGTAAAGGAGTCTAGCCGTCAAACAACCAAAAAGAAATGTTCCTTTTAGATAATCTTTGTAGAAATAGGCAGGATGGGCATCCAAAAAGGAAAAAGCATCTTGCTTTTTTGTCGTTAATGTTTGTTCACTCATAATATAATTGCTTTTATAAATTCCAAGTAGATTTAAGAAATAGAGATTTCCAAGTGTGTTCTTTACTAAAAAGTAAAAGGCATTCTGTTTGTCAAAATAATGTTGTTTAAATGATTTTCTCCAAGTGTCTATAATTGTCCTCAAAAGCTTTGATTCATCATAAGGCCTTTCCGTAAAGATGCTTTGTACCAGCTTAAAAAAGGAAGGCTGAATAGTCTTTTCTCCAGTTAAAAAATAATCCTTTAACTGAAAGAGGGTGATTCTTTGTTCTTTTTGAATACCATCTTTAGTTTCATAAGAGGTGTAGGCTCTATATCTTTTTTCTGCTATCTTTTTCGCTGTTAAAATCTTTCCTATTCGAGAGGGTAGAACATCATTTAACTCTAAAAAGATCTTGAACTGAGCTTGTTGCTGTTCATAAAAAAGAATAGAATAGTAAATCTCATTTCTATTCAAATCACCATCCTCAATAATTTCCTCCAAAATTCTTTCTGTGCCATTAATAAATCCGGTAGCTCCTTCTTCATTTGAATCTATATTTAGTACCGATTTTTTTAGAAAGGTCTTAGCTATCTCTTCTGTAACTTCTTGTGAAGGAGGAAAGACAAAATGTGGCACCATCGCATATTGGATGTTCGTAAATCTTTTTATTTTTTTATCTTTTTGATTCCAAAATTTAAACAAAAAATCAGAAAGTTTATTTGTTAAAATCTTCTGTGCTCCCTCAAGTATCGGTATAACATCCTTCGATACAGGGAACATCTTGTAGGCATTTTCTACATCAAAACCGTTTCTATTAAAACTTTTGGAATTAACAGTAAAACCAAGCGTATCGACAAACCCATAAACTTCTGAGGTTTTTCCTGAGATGGCACACATTTGATTAGCTTTTTTACTTTTCCCTTTGGTCTTTTGATCGTAGTACTTTTTGTAGGCAATATCATTAAATTTCTCCTTAGCTTTTTCTATTTCCCCTAACCATTTATTATCAATTTTAAATGTTACAATATAACTGAAGGCAGGCTCTAATTCAGGTTCATACTTTTTAAATCCATTTAGAATATCATCTGCCAAAGATTGATTTATCAACTGTTTATTATTTTCTATGCAACTTTCGAGTTTACCAATGGTCTTTTCAAAACCAGTTTTTCCCTTTTTATCTGCTTTAGACAAATTTATTCTGATTGTTGGAATTATCCCTGTCCCGTTTGGTGCGTGGGATCTAAATAGATAATTATTTAAAAACTCAATCTTAAAATCTTCCAATTCAAAGCCTTTAAATTTTCCATTCTTAATATTCCCTACTAAAACCTTCCCTTTTTCTTCCTGTCCTTCAAATGGGTTTTCATAAGGATGGAAATACGCTTTCAAAGGCTTATCGTCTTTTAATAACTTCGCAAAATTGTATAATGTTGTAATCATCTTATTTTCTTATTTTTCCCTTCCCCCTGCCATTTTCCAATTCTAATCAGCGTATCTAACATAATTTTCTACTTTTAATCCCTCTAAGATATTATTTAAAAATCAAATAACATAATAATTCTACCTTTTTGTCTTAAATAATTCACATCCATTTTTTGTAATTTATTTTTCATTTTGATAACCTTTAAGTGTTTTAATTAATTCTTTTTTTATTTCAGTTCGCAGAGTCTTCGGGTGAAGAACCTCTATATGACTACCTAATTTAAGTAGCTGCATTTTTAGTTCATAATTAGGAATCAACTTCAAGGATATCTTTTTTCTACCATCGGGCATCTCTTCCAAATTCACTTGGCTGGGATGGAGCGGCAAGCTACGAAGATATTTATATTGTGTTTGATCGACTGCCAGTTCTATCCTTTCTTCCGATTCTCCTTCGCCATAATTAAGCCCTACTATTTGCGAAAACTTATCAAGTTGATCAACATATTTCGTCCGAGAGAAATGAGCTAATCCTTCCGTTTGCAGATTCGAAATACGGTCTAATCCAAAAGTCTTTATTTGGGAGCTATTCTCTTCTTTTATAGGAATCCCCACCACATACCATCTACCTTCATATTCTCGTAGCTGCAAGGGGATCATTTGATAATAATTTTTTGTTTCTTTTAGAAAATTTTCATGGAGAAAAGTTACTACACGCCCTTGTCTGATAGCCAAAAATAGAGGTTCGATAAGATGTAATCCTTCAAAAGTGGAATGATTTTCCAACTTGATGAATTTCTGCAAATCCTCAAAAGTCTTCAAGCCCTTTCTGAAGAGATCAGCAAGGTACATCCGACCTGCAAAGCGGAGGAAATTAGCAATATATTCTTTGTCCTCATCCAAAAGTGTATACCCTCTGTGCATTCTATCATATATTATTTCGATATGGAATTCTGTTTCCAATATTTGAAAGTCGCGCTCTATTGTCCTGGCAGAAACAAAGGTATCAAGATAGTTTTCAAAATAATCCAAGAGTTCCCGCTTCGACCGATATGGCCGTCTTTGTAGTATCTGTACCAGTGTTTCTAAGCGTTTATATTTTTCCATAATAGTTCAATTTACAAAATTATAAAGTCACTTCGCCAAATAATGTCGAAGTGTTTTTTTTTTATAAAAGGAGGATTTAGCCGTAAATTTTATAATGAGAGAGCAGAATCAACGCTTTCTAAGGAAAGACCAAAGATCTTTTAAAAATTTCATGAAAGAATAAATAGATAAAGGAAGTGGAATACATATTCCTGAAATAAAGCGGGCTAAGCTACTAAAATTTTGAAAGCAATTCACTACAATATTCAGTTTCAGAAGCCGGATTTCAACTGAAACTGAATTTTTTCTCCCGGCCGTTTCTGACTCAGTATATTAAGATCTGCCTCTGTCAGTTGGAGGATGCGTGGATATCCACCGGTAACCTGTGCATCTCTCATTAAAATCATCAAATTTCCTCCGGAGGTCAATTGAACCGTTCCGGGTAAAACAGGGGAAGTCAACATAGCGGCATTTTGAATCGAAATCTTTTCTTTCAGCATAAAAGCCATCCTATTGCTATCCGGCGTAACCGTAAAAGTCCGGGAGGTAAGTAGTTGCTGTTGATTGGCAGAGAGTAAATCAAATTCAGGTCCGGGATATACGCATATTTTCGATGTGGTATAACGTTCTATATCCACGGCAATACCGGCATTTCGCGGTTTCATTTTATTTTCAAGGGCGACTGCAGAAAGCTTCTCCCCATCTTCCAGTGTGCCTTTGGAGCTAATCCCCTTATACATGCTTCTTCCGGATAATATTTCTTCTCTTTGAAAGCCGTCATTAATTGCCAGGTAAGCAAAATTCCCCTTCTCTATGCGTTTCACATCCAGAGTATCTCCATTCTTTACTTCCAGCGGTTCAAAAACATCCACTTGTTGACCATTCAATAATGCTTTTACTCCAAGACCTCCCAGAACCAGAGCGTGACGCCCCCGGAATTGAAGTTTTGCGCCTATCATCATCATTTCCAATACGGCTGCATGCTCCTTGTTTCCCAGTAATAAATTAGCTATTCCGGCGGCATACCGATCCATCACGCCGCTTTCGGGAACGCCACAGCTTCCCCATCCGACACGTCCCATATCTTGAATTCCGGTCCTTAATCCTGCACGAATAATCTTCACCTCCATGGTTGCTTTTTTAATTGATCATTTCCCTGCTCTACTTCTTTTTTAATTTTCTGATATGTTGATAATCCAACTTCATAAAATTGGATGCGATCTCCTGCTTGTAAAAGACAAGGAGATTCTTTTCCTGAATCAAAGAGGGATAGCGGACAATTCCCAATCAATTGCCAGCCTCCGGGAGAATCGGAAGGATAAATGCCGGTCTGCTCCCCTCCTATTCCCACCGCTCCTTTCGGAATTCGTTTCCTGGGCTGTTCTTTTCTTTCCATAAACAATTGCTCCGATAAACCTCCCAGATATGGAAATCCGGGTAAAAAGCCGATAAAATAAACGGTATAAGTGGGTTCGGTATGTAATTGCACGATTTCTTCCCGACTCAACTGCTTCTTTTCCATCATCTCGGATAAGTCTAACCCAAATTTTTCATGATAACAAACAGGAATCTGATAGCATGTCGCCTTCTTTCTTTTTCCTTCTTTTACTTTTTGTAACAATGCTTCTAACCGACTTATTTCTGTATCGATACTAGAAATGGGAGAGTAGTATTTTATCAAAAGCGCATTATAGGTCTGAACCACATCCACAATACCCGCATCCGCCTCTTTCAAGATTGCCTCTTTCCCCTGCAACAATGAAGATAATAAATCTTCCCCTACTTCCTGTTGCCAGGTCAAAAGGATCGCTCGCTCGGCCATCTGAGAAATATGAATATTTTCTCTATTTATCATACTCCTATTCTTACATTTTGTAACGGCAATTGTTTGTTAAGATAGCGAAGAATATCCAGACTATTTTCAGTATCGCTATGAATACATATTGTATCAAAATGATGATGTAAAACACGACCATTCCCCAGATCAATCTGTTCTTTTAGCACCATATCACGCACCTGTTTCAGAACCACTTCTTTATCTGTCAAAACGGCCTGCGGCAAAGAGCGGGATTGAAGACTAAAATCACTGTTATATCCCCGATCTCCAAAACCTTCCACTTTTACATTGATTCCCCTTTCTTCTGCCCGCTCTTTAATCACTGACTCGGGAGGGGCAACAAGGGTCAATAAAGGATCCATTTCTTCTAAAACATCAAGAACAATATCGGCTTTCTCCCGATCGGTTTTTAAATCATTATATAATGCACCATGAGGTTTGATATGGTACAACACGGCTTGCTGTCTTTCGATTTCTTCCATAAGCAACTTCAACTGATCTAACAACGTCAGTCTCAAGGCAGTAGCAGACAAATCCATGGATACTCTACCAAAATTTTCTTGATCGGGATAGGATGGATGGGCACCAATCGTCACTTCATATTGAATCGCAGCATTAATGGTATTGGCCATACTATTTCTATCTCCGGCATGTCCTCCACAAGCAATATTACAAGAAGAAATCAGTGGCATAATATCCTCATCAAAAGCACTCCCTTCTCCCATATCACAATTAAGATCTATATTTTTCATTTCCCGGTTTATTTGCTAAAGTAAAAAATATAGTCCTTTTTGCGAAGCAGAAAAGGATATTAAAATCCAACTCCTTTTTTTACAATTCGCACACCATGGTGCAGGAAGAACAACTGAAGCCATCTCCTTTATGATTATTTTTTTTTCAGAATAATATCTTATTGCTTTCCAACCAGCTTGCCATCTAAAAAAAGCCTGAAGGGTTTTTATTTTTCAATACCCTCCGGTGAATCCGGGGGGATCAGCAGATAACTCGCCCCCAACTGCAGAACAGTTGAATGAAGAATACATTAAAAGACGAGGCAAGAAGAGAAGATCTTAATTGTCAGTTAGCATGACAGCAGAGATGTCAGATATTTGTAAAACTACACTTGTACCCTCCCCTTCCGACTCCATAGGAGTCGAACATAAATTGTTGTGCGACCTCTGCCGAGGTCGATCTGATTATTCAGATGCTATTTGACCAATATGCGACCTCTGTCGAGGTTGAAAAAACCAACTTATCCGTTTCTTTCTTTTGTCTTGAAACAAAAGAACCAAAAATTCAAGACAGGCACTTAACCTATCCAATATTCTACAGGAGGTTGATATGAATTATAGAATAGAGCGGAAAACGAGGTTCGAACTCGCGACCTTCAGCTTGGGAAGCTGACGCTCTACCAACTGAGCTATTTCCGCTAATTTGGGGATATTCCCCTTTATACCTTCGTCTCGCAAAGATACTATTTTAATCCTAAAACCTGAGTCCCCTGATCAAAAATTATATCTACAGGAATATCCGCATCCTTGAGCTGATTCAAATCTTCTTTTAGTTGGGTTCCGATTTTACCTTTTTCTTTCACCAGCTTCGCTACACCATCATAATCTCCATTTCCCTGCAAGGTCAAAATAAGGTTGGAAAGACTATCTACAGCTGTTCTCATCTGCTTAAAATTGACTTTATAGGTTCCGTCTTCTTGTCTGCTGAAAGCACCGTGTTCCTTAAAATAATTAAATCTGATCATGTTGGCAATACCATGGGCATCTCCGGCTCCAAAGCGTACCGAACGAAAGATACTTGCTATAAATGTTGTATAAAAATCTTTGATATCGCCTTGAAGCTCCCCTTTCTTTAGCAATTGCTCAACCATGTACAGTCCAACAATATCGGCCTTTCCCTCTTCCAAGGCTGAAGCATATTGTTTTAATGCTTTTCTCACGGTTCCTTTCCCATTAATGGTATTTTTAATTCCTAATCCATGAGCTACTTCATGGAACATGGTATTATTAAAGAATGCGTCAAAATCAATATATTTTCGTTGTCCCGGGGTAATAAGTATATCCGCAATCGGGACTAAAATTTTATCGAATTTGGCCTTCATGACATTCCGCAACTGCAAACGACGAGTTCCCTTTTTCAGTTGGATTTTTTCGTCATTAGGAAGGTTAATGGCAATGGTTTTTGCTCCGGCATTCGCAAATCCACCATAATACACTACGTCATAAACATTCAAATCTGCATCCATGCCCGGTTTTTCTTGTTTATATTTTGCATCTACAGGAAGGCTTTCTTGTAATTTGGGCAAAAAAACTGCATATTTTGCCAGCTTCTTACTCCATGACTTGTCTTTAATCAGAACATAAGCTTCATAAGAAGTCTTATATCCAAACAACTGATCTTCATAGGTTTCTATAGGACCTACGACCATCCCTATGGTATTCTTTTTCATATCTAGCCAGGCGATATCGCTCTGATAAAAATCATCGGATAACAAAGCATTCGCACGGAGGGTTAAATATTTTTTCAAGCCGGAGGTTTCGGCAAGTTCTGCCGCTTCCTTCAAATACTGTGCAGCTCGTTTCAGGGGAGCTTTAAATTTTTCATGATAGGGTACACTGTATAATTTCCCCGTAGTATCTCTGCGAATAAAATTATACAATCCTGTTTTATTGGGAATATCGGCTTTTTCAAAAGCTTCCTTTGTCATATCCTTCGGGTAAAAATGAGCCCCCAAAGGTTTAGCTCCCACCCCTTTCACAAAAGGAGAATCATTATTCAGTCGATCCCAGGGACCAATATTAATTTTCACATATTTTATAGTAGCCGAATCCGTCAATGTACTTAAAAGGCTGTCTCTATGGCCGTAAGTCTGATACCAGAATAAGGTATCCATCACTTTGGCCGCATTGATTAAAAGCGGAATCATTTTCTTTTGATTGCTTGTTAAAGCAGAGGTATCCGTCGTTAATTTTACAGTAGCATATTGGTCTACTTTTTTCTGAATGGAGGAGGTAGAGGTCGTAGTAGCATGATCCTTTTTCCCGGATTGACAGCTGTACAATCCCAGCATACCGATTAAAATAATAGCATATAAAATAGTTCTCATCTGTTATATTTTTTGGTTTTCAAACTACAATAATTTTGGCCCCTCCTCCGTCTTTTCCTCTTTTTTTACTTTCTAAAATACAAAAAGGTTCCTAATATATCGATCATATTAGGAACCTCTTATTTTTTACTTTAGCAAAGGCCATTTTTATAAATGAATAGCTTCATCAAAAGCAACTTCTATGGCATCTTTCACAGATTCACTCATGGTTGGATGTGGATGAATGGCATTCAGCACTTCTTCATGAGTGGTTTCTAATTTCCTGCCTAAGACTGTTTCTGCTATCAATTCGGTCACATTATAGCCAATCATGTGAGATCCCAACCATTCGCCGTACTTGGCATCAAAGATAACTTTAATAAATCCTTCATTGGCACCGGCTGCTGAAGCTTTTCCGGAAGCTGACAAGGGGAATTTACCTACTTTGATATCATATCCGGCATCTTTAGCGGCTTTCTCCGTCAATCCGACAGAGGCAACCTCAGGACGACAATAGGTACATCCCGGTACATTGCCATAATCTAAAGGTTGTGGCTGATGTTTGAATTTCTTTTCGGCATATGCAATATTTTCTATACAGGTAATGGCCTCCTTAGAAGCAACATGCGCAAGCGCCTGCCCCGGAACACAATCACCGATGGCATACACACCATCTACATTCGTTTTATAATATTCATCAACCTTAATTTTTCCTTTCTCTGTTTTGATTCCCAAATCTTCTAAACCAATATTTTCAATATTGGCAACCACCCCAACAGCGCTCAGTAAAACATCAGCTTCTAAAGTTTCTTCTCCTTTTTTCGTTTTCACGGTGGCTTTTACGCCTTTTCCGGAAGTATCCACTTTCGTCACCTCAGAAGAGGTCATGACATCAATACCTTTTTTCTTGTAGACTTTTTCCAATTCTTTGGAGACCTCATCATCTTCTACAGGAACGATCTTAGGCAAAAATTCCACAATCGTCACTTTGGTACCAATGCTATTATAGAAATAGCCAAATTCCACTCCAATAGCACCGGAACCTACGATAATAATAGACTTCGGTTGCTTCTTCAAATTCATGGCTTCCCGATATCCAACGATTTTCTCATGATCAATCTTCATGCTGGGTAATTCTTTCGAACGCCCGCCGGTAGCTACAATAACATGTTTTCCCTCATAAACTTTGCTTTTGCCATCGTCATCTGTTACTTCTACTTTCCCTTTGGCCTTTAATTTTCCGGTGCCGTTAATGACATCTATTTTATTTTTCCGCATAAGGAATTGAACGCCTTTACTCATTTTTCCGGCTACTCCTCTGCTTCTTTTGATGATGGCTTCAAAATCAGCCTCCGGTTTATTGATTTTCACCCCATAATTTTCTGAATGTTGTGCATATTCCATCACCTCGGCACTCTTCAATAGTGCTTTGGTAGGAATACATCCCCAATTCAAACAAATGCCGCCCAGAGATTCCCGTTCTACTATAGCGGTTTTAAATCCTAGCTGAGAAGCTCTGATTGCACCTACATATCCTCCGGGGCCACTGCCTATTACAATGATATCGTATGCCATAAAATTATTTTTTAGATTTTTTACCAAAGGTATAAAAAAACATTTTCTTTTTACTTTTCCGACTATACCTTTCTATTAAACTTCAATTTATTGTGAGAAATAAGGTTATTTTCCGGCTGTTTTATTTCGTTTTATATTGTACTGTTCTGCTGCCCGAATGAAATGAATAAATAACGGATGGGGATTCAGTACGGTACTTTTTAATTCCGGATGAAATTGGGAAGCAATAAAAAATGGATGAGATGGAATTTCAACGACTTCCACTAATCCTGTCTCCGGATTTTTTCCACTGGCTACGAATCCAGCCGCTTCGAAATCTTTGAGATACTTGTTATTAAACTCATACCGATGACGATGACGTTCACTGATTTCCTCACTGTTATAAATTTTTTCCAACAAGGTTTCCTTTTTCACCTCACAGGGATAAGCGCCCAAACGCATGGTTCCTCCCATATTTTCAATATTTTTCTGATCATTCATCAGGTCAATAACCGGATAAGGGGTTTCCTCATCGATCTCGGTAGAATGTGCACCTTCCCATCCCAAGACATTCCGGGCAAACTCTGCAACGGCACACTGCATTCCCAGACAAATCCCCAAAAATGGAATACCTTTCTCTCTAACATATTTGATGGCTGACAATTTTCCTTCAACGCCACGGTTTCCAAATCCCGGTGCCACTAACACCCCATCCAGATGTGCTAATTTCTTTTCTAGATGCTCTTCTGAAAGATGCTCAGAATGAATATTTTCTACAATGACTTTACATTCATTAGCAGCTCCTGCATGAATAAAAGACTCTAAAATAGATTTATAGGCATCCTGCAGCTCCACATATTTTCCTACCAACCCAATAGAGACCTTGGATTTGGGATATTTTACACGGCTCAAGAAATCTTTCCATTCATCAATATCGGGCTCCTGGTTAATAGGAATATTCAACTTCTCCATCACAATTTGATCCAATCGTTCCCGCATCATTTCCAACGGAATCTCATAAATCGTAGGCACATCATCCGCTTCTATAACAGAATCGACACTCACATTACAAAACAGAGCCACTTTCTTTTTCAATTCATCATACAGTGGGCGTTCGGTACGACAAACAATAATATCCGGATGCACGCCTTCCTCACTTAGCATTCTCACCGAATGTTGAGTAGGCTTTGTTTTTAATTCCCCGGCAGCTTGAAGGAAGGGGATGAGCGTTAAATGTATCACCAAACATTCATCAGAACCCAATCCCCATTGCAATTGACGAACCGCCTCTACATACGGCAAGGATTCAATATCACCAACGGTTCCTCCTAATTCTGTAATGACTACATCATAGTCTCCGGTTTGCCCTAATTTTAGAATTCTACGTTTGATTTCATCGGTAATATGAGGAATCACCTGAACCGTTTTCCCCAGATATTCTCCTTTTCGTTCCTTATTGATAACGGTCTGATAGATGCGGCCTGTTGTTACATTATTGGCCTGAGAAGTCGGATGATTAAGAAACCTTTCATAATGACCGAGATCTAAATCTGTTTCTGCCCCGTCATCGGTAACATAACATTCTCCATGCTCATACGGATTAAGGGTGCCCGGATCAATATTAATATAGGGATCGAACTTTTGAATAGTGACACGGAGTCCTCTTGCTTGCAAAAGCTTCGCTAAAGAAGCTGCAATAATTCCCTTTCCTAAAGAAGAAGTAACACCTCCTGTTACAAAGATATACTTAGCCATAAATTTATATAGAGTTTCAAAAAATAATCAACCTTTGACCAGGGAAGGAATGACGGTCTTTTATCTGTTTGCTTCTCCGACCGCAAAAAATCCGAAGGTCGTGCAAAATTACATTTTTTTAACAGTGTAAAAAATTCCTTCTCTATTTATTAAAATGATATTCCCCTTTCAACCTGTAAAATGTAAATATTCCGTATGTTTGAACCGTAAATCGATGTCAAAAAAAGTAAGATTACCAATGGAAGCAAAGAAAGTAAAAGACTCTCTTGTCGTTATGAATGAATTGGTGATGCCCAATGATACCAACCAATATGACAATTTAATGGGAGGAAGACTCATGTATTGGATGGATATTGCTGCCGCCTTATCTTCTATGAAACATTGTGGACGCCCTACAGTTACCGTTTCGGTAGATAATCTTTCTTTTCAAAAACCCATTAAGAGAGGATATGTGGTAAGGGTTCAATCTAAAATCACCCGTTCCTTTCGAACCTCCATGGAAATGCACCTGCAGGTATGGGGGGAAAATCCGGTGGAACAAATGAAATATCCTTCCAACGAAGCTTTTTATACCTTCGTCGCCCTGGATGATGATGGAAAACCTACCGAAGTGCCGCCTTGTGAACCGGAGACCAAAGAGGAAATCAAACTTTACGAAGAAGCTGCTACAAGAAGACAAATACGGCTCATTCTTAATGGAAAAATTAGTCCGGATGATGCCGGAGAAAATTTTAAATCCTTCTTTTCTAAATAAAAAAAACAAGCCTTCTGAGGAGAAGGCTTGTTTTAGCTATAAATCCAAATATTTTATTTCTTTATCGGAGGTTTAGAGGGTCTTACCTCTACTTTACTGGGTAAAGTACGTCTATTCATTTTCAATAAATCGTACACCAATTCTCCCAAATCTTCCGGCTGTATTTTCCAATAATCTTCTTCTGATGGAACATGTCCATTAAAATGAGAAGTAACAGAACCCGGTAAGATCGTCGTAACCTTCACATCCTTCTGTCTTAAATCTAACATTAATGCTTGTGTAAATCCTACAATAGCAAACTTGCTGGCATTATATCCGGTGGCTCTGGCACTAAAATATATCCCTTGCAAGCTTGATACCGTAAAGATATAACCATCATTTGCAATAATTTGTTCCAAAGAAGCTTTCACACTATTGAAGGTACCGGTTACGTTCGTGTCTATCATCTTACTCCAGTCCTCATGCGACAGCTCCTCTATAGGTGCATAAATACCCAAACCTGCATTCGCAACCAATACATCCAATCGCCCCCATTTCTCAACAATCTTATTGACTGCGGATTCTTCATCCACCCTTTCTCTCACATCGGATTGTATGGCCAATGTATCTTCTTGCGCTCCTCCAATCTCCTTTAATGCTGCTTCGGCACTCTCTAACTTACGACTACTTATGGCTACTCTATAGTCTCTTTCTAAAAGATATTCTGCAATTCCTTTTCCTATACCTTTACTTCCTCCGGTAATATAAACTACTTTTTTCTCTGACATATTTAATTGTTTTTTTTCGTTCTTTTGTTAACAGTATAACAAGGCTTTTGTTTATTTTCTCCTTTATTATTTAGAGCTATTCATTATCTTCCAGCAATTCTACTCCTGATAGACGTTCCAACTGATTTTTAAATTCTTCCACTCTTCGAAGAGGAACTTTCAACTCAAAAAGACAAAAGAGTTGCATTTCTTTCTCTACAATCCGGATTTTCATTTCTTTTGTCAGCTTCATAATCTGATCCATCTGCTCATATCCAAAACTTATCTTCAAAGAGGTGCTTAGCTCCCTTCTTACTTTAGGCACATTGGAAAGACATGCTTCCGCAGCCGTTTTATAGGCATACACCAAACCCGGAAGTCCAAGCAAAGTTCCGCCAAAATAACGAACCACAACCACTATTACATTGGTTAATCCGGCAGCATCAATCTGTCTCATAATGGGTCGCCCCGCACTTCCTGATGGTTCTCCGTTGTCGCTCGATCTAAATGCAATACCCTCCGTCCCCAAACGCCAGGCATAACAGTAATGATTGGCTTTAGGATGTTGTTCTTTAATCCTTTTCAACACTTCTTTTATGGCCTCCTGATGCTCCACTTCCACACAATAACCCAGGAATTTGCTCCCTCGATCTTTAAATTCACTTTCTCCCACTGAACGTACTGTTTTGTATGAAAATACTTGTGTACCCATATTTTATATTCTGTTTTTATTCCTTCAAACTATCGGCGGGCAATAAGTTGGACTTAGCAGTATCCATTATTGGTCTTGGCACTCGTCCATATTTTATTTTCCGCAGACTCGCCTTTCCCTTGTTATTTTCAAGCCGATAAATGAGATTAAATTTTTCTTTAGGATGTAATTCAGTCGTTGCCGTCCACCCTAATTTTCTAAGAATAGAATCTATTTGTTTTTCCCGACTAATAATAAGAATCCGTCTTCCAAAATCCTCCTTTTCTTTCAGAAGATCAAAAAGATGCCCCGCCACAGAATCAATTGGAAATTCAACAGTTCCTATATGCCCTTTCAGCTTCTTTAATGAGTCGATAGTTTCTCTGGAAGCGGCCAACCCATTCGCATAAATCTGCTGAATGCCGGAATCTTTTAAAAAACGCATTAAATCTCCTGCTCTGTCTCGCCCATACCAATTCAGATGACCATTAAAACCGGAAAAATGTTCGGGAGGCTGTACAATAAAGAATACACTGTTCGTTTTATCCATTTCTGAATGGTCTGTACAGGCACTCACAATAAAAAACAATACAGAAATAAAAAGCAAACCTTTATATCTTCGTACCTTCATGCTCATAATTTTATAGTATACGAATACAAGTTATGAAAAATTATTTTCTCTTCTTCTCCTTTTTGTTGGTTCCGTTTATCGTCTTTTCACAAGACCTTGCTCCTTTATCAGTAGATAAAATCATGCAAAACCCCCAATGGATAGGGACTTCTCCCTCTCAACCTTTTTGGAGTCCGGATGGACAAAGATTGTATTTTTTTTGGAATCCTGAAAAAGCAACTTCAGATTCTTTATATTTTATTTCCTTAAAAAATAAAAAACCACAAAAAGCAACCCTCTCCGAAAGGAAGACAGCCTTTGCCGAAAGAAACGGAAATTTTAATTCAAAGAAAACAAAACTCGTTTATACTTTAGATCATGCTCTGCGGATTTTAAATATTTCCAATAAAAGCAAGAAGACCCTCTTTACTACTACACAAGAGATATATCATCCTGCCTTTGGAAAAGATCGAGTCTTTTTCCAAATAGGAAACGATTTATATACTTATCATTTATCAACAGGAAGTCTTGAACAATTGATTCATTTTGAGAAGGGGAAGTCTTCTGAAAAAAAGAAGAAACAATCGGCCAGAAGCATTTTCTTAAAAGAAGATGCCCTTGAAAACTCCGCTGTACTTAGAAGGAGAAAAAAGAAAAAAGAAGCCTCCCAGCAAGAAAAAGAAAAGTTAACCCCTCAATTTTCCGGAATTATTTATACCGGAGATAAACAGGTTGATCATATCGTTGCTGATCCCCGGGGACAATATATTGTGTACCGCCTACATACCAAAGTCGACAATCAGCCTACCAAAGTACCGGACTATGTAACAGAAAACGGATATGTAAAAGATATAACATCTCGACCGAAAGTAGGAATACATCATCCACAATACAAAAGCTATATTTATGATACGCAGGAAGATACATCATATGCCATCAAGACCAACAAAATCCCGGGGATAAAAGACATCCCGGCTTTCTATAAAAATTATCCGAAAATTTATGATTCCTTAAGAAGAGACTCTTCCCGCAGGGAGGTAATACTCAATGGCCCAAAATGGAATCGGGAAGGGACAAAAGCGGTGGTTGTCATTCGCTCTTTTGATCATAAAGATCGTTGGATTATGGAATTAGACGCAACCAACGGTAAGCTCAACCTACTCGATCGACAACATGATTCCGCCTGGATCGCCGGTCCGGGAATCGGCTATACCTATCAGATGGGAAACTTAGGCTGGGTCGATGCCAACCATATCTGGTATCAGTCTGAAAAATCGGGTTATTCGCATCTCTATATCCAAGATGTAAATACCGGAAAAATTCAAACACTCACACGGGGGAAATTTGAGGTGCAATCTGCACAACTTTCTCCTGACAGAACAACTTTCTATATAACCACCAATCAAAGTTCTCCCGGCGAAAAACAATTTTATCACTTAGCGATTAAAACAAAAGAGATAACGAGAATCACCCAACAGAAAGGAGGAAATGAAGTAAAGGTTTCTCCCGATGGAAAACAGATCGCTTTTTTGCATTCTACCGCTATTCATCCCTGGGAATTGTATCTTAAGAAGAATAAGAAAAAGGCGACAGCAGAACAAATCACACACAAAGCCGAAAGTAAATTGTATCAGTCTTATTCCTGGCGTAAGCCAATCATTACCACCTTTAAAGACAGAGATAGTCTCTCTGTTTATACAGAAATCTATAAACCCGAAAAACAAGCCACTACTCACCCGGGCGTCATCTTTGTCCATGGAGCCGGATATTTACAGGATGTCAAAGATTATTGGAGTTATTACTTCCGAGAGCATATGTTTATCAACATGCTCGTGGATCAGGGATATACGGTCATGAACATTGATTATCGAGGGAGTGCCGGATATGGAAGAGATTGGCGTACCGCCATATACAGACACATGGGTGGAAACGATCTGGAAGATATTGTCGATGGTGCGAAATACATGTCCGAGCATCTAAATGTCAACAAAAATAAAATAGGGATTTGGGGAGGCTCTTATGGTGGATTCATGACTCTCATGGCGCTATTTAAAACAAATACTTTTGCTTGTGGAGCAGCTTTGCGATCTGTTACGGATTGGGCTCATTATAACCATGGATACACCTCAAACATCCTTAACCAGCCTCAAAATGACAGTATTGCATATGTACAAAGCTCCCCCATTTATTTTGCAAAGGGGTTACACGATCCTCTGTTGATGTGCCATGGCATGATCGATACCAATGTGCATTTTCAGGATATTATACGCCTCTCGGAAAAACTGATAGAACTGAAGAAAAACAACTGGCAATTAGCCGTTTATCCTGTAGAGAGCCACGGTTTTATAGAGCCGGAAAGCTGGCGGGATGAGTATTATAGAATCTATCAATTGTTTGAAAAGTATCTAAAATAAACTCCTTTTATCCCCCCAGACTATTCATCCGATCCCGGGATTTGTTAAATATTTTTTGACCATTCTGCTGTCCTTTCCTGCGTTTTTTCTGTTCTTCTTCAGGTAATTCCAGGATATGTCGACATTCCTCGCTGCAGCAATGATTATACTTCTTTGCACAGGCTTCGCATTGAATAAATAACAAGTGACATCCCTCATTTTTACAGTTTACATGCCGATCGCAAGGCTTTCCACATTGATGACAATGACTCAATACTTCATCGGTCACCCGCTCCCCCAACCTTCTGTCAAATACAAAATTCTTCCCGTGAAATTTCAGTGGCAAATGCTGTTCCTTGGCTTTATGAACATAATTAATGACACCTCCCTTCAGATGGAAAACATTTTTAAATCCATTATAACGCAACCAAGCACTGGCTTTTTCACAGCGAATCCCTCCCGTACAATACATCACAATATTCTTATCCTTCTCCTCTTTCAACACATCTACTGTCATCGGTAACTGTTCTTTAAAAGTATTGGATGGAATTTCCCGAGCCCTTTCAAAATGACCGACTTCATATTCATAATGATTCCGCATATCTACTACTATCGTCTCCGGATCATCCGTCAGTTTATTAAACTCCTCTGCATCCACATATTGTCCTTTATTTGCTACACTAAAGTTCGGATCATCAATACCGTCGGCTACAATCTTGTCTCTCACTTTTATTTTTAAGACCCAGAAAGAAGGTTTTTCTTCTACGGCGATATTCAAGCGCACTTGATCCAGGAATGGGAAGGCATATAAATAAGACCTAAAAGCTTCCATATTAAACTCCGGAACACTAACCTGCGCATTGATTCCTTCTTTTGCGACATAAATCCGTCCGAAGACTTTTAAATCAAACAGACCTTTGTACAATTCATCCCTAAACGCTTGCGGGTCAGCTATATCTGTATATTTGTATAAAGATATGGTCTCCCGGTCAAAGTCTTCTTCCGCCAATTGCTTCTTTAGTATTTCTGCTGAAACTCTATTATGTAAAGCCATCATCTTCTTCTTATAGTGAGTTGCAAAGTTACTTATTATAAAATAAATACGTTTTCCCTATTTACCCGGTAAATACACGGATTTAAGATAAAAAGGATCAAAATAAGCCACATCTTCAAATTTTTTCTCCAAAAAGGCTTTTTCTGCCGGTAAAATAAGGTGAGAAGCGCGACATTCATAATCAAGGAATCGGAGATGCTGCTCATCCTCTAATATATTTTCAGCTTTCGGCTGTCCGGTGCCGGCAACAATGATCTCTTTATTCGGATACTCCCGAAAAAAGCCTGCTTCCAAGATCGCTGCTTTAGGAGCCGAAACTTCTTTCATTTTCATATCATAAACCGCTGTAAATACTTCTTTTCTACGTGCATCTATCATAGGAGAAAGTAAAGCATCCTTTCCAATCTCAGGATACTTTTCTCTTATTCCATAAGCCATCATTTCTAAGGTCGGAATGGCAATCAAAGGTATATCCCAGGCATAACATAAGCCCTTTGCTGTAGATGTAGCTACCCGCAATCCGGTATATGAACCGGGTCCACTACTAATAACAACGGCATCTAATTGAGCCTTTGCCATCTTCTTTTCTTTCATTATTTCCTGAATAAAAGGAATAATAACAGAAGCATGATTCCTTTGTTCCGAACTTATTTTTTCTGCTACTTTTTTTCCGGCTGTAGAGAGCGCAACGGAACCTATGGAAGTAGCCGTATCAATATGAAGAAGTGTGGCCATTTTGGTTATTTAGGGCACAAAGGTAAGGAATGAAGCGGGTTTATTCCTTCATTTCTCCTCATAACCAAAAAAAGAACCGAAGCTTCACTCCCACCATCATCGGCTTTAACCGGCTGCCTTTATATATATCCTGTTCCCAGACTTCGGGATACGCTAAAGGCTGATATGGATTCCCGGTATATTTTATCGGCTGTTCTTATGATACAGATAAAGATGTTTGTAGTATTGTTTCAGTGCCTTTTCATATTCCTGTTGTTCTCCGAATTGAAAGGGTAGTAAATCTGAAAAATAGGTATCGCTAATTCGGATATATTTATGAGCCTTATCCAATGAATCCATTTTTAGATAAATCTTTGCAAGATTTGTAGCTGCGTTGCGTGGTATTCCCAGAAATTGGCTTTGCGCTTTGTTCAAACGATAATCTTTCAAAAAGTCGGGCAAGGCTTTGTCATATTATTCTTTCCCATAATAATAATCTAAAGCCACATCATGCAGAAATTTTCCAATGGCGGGACTTTTGTCATAGCCTATGGATTGGAAATTCCTTTGTGCCTTTAGCAGATTCTCAAAGGCGGAACCATATTTCTCCAACACAAATTGATTTTGTCCAATATAATGCAGACAAACGTCACAAATATATACATAACCGCATTAAAACACGATTATTCTAAAATTTTAAAGTAAATTTGAATTCATCATCCTTTAAACTAAAAATGAATATGGAGAAACAAGTAATCAATACGAAAAATGCACCGGCTCCAATAGGTCCTTATCAACAAGGTATTTTATATGGAGACACCCTTTATATTTCCGGACAGATTCCGCTCGATGTAGAAACCGATCAGCTCATCAAAGGAGATATTCAGGCAGAAACACATCAGGTAATGAAAAACTTAAAAGCTATTCTTGCGGCTGCCGAGCTCACCTTCGATAACGTCATCAAAAGTAGCATTTTTGTTACTGACATCAATAACTTCGGAGAGGTGAATGAAGTTTATGGTAAATACTTCAGCGGCGGAAATTTCCCGGCAAGAGAGACGGTTCAGGTTGCCGCTTTACCCAAAGGGGTACAGGTAGAAATCTCTATGATTGCAGGGAAATAAGATTTCTTTTTTCAAGGAAACATTTCCTTCAATCACATCTTCTTTTATCATCAAAAAAAGTCCCAAACATTGGGACTTTTTTAATAAGATATGGAAGCTCTTTTCTAGTAATCATGGCGAGCAAACGCTTCCAAGGCTGCATATTTAGGCAATCCCAACTTATCGAATATCTCAGCCGTTCCGGCATTTCTGTCTTCAGCTCTTTCCCAGAATTCACGGGAATCGCTTCCTTGGAAGGGTACTGCATCCTTCTGACTCTGATGATTAAAAATCCCATGTCGTTTTTGAAGCACCTGACCCGGACTCATCGGAATGGCCATTTCAATTTCATGAGGCGCAAATTCTTGCCAGGCTCCTCTGTACAGCCACAACCAACAATCTTCCATAAAAGGTTCCTTCTTCAGTCGCTTCAAAGCTTCAAAAATGATTTCAAGACAAACTTTATGGGTGCCATGTGGATCGGCTAAATCTCCGGCTGCATATATCTGATGAGGTTTTATTTCCCGAATAATATCCATGACAATCTGAATATCTTCTTCTCCCGGCGGATTTTTTTCTATTTTTCCGGTTTCGTAGAAAGGAAGGTTCAGAAAATGTGCCTGTTCATCTTTTAAGCCAACAAAACGACAGGTTGCTCTTGCTTCGCACCTCCGTATTAATCCTTTAATTTGACGAATTTCCTCGGAATCCATATCTGTTTCTTTCTTTTCTTCCAGATATTTCTTGGCTTCCTGCATAATCTGAGTAGCCTTTCCCGCATCCAAGTCAAATATTTTATCAAAACCAAAGGTAAAATCAATAAAACGACTCACGAACTCATCCCCTACTGCAATATCACCGGAAGTCTGATAGGCTACATGTACTTCATGTCCTTGTTCATGCAATCGAATAAAAGTCCCCCCCATGGAGATAATGTCATCATCAGGATGAGGAGAAAAAATCAACACCCGCTTTGGCATAGGCTGACTTCTTTCAGGATGTCCCGGAATCTCCACATTAGGCTTTCCTCCGGGCCAACCGGTTATCATGTCGTGCATGCCGTTGAAAACCTTCAGATTAATGTCATATGCACTCCCATATTCTACTAAAAGACTGCTCAGCCCATGATTATTATAGTCATGATCTGTCAACATAAGAATGGGCTTTTCCAAAGATAAAGCTAGATTACAAACTGCCTTCCGAATCATTTTATCATCCCATTCACAGCTTCCGGTTAACCAGGGAGATTTATATCTGGTTAGATCTCCCGAAGCTTGCTCATCTAATACAAAGACACAATCTTTATGTTGTTGTAACAAAGAGGCCGGAACCTGCTCGATCGAATTTCCTTCTACTGCTGCTCTCACGGCCGCTGCTTTGTGTTGTCCCCAAGCCATCAATACCACCTTCTGTGCTTTCAAGATAGTACCAATACCGGTTGTAATAGCTAAACGTGGGACCTGTGCCAGATTAGGAAAATTATAAGAATTGGCCATACGGGTTTCATTATCTAAAGCAATTAAGCGTGTCGTAGAATTTCTGTTCGACCCGGGTTCGTTAAAACCGATATGTCCATTATTTCCTATACCAAGAACTTGTAGATCAATCCCTCCGGCTTCCTTTATCTTTTGTTCATAACTTTCACAATAGGCTTCGACTTCTCCTTTAGGAATTGTTCCATCAGGCATATAGGTATTTTCCGGTAATATATCTATATGATCGAACAATTGTTCTTTCATCGAACGATGAGCACTCGTCAGCGCCTCGGGATTCATTGGATAATATTCATCCAGATTAAAAGTAATCACATTTTTAAAACTCAATCCTTCTTCTTTATGTAACCGAATGAGTTCAGCATACAAGCTCTTAGGAGTAGATCCAGTGGCTAAACCAAGCACACAGTGCTGCTCAACGGCTTGTTTTTCTTTAATTATAGCAGATACCTTATTGGCAACTGCTACAGCTCCTTGTTGTGGACTTTCATAAATTTCGACAGGAATACGCTCAAAACTATCCGTTAAATCCATTTTAGAAGAGTCATTTCTCATTGATAAGAATTTTAAGATTAAAGGAAGTCACAAATTTATAACTATTTATGCATTTTTAATAAATTTGTCATACTTAATAATTATTTTTTCAAAGAAACCTACTGTTTATCCTTGCTACAACATTTCAGCAGCTTGCTCATCAACAATAAAAAGACAATCTTCATGTTTTTGGAGTAGAGATGCCGGAATCTCTTCAGTCGCTTTCTCGCATACAGATTTCTTCACAGCTGAAGCCTTCTTTTCTCCCCAAGCCATCAACACCACTTTTTTAGACTGAAGAATAGTACTGATTCCCATAGTTACCGCATGGGAAGGGACTTCATCAAGGCTTGAGAAATTTCGTGCATTCGCCTGACGGGTATTCTCATCCAATGTAATCAATCGGGTTATTGAATCTTCCGGAGAGCCTGGCTCATTAAATCCAATATGACCATTATTGCCAATTCCTAATATCTGGAGATCAATACCTCCGGCCGCTGCAATCTGTTTGTCATAGGAAGCTCCATAAGCATTAATTTTATCTTCAGCAATGGTTCCATCCGGAACATGCACATTATTGCTGTCTATATCTATATGATTAAAAAGTTGCTCATTCATAAAGGAATGATAACTTTGTGGCGCCTCGGGTTTCATGGGATAATATTCATCTAAATTGAAGGTAACCACATTTTTAAAACTCAATCCTTCTTCTTTATGCAGTCGAATCAACTCGGCATACATGGGTTCCGGTGTAGATCCTGTAGCCAGTCCAAGCACACATGACGCTCCTGCATTTTGTTTTTCTTTTATAAGATTGGCTATCATTGTCGCAGCTTTGATGGCACCCTCTGAAGATTCCTCATAAATCTCAACCGGAATGCTAACGCTCCCTTTTTTTTCTAATTTTCTCGGCATAGTTCTGTTTTTAGTTGATCAATACGATGAGAAGCAAACGTACTATATTTTCTCTTTTCCTTATGCTATGTATCGATTTTATCCAGAACTTTTTTTGCTTTTGTAGAGATAGAAGCCTCTTCAGGAATTTTCTGCAACCATTTTCTACAGTTACTTTTATCACCTTTCTCCAAATAAGAGAGCGCCATAAAATAAGCAGCTTGATACCGATAAATGGACTCACCTTCAAATACCGCTTTCAAATCTTGTTGTGCCTCAGCTTCTCTTTTTAAATGCAACAAAGTCACTCCCCGATAAAATAGACTTTGTGCATTGTCAGGATCGGCTTGAACAACACTATCTAATAGCGGGAGGACTTCCTTATAGGCTTTCTTATTAAATAAATGAGCCGCCTTGGTCATTCCTTGTTTTTGATTTTCCCCTCTTACCGTCGGATTGGTCATTTCCAATTGACCATAATTACTCAATACATTCTGTCCTCCGGGATTCCAAAATAAAAACACCAAAATGGCAGCTGCAGCAACAGAAACCACCGAAAGCCACAATTTTTTCCGTCTCTTCTTCAGAGGAACTACTTTCTCTTTTTGATCAAAATATTGATGTCTCTTTCTTTCTAATGTTTCATATAATGCAGCTTCTTCTTCTGTTATATTTATCTTTTTAGAAAGAATACGGTGAACCTCCTTGTACGTCTGATATTGTTCCTTTAAAGTATTATCCTTACGCAATTTCTCCTCAAAGTTCTTTCTTTCCTCGGGGGACAGCTCATCATGAATATAAAGCTCAATATTTTCAAAGGTGTTATCAGACATCATTTATATTTTTAAATTGGAAGCTTGTACTTTTTCGACCAGCTTGGCCATACACTCTGATTTCTTTTTTCTCAGATACCCATAAGAAATAGCTAATTCTTTAGCAATCTCCTCTTGGGATCGATCTTTCTTCAAACACATTCTAATAATCTTCCGGCAGCTTTCGCCCAGTGTTTCAAAAAGATGCATGACTTTACTTTCTTTTTCTTGTTGTACCAAAGCCTCCTCCAGTTCCTTAATATTATTTGTTCCGATATGATATACTTCGTCCACATCAATTGTTACCCCTTTTCTTCCTCTTTTCTTTAACTCTTTAAACCACATCCTCTTAATAATAACAAATAAATAAGCTTCAAAAGGACAGGTTAATGTCAGATCTTTTTCCAACGCCTGATGATAGATTGTAATAATGGCTTCCTGAAAAATATCACCGGCATCAGCTACCGAGCCACTATTTTTTATAATCCAGTTTTTCATCTTTGCAGAAAATCTTTTATAAATCTCACTGATAAGTAGATCATCATTTTCTACGAGTCCGTCGATGTATTTCTGATCTTGGTGTATGTCTTGATATTGCGCCATTAAATAAATCGCTATTAGTAAATATTCTTCCATTCAAAGATATAAAACATATTCAATATCCATACTACAAGAGAAAGTTTCTCCCTCAAAAAAATAGGAAATGAAACTTTTTAGGGGTAACAAAAGAATAAATCAACGTATCTCTCCTTGAACGCGCCACAAAAGCGCAATTATTCACTAAAAAAACTTGTCACTCATGAGATGTAAAAGATTACTTCGATTATGTGCAATTTTAATATTATTAGGAATTTCTATTCCTAACCTACATGCACAACAGAAACAAATGCCCGATAACACCGTATCACAACAGACTTATCCGGGATTTCTTCCTTCCTTTTATATAGGAGCAAGAGGCGGATATTTGCTTAAAAACAATGACCTATCTAGCGATCCGGCCTTTTATTTAAACTCCGGATATTTTGGGGAACTCAACTTTGGTTGGCGCTCTTCCAACAACTGGTTCGGATGGAATTTAAGTGTGGGTCGCTTAAATCTGGAACGCAAAGTTCCTGTCATGAATACCCATGGATTCGACTTAAGCAGCCTTGAGGTTCTAAAAAGTACCAACCCTAATTGGATGTGGGATTCGGCAACAACTGATCAAGGCCCTTTTCATGCAGATACGCTGCTAATTGATAAAAAAGACAAAAAAGACATGAAGGCCTGGTACGCAATGACCGGTCCGGAATTTTGGTTTGGGAAAAACAAATTACAGGGATTTATCAGCCTGAATGCCGGTGTAGGAATGACCCATTTTGGTTATTATTACCGCAATGGAAATACCTTTCCCCAAGGAAGCGGATTATATCCCTACTATTCTCAACCCAATAATGCAGTCATTGGTGCTGTTAATGTCCACCCCGCTGACCGACCGGTCAATTACAGCGAATATGGCATGAGTCAAAAAGCTTATGACGATTATTCCAAAGGAAATGAAATCAATGAATCCGAAATCAATTTTATGGCCAGAGCCGCTGTCGGAATAGAGTATTTCATTTCTCCTAAATTCTCTATTGATGCCAGTGCTTCTTATTGGTACATTATGACTCCTGATTGGGCCAGTGCCAAAGAATACAAAGGAGAAGTTACCTTTGTCGGAAAAGCTGCGACTACGGGTGGCACCCCCTTGAAAGGAGATGATTATTTCACTCCGGCTCCCGGTGGTTCAGGAGGCATAATCCAAGGAAGAATTCCTTATGACCTTAAAGAAACCAATGAGAAAAAAAATCTGGGATTGATTAGTGCCAATATTGGAATTAAATTCTGGTTAGGAAAGAAAAAAGAGGCGAAAGAACCAACCAAGATACAACCGGTTCCAGTAAAATCACAGCCTGAAGTACATGATAAGAGTTTGTTGGTTACTGTTAAAGATAAACCTACCGGATATGCTCTAAGTAGCGTAAAGGTGACCGTTACCAAAGAGGGTCAACCTTTTTTCACCGGAATTACAGATGCCAATGGCGCCCTTGACGAAATTAAAGATTTAAAAGCGGGAAATTATGAGATTCAAGGGGTTTTAAACGGAGTGAAAACCACTACCGCTCATTTAGATAGTTCCGACTTTCTTGGAGATGCCCGCGTAATCAACCGTCAATTAGAACATAATGATCCTCGTTTCACCTTAGTTGGTCACACCATTGATGCCAAAACCGAAGGGAAACTACCTCACATCAAAACGACTTTAGAACAAGTAGGTGGTGGGGAAAGCAGCTACCAGATTTCTGACGACAAAGGAGAATTCAGATATCAACTATCTCCTCAATCAGACTTTACAGTTTATGCAGAACAAAAAGGTTATTTCTCTAATAAAGAAAGCGTAACCACCAAAGGCTTAGATAGAAGCAAAACCCTTTATGTTGATCTTCGTTTGAAAGTAAGCCCTTTGAAGAAAGGAACTTCCTTCCAGCTTAAAAACATCTATTATGACTTCGACAAATCTAATATCAGACCGGATGCTGCTAAAGTATTAGATCGGGTATACAAGATGTTAGAGGAGAATCCTACCATGGAAATTGAGTTATCCTCTCATACAGATAGCCGTGGTTCCGATGCTTACAACATGAAGCTTTCTCAAGAAAGAGCCAACTCAGCAGTATCTTATCTGGTAAGTAAAGGAATTGATCCTTCTCGTATGGTTGCTAAAGGATATGGAGAAACCAAACCGGTCAACGGTTGTGTGAATGGCGTTCCCTGTACCGAAGATCAATACCAGGCTAATCGTAGAACAGAAATCAAGATTCTACACGAATAGATCTTAAGAAAGGTTTTCACCTTCCCCCTTTTTTAACCTTGAATAGTCTGCTCCAGGATTGGAGTAGACTATTCTTTTTCTATAAACATATTTACCAAGGGGTTATTTTATATTTATTCTTCCCTTTCTCTTTATGCAATTCCAACCGACGTATAAACAGAGTAATCACAGCAAAGAAAATAGCTACAATACCCAATAGAAAAGAAATTTCCTGAACAGTCAATAACATTGAAGCCATATGGACCTTACCCTGAATCAATTCCGCTGCCTTTAAATGAGCTTGGTGCAGATCGGAACCCTGCGCAACAAATGCATTTGTAAAATGAGAAATACTTTTCATAAATGAAGTATTTGTAAAATCCATTTTCTCCAAAAAATGAAAGGAATGTAATTGTATTCGATGATATATCCAATTGCTAAAAAGAGAGGAAGCAAGAAAACTACCAACAACATATCTTGCTGATATCGTAACCATGACTCTGCTTCTGTTGTCTTTTCTCGGAATATTGGTAGCCAAATATGCAGCCGAGTTGGTAAGCAAAAATGCATATCCTATACCGGAAGCTGTCATGGCAGGCATAAGATCCCAAAAGGTTAAATTATCCTGAATAATAAAACTAAAATCGAGTAGAGAAAATGCAAAACATAAAAAACCAATACTGATCATCAATCTTCGGGACACATTTTTGTAAATCATAATACCAACGATAGGAAAGAAAATTAAATAACAAAAGAAGTTAATCATACCAAAATTTGCAAGATAATTTTCTACGCCTTGAAAATTATAATCGATATACAGATTAAACAAGGAAGAAGTAGAATAATAAATATACATGACAATCATGAGGGAAGCTCCCATAGGGATTTGTTTATATTTGGAAAAAATTCTCAAATCCCAATAAGGACGTTTCACATGGAATTGTCGATAAATAAAAACAACGGAAGAAAGCATAAAAACAGTAGCCGCCCCAATGATTCGCTTATCACTCCACCAATCCAGTTCTTTTCCCATGATCAGAGTATAACACAGAGAGACGCCCATGATCATCATCAGCAGCATACTCCCCCATTCTGCCTGATATAAAGGAATTTTTCGTTCTGATCTTCGAGATTCAAAAAGATACAAACATAAAATAATCGTCAATGATACCGCAACGATAGAAACAATAAATACGGTTCTCCAACTATAATTTTCTATTACTTTTAAGGTGACATAGGTAGCTACTTCTCGTATACTTCTTAAAACACCATAAAGGACACCATAAAATATCCCTCTATTCCTTAAAATCGGAAATATTCCTATAAATAAAGACAATAGATCTAACAATACCAAGATCTTTACCGCTCCCATTACAAAACTACTTGTCATTAATATCAACTCATTCTCTGTAGAATAACAAAGTACAGAAATCAGCAATTGGAGGCCCAGCCCCCACATTAACAAACTAATTCTTTTAAAATAGGATCTAAAACGGTAAGTTAGGGGTAAAATAGCCAACATGCCCACGGTACCCAAATGAAGAAAAAAAGAAACTTTATTGGAATCTAATCCAAAATAAGAAGTCACTCTGGAACCTATTTCTCCATCTAAACCGGAAACAAAATATTGAAGAAACAAGATAAGAAAGAGCCCAATGATCTTCAACCACTTAGGAAAGTCCCTACGATATGGAGTTACTGCATATGCCATAATCACCTTTATCTTCAGCTGAATTTAAAAATCAGAGGTAAGATTGTGAATCATCTTTTTCAACACTTCCCTGGTCAGATTAATATCGTTCTTATCTATATTTTTCAGCGTAAAAGCTCTCAGCTCCTGCACAATAGGTTGGACTTTGCTGAGGACTTTTTTCCCTTCATGTGTAAGGAAAATGTTTTTATATCGCTTATCAGAAGTCCCTTCCTTTGCATAAATCAATCCTCTTTTTGCCAAGCTTTTAAGAATTTTGGTAACTCCTCCCTTATCTTTAAAAAGAATCTGCCCCAATTCTTGTTGCGTTTTCCCTTCTTCTTTTCCTAATTCAATCAGCATCCCACACATCTCAGAACTCAAATCGATATTTTCCTCTGTCAAAGTTGCATTCAATCGCATTCTATAAAGTCTGGAAGTACGCGAGAATATGGCCGTTATCGCTCTGTCTTGATCCATATCTGTTCTTTTAAAAATGGCAAAGGTAGATTAAATAGTTGAATAGTCAACTATTTTTTTAAACAATCTACTTATTTCTAACTTCCTTTTCCTTAAATTTGCCGTCATTATGGCGAAATACAATAGAACTTTAGTAACTGCAGCATTACCTTACGCAAACGGTCCGATACATATTGGTCATCTAGCCGGTTGTTATTTGCCTGCCGATATATATGTACGATTCCAACGAGCAAAAAAGACGCCTATTCAATTCGTTGGAGGGACAGATGAACATGGTGTTGCCATCAACATCAAAGCCATGCAGGAGGGCGTTACTCCAAGAGAAATCATCGACCGTTATTATCCGATGATTCGTGACAGCATGGAGGGCATGGGGATATCTTTCGATATTTTCAGTAGAACATCTAAGCCTATCCATCATAAAACAGCCGCTGATTTTTTCAAGAAATTATATGATGATCAACAATTTGAAGTCAAAGAAACGGAACAATACTATGATACCGAAAAAGAGGTTTTCCTGGCTGATCGTTATATTAAAGGGACTTGTCCGGTTTGTGGGTATGAAGAAGCCTACGGCGATCAATGCGAAAAATGTGGTTCGTCCCTCAGCTCTGATGAATTAATCAATCCACGATCCACGCTGAGTGACTCACAACCCATAAAGAAAAAAACCAAACATTGGTATTTGTCATTGGAAAAATTCGAACCCTGGCTAAAGGAATGGATTGACGAGAAAAAAGGAATCTGGAAAAACAATGTTTACGGACAATGCAAAAGTTGGTTGGATAATGGCTTAAAGAGCCGTGCAATGACCAGAGACGGAGACTGGGGAATCAAAGTTCCATTGGAAGATGCCGAAGGGAAAGTGCTGTATGTCTGGTTTGATGCACCTATCGGATACATCTCCGCAACCAAAGAACTGGTTTCTAACCGATGGAAAGATTATTGGCAAAAAGAGGATACGCGCCTTATACACTTTATTGGAAAAGATAATATTGTATTCCATTGTATCACTTTTCCTGCCATGTTAAAGGCTCATGGAGATTATATCTTACCGGAAAATGTACCGGCCAATGAATTTTTAAATATTGAAACGGACAAAGTCTCTACTTCTAAAAACTGGGCGGTTTGGGTTCATGAATATCTAAAAGATTTCCCCGATCAACAAGATGTTCTTCGATATGTCCTATGCGCCAATATGCCTGAAAACAAAGACAATGATTTTACCTGGAAAGATTTTCAAAGCAGAAATAACAATGAGTTGGTTGCCATACTAGGAAACTTCGTCAATCGTACGATGGTATTGATGTATAAACTTTGTGGAGGAAGAGTTCCTCGATTCAATGCAAGAGTGGCCGATGAACGAGATAAAGAGATTGGTTTAAAATTGCAAGAACTGAAAGACAAGGTGACCGACTCTTTAGAAAATTTTAAATTCAGAGATGCACTTTCAGCTACTATGGATGTAGCAAGAGAAGGAAATAAATACATGCAGGACAAAGCGCCCTGGTTATTATCCAAAACTCCCGAAGATCAAAAGAAAAATCAATTATTGATTAACAATTGTATCCATGTATGCCTGCAATTAACAGCAAACTTGGCTATTTTAACCAACCCTTTCATGCCACATACCGCAAAGAAAATTTGTCATATGCTCAAGGTCGTAGATCGCATGTTGGAATGGGAAAATGCAGGGAGTATGAAACTTGTAAAACCCGGTTACACCCTCAGGCAACCGGAATTGCTCTTTAGTAAAATTGATAATAAAACCGTTCAGAAGCAGGTCGATAAACTCATAAAAGGAGCCAAAACTGCCAAAGCTAAAAAGGGAAAGAACGAGCATCCTCTTCCTGTCAAACCGGAAATCTCATTTGATGATTTCAGTAAACTGGATTTGAGAATAGGAACCATCATCGATGCAGAGAAAATGAAAAAAGCCGATCGTCTGTTAAAATTCACCGTAGATTTGGGTTTTGAAAAAAGAACCATCGTTTCCGGACTGGCAAAGCATTACAAACCGGAAGACACCATTGGAAAGCAAGTGACTGTAGTCGCCAATCTGGCTCCACGAAAAATGAGAGGTGTCATTTCTGAAGGAATGATTCTGACCGCTGAAGAAGGCGAAAGACTCACATTTTTAAATGGAGATGATAAAGTAAAGCCCGGAAGTTCGGTCAGTTAAGAATAATTTAGGAGGGAAATAACAATAAAACACCAAAGATTTTATTTATTTTTCTCCATTTTAGGATCCTTCTTTTGGAGCATCTGATTTAAATAGAGATTCATTCACTTCCCGAAAAGCTTCTCTATTGTCGGCTATAACCGTTAAAATATCGCCGGCGGCTAACTCCGTAGCACCACTGGGACGAATATATTCCCCTTTCCGCCTAATCATTACAATAAATGCAGTACTCGGAAAATTTAAATCTACAATTCTTTTTTCTACGGCATAGGAATTCGGTAAAATCTTTATTTCCCGGTTAGACGTCTTCGGCAATTCAAAAATAAGCCGATCTACCTTATTGATATTCTTCTCTTCCTCCGGTTTGGCAACATTGAGCCATTTCGCGAAAAGCGATAAAGAAGTACCTTGAATCAAAACAGAAGTCACTGAAATAAAAAAGACAATATTGAATATCATATTTGCTTTGTCTATTCCTGCTAAAAGAGGATAGGTTGCAAATACGATGGGTACAGCACCACGCAGCCCCACCCAGGAAATATAAAGTCGTCTTCTTAATTTCATCTTGAAGAAAACCAAACTCAGTAAGACACTTACAGGACGAGCAACCAAAATTAGAAATAATGAAATAAGCAGCCCTATCCCTATAAAGGGAATAATTTCCGATGGAAAAACCAGTAAGCCCAGGGTCAGAAACAATACAATTTGCATCAACCAAGCCAAACCATCATACATTCCCAAGATATTTTTTTTATGAATAAGATCCTGATTTCCTAAATATACAGCACAAATGTAGATCGCCAAAAAACCATTTCCTCCAATAAAATCTGTGGTTGAGAAGGTAATAAACATCAAAGCAATAACCAATACCGGGTACAGTCCCTTAAATCCAAGATTGATTCTATTGATAACGATCTTACTCAACTTTCCAAACAGGAAACCGGCTATTCCTCCAATCAACATCTGCTGAAAAAATAAGAAAATAACTGAAGTTACACTTTCCTCCGGATTCATGACCAGGCTCAGGAATGCAATAGTCAACACATACGCCATCGGGTCATTACTTCCACTCTCCAGCTCTAAAGTGGGACGCAAATTTGTTCCTAATGCTAAACTTTTGGAACGCAAAATAGAAAATACGGCTGCTGCATCGGTAGAGGAAACAATGGATCCCAGCAATAAGCTCTCATACACCGTAAAATCTGTTATCATCCATACAAACATCCCCAAACAGAAAGCCGTTAACAAAACGCCTAAGGTGGATAATACAATTCCTTCCTTTAAAATAGGTTTGACCGAACTCCAATGCGTATCCAACCCTCCGGAAAATAGGATAAAATTAAGTGAAACGACACCGATGAACTGTGCTGTTTTATGATTATCAAAATGTATCCCTCCTATACCATCAGATCCGGCCAACATGCCTATAGCCAAAAAAAGTAACAAAATAGGAACCCCAAAACGATAAGAAGTCTTTCCCAAGATAATACTTACGAATAACAATAGAGAGCCTACCAATAAAATATTTTCGATGGTTAAATTCATTTCTACTTCTACGTTTTAGACAGCGCCTTTTGTCTTAACCTTATTTTTAAACAAAGGAAACCCCCTATACCTGCTACTGAGGAACTGAGTAAAATAATAAATTTCGCATTATTTATCACCGTTCCATCCTTAAAGGCGAGTAAGGTAATAAAGATAGACATCGTAAAACCTATTCCGGCTAAAAGTCCTACACTTATAATTTTACTCCAATCCAAATCAGAAGGCAGAGAACAAAGCTTCAATTTGGTACTAAGAAAGGTAAATGTAAAAATACCCAGAGGCTTCCCTAAAATTAGTCCTGCAGCAATACCTAAGCTGTATGACTCTACTAAAACGTCTCCGATACTACCATTAATGGGGATCGCAGTATTAGCTAATGCAAAAATGGGTAGGATAATAAAAGCTACCGGATTTTGTAAAAAATGTTCTAAAACCAAAGAAGGAGAGGAAGCTTCCCCTTTTCCCTTAAAAGGAATCGCAAAAGCCAATAAGACTCCGGTGATGGTAGCATGGACGCCCGAATGTAACATAAAATACCACATAAAAACCCCGCCGATTAAATAAATCAACAGATATTTGACTCTTAAGACATTTAAAATGATCAAAAGACAGAAAATACCTAAAGCAATAAAGAGGTTTGTAAAAATGAGGGTTTCCGTATAAAAGAATGCAATAATTAAAATAGCTCCCAAATCATCTATAATTGCCAACGCCACAAGAAACACCTTTAAAGAGGTTGGTACCCTTTTCCCTAATAGGGAAAGTATTCCCAAAGCAAAAGCAATATCCGTAGCCATCGGTATTCCAACACCAGATTGGGTAGCCGTACCCCAATTAATTACTAAATATATACCCGCGGGGAGGAGCATCCCTCCTATCGCACCAAAGATCGGGAAAAGTGCATCTTTCACGTTTGCAAGTTCCCCTTTATAGATTTCCCGTTCCAGCTCAAGACCAATCAGTAAAAAAAAGATCGTCATAAGCCCATCATTGATCCAATGTTCGAGGGACTCACTGGCGATCGTAGTTTGCCAAAATTGATGATAACTATGCCCAAGACCGCTATTTGCGATGAACAAAGAAATAAGAGTACAACATATTAGAAGAATGCCTCCTGTTTTTTCGCTCTTGATAAAGGAATTGAATAACTTTAATGCTTGCATAAACCTTTCTTTTTTTTCTTAATAACCAAAGATAATCAATTTCTATTGTATTTTATATTTTATTATAAATCATTCAATCCCCCCCTGATTTTCTAATAATTATGTATTCATTAAGTCAAAACTTTATCAAATCATTATCATTTTACGATAAAAGAAATTAATTTAGCCCTATATAGAAATCAGGTCTTGTTTTATTTTATGAAAAGATTACTGTTTACCTTTTTGTTGTTTCTTCCTTTATTTTCTTCTGGTCAAATTATTCCTGCCGGATTAGGAGAACATCATATGGCAAGTTGGCTGGCTTTTGGCATAAAGCAAAAATTGGACACCCTTCAAGATTTAGGATGGCAATCAACAACCTATATCGCAACAGGACGCATGAGTCGTCCTGACAATCGTTCTCCACTTTCCAGAGAAGGACTTTGGGTTATTAATCAAGAATTTTATAATCAATTTCGTCCCGATTGGGAATACTCCTTCGCATTCAGTTATCGAAGACAAAATCTATATCAAAAAGAAGCCCCATATAACAAAAAAGATCCCGGAATGAAACAAGAATTCAGAATTTATGGTCGTTTTTCATACTTTTTCCAAACTCCTTTTATGACCATCACTCCTACCCTACGTCAAGAATTTCAAAAATATTATGATCCTGACTTCAATAACTACCCTGAAAGTTTACAAATTAGATCTCGTTTGAGATTAAAATTTTCGATTCCCTTGGTTCCCGATGAATCTCATCGCCTACTTCTTTATTCCGAACAACTTTTTTCTACTTCTTATTTGAGTCAAACCAAAAACTGGACAGATTTCAAATATACCGACAGCCGATTTTCCATCTATTATTCCTACGCTCCACAAAATATACCATTTACTTTCAACCTTGGCTACATGAATGATCTCATAGGAAAATCCTCACCTTCCTCTACTTCTTACTTGGCCTTTGATTTGATCTGGGAAAACCCTTTTTCATAAAAAAAGAGATCAAAAGAGCCTTAAAATCAAATAAAATATTCCTGCAATAAAGGCACTTAAAGGGATGGTCAAAATCCAAGCCCAAAGAAGATTCACGGTCACTCCCCAACGAACGGCAGAAACCCGTTTTGTAAGGCCTACTCCTACTATGGATCCTGTAATCGTATGAGTGGTTGAAACAGGAATTCCTAAATGATCGGTTATAAACAAGGTAATAGCACCTGCCGTTTCTGCACTTACCCCTTCTAAAGAAGTCACCTTCGTAATTTTTGTACCCATGGTTTTAATAATCTTCCATCCTCCACTCATCGTTCCCAAACCTATAACTACAAAAGAAGTAAAAGGCACCCACAAATAATGGTCGGTAAAATAACTAAATTGCTCCGCTGCCGACAAAGTAGTATATTGTGGATCGTGAATCATTTGCACATGATAATATATCACTGCCGCTCCGATAATACCCATTACTTTCTGAGCATCATTCAAACCATGTCCCAGGCTAAATAATCCGGAAGAGACTAATTGCAATCTTCTAAAAGACCTTTCAGCTTTACGAGGCTTTGTTTTTTTAAATAAATGGACAATAATGGTATTGATTATAACAGCTATAAACATCCCGATGATGGGAGCAAGAAAAATAAATAGAAAGATAGGAATAACCTTACCATATCGCACAATATTTTGAGAAAACATAGTTTGAACAGATAGATTCACACGCTGTAGCCAAGACACATCCGGATAAGAAGAAAAGGTTTGACCATAATTTAATACAAAAGCATGCATCAATGCTGCTCCTAAGAAACCGCCTATCAAGGTATGAGAGGAAGAAGAAGGTATCCCAAACCACCAAGTAATCAAATTCCAGATAACTGCAGCTACAATACCGGCAAAAATTACTTCCAAAGTAATATAGTCGGAAGATACAATTTTTGCTACTGTATTTCCAATCTTAAACTCCCCGATAACATATGCTGCAATAAAAAAAGCTACAAAATTCCATAGAGCAGCCCAAAGGACAGCCTGAAAAGGGGATAAAGTTCTCGTAGAGACAATGGTCGCAATAGAGTTGGCAGAATCATGAAAACCATTAATAAAATCAAAAACCAAAGCAATAATAATAATTGCCACTAATAAAGCTGGTAAGCCCATATTGAATTGTAATTAAGAAAATTTTATCATTATACTTTGAATCGTATTCGCTGCAGCCTCTGCTTTATCGGTTACCGTTTCCAAATTTTCAAGTACTGTAGATACTTTTATTATTTTAACTGCATCTCCCTCCTCAAACAATTCTACCATCGTATCAGACAGCAAACTATCAGCCTCATTTTCAATAGAATTGACCTTTATACAACAGTTTTCTACCGTTTCAGGATTTTTAAAGCCTTTAAGGTTGGTCATAGCGGATTGAATCTCAAGACAAGCTTCATAAATAAGTTTGGCAAAAGTAAAATAAGCTTTTTGATAAGGGGTTTTATATCGAACAATATACTCGGTAGAGGCATAAATATAATCGGCAATATCATCCAATACAGAAGCCATAGTATGTATGTCCTCTCGATCAAAAGGCGTAATAAAGTTTTTACTCAATTCTAAATACACTGCATGAGTCAACTCATCATTATCATGCTCAAATTGTTTCATCTTATCCAAAAAAGAAGAGTCGACCGGAGTTTCACCATCCAGTTTATCTTTAAACTCCCCGGCCATTCTGACAAGATTCTTTGTTACATTATCAAATAAAACGTAAAAAACTTTATCCTTCGGCTGAAAGGCACGAAAGAAATTACCAATATTCATTCTCTTTTATTTTAGGTGTTGATGATGGAACTCTTAGAAGCATATACCATTTGATGTTGAATCCGCAATATCCGGACAAAAAATCAAAAAAACAATATTATGCTCTCGTCTTTTTAAATCTTGCTTTCAGGATAACAGGAGCAGTAACCACGATGACCAAACCTATAATAACATATTCTAAATTAGACCTCACCCAAGGGCTATCTCCCAACAAAAACCCTAGTGTTGTTATGCTGACTACCCAAATAATAGCTCCCAAGATATTATAAAAACTAAACTTTTGAAAATTCATTTTTACCATTCCTCCTATTAATGGTGCAAAGGTGCGAACAATAGGTAAGAAACGAGCGATGGCAATAGCAAAGCCACCTTTTTTCTTATAAAAATCATGAGCAGCCTCAATATGCTTTCTTTTAAAGAACCAATTTTCTTTTTTATTATTTAATATATGTCCAAATTTTGCTCCAATCCAATAACCTGCACAATTTCCAAGTATGGTTGACATCATAAAAAGAGACATCCAAAAGGTGAGATTTAAGATTTCGCCATTAAAAGGATATGGCGTTTCATTTGCAGCCCCTATGACCATGCCCGAAATAAATAAAAGCGGATCTCCCGGAAGGAAAAAACCAAAAAAGAAGCCTACTTCAATAAATAAAATAAGTAAGACCAAATATAGACCTCCATTTTTCATGATCCAATCCGGATCTAAAAAGCGTTGAATAGATTCAATAATGTATTCCATTTTATATTAATTTAGAGGAAAGGTTTAAAGGAAATAAACAATCTCATTCAGTTCTTAATCTAAGAATATCTCTTCCAAAGGTTTGCCAACATTCCCGCTTCCCATCTGAATATGCAACAAAGCTGCTATGGTAGGAGCTATATCTGACATGCGTACTCGTCTGTTAGAAGATCCATGTGTGATATTCCATCCCATGAATACCAAAGGCAAATGCGTGTCATAAGGTGCCCAAGATCCATGTGTAGTTCCTGTTTTATTTCCATTCATCCAACCCGGATTTGGAATAATCATAACAGGACCGGAACGTTTGTAGTTATATCCATTAATAATCATCGTCTTAATCGGTTCAGGAATGGAAGCAGTTCCAATATTTTCCATATCCACAACAAACTGAAATGCCGGTACTGTTTTTAAATAATGTACTGTTTTTTCTTTTATCTTATCAAGATCTAAATCATGTTTTCTTATTTTATCCATGCGATAATTGACATGATAATTTAATAAAGAGCTGACCAAGTTGCTCACTTCAAAGTCTTCCGCCAATTGTTTATTCAAGTTCTTTTGTACTTTCCCCAATTGTTCATCTCCTGATGGTAATTTGTGCTTTTTCAGGAATCCTCTGGAGTGTGCTCCTCCATGATCTGCTGTCAAAAACACCAAATAATTTCCTTTTCCAACCTTTTGATCCAGGTAATTAAAGAAATCCGCCAAAGACTGATCCAATCTTAAATAAGTATCTTCTATTTCAATAGAATTTGGGCCATACATGTGACCTACATAATCTGTCGAAGCTAAATTAATAGTAAGAAAATCTGTAAAATCGCCCTTCCCTAATTCGTATCCTTGCATAGCAGCCTTGGCAAATGAAAGCGTCAATGTATTTCCGAAAGGAGTTGATTTTATGCTGGAGGAAGATGTCCTGAAAATCCTTTTCATATCATGTGGGAAGGTAGGCGTATCTTCTCCTTTAAAGGTTCCCTCCCAAGGCACATTATCCTTTGAACTTTGAGCATATGTTTCAATAGGATAAAGGGTATTCCAGCCCTCTTCCATCAACTTTTCAGGTAAGGATCGTTCATTAAATTGAGCTACCCAATCCGGCAACTCATCCATATAATAAGTGCTGGTTATAAACTTTTGGGATTTAGAATCATACCAAAAGGCTCCATTGGCAGAATGACCGGCCGGAAGGATGGAGGCACGATCTTTAAGGGAAACACCTACCACTTTAGAACGAAAATTGCTCGCCAATCTCAACTCATCTGTAACAGTAGTTGTCAATAGGTTCTCAGGAGACATTTCTCCCGCCTTTCCTGCTGTTCCTACAGTCTGTACCGATCCATCTTCTGTACAATATCGTTCTTCACCTGTTTGTTGATTAATCCAATTATTCCCTACAATTCCGGTTATGGCAGGAACCGAACCGGTATAAGCTATGCTATGCCCTACTGCCGTATAAGAAGGTAAATAATTAATCATCATATTTTCAAACGAAAAGCCCTGATGGAGTAACCTTTTAAAACCACCTTCTTCATATCGGTCATAAAAACGATAAAGATAATCCCAACGCATTTGATCTACGACAATTCCAACAACCAGTGCAGGACGATCAAGTTTTTGATTTTGTCCATAAGTTTGGAAAAAACCAATGCTCATAAAGAAAGTCAAAAATGCAAAATAAAATCTTTGTTTAACCATCTATAAAAAAGGTTTTATAAAATAAAGCCCGAAAATAGAGGTATTTATTGGTTAAATGAAATTAAAAACCGAAAGATACGTTAAAAGATAAAGTACTATTTCAATAAATTTGAGGCACTGAAATCGAGAAGAGGTTTATTTACTCTTTATTTCCTCCACGGCTTCCTTAACACTTCCATATTGCAAAAGGAGCTTTTTTGCTTTCTGATAATCTGTAATTCCGGCTCCCTCCATGACCATTTTCGTCCCTCGATCTACCAACTTATCATTACTTAACTGCATATGTACCATACGGTTATCTTCTACTCTACCCAATTGGATCATCACAGAAGTAGAAATCATATTAAGGACTAATTTTTGGGCAGTTCCACTTTTCATTCTCGTGCTTCCGGTCACAAACTCCGGTCCGACTACCACTTCCACAGGGAAATCGGAGGCTGAAGATACAGGAGCATCCGGATTACAAGAGATTGATCCGGTTACAATATTATTCTCCCGACACTTTCTTAGAGCTCCTATCACATAAGGGGTTGTGCCACTGGCAGCTATCCCAACTACAACATCTTTATCATTCACTTGGTATTCTTGCAGATCTTTCCATCCTTGCTCCATACTATCTTCTGCAAATTCCACTGCTTTTCTAATAGCAGAATCGCCTCCCGATATCAATCCGATAACCAAATCATGCGGAACTCCAAAAGTAGGTGGACACTCTGAAGCATCTACAATACCTAACCTTCCGCTGGTACCGGATCCGATATAAAATAAACGCCCTCCGGCTAACATCTTATCAGAAATGGTTTTTATCAAAGGTTCAATTTGAGGAATCGATTGTGCAACGGCTTCCGGTACAGTTTGATCTTCTTTATTTATATTGAGCAGTAACTCTCGGATACTCATCTTCTCAAGATGTCTATAATTAGAAGGTTTTTCCGTGACTTTTTGAGACATTATATTTATAGCTATTAGTGATAAAAACAGGTGCAAAGGTAATGCTTTCTTAAAGATCTGAAATAAAACTACTTTTTATGATACGATATCAGTCCTTCTATAGGTTCTTTCAAGACATGTCCAAATCGTAGTCCTTCTTCTTCTATCTGCTGCCGAATATCTTCTTGAAACGCATAAGCCACTCCTCCAACAAGATGAATTGGCTTTTCTTTACACTGCTTATAGTTGAGCACATGAGTATTCAAAAAATGATGAATACATTCTTTGAGGATAGCTTCTATTTGCGGATGCCCGCGATGGCTTCCTATAAATTTCGAAAAATTAGCTAAAAACCGATTGGGGTGATCCTCTTCATATATTTTTTCTAAAATCTGCCCCTTAGACAACTGATATTGGGCATAAAACTGCTTTCTTAATGAAAGATCTAAGATTTGATATAAATACGCCCGTACCAGCCTTTTCCCAAGATCAGCACCACTACCTTCATCTCCCAATATAAAACCTAATCCGGGACTCATCTCTTGAATAATTCGACCATCATAATAACAGACGCCGGAGCCTGTTCCTAAAATACATGCCATTCCTTCTTGTCGTTGGCAAAGAGCTCGAGCGGCTCCTGTCAAATCATGATTGATCTCTATTTTACTTTCTCTAAAAACCGCAGATAAAGCTTCTTCTACCTGCTTTGATTTTTCAAAAACTGCAACGCCTGTACCATAAAAAAAAATTTCTTCTATCATTGATGACTTTAGGTTCAGTTTAGGAATTAACTCCTCCAATAACACCTGCCGTATTTCGTTAGCACTCAAAAAATAGGGGCTGAGTCCCTGCGTTCTAACAATATTCTGCTTCCCTTCTGAAAGCAGAGCCCAGGTTGTTTTAGTAGAACCACTGTCTGCAATAAGCATTATTTTTTGCAACATAAAAGATATGAATTACTCCTTTTTCAGGACTCAATATTAGTTTCACATTCGACTCTTCAAAGTCTATGAAACAAATGTACATATAATTTGTAAACCTACTTCCCCCCTATTGGATGCATAATAATAGCGACATAATAGGATATCATTCAATACAAAATCTTAGTTTTGCGTCATGAATATAGTAATTACAGGAGCGAGCAGAGGTATTGGAAAAGCCATTGCTGCACGTTTTATAAAAGAAAGCTGGAATGCCGCTATTTGTTCCTTAAATCAAAGCAGCATCCAAAAAGCCAAGCAGGAATTAAAGAGCATCAATTCCAATGTTAGAATAAAAGCTGAAGCGGTGGATGTACGCAATAAAGAAGCGATACAGACCTTTGCCAAAGAGGTAGAAAAGGAATTCGGAGAGATTGATATTCTTGTGAATAATGCCGGTATTTTCATTCCCGGTAGTATTCATGAAGAAAAAGACAACGTTTTTGAAAACACCATGACAACCAACCTAAACAGTGCCTACCATCTCACTCGATCTCTTCTTCCCAAGATGAAGGATATTAAAAGCGGACATATTATTAATATTTGTTCAACAGCCTCTTTAGGAGCTTATCCTAACGGCGGATCTTACAGCATTAGTAAATATGCTCTGCTAGGCTTTTCTAAAAATTTAAGAGAAGAATTGAAACCTTTCAATATCAAAGTCACAGCAGTATGTCCCGGGCCTACACTGACTGATTCCTGGGCGGGATTTGAAGGTCCTAAAGATAGATTGATGCGCCCCGAGGATGTGGCCGAGGTAGTTTGGAATACGCATGTATTATCACAACAAACCGTTGTAGAAGATATAGTTATGCGCCCTATAAAAGGAGATATCTGAAAATATATTGACTCATTTTTATCATTTATAACTTACTGTAAGTTAGTTTTTAACCAACTTTTAACGCATTTATATCTTTATACTGAAGCTACTTTAAATAATTTTGTAGCCTATAAATAGCCTATGAAGAAAAAATTTTTCATACTGTTTTTACTCTTCTTGATTCCGGGAGTTATTTATGCACAGCAACCTTCTTTTGAGACACAAGTCAGTAGCCGTACGGTAGGTGTTGGAGAACCTTTTAGAATCATTTTTACTATTGAAAATGGTAAAAAAGTATCCGGTTTCCAAGCACCAACATTTAAAGGTTTTGATGTCTTAGGAAATTCCAGTAGCCAATCTATTAGTATTATCAATGGGAATACCAGCAGGAAACTCTCCTATATTTATATCCTGAGAGCTTCATCGGTAGGAAGGTTTACAATTGCAGGAGCCAAAGTGCGGGTAAACGGAGATCAGCTCACCTCTAATCCGGTGACAATCACTGTAGAAAAAGGACAAAACAACGGACAGAGGAACAATCCTTCGCAACAGCATCCCCGTCAGAGTCGTAGCCCCTCTCAACAGCCGACCTCTCCTTACCAGCAACGAATACAGAATAATCCTGCTATTCTCCAAAAAGGAGAAGACCCTATGAAGAAAATTAAAAAGAATCTTTTTGTTCGGGTGGATGTTGACAAGAAAGATGTCTTTGTAGGACAACAAATCATAGCAAATTATAAGCTGTTTACACGAATTCCGGCTTCTTCTAAAATTGTAAAAGTTCCTTCTTTTTCGGGCTTTTCCACTCATGATATTGACTTGGGTAACATAAATCGCCCTTCCACAAAGGTAATTGATGGAGAAAAATATCGTGTCTATACTTTCCGAAAAACAATAATGTTCCCTCTGCAATCAGGAACCCAAAGCCTGGATCCGGTTAAGATAGAAAACGATGTAAAATTATATTCTATAGAAAAAGGTTCGGGAAATCAAGATCCCTTTTCACAGATGTTTAATGATCCTTTCTTTAAACAAATGTTCGATGATCCTTTTTTTAAAAGAGCCTTTGGCGCCGGGGCACAATTAGTTCCTCACGAATATAAATATAACATGGAAAGTCCGGTGGTAAAAATCCATGTAAAACCACTTCCCGAAAAAGGAAAACCGGATAATTTTGATGGTGCAGTAGGGCATTTTTCCATCCATTCCAAAATTGACAAATCAAACTTAACCACGGACGACGCAGTTACATTTACAGTAACAATCAGCGGAAAAGGGAATATTGATATGCTTAGCGCCCCCACTATTCCTTTCCCAAAAAAGCTGGAGAGTTATGATCCCAAAACCAAAGATAATTTTAATAAAACCAATCCCTTTGGCGGAAGTAGAACCTTTACCTATGTATTGATGCCCAATGCTACAGGTAAGATGACTATTCCATCTGTTCAATTTTCTTATTTCGACCCCAAGTCCAAAGCATACAAAACTATTCATACACAACCTTACGACATCACAGTCACTCCCGGGAAGAAACCTATCAACGATTCTGCTACAAATTCCGAAGGAACCTCTTCACAAAATACACTCGCTCCTATAGAAAAAGGAAACTTAAAATGGGAAAAAGTAGGTACTTTCTGGTTTGGAACCTGGTGGCACTGGATCCTTATGATCTTACCTATACTCCTACTGACAGGACTTCTTTTATGGAAAAGACAAAATGATAAACTTAGAGCAAACCAAGTTTTATTAAAAAATAAAAAAGCAAACCGAGTAGCCTTAAAACGCCTCTCATTGGCTAAAAAATACTTAAGAAAGAATAAAAATAAACTCTTCTACGAAGAAGTCTCTCATGCCGTATGGGGGTATCTTTGTGACAAGTTATCTATTCCTTTATCTGAACTAACCAAACAAAAAGCCGAAGCAGAACTCCAAAAGAAAGAAGTTCCTGAAGATATACGAAAAGGCTTATTTAAGCTGTTAGATCGTTGTGAAATGGCTCTATATGCCGGAATGAGTGGACATGAACATATGGAAAACACCTTCACCGAAGCTGTATCGGTTATTAGTACGTTAGAACGAAAACTAAAAAAACAAAAGCATTGATATGGAAAAGAAAACCATCAAAAATATACTATTCCTATTTGGTGCTTTGTTCTTCACTTTTTCTTCAAATGCACAAAGCCCTCAGGAACGTTTTGAAGAAGGGAATCAAATGTATCAAAGGCAGGCATACGATTCGGCCTTGCTGGTATACAACTATCTAATAGATGCCGGATTTTCAAACAAAGCATTATATTTTAATGCCGGAAATGCCAGCTATAAATTAGGAGATGCCGGATATGCTATTTATTATTATAACAAGGCTTTACAAAAAGCTCCCGGAAATAAAACCATTGTACATAACCTTCATCTGGCACAGATTAAGGCTTATAATAAAACCAAACAAATTCCTACGATCTTTCTTGTTCGATGGTGGCACGCTATTTTAACTTTTTTTAGTGTCAACACCTGGCTTATCCTGAGCATTCTCTTTTTCTGGGTTTTACTCTTCTGTATAGGTTGGTCGCTGTTCACTGTATCTCCTCCCCGATTGATCCTAAGATTAAGACCACCTCTTGCGATATTATTTTGTTTTTTCTTTATCGGATCTATCTTTTCTTTAAAAGCCTATCACACGCATAATTCTGCCATTATTGTATCCACGGAAATGCCTTTAAAAACTGCTCCGGATGCCGGAAGCAACGATGTTGAAGTGCTCAACGAAGGAATTAAAGTTGATATTATGGATTCTGTCGCAGACTGGAAAAAAATAAAACTAACAGATGGTACGGTCGGATGGTTAAATAACAAAGATTTAAAAGTACTTTGACCTTAAAAAAAACGGCAGATTACTTGTATCGCACCGCTACAACCACCTACCCTTGCTGCATTCCTGCCCTGGGGGGTTCAGTAGGAGCTAGTCGTACAAGACCTGCCGCATGCAAATTTATAATTTTTATTTCTCCTAAAAAAAATAGTTTCACCTTTTTCTGCTTTTTCTTTTCCAACGATCAAGTAGCTCTCCCTCTGAAGGTAAATCAGGATCAGCAATATGCGTTTTGATAGGAATAACAACATCTGCATTTATACTCGAATCTAATTTAAAATATGCACTTGCTTTGACCTGTTTAATCTTTTGATATTTATCAGTAATAGTAAGTATGTTTTTTTCTAGCTCACCATTAGAAACCTGAAAAGTAAGCATTGAGGTATCCAGAGGATAAACTTTATGGCTACTAAAAACTCCTTCTATATTCAAATAATAAGGTACTCTTTTCTTTATGCTGTCCGTATAAAGATTGAATCTTATTTTTTGTAAATAGGGTAAATCCATTTCACAATTGAAGGTCGTATCCTGATACGTCACTCGAAAAGTCACTTTATGGTGATTCTGCCATACTTTGCGCGGATCAAAAGAAAGTTTTCCTTTCTTTACCCTTCCTTGATTGGTCGTAATGTGTATTTTTTTCCAACGAATTTTACCATGGAGATACCCCCTGGTTTTCTTTGTCTTCTTATTTTTAAAAGTAAATGTCAAGCCGAGAGGCACTTGATAAAAAAGTTCCGGTGTCGAATGATGATCATAATCAACTTGAACTTTTTCTATTTTAGATTGTTGTGCCCGTAGAGACGAGTTCGAAATAAACAGCAAACTGCTGATTATAATCAATATTTTACAATAAAAGCGTATTTTTTTAACCATATCTAAATCTAAGAAAAAATCATACCTATTTCTATTTTGGATGATCATCTGGTATGGTTTATGCAATAAATCATTCTTTCAAAAAATCAAGCACTACAATGGACAATGTTTTTTTAATTACTCTAAAATATATCAAACCTCACTTTGCTATTGATCAGTATTTTGCTAAACACAAAGCCTTCTTGGAGCAACACATAGAATCGGGTCATTTTATTTGCACCGGCAGAAAAAAACTTAAAACGGGAGAATTTATTCTTTGTAAAGCCTCCAACAGGCAGGAGGCTCAAAAAATTGTATCCAAAGACCCTTTCGATCAGTTTCAACTAGCCGTTTATGAGGTAGAAGAATATAAGATAATCTCTTCAAATGAAGATTTTATCAAACACGGTGGAACTTAGAGTCCACCTCCTTGTCCTCCCATTTGCTGCATTTCTCCTCCCCCCTGATTTGATTTATTACTCTTTCTACGGAACAATTGTAAATTTTGTTTTCCAAAAGAATAAGTTACAGTGAGTTTCAACCTACGAGATTTAGGATATCTAATCCTTGTTTGATTAAAAAATCCGGGCTCTTCATAAATCGACTTATTCTTATGGGTATTAAACACATCTGATAAGGTTAGGGTCGCAGTAAGATTTTTCTTTTTCAGGAAAGATTTTTTCACTCCAAAATCCACTCCTCCATAGCGATAACGCTTTCCTTGGGTAGTAGTTCTCGGACCACTATATCTGCCGGTTAATTGCAAAGTAAAGTTGGCAGGTAACATAGCCTCACTATTAATTTTTCCAAACCAGCTAAAGTTGCTCTGATTGACTTCTCTATTATTCAAATCACTTCCTAAGGTGGTAGAAAGTTGATCCTGGAAGAGGTTTAAGTTCGCTGTTACATTCCACCATTTGGTAATCTGCGTCTGTAAAGTAAATTCTGCCCCAAAAGAGTTATTGGTATCTGCATTAATGGACTTTGTAATTAAAGTATCTGAAGATCCCTTATAGGGTTGAGAATAACGTTGAATAGAATTATTGGTATTCCTATAATAAAGGGTTGCCATAAAATTACTTTGACCAAAAAGCTTATTATAGGACACCTCAAAGGAATTGGTGTATTCAGGTTTCAGATTTGGATTCCCTGTTCTAAGATTCTGCGGATCTGAATAATCCGTATAAGGAATCCGTTGCCAAAAGCGAGGGCGATGGATCCTTCTGGTGTAATTCAATTGAAATTGATCAGACTCAGTAGCCCTATAAGTAAGGTACAAACTCGGGAAAAGGCCTAAATCACCATTTGAGGGTTTAAAGTGTTCATCTTCACTCGGAATAGAACCTGAATAAGTATATTGTTCTGCTCTTAACCCTGCTTGGTAATCAAATTTATCAAAAGACTGAGAAAACTGAACATAGGCCGCAAAAGTCTTTTCATCATATTTATAATCACTGGAGCGCTGGGCATCAAAAGTAGTATCCGGAGCTATTCCTTTGTATAAATTATGAACGCTGTTAGAATTACGATCACTGTATTTTAGTCCGGCTTCCAACTTCATGCTTTCTGTCAATGGATTTACATAATCGGTTTGTGCCGAGAAACGAACCCCATCTCCATCTGTATAATCTACTTGGTTGATATCTCCCTCTACAACATGTCCATTTTCGTCTTCATAATGAGTATATCCATCTCCCCCATTATCCGATTTACTCAGATGAACATTTCCAGTCAATTCATGCCCTTCTTTTCTAAAAGTATGCTTATAATCAAAGTCGCCAAAAAGAAAATTAAAATGATGTCCGTCCTTGGAGTATTTATCATTGACAGAATCAGGTTCTGCGCTATTCGGATAATGAAATAAACTATGAATACTTCCTTTATGATTAAATTCACCACCACCAAATCCTCCTTCTACAGAGAAAGTATTCCTGTTATCCATAAAATAATCTAATCCAATCCTCCCCATTTGAAAATTACCATAACGCTTTCCATCAGAATTTTGATCCAATACGGAACCTAATTGATCTGTATTCCCCTTCTGATAATTTTCTCTATGCATGGTTCCGGAGTTAGGATCACTTCGATAATGATTAAAATAACTCACAGAAACATTAAAGGGATTTTTATAAACATTGAGATTCCCTCCGAGGTTGTATCCGCCACGCGTATCGCCACCTGCCATAAGCCGACCATTCATTCCCGGTTTCCGGTTTTTCTTTAAGACAATATTGAGGATACCCGAAATCCCCTCTGCCGAATATTTAGAAGAAGGATTGGTAATTACTTCCACTTTTTCAATGGTCTCTGCCGGAATCTGCTCTAAGGTCAACGTCGTACTTTTCCCATTGACAAATATCTTAGGTGCACTATTTCTTACCGTTACATTCCCATCAATATCAACATCTACCGAAGGTACTTCTTTCAATACATCTTCTGCGGTTCCTCCCGTACTCGTCAGGCTCTTGGAAACGTCAAAAACCTTTTTATCCAACTTCATGGAAAAAGCTGATTTTTGTCCTGTTACATCTACCGTATTTAATTTAGCGGTACTTGCTTTCAGACCAAAATTTCCAAGATCTAAATTAGAGGATCCCGGAGTGATAGAGAATTTTTTATATAAAGGAGAAAATCCAACATACTTCACCTTCAGTATATGTTCTCCCATCTTGAGGTTCTTGATCTCAAAATCTCCATTTTCTTCAGTGAGCGCTCCCGACTCCACAGAAGAGTCTTTCGGATTGAGCACCGCTACAGTAGCGAAACCGACTCCTTTATGCGTGTTATCGTCTACCACCTTTCCATAGACTCTTCCGGAAGAACCACCTCCAAAACCATGTTTTTGAGCTTGAGCCATAGAAATAAGGGGAATTGTCAGGGCAAGTAGAGATACAAATATCCTTTTCATTTACTTTATTTTTTAATACTCGTAAAATAGATTACGCCTGCAAAAGTATAGGTCTCAAGTGGAATAATCTGTTAAAATGTGATGGAAGGGGAATTAAGTAACCTTACGGAAAGATAGTCGGTTTTTTATGACAAAAGAGTCAAAAAAACTTGTAACAATCCAATGAGGAACCCGAGTACAGCACCAATAATTTCAACGAAACGAAACTCTTTTTTCATAATTCCATTTAAGATTTCTTCCAGTTTATCAGAAGAGAATCCCGCCACTTTTTCCGTAACAATTTTTTCTAAGTCTAAATCGTCCTGTAAGTTCCTTACATATTTATTAATTAATTCCGGCAACAATTGATTTAATTCGTTCAATAGAATCGTTTTCACCTTAGCGATCATTGAATCTCCAACAAACATTGCCAATACGGGCATGACATCCGGCAGTCTATATCGCAGAAAATGTTCTACCCTGTTTCCAATTTCCGGTAAGATCGTTTGCAGTTTCTCTCTATTGGTTAGCTTCTCTGCTATATCTTCAAAAGATAATAATTCGTCAGCGACTAATTTACCTAATTTCTCTGCAAACTGTTTTTGTCGCTTGGGAAAAATCCCCTGGATGGTAAAGAAAATAATCTTTACCGGCTTCTTGGGATGGAACAACATCCGAATAGCGATTAAATTGGTCACCCAACCAATAAATGCAGAAATAATAGGTATTAAATAGATTAACATGTCCTATTTTGTTAGTTTGAATCTGCAAAGGAAATAAAAAATCGCCATAGAAAATATAATTTTTAAAAAACTATTTGGACAAAGTCCATTAAAAATCCTATTTTTGCAGCCGCAAAAGATGGTGGTTGTAGCTCAGCTGGTTAGAGCATCAGATTGTGGTTCTGAGGGTCGTGGGTTCGAGTCCCATTAACCACCCTTACTGTTAAAAAGACAAAGCAAAGTTGGCTTTGTCTTTTTTTTATACTATCTTTCCTCATTGATTAAAAAACATGTACTATGCGTAGACTAATGATTCCTCTTATGGCGATCTTATTCTTAGGAGTAACCGCCTGTACGAATTCCGGTAAAAAAGGAAATAACTCTTCCAATAAGGATTCCTCACAAACCACAAACATGCAACAGCAGGATGAGTCTTCAGAGATGGGACAAAACAAACTCCCTGCTGTACCTGCTGATGCAAGTGTTTCCTTTAAGAACCTAAAAGATGGTCAAACCGTCACTTCCCCTTTTCAAGTTGAAATGGGTGTTAAAAATATGAAGGTAGAGCCTTCCGGTGAAGTGCATAAAGGTTTTGGGCATCATCATATAATAGTTGATCATGGTGATTTTGTAGAAAAAGGAAAGGTCATACCTGCTGATTCTACCCATATCCATTTTGGAGACGGACAAACAGAAACAGAACTTGATTTAACACCGGGAAAACACAAACTGACCTTACAATTTGCCGACGGCATCCATCGTTCTTACGGGAAACAACTGGCTAAATCCATCACCGTAAATGTAAAAAAATAAAATACCGGATACCGGTCTGACGGTTTGACGGTTTGACGGTTTGACGGTTTGAAGACCAATACCGGTCTGGCGGTTGGAAGCCGTTTGACCGGTATCAGATCGATATCAGTATCGTTTTTTTAGGCTCTCAACTCCTTCGTTGCTTTCATCATATTTTCCAATGCGGCTCTGGTTTCTTTCCATTTTCTGGTTTTCAAACCACAATCCGGATTGACCCATAATTGCTCTTTAGGAACCACTTTTACCGCCTTATGGATTAAATCAACAATCTCTTCTTTTGAAGGTACGCGCGGAGAGTGAATATCATACACTCCTGGTCCTATATCATTGGGATAATTAAAGTTGGCAAAAGCATCCAATAATTCCATTTGAGAACGGCTGGTTTCTATAGTAATCACATCTGCATCCATTTTTGCAATATCTTCAATGATATCATTAAATTCAGAGTAACACATGTGTGTATGAATCTGTGTCTCATCTTTCACTCCGGAAGAGGTAATCCTAAATGCTTCTACCGCCCATTTTAGATAGCCTGCCCAATTTTCCTTTTTCAAAGGCAGTCCTTCCCTCAATGCCGGTTCATCTATTTGAATAATTTTAATGCCGGCTTTTTCCAAATCTACTACTTCATCTCTGATAGCCAGGGCAATTTGTTTACAAGTCGCACTACGTGCTTGATCATTACGAACAAAACTCCATTGTAATATCGTAACAGGACCGGTAAGCATTCCCTTCACCGGTTTATCCGTCAACGATTGTGCATATTGTGTATAATAAACCGTCATAGCGCCTTTTCGACTAACATCTCCGACAATAATCGGAGGTTTCACACAACGGCTTCCATAACTTTGAACCCAACCGAATTTTGTAAAGACAAAACCTTCAAGTTGCTGACCAAAATATTCAACCATATCATTCCGTTCAAATTCTCCATGAACCGGCACATCAATACCAATATCTTCTTGCCAACGTATGGATTCTTCTATCTCTTTTTTAATAAATCGGTCGTATTCTTCTTCTGATATTTTTCCTTTTTTTCTGGCAAAACGCCATTTCCTTACTTCTTTCGTCTGAGGAAAAGATCCTATGGTTGTCGTTGGAAATGCCGGAAGCTTTAAGTCAACCAATTGTTTCTGCTTTCTCTCTTTAAAAACAGATAATCTTCTCCCATCTTTATCTTTTAACGCATTCACTCTATCTTTGACGCTTTGATCATGAATCCTCTGAGATTCCCTTTTACTTTCAATCGCCTGTTTGTTAGATTCTAAAGCCTGTAGTGCACCTTCAGAAGGTTTTTCTGAAGCTAAATCTGCTAAAGTCACTACTTCTTTTACTTTTTGTTTGGCAAAAGCCAACCAATTCTTCACCTCTGCCGGCAATGCTTCTTCATCATTTTCCAAATCTAAATCACAGGGTACATGTAATAATGAACAAGAAGGAGCGATCCAGGTTCTATCCTCTCCAATAGCTTCTTTTACCTTAGTTATTACCTCCAGAGACTGTGTAAAATCATTTTTCCAAATATTTCTGCCATCGATGATACCCAAAGAAAGGTTCTTATTTGACTCTTTAAGATTTGATTTTAACACTTTCTCCAATTGGTCGGCGCCTCTCACTAAGTCGAGATGTAACGTTTGAACCGGTAAATTCAATACCATATTCAGATTATGTCCGTAATCTCCAAAATAGCCCGCCAAGATCAGATGTAAATCAGGAAATTGTGATGCTATTTCAGCATACACCCTTTGATATAAAGCCCGTTCTTCATCAGAAAGGTTCAAGATCAGACAAGGTTCATCCAATTGGATATACTTTGCCCCCTTCTCTTTCAATTTTTCTAACACCTGAACATAAACAGGCAATAGCCGATCTATCAAATCTAATCGATTAAAACCTGTTTCTTTTTCTTTTCCCAGAAACAAGAAAGAAAGGGGGCCCAGAAGTACCGGCTTGGTATCAAATCCTGCTTCTTTCGCTTCTTGAAATTCACGTACAACCTTATCAAAAAAGAAAGAGAATTGCTGATCTGCTTTGAATTCCGGTACGATATAATGATAATTGGTATCAAACCATTTTGTCATCTCCAATGCCTTTAGGTCGACACCGTCTTTTTGATATCCCCTTGCTAATGCGAAATATAAATCAATATCCGACAACTTTTTTTCTTTCTTCAAAGTCTCAAACTGTTCCGGTATTGCCCCCGTCATTAGGATGGTATCCAATACCTGATCATACATCGAAAAGTCATTACTAGGAATAAGATCTAAACCGGCCTCTTTCTGCATTTGCCAATTTTGATTTCTTAATTGTTTTGCCGTTTCTTCCAAGGTTTCTAGCTCCACCTTGCCGGCCCAATACTTTTCCTCAGCTTTTTTCAGCTGCCTTTTGTCTCCAATTCTTGGATAACCTAAATTCTGGGTCAACATTTCACAATATTTTTTTATAATAAAACAATAAGTTTGTTCTCAATACTCTTTACTGCTCAAGATGTAAATAAAAGAAAGGAAAATTGAATACCGGAGACTCCTCCGGACAAAATAATCCGAAAGAAACCCCTCATTCAAAATTCGGCTTGCTTCAATCCACGAAAGCAGTTCCGAAAAAACAGATAAGGCAGGTAATCTGGCTTACAAGAATCGACTATTCTCCCACTACTACATAAGAATGGAGTGAACAGTTTCAATTTATTGTTTACAGTTGCGGGACAGCTCATGATTTACACATGATTCCCCTTTAATCTTTTCCTTTTAGCTAAAAGAAACCTTCATCTGCTTCGAAAGAAGTAATTAAGATCTGGCGCAAAGATACTTTATCTCTGTAAATTATTGAATATAAAATAGATAATATTCCAAAACTCGTAACCCATCCGTATTCAATCCTTTATTTATCAGGAAATAACGAAATCATTTACGTTTTCGGGAAAACTATTCTTTCATTATCGTATCAACATGAACCAATTGTCCCGACTTGGTCATTCCTTCAACTTCCACTCTGATTCGTTTTGCCAGATCTGAATTATAAAATGATACATTCAATTTGTGAGTAATACTATCTGCTCGTAGTTTCGGATTCCAATAGAGCGTAGCACGCTTATCAGGTAATTTATCTTTATCCGATTTTACAGAATAGTCCGGAGAATAAAATTCCTTTACACGAGTATATCCCTGCACTTTTTCTCTATTCAGTCCTTCTCCCGGTCGAAATTTTATATCTTTTCCTTTTCGGGTATAAATAGCAATAGCACCATTAGCACCTCCGAAGCTACCCATAAACGGGGGACGATAGACCTTAATATATGCTACATTATCTACCGGGATATTAGAAATTTCGTCCAATTCTATTGGAATCTCATCCAAAAAGAATCCGGGAGTTCCTCCACGCCAGGTTACACTCGGATGCGTTGGATCAGATGTTCTGACTTGTAATCCGGGAACTCTCCCTACCAGAAAATCCAAAATATTGGTGTAAGGAAGGGGTTGATCAGTCAAATCAAAACTATATCCATTATCGCTTTTGAACATTCCACTGGTATATTTATCATCCATGGTTTCCTCTTTCGATTTCTGTTTAGCTTTCACCTCTACTTCCTTCAACCGAATAGATCGATTACTAATCATCTGATCGATCTTGTTCTGATCTTCAGCCAACTGAATAGCATGAATGAGACGATCTGAGAAAGGTAATTTCTTTGAGGTAAGATCCTTCGCAGATAAACCTTCTACAGGTTCTACACGTTTAGAAAATTTAACCTCTACCGGCTTACGCTTATGTTTTGGATTGGTTGCTTTGTAATATAAGACCGATGAATCTATAAACGACAAATGATCTATCTTAAAAAGACCATCATCTTGAGCGGTACCAAACATAAAGCGGGTGGAGGAATCAATTTGACTCCGCATGAGAATGTTAATTTTTCCTCCGGCAACGGGCAACCCTTTCTTATCCTGAATGCGTCCCACAAAATAAAGACCATCGGGTTCCGGAGCATATTGAATATCCGGGAATTGATTATTCAAAATTTTCTTCCATTTAAAACGCCGCCATCCATTGGTCATCATGACCAACTTCAGCCCTTCCTTCGTAGCACTATCTTGTTTATGAAAATACCAACTTGGATTATAAACATTTCCTCTGAGGTCATTGGTCAATAAAAGATCAGAAATAATATTATCCTGATTGGGTGATTTTAATACCTGATCCGCATCTGTTACCGCTACTGAGAAATTCCCTTGAATACTATCGGGAAGTTGCAAAGTATAGCTGTTTTTACCTCTTTTATCGAAGGATTCTTGATCAACGGATAAGGACAAATCTAATATGGCATTTTTCTTTTTTATAAAAATAAGTCGTTCCGCCAGAGGCACTGCTTTTTCTGAGAACAAAGTAATCTGCATGATGCCGGCAGGATCCGTTTCCGTAGGAATCAAACCGGAGAAATAACCTTTTTTAAAATCAACGCTGGCCAGATAAGCAAGTTGTCCTTGTATTTGAGCCGCAATTTCAAAATTATTGTTTGCTTCTTTATCCTTGACATGTCGTTTGACTTGAAAAAAAGATCTATTATTATCTACCTTTACTACTTTCAGTACGACTCCATAGGGTTTAGCTTTGGGCAATGGAAAGTTCTTTTTCTGTCCGGAAGCATCTTCCATAATCGCCAAATACCCCTTCCCTTTTTCTGGAATCAACGAAAAGCTTCCCATTCCATCATGAACGGAATGAATAGAATCTACAATTTCACCATCACTATTTCGAATAATACCACTTACTTTTACCGGGAGTCCCTCTTGATTAATAGCCTTAAAAGCAACCAGACTTTCCAAAGAATCGACTAAATCCCCACCTTCCGGAAAAAATTGAACGGAGAAATTGGTTTTACCTGCTTTTGTACCCTCTTTCGTAGAGGATAAGGTATCTGAAACATTGCTATCTGAAATTTTCCCCTTCGGATGATAAACAGGAAGATCCTTATGATAAAAAAAATCAGAATTAAAATTACGCATCCACATGGTATAAGCTCTGATATGATAACGACCTGCAGGCAAGGAAGTATCCAGCTCAAAATCACCATAAGCTCCGCCATCCTTGATCGGACGTTTATTTCTTTGAATTACTCTCCCACTATCATTCAACAAATCTACATACAGAATAGAACTGAGTTGTGTAGGACGACCTTTTAAAGTCACATAAGCTTTGTACCAAACTGTTCGCCCTGCCACATAATAATCTTTATCAAATTGTAGATACACTTTTTCCTGATAAAAATGTTGGCTAAACACATCTAAAGCTTCTTTAATCCGTTCGGGTAGCGTCTTACTCGGAAAAAAAGAAAAGCCTGTAATTATCAACAGAACAATAGCAAAAGAAAGGGTATATTTTCTTTTCATTCTTGTATTTTGTAATAAAAAAGCATTTTATCTATAAAATATTCATCTTAAAATTAAGAAATCTTTTACGAACAGACAACCGGCCTTGTCTTATTAGAATCCTAGATTCACTCCTACTCTGAAGATCGGTTGATCTCCATAAGGAGAATAATCTCCCTGTAAGACATCATAGAGTACCATGATAACAAAGGCACTGTTTCCTCCAATGGGTTGGGAATAGCCCCCTCCTACTAAGAAAGAAGTTGAATTTCGATGATATTTATTGGTTGACCCTCCTCCGGAATTTTTTGTATTGCCCATTACAAAATTCACCTCCGGTTGTACATGTAGAAAAAATTGAGAAATAGGATAGAATCGTCCAAAAACACCGACACCTAATAATCCATATTTATCTTTCTGCCCTCCATACTTAACAGATTCATAGACTCCATTAATTTGTACTCCGGCAGAAGCCATATCCGAGAACCGATAACCAACAAGTGGAGATACATTAATATAAGTGACTGAGCCAAAAGAGAGTCCCAGGTTCCCTCCCCAGAAGAGTTTTTCTTTCTGAAAACCTTTTTGAGGTTCCTGCTCCGAGGAATAAGTTTGTTGGTCATCCTGATATTGCTGCCCCCATACCTGATAAAACCCCAAGAAAAGAAACAAGAATAGAAAAATGCTTTTTACTTTCATTTTATTGTATTTAAAGTCGGTTATTAAGGATAATCTTCATAACGTCAGCACATCATCCGACACCAAAAGTATAGTACTTTCTGGTCTTTCGCAAATGAAAAATAAGGAAAGTTTCCTTGAGGGCTACCGAATTAACACCACATAACCCTTGATGGGGAAGGTATCCCCGCCAACACACTCAATTTCGGCTTTATATACAAAAGTCATGGTAGAAGTTACCGATTGATTATTTACCCTTCCGTGCCATCCCTGACTGGCATCATTGGCAGCTATGTTATCCTTTTCAAATACTTTTTTTCCCCAACGATTAAAAATGGCAAAATGTTTCACGGTAATTCCATAGCCGTGAATATAAAAAACATCATTATTACCATCGCCATTCGGAGTAAAAGCAGTAGGAACATATACTTTTCCCCCATTGCAGAGTGTATGAACCATCATCTCATCGGTCGCTTTACAACCATTGTCCATCGTCACGGTTACTTTGTAGGTAATATCGTGATCGGCAATAAAGCTCGGTTGTGCACAATGCGTACAGCTCAACCCTTTCGTCGGTGTCCAGTTATATCCTATTATATTTCCGGTAGTACTTACCGGAATTTTCACTTTGGTACCGGCTACAATATCGGTATCATGAACAAGATGAACGTCAGGCACATCCAATAATTCCAGAGAAGTCTGCGCAGTTTCATCGGGACAGGAATTCTGACTTACCCCTTTGATATGATACACCGTGGATTGAGTCGGAGTAGCTACTACCGAAGGTCCTGTTGTCTTGTCTAATCCGTCAGCAGGACTCCACATAAATTGCGAAGTATTTCCCGATGCTTTTAACGGAATGGAAGAACCTTTACACACGGTTTGTAAACTATCTACCTGAAGATCTACTCTTTCATCCACTCCTACCAAAACACTGTCTAATTGCGTACAACCATATTGATCCGTCACTTCCACGACATACCGGGTAGAATTTTGTGGAGCAGCGGTGGGATGCGCGGTATGTGCTCCCTGCAAACCGGTTGCCGGTGTCCATTGATAGCTTTGTCCTCCCTCCGCCGACAAAGACACTTTATTTCCGGAACAGATGACGGTATCCGGAGAGACGTTAACCGCCGGCAGCGCCCGGATGGTAATTGTTCTGTTCTTTGTATCGCTACAACCATAGATCGTCTCAGCCGTGAGCGTCACATCAAAACTTCCGGAATGATCAAAAGAATAGGTCAATTCCTTTCCTTCTCCTACTGCTGCTCCATTAACGCTCCAATGGTATTGATCGATGGAATCGGGAGACTGTATCTCCGCACTGAAAGTTAAATCTTCTTTTACACAGCCTTCCGACGGCGCCGTAAAATCAACTACGGGGGGTGCATAAGCCTTCACATGAATTTTCCGGATCGCACTATCTATACATCCATACTTTGATTTTGTTATCAAAGAGATCCGATAATCTCCCGAACCAAAAGTATGAGTAGCAGGCGTAGCCATAGCAGAAGTGTTCCCATCGCCAAAATCCCATTGATATTCCGTAATAGAAGAAAATTCCGGTGTTTTGGAAAAATTACTGAAGATGACCTGTGTGCTGTCGCATTGTATATTTTCCCGGATCACAAAATCCGCATCGACCGAATCTACCAGAACCGGCTGCTCCATTTTCTGTTTAAAAGTACACCCTCCGGGACTCTCCATAATAAGATTCGGTGTATATTTTCCGGCATTTTCATACTTATGAGTAATTATGGAGTCTTCTGTATCGGCATGAACAGGTGTACCATCGCCAAAATCCCAGGCATAGCTACTAATAAACTTTCCGGTCACTTTTGCATTCCATTCAAAAGGCCGGCAGCCGGCTTGATGCTCGGTCTCTATGGTAGCAATAGGCCCGCGGACTCTAAATGTTTTCTCCATGGTATCGGCACAATTTCCTACGCCTTTTACAATTAACCGGATGGTATAATATCCCGGCTTCGAATACACATGAGAGAGTGGATCTTTATCTGTGGTACTGCTGCCATCTCCAAAATCCCACTCCCGGCTTTTTCCAAATTGACTGTTATTATGAATTTCCATGGAGACCGGGGCACAATCTGACTGCCCTCCGATACTAAAATCAGCAACAGGTTCAATGCTCTGTATAAAATTCTTTTTTACCACCGAATCCACACATCCTGCTTCATCTGTCACTTTAAGCGTTATATCATAGGATCCCACCGCATCATATTGATGTACCCCTTTTTTTTGGGTGGAGGTACTACCATCTCCAAAATTCCATAAATAAGCGGCATTCTTAGCTAAGGACGTATTTTTAAGTGTCACTTCTGACTGACTACAAACGACGGTATCTGTTGAAGTAAAGTCTGCTTTGGGTTGATATCCTTTTACCAAATGAGGTTTTTTGACCGTAATGGCACACCCGTCGGCATCCGTAACAGTCAGTTTCACCGTTCTGGCATTATAAAAAGAGGAATTCTTGTAGGTATGCTTAACCGTAGCATGTTCATCGGTAAACTGGCTTTGATTTCCATCTCCGAAATCCCATTCCCATTTCGTCATAGGAGTCGTACCATCCTGCCTGGAAGTGTCTGTAAAAGTAACCTGCTGTATGGAGTCACAACTTGCCAGATGGGTGGCTGTAAAACCTACCAATGGCCCTTTGACGATGGTAGAAACCGGATATTCAAAAGTATCCCTGCATCCCAGTCGATCTTCAATAATGAGTTGTACATCATAGACGCCATTCTTCTTATATATATGCGAGGTATCTCCATTCAACCATTCCTTTTTCTTTTTGTAATGCCTAATATTATTTATCTTTACAAGCGGACTCCCGTCCCCAAAATTCCATATATATGTTTTAATCTTACTGGAATCTATTCCTTTCGTGTGGAATCCGGCTTTACTTTCTCTACAAAATGCGCTTAAATCAGGTTGAAAGGAGGCTTTTTCATCAATTAGAATTACGTCCTTTGTATTGGTAGATATTTTTCCGGTAGTCAAATCTTTTCTTTTTACCGTTACCGTATACTCCTCTTTTGAAGAAGGGAAAGTATGTGTTACAGGATTTAAAGTCCCCGTATTTTTTACCGTTCCATCTCCAAAATCCCAAGAGAGTACCTTCTTATTATTTACAGTGTCCGTCAGGGTCACTTTGTATTTATTTTCACAAACTTTTCCTACGGTAAAATTGCCAATACCTCCATGAGTAACCTTATCTCCAACATCATTATAGGGGCTACCATCATCTTCACAATGGGCTACCACCTCTACTGATTTTGACTTTGCTTCGACCCTGCAATTCCCTGCCGTAAGCAGGACTAAAGTAGCATCAAAAGTTCCGGTCTCCGTATAAGTATGCGTAACCGGTAACTGATGGGTAACGGTATCTGTATTTCCATCTCCCCAAATCAAAAGTAAAGTATCTGAAGCCGGATCAAAATCAGGGATACCGGGGGTGGCTTTCACGGGAAAAGGGATACACCCTTTTTTATAATTCAGAGAAAAATCAACTTTAGGAACGCTTAATCGAACCAGATTTTTCTTGGTTATGCTGGTACCACAACTATTCGCCACCGTCGTATCTCTTACAGTAAGTTTCACGGTAAAAGGTCCGGGAGATCGATAAATATGTGTAGGATTGGCTTCGGAAGAAGAGTCTCCATCTCCAAAGTCCCAGCTATAAGCCCAGTCGTTAGCAGGAGTAACATGACTAGTAAAATCAACAGAAAAAGGAACAGAACATCCGACCTGCTGATCATAATCAAACTTTACTGTTGGTTTGGGATTGACATGAATTATTTTTTCACTCGTATCCACACAACCAAAGGATGTCGTAGTAATCAATTTAACGGTAAAATCTCCTGGGGTATGAAAAGTATGATTCACTTTCTTTCCTGACTTTACCGTTCCATCATCACTAAAATGCCAACTATATTGAATCGAATTAGAAGAAGGAGTTGTATAGCCCTCAAAAGAAACTTTTTGCATCATACAGGTTGCATCCGGAGCATTAATTCCTACAGTTTCTCCTCCAACTTCTATTTCTCTCATTGCTGTACTACTACATTTATCTTCCACACTTGCTGTCAAGCGGACAGTGTAAGTCCCGGTAGAAGTATAGGTATGAGAAGGATTTTCTTCAGTGGAGAAAGCACCGTCTCCAAAATCCCACTGATAAGAAATATCTCCATGTCCGGTCGTTGTATTTGTGAATTTAACGGTAAAAGGCACCTTACAGGAAGAAGAATTACTGGCGGTAAAAGCAGTTTCAGGAGCTTCGTCTACGTTGATATATCCTGTTTTTTCCTTCCACTTACTCCAGCAACCCCAGCTATTTTCTACTCTCAGGGCAACATTGTATGATCCGGATTGATTAAAAGTAAAATCCGGATTCTGTTCCGTACCGGTGCCGGATCCAAAATCCCATTGCCAGGCGGTCAGTTTCCCCTTCGCTGCAGTAGATAAATCTTTAAATTGTGCTTTCAAAGGAGCGCAGCCCGCCGTATCCGCGGTCACAAAATCTGCTGTCGGATGAGGGTGTACAACGACCTGCTTGGACACACTACCCACTACGCCATTAGCAAAAGTAGCCGTTAATTTTATCGTATAAGTCCCGGGATCTAAGTAATTCGCTCCGACTATAGAATCTCCGGAAGTAACGATTGTACCATTACCAAGATCCCATTTCCGTTGGACGACCGTTCCTCCGGTAGATGCATCTGTAAAGTTGACACTTCCCATCGGGGCACAGCCCTCCTTTTTGCTCCTGATAAAATCTACCGATTGTGCCGACAATCGCAGACTCATCATGCAACAGCTAAGGAGACCGCACACAAGTATAATTCGATTCAATTTCGCATCCTATTTTAAACTAATTGGATATAGAGCAAAAACAGGTTAGATAGCAAAAATAAGAAATAATAAATTTCTATTATCAATATATCGAAAAACTTCCGGCTATTTTTCCTTGCCGGGCTTCACACCATCATTAAAATTATTATTTTAACGGTATGGTAGAGAAAGAAGAAGCCGGCAATCCGGCCTTGTTGAACAAATGAGGCACCGCTGTATCCCGCCAGCCATAGCGTACTGCTTTAGGATGGGATACCCGATCGGATTGCACAATGACCTTCCGGCCTTTTATAGCAGCCTTTGCCGGAACAAATTGCCCATTCTTTCCGGCGATCTCAAAATGATCAAGCTTTCCACCTTTTGCCGTTAAGCCTCCATCCGTGTGTTTAAAAGACAAAATCACTTTAGCCCCTTTTATTTTCATCTTATCGTACAGAGGACCGGAATAAACAATATTTTTATAACCATACGTTTTATGTAATGCCCATAGAGACAGCCTTCTTCCCACTTCTTCTTTATTCGCCGGATGGATATTAGTCGTATCTCCGATATCCAGGGTCACGGCCATTCCCGTATGAGGTACATCCAGGGCTTTCCGTTGTGCATCCCGTAAAGCCGCTCCCTTCATTCCCGATCCTCCGTAAGGATAGGGGGCAATCTGAACAAAATAAAAAGGGAATGCTCCCTCGCCCCATTTTTGCCGCCAATCATTAATCATTGTTGGAAATAATTTGCTATATTGTTTGGCTCGGCCGACATTTGATTCCCCCTGATACCAGATCGCTCCGCGAATACCAAAAGGAATCAACGGATGAATCATTCCGTTATGCAATACTGTAGGAAGGTTGGGATTATTGACCATTGCGTTTTCATGCTTTCTCAATCCTATTTTAAACTTCCAATTTCCCGCTAAACCAATACTTTGATCGGAAGATTGCTTCGAAGGATAAATCTTTAACTCCCGGGAATCACCATAGATTCCACCGTTCCCATTGATGTCGGTAACCCTGACGGCTATCACATTCTTTCCTTCTTTAACCAATTTACCGGGAATACTGTACAGCCTTTCCACCTGCCAGCCTTCAGTACTACCTACTTTTTGGCCATTAAACCAGGTAATGTCATTATCGTCTATAGGACCAAGATCTAATTGTAGCGCTTTCCCTACCCAGGACTTGGGTATGTCAACCGCCTTTCTATACCAAATATTTCCATCCAGTCCCGGATGACCGGCATTTTCCCAATAAGTCGGTAAATTCATCTTTTCCCATTGGTGAGCATCATAATCAACAGTTGCATATTTTTTAAGAATCCTATCTTTATGCCTATTCCAATCCTCGGTATAAGCTTTTTGCTTGGCTTTCATTTCTTTGACATGTAATTTGAGACTGTCTATTTTTGTAAGTAGGTCATCAAAATCACCAAGATCTTCTAATGCTTCTTTGCTTGTCCAGGCTTCGGCTACCGTGCCTCCCCAACAAGTCTCAATCAATCCGACAGGTACTTGCAATTTCTCATAAAGCTGTTTTCCAAAAAAATAAGCCGTCGCACTAAAATCAGCTACCGTTTCCGGACTGCATTCCGACCAGGAACCTATGCTATTTTCCTGTGGCTCGAACGCTATCTTTCGTTGCACTTTAAACAACCTGATATCAGGGTAATCAGCCGCTTTTATTTCTTTTTCAGCATTCAATACCCTTGCTCCTTCCCAACCTTTCACCGGCATTTCCATATTAGACTGTCCGGAACAAATCCACACCTCTCCTATCATGACATTGTGCAACACGATGCTATCTTTTCCTGAAACAGTAACCCGGAAAGGGCCTCCGGCTTTTGGCGTTTTAAGATGCAATTTCCAATGTCCCTGCTTATCTGTTTGCGTTGCTGCCACTGCATCTTCAGACCAGCTACCTTTAACAACGATTTTCTGTCCCGGTGTTGCCCATCCCCAGATGGCATCTTCCGCCTTTTGTTGTAAAACCATATTATCTGCAAAAACGGAGGGCAGTTTTAACATCATCTCTTTTTGATCGTCAGGGATTAATCTTGTTGTAGCTAGTGAAAACCGAAAATTCAACCCTAAAAGCAGAGCTATAACTATAACTTTTTTCATAATTTTTTTTTAAAATGTACTATTAAGAAAGATTCTTTGCTAAATTATATTAAAATAATCATTTTTTTGAAATGATGCAGCATTAGCATTATCGCTCCATAAAGGAGATACTATATTCATTTTCTCACCAACCTCATTTCAACACCAACCAATATTCCCTTCCTTATTTTACTAAAAGGATATCATCAAAATAGAGGGTCTGCTCTCCATCATCTGGTCCATGCATCTGAAAGCTAAGACGTTCCATTTGAAAACCGGTGATAAATCCCGAAGTTTTAAATTTAAAATAACTCCATTCATTAGCCGGTACCGTAATAGTCTCAGGTGATCCTCCATCTGGTGATTTGACATCTATTTGATTATCTTCTGATCCTCCTTTTACCCAGAAGGTAAGATACGTATATTGAGAAGCATCTACCGGAGTATCGAAATTCAGGCTTACCGCTTGCCAACTTACTCCATAAACTGATTTTAGTGATTTTTGACCTAAAATTGAATAATCAGAAGAAACGCTTGTTGTACTCCAAGACCAATCATCTACTCCCGTACCAAAACCTTCTGTAAAAATCTGAAACGCTTGATCTACATTTATAAATTCCTGCTTAGTTGTAATATCACCGGATGCGTTAGTAATATCTAAAGATGCTCTGGATACACTAGTAGAAGGCATTTCTAAGACTAAAGTTCTATGGTCTTGGGATACGATGGTTGCCTCATCAGATGTTCCATGTATAGTCACTTTTGACACAGTTTCTAAATTATTCCCTTTTAATGTAATTTCGGTTCCTGCCGCAAATTCATAAATTGAAGCTTCAGATACTGTAGGCAAAGCCACAACATTAAAAGGGACGGAAACACTTCTACCATACTTATTTGTAAAAGTAATCTTTTGTTTTCCACCAAATGCCGTATCAGGCACTCTAAAAATCAAGGCATGATCTGTATTAAAAACAGGATTAAAAGATGCCGGAATACTATCTTTTTCAAAAATGATAGTACGTATATCTGATAGTCCGGTCCCCGTCAATGTCAACACACTCCCACCCGAGGCAGAATCCGGAGCAAGATCATTTACTTGAGGGACAGAAGCACCATCATCCTTAGAACATGAAGAAAGGAAGATTAAGGCAAGAAAAATACAGGCAAATAAACTTGTGAAATATAATTTAAAATGTTTCATAATATTACTATTTTATTTATAATAAGGTACTGCTGATTCACCCAGTTTTGGATCAGCTACTATTTCGTCTGAAGGGATTGGAAGATAAAGTTGTTCCGGAGAAGAGAAAGAAGCCTGAACATGATTAACTGTCCCATTAGAGTACAGGGTTCCGCGTTCTTGATTATCTATGATTTGTTTTGCTTTCTGAAAGCCTCTTCTCTGAATATCAAACCAATAGTCTCCTTCAAAAGCAAATTCTACTCTTCTTTCATGAAAAATCATATCTTTTGTAATTTGTGTAACCGCCGTAAGTCCTGCTCTTTCATGCACTGCGTTAAATGCCTTTAATGCAGAAGCATCGGTTGTAGAATTCGCATTACCTAAAACAGCCTCAGCATAAGTCAATAATACATCTGCGTATCTCAAAATATAGACCGGCATATCATTTCCGCCTTGTGTATCAAAGTCATACCCTGTACTTTTTGGTCCTATCACATATTTTAGAGAGTTAGAACGAGTTCCTGTAGTAATATGATACGCATCATCTGTTTGCCCTCCCGGCATGGTATCATAAGTAAATCCATTAGGAAAATTGGCATTTGTCCAATCATCACGGTGAAATCCTTGTTGCATAACAGACCAAGATTTTCGTTTATCGCCTGATGCATAAGCCTCCAATAAATCCAGCGAAGGAATAACAGAGGAGTATCCCGTATTAAAATCCGGTTTTAATAAAGTGGATGGACCTGCATAAGCTTGAATAGCGTTTGCATAAGAATAACCTCCCGAAGCCACCCATTGTAAAGCAAATAGAGACTCTTTATTATTTTTTGCAATAACTGGATCGGTAAACATGCCTTCATAATCCGGATTTAATTTAATATTTCCAGTTGCATCAGCATAATCTATCACTTCTTTAGCTTTAATAGCAGCACTATCATAATTTTCTGTATAAAGATATAATTTAGCTTCCATCCCCTTCGCAGAATACTTTGTTACCCGACCTGGCTGATAAGGTTCTGCCGGTAATGCTGCTTCTGCTGCTTTAAAATCTTTTAAAGCAAATTGTAAAACATCTTTTTGAAGATATCGAGGTACATTATAATCCCCCGATCCAGCCAATACTACAGGATCTGTAATGATGGGTGCATCCCCAAACACTCTGGCTATATAAAAATAGGCTACCCCTCTAATAAATCTGGCTTCCGCAATTCCTCTATTTAGATAGCTGACATCTTTTACTTGTTCTTTCTTTTGTTTAAAAGTATTGATTAAAACGGTAGCATTACCGGCTACCTTATAAAAAGACTGCCAGGCATTTAATACTTGTCCATCCGTAGCTTGCACAGTCATAAAAACATAAGTATTATTTCCATAATTTGGGTCTCCTGCCGGAGTAAGCATATTCCCACCATAGACCTCACCAATACAATGGAAGGCTTTGTCCATAAAATTATACCAGGGTTGATTGTATAAAAATCCGGTAGCTTGATTCACCTGATCAGCACTTGTATAATAATTGTCTAAGGTAGGGTTGTTTAAAGAAGGACGGTCTAAAAAATCCTGTTTACAAGAAGCAAAAAGGAATAAACTAATTGCTATATATATAATATTGTATTTCATATCTCTATTTTTTTCTTAAAAATCAATATTGGCTCCAATGGTAAAAGTCATAGGATTAGGGTAATGACCATAATCTATATTCATGGTCAATACATTATTATTAAAAGAGCCTAATTCCGGATCATAGCCGGAATAGTTTGTTATTGTCCATATATTGTCAGCAGAAAAATATACTCTGGCCTTACTCATTTTAATTTTTTCTATCCAACGTTTAGGTAAATTATATCCAATAGATATCTTTTGGAAACGCAAGTAAGAACCATCTTCTATATACCTATCAGATATTTTAAGATTGTTTTGGTTCCACTGATTAAAACGGGGAAGTTTACCGTCCGGATTAGCTGCACTGTATCTATCCCTAGCCGAAGTAAGTTGTGGTTGATACGGTGAGAACAACGCCTCAGTAAGCATACGAGAATAGTTAAATATATCATCTCCATAAACACCGGTAATGAAAAGGGAAACATCAAAATTCTTATATTTAAAATTATTCTTCAACCCAAAAGTGAAATCAGGGTTTGGATTACCAATATAAGTTTGATCGTTTGAGCCGGCAGTAATAGTTCCATCGTCATTAAGATCCTTGTAACGAATGTCTCCCAACCAAGTTCCTGTGGGCCCAACTGTCAACATAGGTGTTGGTCCATTTTTTAACTCATCCATTGAACGATACAAACCATCAGTTACAAATCCGTAAAAATTACCTACCGAATGCCCCGCTTTAGTGACAGTAAGTGTAACAGGAGTAAAATCCTGACTTTTACCAAATAAAGGATTGGCATTGGGGCTATAAGATTTTACAAAAACATTTTTGTACCGACTAAAATTAAGCGTAGTAGTCCATGAGAAATTTTCTTTTTGTATATTATTAGATATAATACCAATATCAACACCCGTATTAGTCATCTCTCCTGCATTAGTAACAGGAGGTTCAATAGCCTGATAGCTATTATTAGGTGGATTAGGATCCAATCCTGCAAAACTTGGTAATACTGTTGACAAAATCATATTAGTTGTAATCTTTTTATAGACGTCAACTGTTAAGCTGATACGATTTTTTACAAATCCTGCATCAAGACCTGCATTATAAGTTAGTACAGATTCCCATTGTAAATAAGGATTTCCCACATTGGCAGGGACACCGGGAATGCCTGATTGGCCAAATAATCCGGATGCATTTTTAGCCAATCTTATATTCGTACTATACACATTATTTCCTCCGGTACTGGAATTACCCACTTCTCCAACTCCTAATCGTAATTTTAAATAGTTTAGTCCCTGCCAACCTTCGGCAAATTTTTCATTAGTAACTGTCCAGCCAGCAGAACCGGCAAAGAAATCCCCCCAACGACTTTGAGGTCCGAAAGAAGAAGCTCCATCCCTTCTGTAAGAAGCACTTAATGCATAACGATTATCATAAGTATAATTTGCTCTCACAAAATAAGATTCCATTGCCCAAGGATAATTTGCACCCCCTGTTTGCGATTCATCGGTAGTTCCGGCACTTAGAGATTCAATATTTAAAGTTAAATCAGTAACCGTAACATATTCCGAATTATACATTGAAGCTTGAGATTCATGTCCGGCCACTATATTAATATAATGTTTTCCAAAAGTATTGTCATAAGTCAGATAATTTTGTAGCCCCCAATAAAAACTATTGTTTTTATCTTCTCTCAACTTACTGGGGCCAATAGTTAGCACACCATCGGGATTTAAAATATTAGGTTGAAATGAAACATTATGTGTTAACTGGTAGTCATAGTTAAACTTATTGCTCAATGTGAAGTGCCTAAAAAAATGAATATCTGCATAGACATTTCCATAGGCTTTGGATTGTTTAGAACGAACATCCCGTAATAAAGCCAAGGCTACCGGATTTTGTGTTTGTCCAAAAGGAACACCTGCAATGGTGGACGTATTTACGTAAGAACCATCAAAACTTTTGACCGGGGAAGCAGGGCTGTTATACATCATTAGGCTAATGACGGACTGCTGGCCATCTGTAAGCGTAATTTTTTGATCTGTTTTTGAAAGGTTTGTACTAAAACCTGCATCCAACCAGGGTTTTACCTCTTGATCTATATTCACTCTGGCAGAATACCTTTTAAATCCGGAACCTATCACAGTACCTGTTTGATCGTAATAATTACCCGAAAAATAGTAAGTCGTTTTCCCCTTTCCACCTGAGAAAGAGAGTTGATGATTTTGAATATGTCCAGTTTGGAAAACAGCATCTTGCCAATCAGTACCTTTCCCTAACAAAGAAGGTGTCATAAACTCACCTATAGAATCAAGCAATCCCACTTTATTTGGTGCAGCTTGATGGAGTGTTTCAAAATCTCCAATTAAAGAATTATAGTATTCTGCATACTGTTGAAGATTCATGATAGGTAATTTTTTAGGTACTTTCTGCCATCCGTAATACATATTATAACTTAGCTTTCCCTCTCCAGATTTTCCTTGTTTAGTAGTAATGAGTATGACTCCATTTCCTCCCAAAGATCCATAAATAGCCTGCGCAGAAGCCCCCTTTAAGATATCAATAGAAGCAATATCATTCGGATTTAAGGTAGCCAATACACTTTGTTCACTCTGGCCCGGAACTCCTCCTAATTGGTCTTGTGGGGTACTGTTAGCGCTTGTTAGTATTGGAACACCGTCAATCACATATAAAGGGTTATTATTATTAACAGAGGTAATTCCTCTAATCCGAACAGCCACCCCACCTCCTGGTTGACCTGTATTTTTGGTAACTGTCACACCTGGAACCTTACCCTGTAACATTTGATCTACCCCGGCCGCCGGAATATCTTTGATATCATCAGCCGATACTGATGAGATAGCAGAAGTTATATTAGCTCTGTGCATTTTACCGTAACCGACCACCACCAGTTCATTCAATTTACTGGAAGAATGGCTCAAAACCACTTTTAATATACTACGATCCCCTACCCTTATCTCCTTTGTCTCATAGCCAACATAACTAAATTGCAAAATAGTACTATCACCTGATACCTTTACTTTAAATAATCCATTTACATCAGTAACATCCCCTTCATTAGAATCTCTAACCTTAACAGTTACTCCAACCAATGGATTACCATCCTCATCAGTAACCACTCCATTTACTTTTCTATCTTTAAGTACATTATTCTTATACTTTTTTAAAGGTACAGACTCCGATACTTCCTGTATCGATTTTGTCTGAGTAAAACCGGTTTTCCACGACAGCCCTATCAAGACCAGTAGCACCGGTAACAATTTCCATATTCCCGACAACTTAAGCACTCGATAACAACTTGTGCTACCTGTTGCCTTCAGGGAAATGGTACTTTTCTCTTTTTTGTGTAACATACTATACATATTTAAATTTAATTAATCCTTAGCTATTTTAAAGTAAAATATAATTTTTATTTCTCAATATGATACATATCAGGCAGCTTGTCTGCAAAAATTGTATATGAATTATCCTTAAAGCTTTGGAAATCACTTTCTGCTGGATGGCCTTTATAAGGTATGTAATAATCATTTTTCGTATCATACCAGACCATTGTATAGGCCAATTGCATTTTAGAGGATTGGAGCGCTTTTAACAATACCTGTGTATACCAGTTTTTGTTTGTAATTTTATCCAACCCTGTTTCTGCCAATGCAGCAACTTTGTTATGCTTTTTAGCATAATCTGAAATAAGTTTCAATGATTGCGTTACTGTAGCATCCACAGACTTAAAATAATTATCACATCCAATAATATCTACATAATCATCCCCCGGATAAAGATTATTCATCGCAGCTTCGCTCGTATATGGGCCAGGAGACCATTCATATAAAAAATTATGAACGCCCATACTGTCTCTTAAAAAAGTTACAGTATATTGATACAATTCTTTATATTGTGATGGCGTGCAATGTCCTGCCCCCCACCAAAACCAGTTGCCATCTGCCTCATGCCAGGGTCGAAAAATAATGGGAACACTAACACCGTTACTTACAAGACTCTTAGCAAAATCTGCAACCCTTTCCAAAGTAGAATCAAATACTTTATGATAGGAGCCTCCCGGCAGAACTTCTGGAACACATTGTACCGGAGACTCTTTCCAGTAAAAACTTCCTTTAGATACCTGGTTTTGGCAATGCCAGCAAAAGGTGTTAACGCCTCCACGCTCATATGCTTCAACCGTAAGATCATGTATCAACTTTGACTGGTCTTTAAACCACTGATTCGTTTCGATTTGAAAATCTGTGATAAACATATAATCATGTCCATAAACTGCCGGATAAACTCCTGTAATATTTCTCACATCAGACATGGTATTTGATGCGCCCAAAGTTGCATGCCAGTCCTGTCCCTGATTGTTCCCCTGATAAGTATCATCTTGATGTCCAAACATGATATGCGTTTTCCCCAGCTTTTTCATATTATAAAATAAAGAGGCCGTCTCATTCGTTGCATTTTTATCTACCAACCAGCTTTTAATCGTAGCCAAATCAGGTACTTTCTCGACAGGAAGAGTGGTCGTTGGTGTATCTGACGGCAGACCTGAGGGAGCCGTATCAGCACTTTTTTTACATGAACTACAATAAAATAAGCAGCCTATAGCACAGAAACCTATTAAATATCTTTTTAGTAGGAATGTCTTTTTGACCGGTAATGTTTCTTTTAAGAAATATGTAATGGTAACAAACATGTTATAGGTGTTAAAATGAATAATTTATCACAGTTTTAATTTGAGCCTAAAAAGGAACGATAAAGTTGTAAACGACCATTCCATCCCATCATTCGAAACTTAAAACCAAAGCAGATTTCATATCTAAACATTGGAAATACAAATTTCTGCATACTTTTCATAAAACTATAATACTTTCATAGACATTTATAGTGTTTTTTTGATATTTCTTATTTTTATTACGAATTAAGGCGATTAGAGTTTGAATCTTTTAGACCTTCTCCTAACTCACTCTCGTTTTTCAGGAAGGGTTGGTTTTTATCTATTAGCTTATTGATGTTTTGAGTCGTTCCGAATGTTGTTAGGGGATCAGCAGGAGTATGGAGAGTATAATCAATTAACTTTTCCAAAGAGGAAGTAGCTACATGCATCCTGGTATCTGATGAGGCATAATAAATATAAATCTTATCACCATCCAATATCCAACCATTACTAAAAAGCACATTAGACACATCACCAAACTGTTCCTGCCCTTCGGGTGCCATAAAATACCCCCCTGGCTTATAAATCACTTTTGACGGATCTTCAAGCGCAGTCATAAATAGATATAACACATATCTTAAACCTGCGGCTGTACTCCGAACGCCATGAGCAAGTTGCAGCCATCCATATTTCGTTTTAATAGGAGCTGGTCCTAAGCCATTTTTTAATTCATAAACAGTATGATAAACCTGTCTGTCAATTACTTTTTCTTTCTTTATTACTGCCTGCTCAATGGAATCGCATAATCCAAAACCAATTCCCCCACTATTACCCGGCTCAATAAAACCATCCTGGGGACGGGTATAAAAAGCATATTTCCCATTGACCAATTCCGGATGAAGAACGACATTACGTTGTTGAGACGAAGGGGTTTTAATGTCGTTAAGGCGTTCCCATTTTCTCATGCCTTTCGTACGTATTATACCGCATCCGGATAAAGCGGCAGACTGATCACCTCCAGCATTTTCCATATCGTGACGCTCAGTACAGAACACCCCGTACACCCAACCGTCCTCATGTTGAGTAAGCCGCATATCATACAGGTTTGTTTCCCCGGAATCCCCGGGAGGAATCAACATAGGACGATCCCAAAATCTAAAACTATCTATACCATTAGGACTCTCTGATATAGCGAAGAAAGATTTTCTGTTCTTACTCTCTATACGATTCACTAGCAGGTATCTATCCCCAAACTTCATGGCCCCTGAATTAAATACGGCATTGACACCTAATCTCTCAAGAAGGAAAGGGTTTGTTTTATAATTTAAATCATATCGCCAAGAAACCGGTATGTGATCTGCAGTCAATATTGGGTATTTATAACGATCGACAACACCATTGCCAATACCGGATTTAGTATTCTTTAAATCTATTAATTTTGTCTGCTTCAGACACAGATCTTGCAGCCTTTTTGAGAATAATTTTGTCATTTACGAGTAATTTTTATTTGAATCACTGCAAATGTCAAAATAACGTCGATAGTATTATAATACTTTTTTGATTAAAAATAGTTTATTTATTACAAATACATTTAAGAATCTTAAATAAATATGCGACTTGACGGATTGTAGTTTTCTCTAAATTCTTTTGGAGTACAACCTTTTTTCTTTTTAAAGATGCGATTAAAATTTGAGATATTATTAAAACCGCATTTATAAGCGATCTCCGCTATGGAATAATCAGATTCAATAAGTTGCCTGGACGCATATCCTAACCTTCTTTCAGTAATACTTTCAATATAGGTCATTCCGGTATGCCTTTTAAAATAACGACTAAAAGCACTTTCCTCCATATTATTAAGAGCAGCAACTTCTGTCAGGGAAATGGGTTTATCATAATTCTTGTCCATATAGTCTATTGCATTTTCAATCCGTTCATTATTATAATTAATCTTTTTGGCGTTTGACGGAGGTAAATTAGAAAGTAAACGCATATTACGTGACAGAGAAAGATCATGCAGGATAGACATAAAGTCAAGTACAGAATCAAACCCTTGCTTTTGTGTTAATTTGTTAATTCGGGGTTGAATTAGCTTTATTGTTTCTTGGGAAAACAATATACCGCGAACAGACTTTTCAAGCATATTCCTAATAAGTGCCAATTGATTACGTTGCAAAAAATTTTCTGCAAACAAATCTCTGTGGAACTGAATGGTTACCTCCCTTATTTTTTTAGCTTTCATCTCATGATCAAACCAACCATGAGGAATATTGGGTCCTAAGAGTACCAATTCCACATTACCTATATTTTCAATATGGTCACCTACTACCCTTTGCGCATCTTTTGCATTCTCAATGAAATTTAATTCATATTCGTCATGGAAATGAAATGGGAAAGTAAAGGTTGTTTTTACCCTGTCGGCAATCAAAAAACAATCTCTTTTGGTCAAAGGAGTAATTTCTCGTAAAATTTGCTGTTTCATAACTCTATTTTTATTAGATGTCAGACCATAAACACTACCGATATGTTATAAAAGTATTATAATCATTACTACGAAATTAGGTAATTTATTCAAAATAACAACCCGATACATAAACAATGTAAAAAAAGTACTATTATAAAACAAATAGATATTATTCTTTTATTTTCTCCTAATCTAACTTTGCCATCTATTATTCAAAGGATCAAAAAGTTCTTTATATGCATATTTTAAAAAAAATCATTTCCTGTCTTTGTCTTATTTCATTAGGTCTTATCCATTATTCAAGAGCACAATCCATAGATAAAAACGCGACTTCCGAAACTAAAAGTCTTTATAAAAGCCTGCAAAATCTTTTAGATAAAGGTATTATGTTTGGTCATCAGGATGACCTGGCTTACGGTTTGAATCCAGATAGCAGTCGCTGGACAGATGAATCTGGCAGAAGCGATATTAAATCAGTAACAGACGATTACCCGGCTGTATTTGGGTGGGAGCTGGGCGGTATTGAGATCGGTGCCAAAAAAAATCTCGATGGCGTGCCGTTTAAGAAAATCCGTCAATACATTCAATGGGGATATGAAAATGGCGGCATCATAACCATAAGCTGGCATCAACGAAATCCGGTTACCGGTGGTAGTTCCTGGGATAGCACCGGCAACATAATTAATGATATCCTACCGGACGGCAAGTACAATTATAAATACAAAAAATATTTAAACAACCTAACGGCATTCTTAAAAAGTCTTAAAGGCAAAAATGGGGAGGCAATACCTGTCATATTTCGCCCTTATCACGAACTGACAGGTAATTGGTTTTGGTGGGGCAAAGGCCATTGTACTCGATCTCAGATAAAAGAGCTTTGGCGATACACGGTCCGTTATTTGAGAGATAAAAAAAGCCTTCATAATTTACTTTATGCATACTCAACCGGTAGTTTTTCTTCAGATTCTACATATCTACGTAGATATCCGGGAAACGCCTGGGTAGATATTATTGGAGCAGATATCTATCAAGGCTACGATCTTGCAGAAAATCAAAAATACATACATGCTATAGATACTACTTTATCTATGTTAGAACATATTGCCAAAAAGAAAAATAAAATCCCTGCCTTGACAGAATTTGGGTACAATGGTCTGCCAGACAGCACCTGGTGGACGGATGTATTGTTAAAAGCGCTGCAAGGGCATCATATCTCTTATGCGCTCACCTGGCGAAATGCAGGGTCTGGCCCAGATCATAAATATCAATTTTACGCTCCTTTTAAAGGCCAGCTGTCCGCTCCAAATTTTAAAAAATTTTATGCTGATGATAGAACCCTTTTCTTAAAAGACATCCAACCTTTTCATATATACAAAACTAAATAAATGTCCGAAATTAAGCTACGTGAAAAAATCTCTTATGGCTTCGGAGATATGGCATCTTCCATGTTTTGGAAGCTGTTTGGTATGTATTTGCTGTTTTTCTATACAGACGTTTTTGGTATAACGGCAGCAGCAGTCGGCACTATGTTTTTTGTGACCCGCATCTGGGATACCTTTTTTGATCCCGTAATTGGGATTCTTTCCGACAGGACAACTTCCCGTTGGGGCAAATTCAGGCCCTATATTTTATTTGTTGCCGTCCCTTTTGGTGTTATTGGAGTGCTCACCTTTACCACGCCGGACTTCTCTTATAGCGGTAAATTAGTCTATGCCTATATTACCTACTCTCTAATGATGTTTATCTATTCTTTAATCAATGTACCTTATGCTTCTTTGCTGGGTGTAATTTCACCAAATCCGAAGGAAAGAAATACCATTGCTTCTTTCAGAATGGGGTTTGCTTTTGCAGGAAGTTTAATAGCATTGGCTCTAATTCAACCCTTGGTACATGTATTCAGTCATGTAGGAGAATCAGGTGGTAAAAACCTCCAACAGGGATGGCAGTTAGGAGTAGGAGTTATCGCTCTATTGTGTGTACTCCTTTTTTTAGGCTGCTTTGCAGGAGTCAAAGAAAGAATCGTTCCCATAAAAAACAAGCCTTCTAATCTTAAAAATGATTTAAAAGACTTATTTAAAAATCGTCCTTGGTGGATATTATTAGGTGCTGGAGTAGCTTCACTAGTATTCAATTCAATTAGAGATGGAGCTACTTTATACTATTTCAAGTATGTTGTAGAAGATACCATTGCCTTAAGTTTAGGAAAAATTACTGTTAATTATTCAACCTTATTCTTAGTATTGGGTCAAGGTGCTAATATTATTGGTGTAATATTAGCCTCCCCTATAGGAAACAAAATCGGTAAGAAACGTACCTTTTTATATGCCATGATAATAGCTACAATATTAAGTGTGATTTTCTTCTGGTTTGGTTCCAATCAACTTATTCTCATTTTCTCATTTCAATTTCTTATCAGTGCATGTGCAGGCATCATATTTCCTTTGCTCTGGTCTATGTATGCAGACATTGCCGATTACTCTGAATTAAAGACAGGACGTAGGGCAACCGGGTTGATATTTTCTTCCTCTTCCATGTCCCAAAAGTTAGGCTGGGCCATCGGCGGGGCTCTTACCGGATGGTTACTTGCTATTTTTGGTTTTAAGGCTAACGTAGTACAGGGACATGAAGCTCAAGTGGGTATAAAAACCATGTTAAGTTTTTTACCGGCAGCTGGTTCGCTTCTATCTGTTATATTAATTGCCTTTTACCCTCTTTCTGAAAAACGTATAGAAGAAATAACAAAACAATTAACTCAAAAACGCAATAAAAAAGATGAAACATCCAATACAATTACTTGATTATAAATTAGAAGTAAAAGCAGAACTAAAAGAAATTTTAAATTTTTGGACACATTATGCTGTAGATAATGAAAATGATGGTTTTTATGGTAAAATAGACCTCAATAATAGGACTTTTCATAATGCGCCCAAAGGTGCTGTCTTGAACAGCCGAATCTTATGGACCTATGCCTCCGCTTATCTTCATAATAAAAACCCAAGGTATAACGCCTTGGCAAAACGAGCTTTTAATTATCTTAGAAAATATTTTATAGATGAAAAATTTGGTGGGGTATATTGGGCTTTGAACTTTAAAGGAAATCCATTAGAAACTAAGAAACAAATTTATGCCTTGGCTTTCGCCATCTATGGATTATGTGAATATTATAAAATAGGGCTTGATTCAGAAGCAAAAAATATAGCTATAAATTTGTTCCATAACATTGAAGATTACAGTTTTGATTCTAACCAAAGCGGATATCTGGAGGCTTTTACCAGAGAATGGAATGAGATAACAGATGCAAGATTAAGTAAAAAAGATGCCAACGAAAAAAAGACGATGAATACGCACTTACATATTATGGAAGCGTACACCAATCTATATAGAATATGGGATAACCAGCTTTTAAAAGAAAAAATACAGTTATTAATAAATAACTTCACTGATCATATTCTTAATTCGAAAACCAATCATCTTGGTTTGTTTTTTACAGAAAATTGGGTATCTAAATCAACAACCATCTCCTATGGTCATGATATAGAAGCCTCTTGGTTACTACAAGAAGCTGCAGAAGCTATTCATGATAACTTACTCATTAATAAAACTAAAAAATTATCATTAAGCCTTGCAAATGCTACCATAGAAGGAATTGATAAAGATGGTGGACTTTGGTATGAAAAAACAGACAATCATTATATTAAACAAAAACATTGGTGGCCTCAGGCCGAAGCCATGGTTGGTTTTTTAAATGCTTATCAAAATTCCGGAAAAGATAAATTTCTGAAGCTTTCATCCGGATCCTGGCAATTTGTAAAAAAATACATTAAATCTCCTTCGGGTGAATGGTATTGGGGTATCAATGAAGATTATTCCATTATGAAACAGGAAGATAAAGCCAGTTTTTGGAAATGCCCCTACCACAATAGCAGAGCCTGTTTAGAAGTTCTAAAAAGGATTACTCTTTTAGAACATTAACACACCATAAATGCTATCCCACTTAGATAACAGTTTATGGATAATATCAAAAGCATTACCAATCAGTAATACTTCTAATATACTGGGTTAGTGCGGCTGCAATTTTCTGATCACTTTTTCCATTTGGATGCCCATCACAACCTTTTATAAAAACCTTTTCATTATTAAAGAAAAACTTATACACCCTTTGATCTCCTGCCCTATTTCTATTAGAAACAATTCCATCAATATAATTCTGTAATACTTTATCCAATTTCTTATTCGCCATTGGACTATTCAGGCAAACTATTTTTGCCTTAGGATAATGGTGACGTAAGGTCTTGATGAATCCAACATAGGCATCGCAAAATTTGACAGAATCCTGAATACCATCATTTTGACCCAAACAGATCGTTACAACATCCGGTATATAATTTTTAAAATTCCAAGTACCCGTATCCCTTCTCATGTTCATCTTATCAAATACACCATGCATTCGGATTTTCATATCACAGCAACTATGAATCATACCAATACCCGATACAGCGCTTATATGCCATTGTGCTTTTAAAGCTCTTGCCGTAACCGGGCCATATCCCATGTAAGCATTTTCGTGATCATACCATTGCCCTGTGCTGCATGGTGTAGATTCATCGTTCCCAAAGCCACATGTTATAGAATTTCCAATAAACTCTATTTTTCTTCTTAGCAAAGGACTTGGACGTAATAGCTTTTCGCAGCTAATACCAAGAAAAGAAAGATAGCCCAAGCCAGATTCAGTATTTTTACAAATCAGAAGGGTATGTTTTCCCTTTTTTAATCGGGAAGATATATCTATAGTATCAAGTTCACCTGTAATTTTCACTTGAAAAGGCCGTTCATCATCAATCACTATTTCAACATAATTATGAGGATGGTTATTCAAAAGTTGATCCTTAAAAAATAATTTGCAATTTTCTCCTGTAAAATGAACCTTAATATAAACGCCAGGCATCCAAAATTTGGGCTGCAATGGATTTGAAAAATCGATTCTTCCTACATACTGAATATTAGGATTGTCCGGTTTATAAAAATGAGGTTCTCCCGAAAATCCGGAAGCGAACAATAAAACCGGAAAAAGAAGAATAAATACAACTTTGATAATGCAACGATATAATTTAATCATTTTTGAATTATTTAATACAAAATATAATAATAAGAAAAATATCTTATTTTTCTATCAACCAGGCTACTATAATAAGAGGAATTTCTCCCATTCTTTATTTCTCTAAACTTGTCATTTTAAAACCCCATGCTTTTTTCATACACTCCGGAATATTTTTTAAGGAGGGCTTCCCCTTAAAGAAACTAAAGCTCTGGTTCCACTCCCAATAAGCATAAGGAATCTGTAAGGTATCCAGCAGGCTTTTTATCATCGTTGTATAACGACAGCGGCTTTCCTCATCCGCATATTTTTTGTAGCTTCCCCACTCTCCGCAAAAGACAGGTACATTATATTTATCGGAGAAATCTTTTATTTTTTCAAGCTTCCTTTTTAAGGCACTCTTTGTACTCTCTTCTTTATAATGATTATAATTATTCGCACCATAAGTGCCTTTCGACGCCGGATTTATTTCCGGCATCTTTGCAGCATCATAAGGAAAAGGAATATGAATATTGGAAGTAGCTTCCACACCTGCCCATTCTGCTCCCTGATGGGTGAATAAAAAAGGGTCGTAAAAATGAAAAGTATAAATGATGTTCTCATCCGGTAATTTCCCCATTTTTAACAAGCCGGAAATGCTATTCCAATCCGCCCCACCCACAATCAGCGTATGGTCAGGAACAATCTTTCGGATAGTTTTGATTAACTGCAGGGCACATTTTTTCCATTGCGCGTCGCTTATATCATGGGGTTCATTATAAATTTCAAAGAATACACGGTCCGGATCCGTATTTTTATACCGTTCCGCCACTTGCTTCCATATCGCTTCCAATCTCGGAAGCTCCTGCATCACCTTATCTGAATCATCCAAAGCGCCATGATGGTTATCAATAATGACCTTCAGATGATACTGTTTAGTCCATTTTAAAATAGAATCTATGGCAGCAAAATATGCTGTTTTCACTATATGATAAGGTGGTTTTCTTTCTGTCCAATGATCAAAAGAAACCGGCAGGCGAAGGGTCTCAAATCCCAGCCGGTGCATCAAAGCCAGTTGTTGTTTTTTGCCGGCAATGCTGTTCATATCCAGATAATCCATAAAATGTTGCTCCGCCGTTCCCTGTCCAAAGTTTTCTAACCAGGAAAGGTTGACTCCCATCCCCATACTCCCGACTCTCTGCCAGGCTATGGATTGTGCCTCCGTTTGTGATAGATCCAGTAATATAATCCCTGTAATCAGAATGAATAACGATAACTTTTTCATGATTTCTTTTTTCAGATGATGACTTCTATTGTATATTTATAGTGGCTGTTTCGGCAATATCCCGGGAAGAAGAACCCACCCGGATCTTATATTTTCCCGAAAGTACCTTCCAGTCTTTTTCCGCCTCATTATAATAGGCCAGGTCATTGACAGCAACGGACAGATGAACCTCCTTCTGCTCCCCTCTTTCCAAAGTTACTTTTTTAAAAGCCTTCAATTCCTTTTCTGCCATCTTGACCGGCGGATGGACCGCATGGACATACAGCTGAACCACTTCTTTTCCTGCCCGATTACCCTCATTTTTAAGACGTACAGTCACCTGAATAGTATCTTTTTTATGAAAAGTCTTTTTATTGGTTTTCAAATCTGAAAACCTGAAAGTAGTATATGACAAGCCGTAACCAAAAGGATAAAGTGGTGCAATCTCTTTCGTATCATACCAGCGATACCCCACTAAAATGCCTTCTTTATAATGCGTAACCCCATCTTTCCCCGGGAAAGAGCCGTTTACCTGAGCAGGCACATCACTTAGTTTTTTGGGAAAGGTAAAAGGTAATTTTCCTGATGGATTCACCGCTCCGAATAAAACATCTGCCAGGGCTTTTCCTCCTTCTATTCCATTAAATCCCGACCATACCAGGGCATTCGCTTCGTTTTTCACTTGTCCAAGTTCTACCGGGGAACCGGAAATAATGACCACCACCGTATTCGGATTAGCAGCCGCTACTGCTTCGATCAGTTGGTTTTCTCCAAAAGGCAAAGCCAAAGAATGCCTGTCGGCCCCTTCCGATTCATAAGTACGCGTATTCCCGGCCACCACAATAGCTACATCAGCGGCCTTCGCAGCCGCTACCGCTTGTTTGACCAAATCAGGGTCTGCTTTTTTTACGGGAACACGATGAGGAGCATCATCTGAACCTGCCTGGTTCACTTTCTCGTATTCTTCTTTGTATCCCCGGGAGAATTGCACCTTTACCTTTCCTTTCAACTTATTTTCCAATCCTGCCAATGGGGTAATCTCCCGGGATTTCACGCCGGCGCCAAAGCCCAATTCGGCCTGTTTTTTGGTGGCATTATCTCCGATAACAGCAATAGATTTAATTTTAGAGGCATCTAAAGGGAGCAAGTTGTTCTTGTTTTTCAATAAAACAATAGATTCAGCAGCTACTTTATAAGCTGTTTTATGATGTTCCGGTGTATTTAAAGCGCCTTTAGGACGACTTCCTCCCCCAAGAAGATGATATTTAAACATAACCCCCAAAATCCGCCTCACCTTGTTATTAATCATATCCTCACTTACTTTTCCGGCTTCCACCGAATCCAGTAACGGTTGGGCAAAATAATAATTATTGTAATCACTGTCTCCATTCATTTCCACATCCAAACCGGCTTTAGCGGTAGCCACGGTACTGTGCACTCCACCCCAGTCAGAAACCGTTATCCCGGTAAATCCCCATTCCTCTCTCAACACCTTTTTTAATAAAAAGGGATTGGCAGAGCAGTATTTTCCATTCACCTTATTATAAGCCGGCATGACCGCATCGGCATGGCCTTCTTCAACAGCTGCTTTAAAAGCCGGCATATAAATCTCCCGCAAAGCTCTTTGGCTCACCACTTCATCCACATCCCTCCGACCGGTTTCCTGATTATTTGCCAGATAATGTTTCACACAGGAAATAACTCCCTGAGACTGCACCCCTTTGACATAAGCTACTGCCAGCTGTGCATCCAGTACCGGATCTTCTGTCAAATACTCAAAAGTTCGTCCATTGTTGGGATTCCGGTCAATATCTATTGCCGGACCAAGCAATACGTCCTTCCCCCGTGCTCTTGCTTCCTGTCCTAATACTTTCCCATATTCAGCAGCCAGTTCAGGATTCCAGGTAGCTCCCAGCGCGCTGCCCGTTGGTAAATAAGTAGCAGAATCCGTGGTCAGGCCAAGTGGCTGCCATGAATTGGCATGCAATTCCTCTCTTATCCCAAACGGCCCATCCGTATAATGTAATTCGGGAATCCCCAAATCTTCTACCCCGCCGGAAGTAAAAAAGCTGTTTCCGTGCAGCATCTGAATTTTTTGAGGGAGTGTCATTTGGGTTATAAGACTATCTATTTGAGCCGCATATTGTTGTTGACTATCCGACCTGTGATTGGATTGTTTACCGCCCTGGCGGCATCCCTGAATAATAGCCATAGAAGCAACCATGATTAATAAAGAAACGATATTTTTCATCAATTTATGTTTTTAAAAGTTAATATCTGCTACCCACATTCAGGAAAATTACCCCATAAGGTGGCATTTTCATCTTCATTCCTTCCTTATTTTCTCCTCTGTATGCTTTCAGAGAGGCATAATCAAGAGGGCCTCCCGAATCTCCTTCAGGCCCCTGCCCGTTTATAAGTACTTTTCTTGAGAAATCATCATGATCTGTTCCTCCTGTTAAAAGATACCAATAATAATGTTTTGCCGGTGCATAATGATTTAGTTTTACATTTACCTTCACCTGCTTATTACTTGTATTTACAAGCACTATTCCGGCACCACTCTTTCCAAAAGAAGAGGCATAAGAGAAAACTTTAGCATTTCCATCTACTGTAGATTTTACCATTTTATCTCCAAAACACTTTTGAAAATAATACATATAGAAAAAAGCGGGACGAGGATTCCATTGAGTGGCATCGGGTTCATCACCAATATTAAACAGTCCCTGATCATCCCCATTATCCCATCCATTGGCGAGATCCCATCGGCTGGCTTCGCCGTATTTATTCTTTATCAACTCTCCCAAAGCAATCGCAGCATGCACTCCGGCTATATAGGATACATTCTGCATAGCACCGGATGAACGGATATTCCATTCTGTCATGGCTACCGGTTTTGGGGTAACATCATAGTCTGAGAACTGTTGCTTCAGGTAAGTCATTACCTCCGAGGGAACAGTATGCGCCGTCTGTAATATTTCATCTATGGCAGCATCCGTGTGATACGCTGTAAAATAATCATGCACAATAAAGAAATCTGCCACATCACCCACATGACTCAACACCCCCTTATTCCAGTTTTTATCTGTAGTGGTTTGCCAACGCTCCGGCTTTGATTCCAAGAGGTTGGCTCCAATATAAATCGTGCTACCAATCTCCCGGGCGGCAGCCTTCATAGAATCCACAAAAACTTTAAAATGCTGTGCATATAACCGACCGGTAATTATCTCCGGTTGTCCGTCCTGATTCTTGCTTGTGTCAATTCTGTAACCTGCTTCCCAGGTGCCATTACTTTCATTTCCTATTTCCCAGTACTTCGTCCTTCCGTTATCATACCGTACCCAGTCTGCCGCCAGATGAGCAGCAGTTTCTACCGGATGAGGGCCTGTGCCATAACGGGCGTAGCCATAATTTACAGTCAACAATCCGGTACTGTTTGTTTTTTGCAATAATTTATAATAATTATCTAAAGATAAAGTCCAGTCGGCTGTATTTCTACCATACCAGTAACCTCCGTCAATTTCATTACCCTCATCGTCCAATAGTTTATCGGGGGCGTCCGCAGGTGATGAAGAAGCTTGATTCCAAAAGTAAATATCGCTAATGCTTCCTCCCGGACCACGGATAATATTAGGTGAAAGATCGGTAATATATTGAAGGAGTTTAGGCTGATCCACGATTTGCCCCATCCAGGTATTGCTGTTATTACCAAAAATATATTGAGGTACTTTTGTTACTATTTTGTTCATATTTACCGATATGGTAGCATCTGCCTCTCCTTCAAAGGTTGATCCTTCAGAAAAATGTTTCGGAGCAGAAAAAGTTTTCTTTTGCCAATCCTCCAGGAAAAAGCCAATAGTAGAAGAGGTATTGGTCGATTCCGGATGATAAGCAGTGTCTTTTTCCTCTGGCGGAGACTTATCCGGGCCTCCCTCCTCCGACTTATGACATGAAGAAAAGAGGAGAACAATACAAATCATTCCTAAAAGGTTTTCAAAACCAATATTCTTCATCATTATATGATTCTGTTTTTATCGTGCAAAATGGGATATTTGAATCTTTCAGGTAACTATTTAATCTTTACGATCCTCACATTATCAAAAGCCGCATCAAAATGCTGAATAGGATCATCATAGTCTGCATTGTTTAGCATAAAACGTATCAATGTAGGCGTTGAAGAACCTTCTATCAATCCCCCCAAACTCGAGGCAGAGGATCCATCCCCGTCTTTAAATTTATCCAACGGGACAGTTACGGTAATCCATCCATCCGTCACAAAAGTATTATTCGGAGCAGATTCCCAGGGTGTATATTCAAAAGTATAGCCGGGGCCGTCATCTCCACCAAAATCGATATTCAGGCTTCCTACTTTCCAGGGATTCTTCACAAACAGCTGGAATTTCAATCCTGTGGAATCCGGAGATCCTTTGGCATCCCAATCCCACATTGTACCGGGATCTACTATTACGGCACGATTATCTCCATACCATGCACTATTCCCAGCCGGAACATCACCGGAAGGCTGTATTTCAATATAATTTCCCCATCCACCGGGAAATCGGGCTGCATCATTATCTTTAATGCCGCCCCACCAGGCCCAGCCAAAATGAGGATCTCCATCTTCAAAATTTGCGATCATACCTGAAGTGTTGTAAAAAGACACCGTATCTTCTCCTCCGGAGGTCATAACGATCAGGGAATCTGCATATCCCGGGGAGGCCATCCCAGAAGGTACTGTGACTTTCAAAAACAGTCCTGTAGTATCAAAACTAAGACCATTACTTACTTCTACCCCTCCGGGGAAAATGACTTTCTTCGCGGTATATAGATAATTCCCCTTGAGTTCAATCATATCTCCGGCATAAGGAAACTCATTGCTGATAGACTGAACCTGCGGTGCAGGCGGTATGATTGGAATAGTAAAAGTAGTGTTTCCATGATTGGTGAATAATTTCACCCTATTTTTCATTTTAGGATTGCTTGTAGGAAAAACAATATCTGACGATACCGTAATGACTATATTTTTGTTCGTTACAAAAACAGGGTTCACCCCGACCGATTTTCCATTAAAAGATACGGACTGAGTTCCCTTTAGATTATTTCCCTGAATCACAATTGTTTGTCCCGGAACAATTTGAGTCAACATGCTGTCATTGGGCGCAGGATCAATCGCTCTTAATCCACTTATCACAGGAGTACCCAAATCCTTATATTGGCTGTAATCATACTCCTCTTTTTGACAAGAGGTTTGGATGACTATCATGGCAATGAATACCATCAGCCATTGATTTCTCTTTATTTTTTGAAAATATGACATGAGTATAAAATATTTGTATGCTTAATAATAATTTTTCAGTTTTATGTTTATAACTAATGCATCAATAGTCCGGTAGCTTACTAAAATCGAAGGATTTAGGTGCTTCACTCAACGTAGGTGCATTGGTCAGCTCAAATTCCGGATAAGGAAGATAAACCGTTGATTGATCAAAAGGATAATACTCGCTATCATGCGTTACCGTGTATGTCCTTGGACCATAATCATGATTCCAGTTAATTGTATAAGATCCTTTATCCTGATGAGCGACATAGTCCATGGCTTTATCGGGAGCAAAATAGTACCAACGAAGGATATCGTACCAGGCATTTCCTTCCATGAGCAGTTCTACCCGCTTTTCCTGAAAAATGTCCTCAAAAGTAAGAGAAGATTTATCCGGCATACCGGCTCTTTCCCTTACCAAATTAAAGTATTTCAAAGCTTCTGCATTACTGGTAGAAGCATTATTTCCCAGGACGGCATCGGCATAAATGAGATACACTTCGGCCAGTCGCAACATATAGGTGTTGATATAAGCGGTCATTTGTCCTCCTTTCCCTCCATTATCAGCAGGAGAGCCAATAACGTATTTTTTGATATTAGAGATATCTGTCACGTCATAATGCAAACCTCCATCCTTTTTCATTAAATCGGGATAATAATCTCCATCAAACATGCAAATGGCTTTCCGCCGTAAAGAATCCCGGGGATGATCCATAAAATAATCTACCACATCTGCACTGACGCCCTGCGCGGCGCCCCATCCGGCACCGGTTTGTAAAAGATCAGGATCAAAGGCCATATACGCCTGAAAAGAATTATTGACGCCCCAGGGATCACTGACCGGCATCCATTCTAAAGAGAACAGACTTTCCGGGTTATTATTCGAGCTATTATTGTTTTTGCTCATAAACAACCCCTTATAACTCGGATATAAAGTCATCCCACTATTATGCACAACATCTCCGGCATATTTGCGGGCGCTATCCAATAAAGCCTGATCCCGTTGACCTCCGGAATGTCCGTAACCCGCATAGGTTAAATATATTTTTGCCAACATTCCTTTGGCCGACCATTTGTTTACTCTACCCTGGTCATAAGCTACTTCGGGCAGGTCTTTCGTTGCCTTTTTAAAATCATTAATAATAAACTGCCATACATCCTCTATTTTATTGCGATAAATGCTATCCCCCATTTGGTCTACATTTTTATAGATAATCGGAACAGCTCCCCAATTACTGACTAAAAAATAATAGGCCATTCCTCTCATAAAATGACATTCTCCTAAAGCCTCTTTCTTTACTTTTTCAGAAACATTTCCATTACTATTGATGATATTACTCATCGTAATATTACTTTGGGAAACAATTTTATAAAAGGATTTATACCCGGCTAACAGCGTATTCTGATCAGTAGCGGACACGGCAAAATGAGTATAGGGCGTACGATCATTCGATTCCAAATCCCCACCTCTGGCTTCTCCAAACGCCAGAAAAGCCTTGTCATTATAGTCGAACCAAACAATATTATAAAGCGGAGCCGTTCCGGCCATTAACTCTTCATCCGTTTTATAAAAGTTTCCATTGGTCAACTGATCGATTGGAGGACGATCTAAGAAACTTTTCTTACAACCTGCCATCATCATAAAACCACTTAATGCGATCAGCATCCATATATTTTTAAACCTTTTCATAGTAAATATTTTTTTATTATTAAAAACTAGCTGAAAGACTCACAGAATACATTCTCACAGATGGATACCTGCCGGTATCCACTCCATTCATCATGGTACCTCCATAATTCACCATTCCCACTTCAGGATCATAGCCACTATAGCTCGTTATGGTGAGTAAATTCTGTACGCTTAAAGAAGCTTTCAGGCTACTCATCGCCAGGTGAGAGATCCATTTCCTTGGGAAATCATAACTTAGCGTTACATTTTTAATTCTCAGATAGGATCCGTCTTCCAAAAACCATTGGCTCATCCGGTTATTTCCATTCTGATCATCCGGAGAAACACGCGGAATATGATAGCCCGGATTTGTTAATGTAACGGTATTTTTCTGACTCTCACTATAACTGCTGGGACGAGCAAAATGAGATACCGATTTATAATAGTTTCCATACGTTCCACTATTCCCGGGAATTTCATTCTCATATCGCGGATAATTAACTAAATCGTTACCCACGCTTCCCTGTGTGAAGATGTTAAGAGAGAAATGATGATAGGAAAACGAATTATTAAAACCAAAAGTGAATTTAGGCCAGGGGTTGCCAATCACTTTTCGATCTTTCTCATCAATCACACCATCATCATTGAGGTCTTTAAATTTAATATCTCCCGGCCAGGTACCTGTTGGGGCGATCGTCAAAGTGCCATTCGAGGTTTGTATGGCATGATCAGCGATATCTTCCGCATCTTTAAAAAGACCTTCGGCAATATAGCCCGTAATCATACTAACCGGTTGTCCTTCCTTAGAAACAAACTGTACCTGAGAGGTATTCCAGGAAGCATTGATGGTATTGAGTAAGGAAGTAATTTTATTCCTGTTTAAGGAAAATGTTATGCCTGTTCTCCAATTCAGTTTCTTATCTATATTTACCGTATTAATGGTCAGATCCAACCCTTTATTTTTAATACTTCCTGCATTCACAGTAGGCCACTGGACATATCCCGGGGAATAGGCAATATCTCCACCTAAAGAGAATGGATAAGTATTCGTTGTAATAAGGTTTTCGCTTTTCTTAACATAGGCATCTGCAATAACCTCTAACCGGCTGTTAAACATGTGTAAATCGAATCCCACATTAATGGTTTTATCGGTTTCCCATTTTAGATTAGGATTGGGAAATCTTTGCGACAAGAATCCTGTTCCCCAGGGCGTAGGTACTGCCTGCAAAGAAGCATATATTCCTCCTGCCCCTCCGGCATTTCCTGACTCTCCAATACCAAAGCGCAGCTTCAAATCATCAATGGCTGAAAGAGATTCCATAAAATGCTCCTGAGAGATTCGCCAAGCCAAAGACAAGGAAGGAAAGAATCCCCATTTGTTATTTGCTCCAAAACTGGAACTCCCATCAGCACGATAAGTGGCTTGTAAAATATATTTGTTATTATATATATAATTCAACCTGCCAAAATAAGATTCCTGCGCTCCGGATGATTTGCTGCTATTATTTCTAACATTCGATATATCACTGGCATCTCCCCCGGATAATTCCTCTACATTATTGCTGATAAAGCCGGTTCTCCCTCCGGAAAGTGATTCATACGCCCAGGATTGTGCTTCATGGGCAACCATCACATTAAAATCATGCTTTCCTCCTAAAACGAAATGATATTTTATTCTATTATTTACACTCCACCAATAATTATTGGTTCCTCTACGTTCAGACTCTGCTGCTGTTTGAGGCACTACAAAACCGCCGGCGGTGTACCCGGGATGATAGGAATAATAGTTAAAGTATTCAATACTGGTATTTACTGCATTATGAATCGTCAATCCCTTGACAGGGGTTATATCCGCATAAACATTTCCAATGAATGCCAACCTTTTATTATAGTCGTTATAGATACTGGCAATCATTACCGGATTCGTAAATTGGAACTGTTTGGTAATCGGGCCTCCCCAGGATCCGTCAGGATTTCTTACCGGAACGGAGGGGTTCTGCTTCAGGGCCATTTCAATAACACCTCCAGTTGTCGTGTTCATTTTTTCTCTGGTATAACCCACATTAGTATGTGCGCCTATTTTCAACCATTTCTGCGTTTGATTATCCACATTTAACCGAACAGAATAACGTTTAAATCCGGATCCGGGCGTAACCCCCTGCTGGTCAAAATATTCTCCCGACAAATAAAACTGCGTTTTGGTGTTACCTCCACTGAGAGAAAACCGATCTTTTTGCAATAATGACCTTTGGTATAGAGCTTTTTGCCAATCTGACCCATCTCCCAATACAGAAGGATCGGCAAACTGAGGGAGCGTTGCCAGACCTCCGGCTTTTTCCTTTTCATTACGGAAAGCAGCATATTCCCTCAAATTCATAAGCGAAATATGTTTGGGTTTATCCTGCACCGTTAATAAACTACTTACGGAAATTTTTGTCTGACCGGCCTGACCGCTTTTCGTCGTAATAATCACCACGCCATTTCCCCCGGCAGCTCCATAAATAGCTGTAGCTGATGGCCCCTTTAGAACATTGATGGTCTTTATATCATCAGGGCTAATGGTAGATAATATATTAGAGAATCCGTCCGGATGATTATTCGGATCATCCGAAACATCAGAGGGCTTAATCTGCACTCCGTCCACGACATATAAAGGTTGAGAACTTTGAGTAAGCGTTCCCATTCCCCGTATAACCACCGAGGGGGCTGCCCCGGGCTGTCCACTCGACGAAGAGACATAAACACCGGCGGCTCTGCCTTGTAGCGCCTGATCCAGAGAGGTATTAATCGTTCGGTCTATCTGATCAGAAGTAACGGTAACCTGCGCACTACTTAAATCACTTTTCTTCATTTGCCCATATCCGATGACTACCACCTGATCTAGCTTACTATAACTTTTCGTCAACTGAACCGTAAAATGGGTCGTTTGGCCTACTCTTAACTCCTTATCTGCATAGCTTAAGAAAGTGAAAGAGAGCGTATCTTCCGATCCGGCAAAAATACTAAATTTACCATTTTCATCAGTTGTCGTCCCTACGTTTGTACCTTTCACACGCACAGTAACGCCACTTAACGGGCTATTATCCTGCGCATCTGTTACTATTCCGTTAATGGTCTTATTTTGTCCTGTCGAAGTAGGTATATCACAAAACAGGAACACAAAAACCAAACTAAGAACGATCCCTAAAGGACGAATTCTTCTTGGATATTCATAAATATACTTCATTTCATACATTTTAAATTAAAAATTATTTGTTTATAGTTTCACTGTTATTTCCTTCCCTTTATATTGGATAAGCTTCTCAGAATCCCTATTTAGATTCAATGATTCTGCATGATCCGGGCTCACCTTTCTGATTTTAAAAGTTCTTTCCTTGAGCATCCCTTTAAAATGCCCTTCTCGTTCTCCAATGGTAAGTGTTTCACCGGATTCATGATAATTTATAGGAATAGTAGCAGATTCCCCTTGTTCATAATCATAACTCAACCCATCGTCTTCATAGAGGTCAAAATGGCCGTCTTCTCCGGTATAAACATATAAGGTAATGGTATCGGCCTTTTTCTGAGAGGTATATTGAAGTGCAGGGCCAAAAGGAAGAATAGCACCTGATTTCACAAAAATCGGCATCCTTTTATAAGGCGCATCAGCAGAAATAGTTTGATTACCGGTAAAAGATTCCCCTGTGTATAGATTATACCAAATGGTCTCCCTGTTCTTACCTGCTGAAGTACTCATATTGGAAGGGAGATACACTTTTCTGCTTCTGGCTTTGTATTTATACACCGGATTAATGAGTAAATCCGGTCCAAACATATATTCATCTGTGATGTTACCGGCAAGGGTATCTTTAGGAAAATCCATTGCTAATCCTCGCATCAAGGTATAGCTATCATTATAAACAGCGCCTGCCAGAGAATAGATGTAGGGTAGCATCCGGTATCTCAGTTTGTCATAATAAAGCATACTTTGATAGGCAGGACTTCCTTTCGGTGCTACATTAAACGGTTCACGAACCGGTAATTGTCCGTGGGCCCTAAATAAGGGACAGAAAGCACCAAATTGAAACCACCGGGTAAATTGCTCCTGCCATTCCGCGCGGCTACTTTCATCCGCATACTGATATCGATGTTCGGCAGCAAAACCGCCTATATCCATGGTCCAGTATGGGATACCCGACATAGACAAGCTAATTCCGGTTGCAATCTGGTTTCTCATATCCCACCAGGTTGCGCCGATATCACCACTCCAGTTGGCAGCAGCAAAGCGCTGACTTCCTGCAAAGACAGAACGAGTTAATATAAATACTCTTTGATTCGGTTTCTCTTCCCGTTGCCCCTTATAGAATACTTTGGATTGCTCCAGTGAATAGGCGTTAAAATTCTTTGATGGAGAGCCCAGTGCATTGGGTTTCATGAGTTCCTTCCGTTCTGGAACCGATGTATTGGATAAAATATCAGGCTCCGTAGCATCCAACCACCATGCATCTACCCCAAGCTTAAATAAATTCGTATCTACCAGATTCCAAAATGCTTTTCTTGCGTCTTTATTGAAAGCATCATAAAAAGTAGAAACATAACCTTGTCCTACCCAATCTTTGACACTATCTTCTACGCTCTTTTTATACAACCATCCTTTGTCCCAAAACTTTTTAAAAGGCTTGGTATCCACATAAAATTTAGGCCATACCGAAATCATGAAGTGAGTATGATACTTTTGATGTAAAGTATCTATCATTCCCTCCGGATCCGGATAGCGGGAAGAATCAAATTTCTGACTTCCCCATTTGTCTTCTTTCCAATAAAACCAATCTTGAACAATATTATCTATCGGGAACTTTTTCTTTCTAAATTTTTGAACCACCTGAAGAATTTGTTTCTGAGATTCATAATGTTCCCGGCTTTGCCAATAGCCATACGCCCACTTCGGCATCATCGGTGCTTTTCCTGTCAGATCACGATAGCCACTGATAATACTATCCATATTCTGACCCGAAATGAAATAATAATCTATATCTTGCCCGACTTCCGAAGCCAAGGAAGTTTGATGAAGTTGCTTTCTACTTTTAGGTTTCTTCCATTTAAAAGAAATAAAGGATTCTCCCCCCGGCAGCCATTGTATTTTTAAATGGTATTTCTTCCCTTTCTCCATAGGAATACTCAATAATTTTTCTGCCGGATTCCAAGGCTGTCGCCAAGCCCATCCTTGACGTTTGGGATTAGAAGAAGGGAATTCCGTTTTCGGAAACACGCGCTGATTATTGATCCATATTTTCACATATCCTCCCCAGTAGATCTTAAAAGTATGGGTTCCGGAATAGGGTGAAGCGATATCCCCTTCCCATTCTACAGAAGTAGAAGGATCCTGAGATATTACTTTTGGAAATCGTTTTTGATCCTCGAGAAAACGATAATCAATATTATTTTCTTCTCTCTTCAAATCCAAGTCGGTATGCGTTATCTGATTAGATTGTCCTAATAACTTAGAAGCTCCTCCCGGTAAATAGGTAGCAGTAAGTCCTCCCGGTTCTCCTTTTTCATTATATAACTGTAAAGAATCTAAAGGAAGATAGGGACTCGGATCCCCAAAATGTGTTATAGAATTATTATCCCATAAAATGCCATACGCCTCGTTGGTATTCCTTTTCCCGGGGGAAAGAAAGAATGGGACATAGGCTTCAGAGTTCCTTTGTATCAAGGCAACATCTTTTCCTTGCAAGTTGGTCAGCCCCAATTGATTTCCACCCAATCCATAAACTGCAGTTTGAACATCATTTTCCCAAAGTTGACGAATATGGTAAGCGGGTTCTCCATCCACAGTATCCGAATGAAAGATCCGTCCCTGCTTTTCTTCTGCCAAAACGACCTGTCCGGCAGTATCTAAAAATTGGATTTGCCCACTCTTTAAATCAACTAACGCCTTCAAGGCTTTCGTTTGAAGAACAAGACTATCATGATTTTGATGAACCTGCCAGGAAACAGAAGGTAGTTCCTCCTCTTTTCTCATTAAACTTTTCGGACGAGAAAAATCCTCATCAGGAGAGGCGGTTACCCGTATAATACTCGGTGCTATCACTTGCAAACGGAGTTTTTGGGTTTTGCTGTCTTTATTATGGACAGTAACAATAATTCCCCGATCTGTTTTATGATACCCCTTATCCTGTTGACAACTATATAAGGTCAGAATTCCAGCTATTAATAAAATAAACAGTAAATAGGTAGCATGTATTCTTTTTCTATTCATGTGTTTCAAAAAATAAAATTATATGATTTAATTTCTCTTCACAAATGTATTGTATAGCCCTATACATCATGGGTTTAAAATGTAAGCAATAAGGGTATAATTTGTAAAACCAAAGGATAAAAGGTAATCTAATAGGGGGTAAAATGTAAATTACAGGCATTTCTCCTGAAAATGGTCTCTATTTTATAGAAAAAAACAATCTTATTCTACAGTATTACTTCCATATTCTGAAGGTAGTATCCCAAATTCCTCTTTAAAATATTTAGTAAAATACTTGGGATTATTAAATCCAACCTCATAAGCAGCTTCCGAAACATTCAAACTCCCTTTTTTGAGTAATTGTGCAGCGCGCTTGATTCTTAACTTTCGGATAAAAACAGAGGGAGATTTTCCGGTAATCTCAGATAATTTTTTATGAAGTGTTACCCTGCTCATGAATAATTGTTTGCTCAATTCCTTCACGGAGAATTGCGGGTCATCCATATTCTTCTCTACTATTTCTATCGCCTCTTTTAAAAACTTATCATCTTCTGAAGCTATCGGAATATCTTTTGGCTTTAATTCTACCTTGGCGGGTTTTGCACTTTCCCTGCGTTTCTGTTCTGCCAACAGATTACGAATCCTGGCCAACAGGATTTCGAAATTAAAAGGTTTGGTAATATAGGCATTGGCACCGGTTTTAAATCCTGCCAGACGTTGCTCCTCCGAAGCTCGTGCTGTTAACAAGATGACAGGGATACTCGTCGTTCTGGGATCCTTTTTCAATCTTTTTGAGAGTCCTATGCCATCCATTTTTCCCGGCATCGCAATATCACTTACTATCAGATCCGGCTTCTCCAAAAGTATTTTTTCCCAACCGGAGACACCATCTGCAGCTTCAACAATATCAAAATAAACTGAAAGATTATCTTTTAAATAGAATCGAAAATCTTCATTGTCATCTATTAACAGTACCGTTCTTTTTTTACGTTCTCTTTGCTGTTGTTCTGAATGGGAAGATTCCTGATGTAAAGAAAGTACATCCGGTTTCCTGCTTTTTGTAGGTATTTCCATTTTCAAAGGGAGATTCACAATAAAGCAACTTCCCTTATCCGGTTCACTCTCAACCTTTATACTGCCATGATGCAAGCGAACAAATTCATAAGTAATGGCTAATCCGATTCCGCTTCCGGTATTTACAATCGTTTCCGGCATTTCATTCTGGAAAAATCTTTTAAAAATAAATTTTTGTTTCTCATAAGGGATTCCAATTCCATCATCTTTTACACGAATTTGCAAAAAAGTATTTTCTGATTCTCTTTCCCTGAAATCTCTACCGGAAGATACTTCTATCGAAACAGAGACTACGCCATTCTCATGGGTGAATTTAAAAGCATTGGATAATAAATTAAATAAAATCCGTTCCAGCTTTCCGGGATCAAAATCCGTTTCCAATTCCTCTACCCCGCTTTCTAAAGTAAATTGTATATTTTTCTTTTCCGCTAAATCAGTAAAAGAACGAACTTCATCCTTGATAAACCGGACAATATCTGCTCGCACAGGATGTAAGGCTATTTCCTGTACTTCCATCTTTCTAAAATCCAATAACTGATTGACCAACTGAAGCAATCTTTTAGTATTTCTTTGAACCACTAACAACTGTCGTTCCTGACTGACCTCTTTGGTTTTTTCTAAAAGCCTTTCTACGGGAGCTAAAATGAGAGATAAAGGGGTACGAAATTCATGACTGATGTTGGTAAAAAAGCGAATCTTCATCATATCCAATTCATGAATCCGCCTGGCTTCATGTTGTTGATGCTCTATTTTAAATTTCATTCTTGCACGATATAAAAGAATCCATCTCGCAAAAAGTAAAATCCCTATAATCAACAATACATAAAGAATATAAGCCCATGTTGTCAACCAAAAAGGAGGCAGTATTCTAATTTTAAGCATACGACTATTTGAAGACCAGACACCATCATTATTAGAGGCCTTTACCTTAAAGGTATAATCTCCCGGATCAAGATTAGTAAAAGTCGCTTTTCGTACTTCCCCTGAAGAGGTTATCCAATGATTATTAAAGCCTTCCAATTTATATGCATATTTATTTCTCCCGGTATGAACATATCCTAAAGATGAAAATAGGATAGAGAAATTATTGGCTTGATGGGGGAAAGTAATAGATTTTAATTCTGATACCGGTTGGGGAAGAATGACATGATTATGGATAGTATCCCCCACACCAACATTTTGATTAAAAATCTGGATATCAGTGAAAACAAGAGGTGGAATTTGTCGATTTACTTTAATTTGATTCGGATCAAACATATTAAAACCATTCGGTCCACCAAATATCAATTCCCCCTTTCGAGTCTTTATCGCAGCTTTATAATTAAACTCTTTTCCTTGTAGTCCATCTGATTCATTATAATTTTTAAATGAATATTTAGGTTGTCCATTCTTTTCAGAAATAGTTAAACAAGAGATGCCATTAGGGGTGCTCATCCACAAACGATGTTGATTATCTTCCACAATAGTAAGCACGGTGTTGGAAGTTAGACCATCTTTCATCGTAAAAGCTTGAAAGTCTTTAGTATCAGGATTAAAGAGATTTAATCCTTCCCTTGTTCCTATCCAAATCCGACCTTTGCTATCACAAAAAATGGTCTCTATATTGCTGTTACTGAGACTTTTTTTATCGCCTTTTTCATGTTTATAATACGCTATTTTCCCCGTCCCTAAATGAATAACTTCAAGCCCGAAAGAAGTCCCCACCCATAAATTTTCATTATGATCTTCTTCTATGGCCATAACATAAAAGAGCCCGCTGATATCATTCATCGGTTTTTGGGGAATAAAATGATTATTCTTTCGATCAAAACGCTCCAATCCCCCCCCTAAAGTTCCTATCCAGATATTTTTACGAGAATCTTCAAAAACAGACCACACCCTGTTGTTTTTCAAGCTGGTGCTATCTCCCTCTCGATGCCGATAATGGGTAAAAGACTTTCCGTCAAAACGGTCTAACCCACCTGTATAGGTGCCTATCCAAAGATCATTTTGACTATCTATCAACAGGCTTACAATCACATTATGACAAAGACTATTGGGATTATCCGGATCATGGAGATAACGTTTATAGGTGTTTTTCTTTCTGTTATAATACAGTAATCCGCCCCCATTGGTTCCTATCCAAAGATTTCCTTTTTTATCTTCTACAAAACAATCTACATCATTGTAGGGAAGAGAATGAGAATTATTAGGATCATGGCTATACAATGGAAACTGATCCAACTTTTCATTATAATAACTGATTCCTTTCTTATATGTCCCTACCCATACGATATCTAAACTATCACTATACAAGGAATAAACGCTATTTTGTACCAAACTTCGATCGTTTACCGGATTATGTTTGAGGTAGCGAATGTTTTTTTTCTTCTTATTAATGAGGTTTACTCCTCCATGATCTGTACCGACCCAGATCAAGCCTTTACGATCCTGAGTAATAGCTCCTACTACATTGTTATTCAAATGATAAGGACCTTTTTCGGTGGTAATATGCGTAAATTTCTTTTTTTGAGTATCGAAAAAATACAACCCTTTTTCTTCCTTCTCAATATATATCCATAAATCTCCTTCTTGATCTACAAAAATTTGGTAAGCTTCCGCTCTGCCTCTATTCATCTGCAAAAGGGAATCATTTCTATAACTTACTTTAAGCGATGGCCTATCCAATTTCTCAAGAATCCCATTTTGATGAATAATCCATACAAATTGTGAGTCCTTAGAAGCAATGGTAGCAATGTGATTATTGGCTATGCTATTAGCAGTATTAGGAAGATAATGTAGATGTACTACCTCTTTCGTTTTGGGTGAATATTTATAAATTCCCTGTTTATTGTAAATAAACCAAAATTGATGTTTGGGGTCTTCATAAACCCGGTTGACCGCACCATCAGGTAAGGATAAGGATTTCAAATAATTCTCAATGTTTTTATCAAAAGTCTCCGTATTCGGATTATAAATATTAGCCCCTTTGTGCGTGCTAATCCACAAACGATTGTTCGGAAGCTTATATATTCCGGTAATATAGCTATCATTCAGAGAGGTAGAATCTTCTATTTCATGTCGGAATACCTTAAAAGAATACCCATCATATCTATTCAAGCCCGACATCGTTCCAAACCACATAAAACCTTGATTGTCTTTCAAGATACAATTCACCTGATTATGAGACAAGCCATCATAAATATCAAGATGATTGAATAAAATTTGCTCCTGTTGCCCAAAGCCCCGGGAATAAACAATCAAACTTAAAACAAAGAGTAAAATATTTTTATAGGCAATTTTCATTTAAACGGTTTATTTCAAAGATAATATCCACTCACATATTACTTTAGCATCTTTCAGATCCATACCCGGATGAGCGGGCATAGCGGTTTCTCCCCATACACCACTTCCACCTTTCCTGATTTTATGAGATAAATAATCTACTGCTTTTTCTTCAGATTCCTCTTTATACTTCTCAGCTACTGCAGTAAAAGAGGGACCGATCGATTTCTCATCCACTTTATGACAAGATTGACAGTCTAACGTTTCTACCAAATGCTTGCCGGGAGACGAGGTCTTCGTTTCCGACGCTGACTGATCTCCTGTTGCTGATCCCTTCTTTTCTTCATTATAAGTAATGACCGACAAAGCGGCATCAGGATTTTTTGCAAACCATCCTTTTCCATATTCTACAATATACAACCTTCCATCCGCCCCTGCTTCCATATCACTAATATTATTAAACTTGGTATGAGGCATAAATGGCTCAATGGTCTGTAAATTCCCTTTTTCATCCATCGTCACTACCATAATCCAATTTCTTATCCAATCATAAATAAAAAGTTTTCCATTGTAATACTCGGGAAATCGTGTCTTTTTGGGATAATCATCTACATAATAAACAGGTCCTGCCATAGACGTTCTGCCTCCTGATCCCAGTATAGGGAAATCTTCAGACTTGGCATAAGGATACCAAATAAATGCCGGTTGTGGAGCCGGCAATTCTTTTAATCCGGTGTTGTTTCTGGAGGTATTCACCAAATGATCCGGGTCAAAAACAGGTCCCGTCTTGCCGGTTGCATAATCATATTCGTGATAGGCATAATTGTCACCAATAAAATAAGGCCATCCAAAGTTACCCGCCTCTTTAGCCTGATTTATTTCATCATATCCCCTTGGGCCATGCGTATCCAGGCTGTCATCATTAGCATCCGGTCCCACTTCCCCCCAATATAAATATCCGGTATGTTGATCTATAGATATCCGGTAGGGATTTCTGTCACCCATCACATAAATCTCCGGTCTGGTTTTGTTAGGATCACTCTCTCCTTCAGCAAAAAGATTTCCTTTAGGAATACTGTAGCTCCCGTCCTTATTGACATGAATACGTAAAATTTTCCCTCTTAAATCATTGGTATTCCCTGCTGATCTTCTATCATCATAGTGCTCAAAGCCCGGACGGTCATCCAAAGGTGCAAACCCATGTGTATTAATAGGATAAGCTTTTCCTGACTGAGGATCAATTTCATCAAAAGGGGTAGTATTGTCTCCAACCGAAACATACAGATGATCTTCCGCATCAAAAGCAATAGATCCTCCTGTATGACAACATATTTCCCGGTCTGTCGGAATATCTAAAATCTTTTCCTCTGAATGCAAATCAAATTTTCCGTCTTCAAATTTAAAGCGAGATAAACGATCTACCGAAGTATCTGCCGGAGAATAATAGACATACACCCAATGATTTTGATTATAATGCGGATCCGCCTGTATCCCTAATAATCCCATTTCAACATTGACGCCTTCAGTATGCAAAGCTTTATGATAAACATCTAAATCAGCCACTTGCTTCAAAGAATGATCCTTATGGTTGTAATATTTAATTCCACCTCTCCTTTCTGCAATAAGGACATCAAGATGAGGTAACACGGTTAACTCAGTAGGTTCAGTCAAGCCGGCAGCCAGTTGTTTCTTTGAAAAATAATCTTCCTTCGGTAATCTTAAAGTCGTTGTTTTTTGATAATCTAAAACTTCATTTTCCCCGATTGCATATTGTATTCCTTCCAATAAAAGTTGTAAAAAATAAGGCTCAGAATAGGATTCCTTCGTGTGTCCCAACTCACAATAAAATGATCGTCCTCCATCAAATTCATGATACCAAACCATAGGATGAGGATTTCCATTTTTCCCACCTTCGTAGCTTGTTTCATCGATATCTACCAATACGTGGACGTCCTTCGGAACAGCTCTAAAATTATACCATTCATCAGTCCTTACCCATGGATTAGGCAATGAATCGGTAACAGGGAAACGCTTATCACTATGAATGTTCAATTTAGCTTCCTGTACAGCCGGATGGTTGCTGAAGTACGCCCCTACCAATTGTCCATACCAGGGCCAATGATATTCACAATCTGATGCTGCATGTATTCCAACATATCCTCCACCAGCCTGAATGTATCGCTTAAAATCAAGTTGTTGCTGACGATTAAATAGCTTTCCGGTCGTACTCATAAAAATTACAGCTGAATATTTTTTCAATGTATCCTCTGTAAACATAGCTGCATCTGTAGTCGTGTCTATCAGAAAGTTATTTTCTTTTCCCAACTTTTTAATAGCGGCTATTCCTTCGGGAATAGAAGCATGATGAAATCCTGCTGTCTTGGAAAAAACCAAAACCCGTGGAGGTCCTTTACGTTTATTCGAACACCCTGCCAGAAGAGTTAAAATACAAATACACAGTAGAAATGATAATATTAATTTTTTACTCAAAACTATTATTTATTGAATCTGTTTATAATCTCGTAAAATTAACTGTTTTTTATTCTTTAATATACAACATAGAAAGAATTCATACTATCATAAATTTACAATAGTTTGTTCAACTGCTTCTTCCACCTGTTATAACCTTCATGATAGCCCCTTGTCTGCTTCGGATAAATTCTACTCAAAGCTTTTCTTTGTCGAGAAGCATCTTCCGGACTTTGAAATATTCCGATACCTATTCCTGCTCCTATAGCCGCACCAAAGCTACCATCTCCTTCATAAAACTCTACTTCTACTTCATTGACATCTGCAAAGGTCTGTGCAAATAATTTGCTCAAAAAAAGGTTCGCTTTATTTGCTCTAATCACCTTTGGATTAATGCCGTTCTCACGCATAATATCCAATCCATATCTGAAAGAGAAAGCAATCCCTTCCTGAACAGCCCGTAATAGATGAGACTTTGTATGAATATTAAAATCCAAATTCAGAAAATGCGCTCCGATTATTTTATTCTCAAACATCCGCTCCGCTCCATTACCAAAAGGCATGGCCAATAACCCTTTCGAGCCGGGGCTGACTTCTTCAGCCATCTTATTCATCTCTTCATAAGATAGTGCTTGCCCTAAAATATTTTTAATCCAATTATTGAAAATCCCAGTACCATTAATATTGAGTAATGTCCCTATTCTCTTATTCTCTGTACTATAATTAACGTGTGCAAAATTGTTGATTCGTGACTTCTCATCATAGGTCAACTGGTCTTTCACTCCATATATAACCCCTGAAGTGCCCGCATTCGCTGCCACTTCACCAGGATTCAAAGCGTTTAAAGCCAAGGCATTGTTGGGTTGATCGCCTGCCTTGTACCCCACAGAAACACTCTGTTTTAAAGATAATTGAGCAGCCACCTCTTTTGTCAACTTCCCATGGATACTAAATAAGGGTTGGATAGAAGGAAATACTTGTTTATCAAAGCCATAGTAATCCAATAACTCCTCTGAAAGTTCTTCTTTTTTAAAATCCCAAAAGATACCTTCCGATAATGCCGGAATGCTTGTGGTCACCTCTCCGGTAAGTTTCATGGCAATAAAATCTCCGGGTAACATAATTTTATCTATTTCATGATAGATTTCCGGTTCATTTTCTTTTACCCAAGACAGCTTTCCCGCTGTAAAATTTCCGGGAGAATTTAAAAGATGAGATAAACAATAGGCTTCTCCTATTTCTTTAAAAGCCTTATTCCCTATCTCCACTGCACGGCTGTCACACCAGATAATTGCATTCCGCAATACTTCCTGATTTTTATTGACTAATACCAGTCCATGCATCTGATAAGCAATACCAATAGAGGAAATATCTCCGGGATTGTATTTTTGAGTTTGGTGACATTTTAAGATCGCTTGTTGAACAAAATCCCACCAGGTTTCCGGATTTTGTTCTGCCCAGCCGGGTTGAGGGACTAGAATTTCTGCTTCTTGCTCCGGATAAGAGGCGGAAGCAATTACGCTTTGTGTTTCCGCATCCATAACAGATGCTTTTACCGATGAAGTCCCTATATCTAAACCTAATAATAACATGAATCTCTTATTTTTTAAATTGTATTTTTTTCATAAAAGGTGATGCGGGTAATCCTTCTTTATTATAAAGATCCGGGTTCACCGGATTATCTGCCCATGCATACCGTATATATTTTGGATCTTTCACCTTTACACTATGGACTATTATTTTGTCATTTTTTATTTGTGCTTTTGCCCAAACAAATTTTTTATCAGCCCCGGCAATGGCAAAAGCACTCTTCCATTCTCCTGATGAGGGAGTAACATAAGAGGAATCTTTAAAAATTAATCCGCGCCCCACATGATTAAAAGAAAGAATAATTCTATTCCCTTTCACTTTGGCTGATTGTAAGATAGGACCGGAAGCAACTATTTGATCTCCATAAGCTAATTTTTCTGCAGCCAAAGCCAATCGATTGCCTACCGGTTTCTTCCTATCAGGATGGATATCATTCCATTCTCCAAGGTCGATGGTCACGACCATTGCTGTATTAGGAACAGACAATGACTGTAGTTGAGACTTCCTAAATTGAGCCCAATTACTCTCTTCAGGTAAGTAACTATAATCTCCATACCCCGGCAGCTGAACATACAGAAAAGGGATGTCCCCTTCTTTCCAATGGCTACGCCAGTCAGCAATCAATGCAGGTTGTAATCTTGCATATTTTAATGGATTTCCGGTATTTGCTGCACCCTGATACCAAACTATTCCTTTGATTGTATAATTGGTTACCGGAGCAATCATCCCATTATACAAGGCAGTAGGTTGATAATGTACCGTAAAATTTACAGTCTTTTTCTGTACTCGTTCAGGAGTAAACACATCACCTATTTTATATTTCCAATATCCTTTCAGATCAACAGTATCTTTACCAGAAATGAGACAATAAGGCTTATCGGGAACAAATCCTCCTTTCCCGGAATAATTAATGACCCGAATGACAAACAGATTTTTCCCGGGGTTAAGAATATTTTTCGGAATAACATATCTTCTTTCTGGAAATTGATAAGTAGTGTGATTAATCAAATGACCATTGATATATAAATAATCGGCATCCACTATTCGTCCTAAAAATACCTTCGCCGGCTTATTGACCATGGAGGCCGGAACATCTATTTCTTTTCTATACCAAACTACTCCATTCAAGTTTTTCACTCCCTGATCTTCCCAATATCCCGGAAGACCAATCCTCCTCCAAACATCTTCCGAAGAGTTATAAGAAAGATTATACCAAGGGAGCATCCCCGTAATTCCAATATCTTCTTTCTTCAAATGCCATTGATAAGATGCCATCTTACGTTTTCTCATTCTTTCAATAAAAGCGGAGTCCTTATTCCTTTTAATTTCTTTTAAAAACACAGGAAAATCTTTTAACCCCTCTTTACTCATCCAAGCTTGGATAGGTGTTCCGCCAACACTTGCATTAATTATCCCTATAGGAATGTGGTATTTTTTATATAATTTTTTAGCATAAAAATAGGCAACTGCCGAAAAATCTCTCACATTTTCAGGATTTGCTTCTTTCCAAAAACCTTTGGATAAATCCTCATCAGGAGCCTGTAGATTGACCGTTTGAGGTATCCAAAATTGTCGTATTTCAGGATTGCCAGCTTTAGCAATTTCCCCCGCATAGCGAACACTATGCAACTTCATTTGATGTACCATATTGGATTGACCGGAACAGAGCCACACATCGCCAATTAGAATATGTTGTAGGACAATCTTATTATTCCCCTCAATAACCATTTGATAAGGTCCTCCGGCTTTCATAGGCGGTAACTCAATCTTCCATTTCCCCTTTTCGTCTGTTTGGGCCTGATAGGTTTTATTTTGAAATTGAACCGTTACATTCTCTCCTTTATCTCCCCAACCCCAAATATTTACTTCTTGCCCTCTTTGCAACACCATACTATCTCTTAATATTTGAGGAAGCCTTACCTTAGCCTCTACTGCCTTAGCACGCAATAGAACTATAGTCAAAAACACAATAGAGACCTTTCTCATCGTTTTTAAATTAAATTTCATCCTTTTCTACTCTTACATTATTATCACTTTACTGTTTTTTCTTCCATAATTCTTCCATTTCTTCTAAAGTTCTCCCCTTGGTCTCCGGCACCATCTTCCAAACAAAAATGGCAGAAAGGATAGACATTAAAGCATAGAAACCATAGGTTAATGCTCCGCTATATTCCATCATAGGAGGATAGGTAGATGATATGATGTAATTAGAAGCCCATTGTGCAGCTACGGCAATAGCCACCGCTTGTCCCCGGATGGTATTGGGAAAAATTTCCGAAATCAGTACCCAACAAATAGGTCCCCAAGACATCATAAAGGAAGCCGTATAAATAATGATAAATACCAAGGTACCAATACCAATAACATCGAAATAAGAAAGCATAGAAATAGCAATCATTCCAATGGCCATACCTATAGAACCTGTGATTAAGAGCGGCTTTCGCCCCCAACGATCAACCGTTAAAATAGCAATGACGGTGAACACCACATTTACAAACCCCATGATGATGGTCTGAAGCATAGAGGTATCTTTGACAGCTCCCATACTTTGAAAAATCCTAGGAGCGTAATAAAGTGCGACATTTATACCTACAAACTGCTGAAAAACAGACAGTAAGACACCTATAACGATAACTGTTTTCCCATAGAAGAATAATCGAGCTTTGGTCTTTCCTTTTATCGAATGCTTGACCTCATTTAAAATAGAGGAAGCTCTTTCTTTACTCCCATTGAGTTTTGTTAAAATCTGTAAAGCCTTTTCATCTCTATTCACTAAAGCAAGATAACGCGGCGTTTCAGGGACAAAAAGGAGTGCAATACCAAATAAGCCTGCCGGAATAGCTTCTGAAGCAAACATATAGCGCCAACCAAAAGTATTTATCCACTCTAATGATTGTCCGTTTGCGATGCCCCAATTCACAAAATACACCACCAGCATACCAAAGATAATGGCAAATTGGTTGAGTGATACCAAGCGACCTCTGATATTCGATGGAGCTATTTCACTAATGTACATTGGAGAAACGGCCGAGGCTAAACCAACCCCGATTCCTCCAATCACGCGATAAACGTTAAACAAAAGTAATAAACCTATAGTTGGTTCTCCACGAGTAAAGAAGAAAGTCTCCGGAAAGCCTGATCCCAACGCTGAGATAAAAAACAGAACAGCAGCAAGAAAAAGCGTTTTCTTTCTTCCAAATCTGCCGGATAAAATCCCCGAGATCCCTCCTCCAATAATACAGCCAATAAGTGCACTCGACACGGTAGCACCGTGTACAAATGCACTTAAACCTAGTGAATCAATCAAATAGATTTGTAATGATTCTTCCGCCCCGGAAATCACTGCGGTATCATACCCAAATAGGAGACCTCCCAAAGTGGCTACCAGCGTTAACAGAGAGATATAAAGAATATTAATCTTCGGCTGTGGCAAATGATTATTCTCGTTTGTTGCCATAAGAATTTATTTATATAAATTTATTAATTAATAATTCATACAATTCCTGCTGTCCACTTCTCATCTCGGGTTCTCCGTTCGAGGCCGCATATTTCTTCAAGTCTTCCAAAGACAATTCTCCATTTTCAAATCTTTTTCCTTCTCCACTATCAAAAGAAGCATAACGGTCTTTACGCATTTGTTCTAAAGTGCCATCTTGTAAAATTTTATCTGCGATGATGAAGCCTCTGGCGAAAGTATCCATTCCACTGATATGAGCATAGAAAAGATCTTTTAAGTCAGTAGAATTTCTTCTGATTTTAGCATCAAAATTAATTCCACCGGTGGTAAACCCGCCGGCTTTTAAAATAACCAACATGGATTCTACTACATCATTAATGTTATTGGGGAATTGATCGGTATCCCATCCATTTTGATAATCTCCTCTATTGGCATCAATACTCCCCAATAATCCGGCTTCAGCAGCGATGGTTAACTCATGATCAAAGGTATGTCCGGCAAGAATAGCATGATTGACTTCCAAATTTAGTTTAAAATCTTTATCTAAACCATATTCTCTCAAGAATCCAATGACGGTAGCCGCATCATAATCATACTGATGTTTGGTAGGCTCACAAGGTTTGGGTTCGATGAGGAAAGTCCCTTCAAAGCCCCGGCTTCTTGCATAATCTTTTGCTTTATGCAAAAAAGTCGCAAAATGTGCCTGTTCTCTTTTCATCTGTGTATTCAACAGGGTCATGTAACCTTCTCTGCCTCCCCAAAATACATAATTCTGACCACCCAGAGCGATGGTGGCATCTATGGCTGCCTTTACCTGAGCGGCCGCATGGCTTAATACATGAAAATCAGGATTGGTGGCCGCTCCATTCATATAGCGTTTATTGGTAAATACATTAGAAGTCCCCCAAAGCAACTGTACCCCGCTCTGCTCCATCTTTTCCTTGGCATAAGCAGTAATCGCCTGCAACCTCCGGTCGTTTTCTTCTACATCTTTACTCAAATCTACCAAATCCACATCATGGAAACAGAAATAAGGCATCCCCATTTTTGTAATAAATTCAAAGGCGGCATCCATTTTATCTTTCGCTCTTTCTACCGGATCCGATTGCTTATCCCAGGGAAAAAGATGTGTGTCTTCTCCAAAAGGATCGGCACCGCCCCCGGAAAAAGAATGCCAGTAGGCGCAAGCGAACTTTAAGTGTTCTTTCAGGGTTTTTCCCGCTACGACTCTGTCTTCATCATACCAGCGATAAGCCAGCAGGTTATCAGTTTCGGGACCTTCATATTTGATCTTTTCGATTCCTTTGAAAAATTCTGTTTTACCTTTTAAAATATCCATAGTTATGATTGTTTGATTGTTAAATTGCTAATTGTTTGATTGTTTGATTGTTGAATGGTTGAATTGTTTGATTGCTAAAGTTTTTTATGTGGCTAAAGCCCACTTTTTACACGTTATTTTATTCCGTTGGCTAAAGCCAACGGTAATAGCTTCTGCCATTTCCGTCAGTTTTAACTGACGATACCTGTTATTCAGGGTCGTACCCGGCTTTAGCCTCATTTCTAAATAATTTCCTTTATAGTACATCATTAAAAAATTTTATAACTGAATGATACATTGGTTTCGTTTTATAATCCGCATCATATAGGTCAGGACTGTCTTTATAATCTTTTCCTTTTGTAATCCAACTGTCTTTGGTTCCCACATTCCAGAAAGTAATATCCTGTCGTTGTGGCTCGGGTACATATTTAAAATAAGATTGCAAGACATCACGCATCTTTTCTGCCTGCTGTTTCAACAGCTTCGGGGTCAAAACCAATCCGGTATCTTTAGAAGGATTAACTTTGATATCTAATTCAGATATTCTGACCAACAAACCGGTGGATGCCAATGCTTTAAAAGCACTGTCGATGCCTGCATCAGGCGTTCGAATACTGATGTGCATCTGCGTACCCACGCCATTGATGGGGACGCCTTTTCTCTTGAGTTGATTGACCAGCGTGACCACCGCTTGCAACTTTTGGGGATTTGATTCCAGATTGTAATCATTATAAAAAAGCAAGGCTTCCGGATTCGCTTTATGTGCATAACGAAAAGCACGATCGATGTATCCTTTTCCCAAATATTTCCCCCAATAGAAATAGCCCCTTTTCTTTGGCCCCGCTGTTCTCAACTGACCTTTGGCATCTATCGCCTCATTCACCACATCCCATGCCCGGATATCATTTTTGTAACGTCTTACTGTTGTATCAATATACCTTTTCAAAAACTGTTCTATAGCAGCAGAATCTCCGTTTAACGTATGCAGATAAGCGGAATTTTGCTGATACCAGCATAAGGTATGCCCGTAAATATGCAAGCCATTCCGTTTCGCTATCTGAACCAGCGTATCTGCATGAGTATAGTCCAGCCGGCCATCAGGACGAACGACCGAACTGTTTTTTAAAGCATTTTCAAAGGTAATTTGATCAAATTGCCCGGTTACAATATGCTCATATCTCTGATTATACTGCATCGGATAATAGCCGACCGCTACGCCCACGGGAATAGGAGCTACGGCTTTTAAACTTATTTTCTCCTGTTTTTGACGTTTTAAAGCGATTCTTTTTTGCTTCTCCTTGTCTTTTTCAATCATCGAAGAAAGATCATGCACCGGACGTTCGATATCATAAGGAATCGGTCTCCGGCTAAACTGCTGGAAATAAAGCAAACAAGCATCTTTCCACAATTGTGCACTTTTACATTGTGCTCTTAATTTACTTTGTACTTTATAAAAACGAGCCGTATCCACATAGCCTTTTTCCTGATCCCACACCTTTTGAAAATCCCGTACTTGATCCAAACCGCTCTGATAATGATAGCATAATGCTTCCCATAAAGTTTCGCCTGCACTAAAGCTTCGGCGGACAGACCCGCCCTGGTGGACAGGCCCATCTCGGCGGGCAGGCATTATATAATCCCAGGGGAGATGATGAAACCATAACAAATACATCTCCGGACAAGTCGCTACATTATTAAAAATCGAAGCCAGTGGTTCATGGTACTGGCTGACGGCGTCACTACCGCTTTTCGTTCGGTCAAAACCGATACCGAGGGAATCCGCTTTATGAAAATAAGGAGGTGTCCAGTCTTTTCTTACCCCCTTAGGCGCCCACCAAGGACCCGGTCCGTAATGGTCATTTGCCGACATCAAATGTGCCAATCCCAGCGGAGTCATAAAATTAACTGCCGCTTCTCTGCTTTGCAACATCATCCTTTTTACAGGCTGTAAGAAATGGAGCTTCCAGTCATTGGAAAATACGGGAGGTCCTTTCTGATCGGGAGCCGCCTGATGAAAAGTTTGTTTAATCCACTCATCCGCAATTTGCGCACTCGATAACCCGTTATTCCATGCCAGCCGCCCAAAAGCATACCAGTTGGCCTGTGCAAAAGGATGTCCGCACCAGTTGGTATCCCGGCCAATATTAGCCACACCGGCAATAGCGGTATAATCCTGCGGAAAGAGACTCCCGTCCGTACAACGGGCTACCGTACTGCCATTCCCTTCCTGGTAGGTTTCACTTTGCAGAAATTCCTCCCACATGGTGGATAAAAAAACAAGATAAACGGATTGCCCCAGATATTCCTGCGTAATCTGTAATTCCGGCATTATGGCCGTCTTTTTCATTGCCCCGAAAAGCGGGCTAAAAGGTTCACGAGGTTGGAAATCAATCGGTCCGTTCTTGACCTGAATGATTACATTGTCCGCAAACTGACCATCTAACGGCATAAACTCTTCATACGCCTGTTTCGTACGATCTTTGTCATTGGCGCTATACACAAAAGCCCGCCACATCACAATTCCGCCATAAGGTTTCACTGCTTCTGCCAACATATTGGC
>CAZYHV010000002.1:0-211995 GCA_964647485.1 uncultured Chitinophagaceae bacterium | reverse complement strand
TGATTTTAAACGATTTTTAGAGTTGTTTCAAAAAAATGGTGAATATTGCGGGTTATATGGTTACCGGGATAGCTCAGGATTATTTCGGGAAAATTTATATCGCAGATACGACAAAAAACTATAGCGAGGGGTGGATAGCGGTTTATCGGCAAAAAAATAATCAATTGTTGGCCAAAATAAAGTCTTATGGCCTTCACCTGCGGCCAAATCAGCTTGATGCAAAAGGGGAGATACAATTCGAAACACAGGATTTTATCCTTTACAAGGATTTTAATTTTGATGGGGAAAAAGATTTCGCTTTGAATAAAGGTCCTGATGGAATTCGCGGGGTCTCTTTATTCGATTTTTATTTAAGGAAAAACGGGCAGTTTAAACGCAATGCCCAATTGACGAATATTGTGGCGCATATTGGGGTAATGTTTAGAATGGATACGGTGCAGCAAAAACTGCAGTTTGGGAGTCCGCCGTCTGCCGGAATTTACAAGATTTATGCGTATCAATGGCAGCACAAGAACTTGAAATTGATGAAAGCTGCTACGCACCAAATGGTCGACGGACAAGGCTTTGTTATCAGACAGCTCTTAAAAGATTTGGATGGCGATAGAGTGTTGGATTCTATTAATTTTGATGCGTATCATTCCGTTATTCAGGTGCGGCTTTCTTCGCAAGATTTTAAAACTATCAGTAGTGACTCGTTGCATTTTAAAGATTTGCGCAGTATGGGGCTAATTGATAATCCCAAGGGATTTGTGCTGAGTGGCCTTCAATACGAAAGGAGTTTTAAACTATATTTTCAGTACAACTCAGAATCACATCAGGTTGAGGTGAAAAAAATGACATTTAACGACAAAAGAGGCGGATATATTGGAGCGTCTCACCTTAGCGGGCATTCTAAAGTGAATTTAACGACAGATAGCTACAAAGGAGATTGGACGTATTACAATACGGCACGCTTACAACCAATGCTATTGCCCTCAATAACAACACAAATATCGCTTCCCAAAACACGCCTTCATGGGTTTGATGGTCAAGTCTTTTTGCAATACCAACAACGCGATAAGGTTTTGCGACATCAAGCGAAAGAAAAATTAATCCGTCGGATTCAGAGCGGAGCATATACCTTTTTTGATACCGTTTTAAAAGGAGAATTGAAGACGCGATCAGGAAAACAAAAACCAATTTTAATACACTATCATTTTACACCTATTCCGCGTAAAGAGGATAGTCGTTTGATTGTGGGAGAAGTTGTTTATGGGAAGAACAAAACACGGTCGTTCCGGTTGGTAGGAACAGGCTACGCTTCTGGCTACATATATCTAAATCAGTATGATGAGAATGGAATAATACAAAAACACTTCTCTAAATTAGGAGACCAAGAATGGAAAATAGAATCTTCGGCAGGAAATACACAATGGATCAGTTTATCCTCGCAAGACACCTCAATAATAAATGAATCTGCAATTGTAGACCCTGAGGCGATTTACGGCACTTATGCATATAAATTTGGTGGAGAAGAGTCCGGTAAATTTACCTTGAAGCAAATAAAAGCTCATCAAGCGATTTTTGTTTTGAAAAAAGCAGAACAGAAGGGACAATCTCAAACATTGATTCGGGATACGGTAGAAGTATCAAACACTTCTTTTTTATACAAATTGCCCGATAAAGCAGGATGTGTATTACACGTTCAATTGTTTAACCATTTTGCTTTAATTTCCGCGGATTACCAATCGCCTTATGGTCTTAAGAATATAACGGATTTTGTGGGGGTTTATTATAAAATAAAACCTTAATTAGGGCAATTAAAAACAATAATCATACAAGCAGTCTTCTATCTAAATGCGGAATTAAAAACCGTAGACGGCTTGTAGACGTTCAAAAGCCCTGACTACCAATATATTTTCTCATTTTTGTAGTTGAAGTAAAATCACTGTATGCAATCAACACAATCTTTTCAGTTTCAAACACAGCATAAAATTTCCTGGCCACGAAAAATTCTGGCCACTGTTGTTGCCTTAGCTATTGCGGTACTGGTTTGCTATTTATGCTTTTCGTTTATAAGTCCTTCAAGTTGGTGGCTGATATTGATTATTCTTTTTGCGACGCTCATAGGCATAGCGATTCTTTTGTCTTTTATCCTTGCCGATCGACATCCCTTGGAAGAAAGTGTTCAATTGGAATCCGATAAAATTCAATCTCAGCTCTACGGGACAATACCATTGAGTGAACTTTTATTTTGTTATGACAAAACCTACGGGCCCTTTACCAATGTTGTGGAACTAAAATTGCGTGACGGCAAAAGCATCAAATGGAAAACAGGAGGTATTGCCAAGTCAAAAGTAGAAGACAGTAAAAAAGTTTTAAATCGTTTTCTAAATGCCTTGACCAAAGTTCGGAAGACGTATGATGAGGAACACCGAGAAGCGCTTTATCCAAAGCAGTATCAATTTAATTTTGTTCGTCCATCCGGATTTTGGTATGGCTTGATTTGTTTTGCATTTTTCCCGTTTTTGTTTCTAATCGATGATCTTGACAACTGGGGGTTATGGTTATTTCCACTGCTGGTTATTCCAATAGCTGTCGGTATTGTTTTGATGATTAAAAAGACAATGCGTCGTGAAAAAGTGGGGCTTTTCAACGATCATTTGGAGTCAAAATTATATGGAAAGATTGATTTCTTTAAGGTAGAAACCCTCGTCACGGCTGATAGTAAGTTGAGTCCCGGTGCTACGTTGATTTTGGCAAATCAAAGCAAAATCAAGTGGTCAAATCCTAATTTTGGATCCTCTAATAGAGAAGCCGTAGAGCGACAAAGCCGTGAACTGTGGCAGTTTACACAAGATTTGGCAGAACTGCTTGAAATGGAATCGGTTGCTCACAAAGCCATTTCTTCCAAGCCCTCTTCTCCCAAACCTATTTCAACTAAACCTGTTACATCGTCAGCGAACGCACCTTCTTCAAAACCTGTTTCAGCAGCATCGACATCAAATAGTTCTACACAACGCCCTAAAAAACGGGTAAAACACATCCGTAAGCGCCGTGCGGGTTACATTGGTATTCCGGTGGGCTTAGCGGTTGGTATTTTCATTTTTGCACGCCAATGTAGTAATGATGTTTTTCAAGATCATCCTTTGCAAGATGCGACCAAATCCAGCATGCAAGCCAAGCAAGAAGCCTTGGGGATGTTAGATCGATTTACACAAAATAATGCGCCTTATTTTTTGGCCGCTAACGATACGGTAGTGAAGCTAGTGTATATGCCCAGCCGTCCGGATACATTATCTCGTTTAGATAAACAAATAAAAGCGATGCAACAATCGGCTGTGCCAGGTGCTTTAAAACGAATCAATGCCGGATTTGACTTAAAAAAAATGATGCGGTATGCCCAATTACATCCCGATTCGGTGCAGTGGCATATGACTTTAATTTATCGGGATACCACTGTGATGCCATTAGTAAATAATAGCTTGTTTCAGGCAGATACAGCAGAGACTCACTTGTATGTGGCGGTGTATAATCCTAAAATGAAATTGCAACTCACCCCGTCGATGGCAGCTTATCGCAAACGTAAAGGCTTACCGGATTCTGTGGAAGTGAAGAAAGTATGCGCCATTCCGGTTTATACCGATAAATCTTTGAACAAAGGAATGACTAATCATAAAAAACTGCAACTCAACAGCCTGTTGGCCGTGTATCATCAAGCGCCACAAAACACGACGGTTTTTATTGCTGCCAAAGCAAACGACAGCTTATTGACGCAACAGAAGTTTACAGCTTTGCTGAAAGAGTTTAAAACGTATTGGACTAAACACGAGCTTGCGTGGCCAAAAATGAAACCGAAAACTATAGATTAGTGCGAAACCAAACGAATAGAAATACAAGTTATAAATATGTATAGGATTTTTTTTAAAGCGCTAAAATTCAGAAGAAATTTGCTAATCATCCTGCTTCTGACATTCGGCAGCTGTGCTATTTTTAAAAATACAAGTAATCAGCGTAACACCATTAACGAAAAAGAACGTTTCTCGCTGATACACGGTAGAGTCAAAAAAGTGACTATCCGTTCTTTTGAAGCCTTAAAAAAAGACGGCAAAATTGTGAAAGGCGAAGGAATAGCCCGTATGGATTACCCGCCGAAAACCATTTACTATAATCGGCAGCAGCAGGTGACTAAAATACAGAAACTAAATGCAGACGGCAGTGTGTATTCTACAATAGCCAATACCTACGATTCATTAGGACATAAAATAGCTCTCAAGATAGTTAATGCCGAAGGAGAATTGCAAACAAAGATGCTTTTCCAATATGATGCTAATGGGCGTATGGTAGAGCGGCAAATGTTTGTAGACGGGCACTTGTTGCGCAAACGTCAGAATTTTTACAACGATACGGGTAAAATAAAAAAAGAAATCTCATATACTTTTCGGGATAAGAGCATCGACACTACTGTCTATACCTATACCTATAACTCGTATGGTGACTGCATTGAATTAATGGCTAAAAGCAATGGACAAAAGAGTTTCCAGACGTTTTATGAATATACTTACAACAAAAACGGGCACATTGTGACCAAAAAAGAATTGGATTCTGAAATTGGTTTGAAATTTTTGTGGAAATATAACCTACAGGGAAATGTGAAACTCAAAAAAGGATTTGAACCCGACGGCAGTTTGAGGCATAAAGTAGTTTATACATACGACAAAGCTGGGAACAAGACTGAAGAAAAAGTCTTTGAAGATGATAAACTCATCAATAGGAATACGTTTACTTATCAAGGCAAAGTGTACGTGTTTAAAAACTTTTGGCCAAGTGGCGAGTTGGATTATCAATATACTTACCACTACACCTTTGACGACCACGGCAATTGGGTGAAAGAAGTAGAATTTATGGGCGAAGATCCCAATACTATCACCACCCGGAAGATCGAATATTATAGGGAATAAAATATTAGTTAAGAGATCGCTCTTAACTAATATTGACTTCTCAATAATTAAAAAAAAGAGAACCTATTAAGGAATGGAGGGACATTAAGCGGTCTTGATCCGTGTCATCTGCCATATTGAGCCTGTCGAAATAAGTGTATCGAAATGAGCGTTCAAAAACAACGAAATAAGAACGCGGATAAAGCAGATGTTTCACAACGCAGATTTTCACGGATAAAAAAATCAGCGATTATCAGCGTTTATGAAGTATAAGCGTCATCAGCGTTCCATTATTTTAGAACGCGGATAAAGCGGATGCCAGCAACACGGATTTACGCGGGTTTAAATCCGTGATTATTCGCGATTACGAAGTATCCGTGTCATCTGCGTTCCATTGGAGATAAAAATAGAACGCGGATAAAGCGGATACCAAGCAACGCGGATTGACGCAGATAAAAAAATCGGTGTACGAAGTATCAGCGTCATCTGTGTTACAATGTGAAACGCTTAGAAAATGCAGATAAAAATTAATTTTTATTAAGTTTGGTAAAACTATGGTGATTCAAAGCATATTATTATGGCATTATTACATAAAAAACTAACCGATCAAATTATTAAAATATACTTTTCCGTATATAATGAATTGGGATATGGTTTTTTAGAAAAAGTGTATCAGAATGCGATGTTTTTAGAATTGAAAAACCGTAGGTTCTATGTGGAAGCACAAAAACAGATTAAAGTCTTTTATAAAAGCCATAATGTTGGAGAGTACTATGCTGATTTAATCGTCAATGATTCTGTGATTTTAGAGTTGAAAGCTGCTGAATGCTTGGTGAAGGATTTCGAATATCAGTTAATAAACTATTTAAGGGCTACTGAAATTGAGGTAGGATTGTTATTGAATTTTGGTCCCAAACCTGAGTTTCGAAGAAAAGTATTCAGTAATGACAGAGAAAATAATCCGTGATTATCCGCGATTACGCAGTATCAGCGTCATCAGCGTTCCATTATTTTAGAACGCCGATAAAGCGGATGCCAGCAACACGGATTTACGCGGATTTAAATCCGTGATTATTCGCGATTACGAAGTATCCGTGTCATCTGCGTTCCATTGGAGATAAAAATAGAACGCGGATAAAGCGGATACCAAGCAACGCGGATTGACGCAGATAAAAAAATCGGTGTACGAAGTATCAGCGTCATCTGTGTTACAATGTGAAACGCTTAGAAAATGCAGATAAAAATTAATTTTTATTAAGTTTGGTAAAACTATGGTGATTCAAAGCATATTATTATGGCATTATTACATAAAAAACTAACCGATCAAATTATTAAAATATACTTTTCCGTATATAATGAATTGGGATATGGTTTTTTAGAAAAAGTGTATCAGAATGCGATGTTTTTAGAATTGAAAAACCGTAGGTTCTATGTGGAAGCACAAAAACAGATTAAAGTCTTTTATAAAAGCCATAATGTTGGAGAGTACTATGCTGATTTAATCGTCAATGATTCTGTGATTTTAGAGTTGAAAGCTGCTGAATGCTTGGTGAAGGATTTCGAATATCAGTTAATAAACTATTTAAGGGCTACTGAAATTGAGGTAGGATTGTTATTGAATTTTGGTCCCAAACCTGAGTTTCGAAGAAAAGTATTCAGTAATGACAGAGAAAAATAATCCGTGATTATCCGCGATTACGCAGTATCAGCGTCATCAGTGTTCCAATAATGACGAAATAAGAACGCCGATAAAGCGGATGCCAGCAACGCGGATTTACGCGGATCAAAAAACAACGTTCAAAACCAAAACCCTCCTTGTAGACAATTTGTAGTCGGTGTTTAGCGGCCTTGTCGTCATAATATAGGGTGAATTCTGATGGAAAAAGAAATTTCTTTTCCACTTTTGTAAGGTAATGCTTGTAGTCTTATGAAAATTGTAGTTTGTTTTAGTTTATTATGGTTGATGAGTCCGTTGGCTTATGGTCAAATGCGCGTCATCAAAGATTTAGATAATGACGGCCGTCAAGATACGGTGACTTATACCCCCGGAAGTGGGGTGGTGATTTGTCGGTTATCTACAAAAAATCAGCCGGTTAAAGGCGATTTTATATTGCCTCCAAACGGAAAAGAACGAATTACAGAGACTTCCAATGGGTTGGGAATAACGGTTAATGGAATGCGCTGGGGCTATGCAGCGCGTTACCGTTACGAACCGACTACTAAAAAAATGCGCCTTATCGGAATGCGAAAATACAACTTTGGACCGGCCAGTGGTGATGGCAGCGGACATTGTAGCGTGAATCTGTTGACCGATGATTTTATAGGGAAATGGAACTATTTTGACATTAAATCAGACAGTTTATACCAATTGCCTGCCGTAAAAAGCGAGCTGTATTTGCCGAAAATTTATTTATCGACTTCTGAGGTCCGTGCATTTGGAAAATTTATGGACAAAGCAGACGCGTTAAGAAGTTTTGCACGACTAAAAATGCGAAGTAATCTTACCGACAAAGATTTAAGTTGGACAGGAACCATAAGCGGCGATATACCGGTATTTGTGCATTTTCACATTACGAATGTGTCTTATGGATCTTGGGGAAAATTAGTCGTTGGTAGCATTACCTACCTCAATACTTCGAAAAAGCGACCTATCCCTCTTTTAGGATATGAGGATGGGACAATGGTACATTTAAGAGAATACAATCCCAAGGGAATGATAACCGGAATTCTTTCATTAACGCCGAGTATTGACGGTCTAAAAGGAAATTGGATGAAACCGGGCAGGACATCCGGTTATAAAATAGCTCTGCAACCATCTGATTCTATCATTCCTTCAAAAAGTATTCAGACTACACCTAAGCATATTTTTGGACAATATCGTTATGCTTATGGAAAAACCGGCTATCGGGGCGATGTCGAAATCAAACAAATCAATGATAACCAAGCGGTGTTGTCAATGTTTTCGGTTACAAGCGCTCCGGGAAGGAATATGGCCGATGGAGGGAATAATGATACTATTCCTCTGCCGACAAAGACAACTTTTGTACACCACATAAAACAAACAAAAAAATGTAGCGTAGAACTACACTTCTTTAAAAATTTTGTGATGGTCAACTATCCCAAAGGAGCCGATTGTAGTAACGCTTTTGGCCATAATGCCACCTTAGAAGGGGTATATTATAAAGTAAACTAATAACTATGGATTTAGGACTAAATTGGTTTGATGTAGTTGTTATTTTAATGGCTCATTTTTGGTATTTCAGTTTACCGATTGCCATTTTACTGTTTTGGTTTGCTATTGCTCATAAAGACAAACGGGGTTGGGGGCTTTTTAAAAGAGGGGTAGCTGTCTTGTTCGGACTATTATTTTTATTAGGACCTGCGATGGCATTAGGATTTTATTTGGATATGCGTCAGCACGGCATCCAATATGAAAAAGATTTAAAGAAACGCACCCGGGTTTTGAAACAACCGCAAATGGTAGCCGGGATAGCGCTCCCAAAAAACAGTACGGTGATTTTGGCAAGCACTGATGCCGTTATCAGCAAGCACACTAAATTAGCTGATCTTGAAGAAATTAAATTTCCGGGAACCATTGCTTTTATGGGAATGCAGTTAGATAGTGTTGTTGATTTTAATACGCCTTGTGAAAGCTATTTAGCTCATCCACAAAAGATTAATGGATTTTGGTTTTCAGGAGAAATAGAGTTCTATTTAGAAAATCTTTATCCGGATAGAAATGTAAAAGACACCTTGCCGTATGTGCAAATAAAGAAAGGATTGTTAGCTAGAGATACCTTATTTCATAAAAAATATCTTCCAAAAGGAACACAAATTGAATTTAGGTCTTATGGCAATTGGATATTTTTCTTGCCGAAAGGCAAATATTATTACTACGATGTCAAGAAGAAAATATTTGAAGATTCATTATAAGGAAATCGTGATACAACAAAAGTCTCAGGCAGATCGAAAAGGAAATGGACACTTTATATTTGTGCTGAGAGGTACTATTTTTTGTGCCTGTAGACACTTTGTAGACTTGTTCAATTCCTTTTTAAGCCGAAATATGCCGACTTTTACTTTCACAAATTTTTTAAAAGGACATCGTTTTCAATTATTGGATAAAGAAGCCTAAAAATAATATGGAAAAACAAAAAATACATTACAATATACCGGTAAGCGCTATTCTTTTGGCGTTTGTATTGGTGTTTTCACTGGGGGAGGTTCGCGCCCAGAAAACTAAAGATCCGGTGCCTACCTGGCACCTGACCTATGGATTGGATGTGCCTCACAACAACCAAAAGAAAGATTTAAAGCAACAAGCACTTGTCAAAGCTATTTTAGCGGCGGGGGAAGAAGAGAATCGGCTGTCGGTAGCGGTTTCCAAAGATTTTGCCCGTGTTCTGGATCGTTCAGAATCTGCTACGGGTTATTATTTAATTCCTAAGAAAGACAGCTTGCAATACTATTTAGATACCGTCGGGAGAACAGTAACGCGAATAGTGGGCGGTCTTCCGGAAGTTGTGACGGTAGGCGATTCGGTAATTGCCGTAGATCCAAATGATTTTAAAATGAAATTGCTCGACGATACCCAAAAGATTAACGGATATCTATGCCATAAAGCCACCTTTGAGAGTCCGCTTGGCACAGCGCCCAAAATCGTTGTTTGGTATTCTAAAGAAATCCCGGTTTTTTATTGGGGGAAATACAGCTATTTGAAAAAACTACCCGGTGCCGCCTTGGCCATTTATATGGATAACGGAAAAATGAAGATTGGGATGAAAGTCAAATCAATCGAAAAGAGGAACGTTTCTTCCGCTTATTTTCAAGTTCCCCAAAAGTATAAACTTCAAAAATTTTAATTCGATTAAACAGATGAAATTGATTGAAATCAAAACATATAAACCCTTCTTTATTCTTCTTTTATGGCTTTTCCCCTTTGCCGTAATGGGGCAAAAGAAAGTGCAAAAGAACGAAAAAGGCTGGCAGATTACCTATCGGACGAAAGTGGATATTAAAAATCCGGATACGACGGAAAAACCGATGGAAGACAAGCAGACCTTGAAAGAAGTATTGGCAAAAAAAGCAAAGATTGAAAAAATTAAAATACCGGTTGATTTAACGGAAAACTTTGTGCGGTTTCATAAAATGAATTCCCAAACACTCTTTATCATTAATAAGAAAGAACAACAGGCTATTATGAAAAAGCCCGATCAAGAACCCGAAAAAATCAAATTGGATCTTAGTGAAGATTCCTTTCTTGACGAGGGTGATTCGACTCAAATGAAGCCTGTCTTTACCAAAGAATACAAAAAAATCGAAGGCTATCGATGTCAGAAAATTATTATCCGGCCGGGGCACAGCGCCTTTAAGGAGGTGGACGCCTGGGTAACCAAAAAACTACCCGCAACCTATTGGACGGTAATGGATTATATGAATCCTGATATTGGGGCAGTTTTGGAGGTAGATATGGTTATTAATGATAATATATCCTTCAAATTTATTGCGGCAACCATCCAAAAGAAAAAATGGTCTTTAAGTCATTTTACGCCTTTTCAAATGCATTCCTCTTCACCGCAACATTCAACTCAAACAACTGCAAAACCTAAATATGTCGGGGGCTCGGCTTTTAAGCACGGTTATGCTCGTCTCATACTAAAAGATTCACTGCGTGAGACTGCTCAAGCGGAGAAGTCCGATACGCTAAAACCGAATAACATTGCCCCTTCAAAGCCCGTAGATGTTTATTCCCCAATGCATAAGAGCATCTACATTGACACCACCGGAAAAGTGGTTTTTACACGTATCTTAAAAGGAGGTTTTTTATCTAAAAAAGATCAGATTGAACCGGCAGAAGCTTATAAAGGCAACAGTGTAGAACTGCCCACGCAATATGTTTTGGTTCAAAATGGATATAAATATGGCGTATTAAATGTGGGCGGGCAATGGATACTGAAACCAAAATACGAATTCATCGATACCCGCTTAAGTCTCTATTGGGTGGTGGACAAGGACGGAAAGGAGTCGCTGTTTACGGTTGATGGCTTTTTGATGCCTTTTCAATTTGAAAAAGTGGAAATGATGAATGACAATTACTTCAATGTTCGCCAAAATGGAAAATGGGGGGTATATAGCCGAAAAGACAAGTCATTGAGTGTTCCGGCAATTTATGAAGATATGGATTATTGTTATGGCTGTGAAGCAGACGGTGATTATTGTTTTGCAAAAAAAGACGGGAAATGGGGTGTCATCGATTTTCACAATAAGGTGTTGTTGCCTTTTGAATATGAACATAAACACCGGAATATGCGCAGCGATGAATGGGTGGCCAGTTTGTTTAAAGATGGGAAGCAGTTGCTGATTAATTTGAAAACCAAAAAAGAAAAACCTTGGGATTGTAATTGTGGTGCATCAGCATCAGAAAATGATAGTACTGAGGTGGCGCAAGGGTTTATCCGGGTAAGAAAGGGAGATAAATATGGGTTGCTCAACCCCGAAGGGAAGCAAATCTTACCTTATCAATATAATTTTATCCGCTACGATGCGGCACCTCCAAACAGTTATCATATGCCTGCCCCTTATGTGCAAATCAATAAAAATCAACATTGGGGCGTAGCCGATACTACCGGGCATATTCTTATTCCGCCGGTTTATACCACCGGTATTAGCTTTGAGTTGGGTAACTTCTTTGTCTGTGAGAAAAAGCTGGGGGACGACCATTATGTCCAAGTGTTATTAGATAAACAAGGGAAACCTGTCTTGGATTCTGATTATAAAAGCATTGAAACAGCTTATACGGATAACGATTCCATTCCTTATTTTAAATTGAAAAAAGACAATCGATTTGGTTTTTATACGCCATCTACCCAAAAGCTGGTGAAGCCTCAATATGATCAAATCAGTGACTATTTATTTAATATTACAAAGAAAGGGGCATTGAAGGTTACCAAAGATGGAAAGGAGGGGCTCGTGGATGTCAACACCGGGAAGGTCATTGTACCGGCACTTTACAATAATGTCAATAGTCAGGATTCCTTGCAACCGCATTTATATATAGTGGAAAATGAGGGGAAATTTGGTGTTTTTGACGCTCAAAAGCAAAAATTGATCATCCCTTTAGAATATGATTATCTTCGTTACACAAAGGAGAAGAAACTTTTTGAAGTAAGAAATGACCAAAAATATGGACTGGTCAATTTAAAAAATCAGGAAGTTATTCCTTTACAGTACTTTGCGATTCAAAATTTAAAGCCCGGTTTCTTTTTGTTGACTCAACAAGACAGCACTTATCACAATACATTTAGTTTCTATAATGTGACCAAACAATCCTTTAGAAAAGCGCCGGATAGCACTGAAGTAATCTATAATGCACATTTGGCGACCATTAAAGAAAAAGGTAAAACTAAGTTGTGGGATCCACTGGCCAATAAAGTCATCGAAGGCACCTATTCAAAAAATGGTTTCCCCAATGAAATCCTTTATTTTAGTCACGGATTGGCCGTGAGCTACAAAGATGGGAAAGCAGGAGTGATTGATACTTTGGGACAAGTCGTGATTCCTTTTAAGTATGAAGGTCTTTCTGATTTTTATAAAGGTTACGCCTTGGTGCTGACCGATAAGATAGAAGGACAAGAAGATAAATATCCCTTTAGCCAAAGTAGCCGGGAATTTTTAAGCGGATTTAAACATTACGGATTTATCGATTCTACCGGAACGGTGGTGGTTTCGCCCAAATATGATTTGCAATGGAACAGTAGCCTGAATCAATATTTTAAAGATGGTTTGTTGATTTTGTATATAGGTGATCAATGGGCGAGTACTCCCCGGATGGGACTGGCAGACCGGAAAGGGGAAATTGTCGTTCCGCCGAAATACGATAAAGTAATGCCACAAGAAAACGGCTCCAATTATTTGGTAAAAAAAGGAAAACAATTTGGAATCTTAGATGCTGAAGGACGGGTGATTTTGCCGGTTGTTTTTAAGGATGTCGCCTTGGATCATCCCGTTAGGTGGGGGCAGGGTTATGAATTTAACTTTCCTATCCTGGCGAAAAAAGAGGATATCTGGCAATATTATCAACGCAACGGACAGCCGTTGCCGATTACAGTAAAAGGGGTAGTTCAATTTACGCGAAGTACCTTTGGTAATATCTATCGCTAAGTATTGATAAAAACAGAATAAATAAACACTTAAAAAGCAAAAATTATGAAGAAACTGATTTTCAGTACGCTATTGATGTTTATAGGCATTTTTAGTTTAAGTGCGCAGAGCAAAATTGAAATGACTGTTACGCAAAATGGACATTCCAAGGTCTATCACCCTCAAATGGTAGCTTATGATTTGAACTTGCTGACCAAAGAGTCAAAGGACAGCCTTACTGCATACAATATTCAAATTACACTTGGTCAACATTTAGACGACTTTTTATTAAAATCTGCCTCGAGAAAATCATCAGGGAAAGTGGATATGGATATTCGCTTTTTGGATAAGAATGGCAAGGAGAAGCAAGATTTAAAACTGAAAAATATTTACATTTCAGATATCAGTGATACCTATAATAACGATGCCGGTGAGGAGAGTGATTATACGGGAAGCTTTATGATTTATACGGATCAGGTTCAAGTGAATGGCGTTACTTTCTGAAAAAAATATTCCACTCCATCTCATAGAAATTTGTAACTAATGAAAGATTTCAAGCGGTTGATTATATTTTTATTCTTGGCTCTTTTCGGGTATTCAAGGGTGCAGGCACAGTATTTTCAGGTAAAAGACATCGATACAAGTATTGGAGAGAGAGCGGACTACGATTTTTTCCTTTTGAAAGGTCATCCGAGCGCCAAAAAGATAAACGATTTTTTATGGGCATATCAATTAAATGCTCAGCCTGAAAAAAGTGCAGAGAATCCTTTTGAATGGATCGATGTTCCGGCTGAAGGCAGCAATCAGGGAACGACCGAATTGTCTTATGACCTATTGAGAAACGATGCAAAAATTTTTAGTGTAAAATTAAGTTCAGAATATACTTCAGCTTCGCTCAACGAGTATCATCAAATTCTCAATTTTGATGCCCAGACGGGAAACCTGATTTCTCCTAAAATGCTGTTTACTGAAGAGGGCGTTAAAGACCTTACTCAAAAAATAAGGAACGATCGAAGACAGAGACTGGAAGCTTTTTTAAGTACACTGGACACAACAAGCACAGGAAATATAGACCCCGGAATATTGAAAACATATAAATCCTGTCTAGAGGATATGCAATACGAAGATTTGTCAGCGAACGAAATGACAATTCAGCACGATACACTTTCCTTGAAAATGCCTTCCTGTGGTGATTCCCATTATTTTAAAGCTACAGATACGGCAGATATTTATGTCAATAAATTTACTTTTGAACAATTGGCTCCGTATTTAAGTGAGTATGGCAAGTGTTTGTTAAAGAAGGAAAACAGCGCTTGTACTTTTCCTAAAGGCGAACGTAGCTTTCGGGCTGTTTATTACGGTAAATTGAATCATCGATATCCCATAACGGTTGCTATTTTTAGCTATTATGATGATACCTTTAATGGTGTTTATTTTTATGATAAACAAGGGAAGCCTATTCAACTTACGGGGACTTTTCACCAAAATGGAAAGATAACTATGAATGAAGAAAGCACTCCGGATGAAAAAATGACCGGCATTTTTCGATTAACACCCGATTCCCAAGGTGGATTTACCGGAACTTGGAGCAACGGGAAAAAGACATATCCGGTATATTTGAACTAATAATGAACAGCAACAATGGATTTACACAGATTGAAATCAGCGGTGATCCGCGATTACGAAGTATCCGCGTCATCTGCCACATTGAGCCTGTCGAAATGTGCGTTCCATAAGAGGGGTAGAAATAGAACGCGGATAAAGCGGATGCAGGCAACGCAGATTTACACAGATTAAAATCAGCGGTGATCCGCGATTACGAAGTATCCGCGTCATCGGCGTTCCAAGAAAAGATAGAAATAGAACGCGGATAAAGCGGATGTAAACAAACGCGGATTTACACGGATTTAAAATCAGCGATCATCCGCGATTACGGAGTATCCGCGTCATCGGCGTTCCATAAGAGGGGAAGAAACAGAACGCGGATAAAGCGGATGTAAACAAACGCGGATTTACACGGATTAAAATCAGCGATGATCCGCGATTACGAAGTATCCGCGTCATCAGCGTTCCAAAAATGAGTAGAAATAGAACACGGATTTGCTTAACTTTAGTTCAAAACCGACAATTATGGAGTTATTACACAAAGAACTAACGGATAATATTTTGAAAGTCTTTTTTGAGGTGTATAACGAGTTAGGTTATGGCTTTTTAGAAAAGGTCTATCAGAATGCGCTATATTTAGAACTTAAAAACAAAGGGTTTAATGTAAAAGCACAGCAACAAATTAAGGTATTTTACAAGGATTATAATGTCGGAGAATATTATGCTGATTTGATAGTCGATGACACTGTGATTTTAGAATTAAAAGCTGCAGAATGTTTAATAAAAGATTTTGATATCAATTGATTAATTATCTGAGAGCGACAGATATCGAAGTCGGATTGTTGCTAAACTTTGGTCCTAAACCTGAATTTAGAAGAAAGGTCTTTAGTAATGAAAGAAAAAATAATCAGCGGTGATCCGCGATTACGGAGTATCCGCGTCATCTGCCACATTGAGCCTGTCGAAATGTGCGTTCCAAAAAGGAGTAGAAACAGAACGCGGATAAAGCGGATGTAAACAAACGCGGATTTACACGGATTAAAATCAGCGATAATCAGCGAATACGGAGTATCCGCGTCATCGGCGTTCCAAAAATGAGTAGAAATAGAACGCGGATAAAACGGATGCAGGCAACGCAGATTTACACGGATTAAAAATATTTTTGAACATTATAACAACTTATCATCTTAATGAACATCAAACAGAAAATAAAACCGCTCCTTTATCTCCAATTATTACTCCTTCCTTTTGCCCTAAAAGCGCAGGAAGTACAATATGTTGTTTCCCCGGACAATAGCTATTCTACCATCAGTAATTTTTCTGACGGTTTAGCTAAGGTGGAGATTAAATATGACAGCATTGGCTTTATCGATAGAAACGGGAAAATGGTGTTTACAAAAAATCTGCGGTATAATGATGTAGGTAATTTTCACGATGGTCGCGCTTCTGTTGGGAAGGAAATCGACGGCACAACGAAATATGGCTATATCAATAAACAGGGAAAACTCGTCATTCCCATTATTTACGCTGAAGTAAAAGACTTTTCCGATAGCCTTGCAATGGTTTACAAAGACTTTTGGCAAGTCATTAATCACCGGGGGAAAACCGTGATGAGCGATTCTTTATTGATTACCGAAATGCACAATAATCAAGGTGGATATGATGTGGAGCCTCCCTCTTTTCACAATGGCCTGATGCTTTCTCGCAAGGAAAATTTATACGGTTATGTAAATAAACAAGGGAAGGTCGTTATTCCTTACAAATATAAAAATGCACTCGATTTTAAAGATGGCATTGCCTTAGTGGCTGAAAAAGTTGTAGATAAAGGAAAGACGTATAAAGGGCATTCCGTTTTGGATTCCATATACAACAGTTTGCCTGGAGAGGACGACGAGTATCCACATTGGGAAGTCATTGATACCACCGGGAAGGTACTGTATAAATTTCCTCAAAATAAGTCTCCATATTTGGTTGACGATCTTGCTGAAGGAACTATTATTTTTGAGACCGTTGTGAAAGTAAATGGCTTTGGTGAACGGCGGTATGGCATTGTAAACAAATACGGAAAGATGATCGTGCCCCCAAAATATGATAATAATTTATTGCGGTTTTCAGATGGGGTTGCCATTGCACAAGTACACGGTAAAAAGTCGAATAATGCTGATGGTTATATGCTGATTTATAATTTAAACGGTGAAATCGTTGGCAAGTCTTCATTTATGACGAAATATGGATTAATGTTTGATTCTAATCTGTATTTCCACGAAGGGCTTTTGTCCGTTAAAATTCACAACCAAGAAGATAACCATTATTATTGGGGATATATCAATAAAAAAGGTGATTTTGTGATTAAACCACAATTTAATAAAGCGTTGGATTTTCACGATGGTCGGGCAGTGGTCGTCACAAAAGATGGTAAAATAGCCGTGATTAAAAACCCGTTGAAAAAGCACGACAAAAATGATTAAAAAAAGCTTGTTTTTTTCTTTACCTTTTAGAAGAGAATAGAATACCTTGATTGTTTTTATCCTTAGTAATAAAATAATTATGATGAAACGCACATTTTTTATCGCGATACTTTGTTGGATTTTTTGTCAAACCGGTTGTGCCCAGGGAAGGTCAACCGGGTGGAAGATTTTTTATAAAATGCATTATGATTCTGAACAATCAAGTAGCAAAGAAGAGGACAAGGCGACAACCAAAACGGTTTGGTTATCTTCAGACTTATATCGTTACAAAATTTCCCTTGGTGATGATTATACCTATAATTTCATTATAAATAAGCATAAAAATGAAGTTTACTCCTATTCTATTTTTGATACAGAAGCTCAAGAGATACCTTATGTAAACTATTTAAAGTCACTCCGTAAAGATAAATTTAACCAACCCCGACAGATAAAAATTTATCCTGATAGTACCCGAATGATAGCCGGATTTAAAACGCATAAAGTAACCTACAAAATACATATATCCAAAAAATCAAAAGCGCTCAGTAGGGTTACGGCATGGTATGCCACCGGTTTTCCTGATTGGAATATAAAGGCATTAATGGGAACTGATTTCCCCGGCATTATTCTTAAAGAAACAATCGTTTATCCTAAAAATTACGCTAACTTTAAAGAAACGACTTCAACGGCTATAGAGATTAAAAAGATTAAATTGAAATCATCAGATTACACCCCACCCAAAGGACTGCCGGTTAAAGAGAAAAAGAATTTTTAAGAGGAAAACAATGCGGACAAAATCAAGGCAAATTATTACTTGTAGACACTTTGTAGTTGCCGTTTCTTCCTGATTGTGTTAATCAACTCACTATCTTTGTAAAAAATCTTATGAAGACAACTATTATAACATTACTTCTTTTTATGGTGGGTTTTTCTCAGGTAAATGCACAATCTACCAATCAAAAAAAGGATACCACCGCCGAAGCTGTAGATTTTCAAACGGTAGCAAATCCGCCTGTTTATCCGGGCTGTGGAACCGAACAAGGTACCCAAGCTAAGAGTGCTTGCTTTGGAAGAAAAATCAGAATGCTGATTGCTCAAAACTTTGATGCCTCAGTGATGAGACCGGATTCTACTCGAACGGATTCTATAATTCTCATCAGAACCCAATTTACCATAGGGACTGATGGTTCTCTAACCAAAATAAAAGCTACTACTCCCAATCATCAATGGCCACTGTTAGAAAGAGAAGCCATTCGTGTTTTAAGACTGATCCCTCAAATCAAACCCGGAGAAATGAATGGAAAGCCTGTTCCGGTAAGGTATGTTCTGCCTATTAGGTTTGCTATACAATAGCAATTAAATTATTTAAAAACATAGATTTTCCCGGATAAATATCTGCGATGATCCGCGATTACGAAGTATCCGCATCATCTGCTATATTGAGCCTGTCGAAATAAGCCTGTCGAAATAAGCGTGTCGAAATGTGCGTTCCAGGAAAGAGGGGAAGAAATAGAACGCGGATAAAGCGGATGTAAACAAACGCGGATTTACACGGATTATAATCAGCGGTGATCCGCGATTACGGAGTATCCGCGTCATCGGCGTTCCAGGAAAGAGTAGAAATAGAACGCGGATAAAGCGGATGTAGGCAACGCAGATTTCCACGGATAAAAATCAGCGATGATCCGCGATTACGGCGTATCCGCGTCATCTGCGTTCCATAAGAGGGGAAGAAATAGAACGCGGATAAAGCGGATGTAGGCAACGCAGATTTCCACGGATAAAAATCAGCGATGATCCGCGATTACGGCGTATCCGCGTCATCTGCGTTCCATAAGAGGGGAAGAAATAGAACGCGGATAAAGCGGATGTTTTCACACCTCCAATATGTACAAATTGGGATTTCCCGTTGCTATAAAAGGAAATGTTGCACTTGTAGATACTTTGTAGTCTTATTTTCTAATTATTTTTTAAAACCTCCGCTTATCTTTGTTTTTCAAACTTTGCATATGAAACAGCTATGGTGCATTTTTCTTCTATTATTCGCAAGTACCGGATTTGCGCAGGAACGAACGTTCAATATCACAGATTTTTCTCAGAATTACTACGGGAAAGTGCATTTTGAAGATTTAGCTACTTCCGGGACACCGGGCTGGGTGGCAATTTATCGATCCGGAACTGATAAAGAATTGCTTCGTACTCAAACTTCCGCTTTAGAACTGCACGTACAAGCACTGAATGAAGCTGGGAATTTCCCCTACAACGATCAGAATTATCTGATTTATAAAGATTTTAATTTTGACGGCATCAAAGACCTCGCTTTGAATAATGGCCCTAACGGAATATATGGAGGTTCGACCTACGACATCTATTTAGGTACTGAATCAGGTTTTGTTTTCAATAAGCCCTTAACCCAATTAGTACGTGAAAAAGGAATTTTATTTGAAGTACAACCAAAGGAAAAGGAATTGGTCTTCACCCTACGGTATAGTGTGCAGATTTACGGACAATTTATTTACAAATGGGAAAAAGGGAAGCCTGTGTTGATCAAAACCATAGAAAAATCGGCCTATAATGATGAATAAATGTTGAACTTAAGTAGGGAGGAGAAAGTAGGCGGATACACTATTAGAATTGAGCTTTTATCTTTTAGAGGGTATCCGGAGAACGCCGATAAAGCGGATGTAAATAACACAGCTCTACAATGATTTATCATCATTTTCTAAACACTTCAAAAATGAAAAATATTTTTCTTCTGCTATTGTTAACTGCTTCTAACTTGGTTTGGGCTCAAAATAAGGATAGCCGGATAGCCTTTTACAATTCGGATTCAACTCAAATAGGGTTTAAAGATCAAGATGGGAATATAACAATCCCGGCAACCTTGTCGCCTATAACTCCTGCCCGACGTCTGGAGCATATTTTGACCATAGCTAAGCCAAAGAACAATGAGCAACAAGTATTTTTTCGAACTATAGCCGGAGAAAAAATAAAGACACTATCTCCTTATATATACGATAATGCATTTGATTGTGAAAGCGAGGGTTTTATCCGTTTTAAGAAAAAAGGAAAAACCGGAATGCTCAACCGTAGAGGAGAAATTGTCATTCCCGCCGAGTATAGTGATTTGTCTCGGGTACAGAATGGACTTGTTTTTGCATTGAAAAATGCCAAAGAAGAATCAACTACTAATGGCGAATACCGCAGTTGGATTGGTGGAGAAGCAATGTTACTCGATACCAATAATCGGGTTTTGGTACAAGATTTTCATCCGCCACAAACTATCAATTATTATTCAATGCAGGTCAGTCCTTCACGAGGGAAGGATTCTTCCCTGATATATTTTGAAGGTACCAACGGTCAATATTACGCCTTTACTACTGATGATAAAGAATTTAAAACCTGGTGGAAGTCGACATTTTTGAGCGAATTAACACCGGCACATTTTGCTGCAATGGCTTACGATACCATTTCGCATTGGGAAGAAGGAAGAGGTTGGGTACGCACGGCAAAATCAGCCTATATCGCACAGCATTATTTGGCCTTGAAACAACAATTTTTAGCTGCGAAGAAGCACTCGAGTTCCGTTGGAATTTTTCCTGATGAATTGTTGTTGTCGCTCTGTGACCAGAAGGATATCCTAAAATATTTTAACAACTGTAATGATTTTCAAAGTTGGAAAAATCCGCTGATGGATGTGAGGTTAACGAATATAAATGGAGGTCAGAATCATTTTGAATTTTTAAAAACAACACAAGGCTATCGGTTGATTGCAGTGAGTATGAAAGAAGATTTACCATATACCTTGTCAGATTGTGTTCGGGCGCCGGCAAAGCCTATTGTCAAAAAGGGCGTCTTTAAGCATACTGATTTTCAAATCAAAAAGGATAGCATAACTGCAGTAGAAACGGTCTCATTTGATAATGGAGATAAGGTAATTATCCGTAACAGAGGCTGTGAATATGTCACTTTACAGTTCCAATTTTTAACTTCGGAATTTCAACCGGACTCAATGAATATTCGATATGGCTACCAACAAGCCTACTTTTAATGCAGAAGTTGCAGAAAAACCTCGATCCGCCAATCAATCTCCAGAACGGAATAAAAAAGCTACAATCCTACGTACTCAATTCCTCTAAAAGTTTTCATTATAATGAGGAAATAGATTATGGCGAGCAAGATATTCAAAGCTTTCTGGTAGTAGACAAACCTTATCCGTTGTCAGAACGACAATATGTGGTGGCTGTTTCGTTTAGTGTTGGTCCCTTGTAAGTCTTAGGGTAGCATTTATCTTGGGTATTTGAGTTTTATATGGATTAATGAAAAAAAATCCGCAATTATGGCGTATCCGCGTCATCTGCGTTCCAAAAGAGGGGAAGAAATAGAACGCGGATAAAGCGGATGTAAACAAACGCGGATTTACACGGATTTAAAATCAGCGATGATCCGCGGTTACGAAGTATCCGCGTCATCTGCTATATTGAGCCTGTCGAAATAAGCCTGTCGAAATAAGCTTGTCGAAATGTGCGTTCCAAATACCCTAAGAAATAGAACGTGGATAAAGCGGATGTTTCACAATGCCAATTTGTACAAATCGGGATTCCTGGTCCGCTTTATAGGGATAAGTTCCTCTTGTAAATACTTTGTCGTCCTATCTTTCTGTTATCTTTTGCCCTTTTCGGTTATCTATAGTTTTTTAATTTTGTATCTCCGAATAAAGTCTCAATACTTACGTATAGGTATTAAACAGGTTATTAAAAATCTATTTTTAAATTAATATTTCAATTTTTTTGCTTCGTAATCCATAATATTTAATCAGAACCACCATGATAAAGAAATTTTTTTCAAACATCACAGAAAACCTTCGAAAGGCAATAAAGGCTTATTATTTCCCACTGATTATGGCTGCCGGATTTGCCTTATCTGTCTGTGTTATTCAAAATGGATACCAAGTTGATTTTCTTTGGACTAAACTTGCCTTTAGTACTGCAATTGGGGTCTCTCTTGGTTTTGGATTGTCCTTTTTGGGACAACGTTATGGTAGAAGGGGATTATGGAATCTATTGGGATTGTGTTTTTTAATTGTGTTTTTTGTCTTTATTCTACCGGACAAGGAATATCTTTTTGAAAAGAGATACCTCTTTGTTCTTGCGCCTTGCTTCATTTTAGCCCATCTCTTGGTCGCCCTTGCGCCGTATTTTTCTCGCCAACAACCGAGAGAAAAATTCTGGAATTACAATAAAAAGCTCTTTATTAATTCATTTATGACAGTGGTGTTTTCTGCCGTCTTAACCGGAGGTTTGGAGTTGGCTATTCTAACGATTCAGGAGTTATTTAATATTCCTTTTAATCAGATCTATCTCAATATTTTTGACTTCTGTTTTATTTTTGGAAGCAGTTTGATTTTTGCACTTTTTTCTGCCGGAGGACTGCCGGAATTGGAAAGAGATACTCCTTATCCTAAGGTGTTGAAATTTTTTACGCAATACGTACTTATTCCTTTACTGTTTGTTTACCTGATCATTTTAGTCCTCTACGGAATTCGTATTTTGGTCAATTTTGATTTACCTCGTGGTCAGGTTTCATATATGGTACTCATCTATGCCTTGGTAGGAATTTTGGGACTTTTGTTGGTTCATCCCTTAATGAAGGATTCGGAAAAGTCCTGGATAAAGGCTTTCCGAAAAGTATTTTTCTATACGCTTCTCCCTTTGCTCGTCTTATTATATGTTGCTATCGGTGTTCGGATTAAAAATTATGGGTTGACAGAAGGACGGTACTTTGTTTTATTTCTGGCAGTGTGGCTAACTTTTATCAGCTTTTATTTTTTATTTCTTAAGAAACCCAGGATTAGAACGATTCCGCTGACCTTGTTCGGATTGGGGATTTTTATCCTGCTCATTCCTTATTTCAATGTCTATGCGACCGGAATCCGTAGCCAGGAAAAACGATTTCTGACGCTATTGGAAGAAGGGTAGTTGTTGAAAGAAGGAAAAATTCAAACAGAAAAGAAGATAAATGGACAACGGGTTGCTCAACTACAAGATAAGTACAGGTATCTTAACCCGCATTATTCATGAGATTAGCTTTTTGTAGCTACAAGGCATCGAACTCCACCGCAGTAGTAGCCTACTGCAAGGAGTTTGTAACGCGGTAGATGCAAAAAGATAATTTCAAACTATTCCTCAAATTTGGGGAACGATCAAAACATGAAAAAGTTTGCCAAGCTATTGATTTTAAACGATTTTTAGAGTTGTTTCAAAAAAATGGTGAATATTGCGGGTTAAAGCGCATCAAAGCACTGATTTTATATTTCAATATCTTCGACAAAAACAAATTCATGAACTTAAGAGCAATACAAGTTATTATGCTTTTTCATCCTTATTTAAAAAGATATATGTAGATGGAAATCGGTCTGAATACCCGGCTTCTAATCGTTATCATTCTTTCTATGGAAGTGATTACGATTATTCAATCAAAAAGTCTTCAAAACTTTATTTTTTTGATGTAGGTAATTCACTTACGACTTTTGGATCTCAATTGAAGCTTGAAAGGCAGTACAATTCGGAAAGAGGAGAAACCCATCTATTGATTAGTGGAAGTGATACGCTGGAATTGGACGACCTTATCCGGGAAAAAATTTCAAAGAACCTGAAATCTGATAAAGATCGGAGGCTGGCAGATTCCATTAAGGCTAATTTTCCTTTTTCTATTAACGGGATACAAGGGGAAATAATCTTTCAATATCTTTATGGAAGAGAAACAGATCGTATTTTTCACTTACAAACAGGAACGGGCATAGTTATTCTTCATGATAAAGATGAAGTAAGCCTTAATTAGAGGATTTACTTCATCTTTATATTTTTTTAGTAATAAGGATGGTGTTATTTAGTTTCCTCCTTACTATCGCTTTTTATATTTTTTACTGCCCCTTTGAACAGATGTTTCAGACTAAATTTCTTTTTCATCTCTTCATTCAATTCTTGTTGTGTCATAATGGGATAATCATCCGGAACCTGAAAGGCTCCTTTGTCGACAGGGGTAACTTTAACATTAATTAACCGATAGTTCGCAGAATTTCCGTTTTCATCGGAGATTTTGGCACCAATGCAGATGCCTTCTTTGCCCGTTATTCCATTAGCCAGCTTTGTTTTTTGCTCTTTGGTCAGATATTTATCCAGATCATGCGTAAAGTAGAATTTATAAATGAGTTTATAATGAGGATTGTAGTGAGGAGGATGCTGCCCCAAATCTTCCCGGTCGGAGAGTATATCATGTAAATAAAGCAGGCCATCCGATTTTTTACCGGTAGCCGGATCGGTATAGGGCTTTACGGGAATGACAATTTTTTCGGATACAGTGTGGTATTTCCCATACATTCCCGCTTTTCCGGCTTCAATTTCTATTCCGGGGACACCGAGGTATGCACTTTTTACCAGTCCGTATGCATCGTAAATATTGTGTTCGATGGTGTCTAAATCTTTGACCATGGCAAATTGAGTTCCCAGTACGCTACCTACGCCGTAGGCTTTGTTATCTAATAAGTCTGTAATGCTTACCATATTGATGCCAAAAGCATCTGCCATGGTGAAATGCGTATGTCGCATGGAGGCCTTAATATACCGGGGAGTAAACCAGATGTCAAAACTTCCTACATAGGCCCAGAAAGCCAGGGAAGGAACTGATATGCCACTCCAGGCAGGGTTGGTAGGGGAATTCCCGGGAATCTTTTTTAAATTTCGTCTTTTACGTTGTCTTTTGCGTTGTTCTTTACGTGCTTTTCGGCTTGCTTTCGGAAATTTCTCTTCTATTTTTTCGTTTATTTCCTGTATTATTTCTCTATTCTCAGTATCCATTGATTCTCTAAGGATATCTGCATCAGAGCCTTTGAGCCCTTTTTCTCGAGCTAATTCAAAAAAGTATTTTCCCTGAGGTGTTTGTTTAATCTTGGCGGCAGCCCCGTCTAGAACAGGTGCAAATATACCATGGAGGGCGTAAATGGTATCCCCGGTGACCGGGAAGTCGATAGGTTTGGGTTGGGGCATGTGCTGACCCTCTTCCGATTGAGAGTTGGGCTGATCTGAAGAGGAATTCGAAGCTTGTTCCGGAGTTGTTTTCTCTTTGTTTTCTTGATTGGGATTGTCGTCTGACTCCTCCTTGCCTAAAACGCTTTCTACAGCATGTTTTTTTGCTTTTTTAATAAGCTTTTTGAACTGTGCTTGTGAGGGGGCGGATAGCAATAATACACCGGCAAATAAAAGGATAATTTTTTTTGTCATATTGAGCCTGTTTTATTGTTTTACAAATTCTACCCGTCTGTTGTTTGCTTTTCCTTCGGGGGTAGCATTCGTGTCTATAGGATTGTCTTCACCAAATCCTTTCGTTGTCAATCTGGACGTATCGATGCCCATGGCAACCAATTTTTTCTTTACAGCCGTTGCACGGGCTTGAGATAGTTTTGCATTCAATTGCTCGCTGCCGTCGCTGTCGGTATAACCATCGATTTCTAATTGAAGGTCATTATGTTTTTTCAATACGCTGAACATTTCATTAATGGTTCCCATAGATTCAGGAAGAATTTCTGACTTACCGGAAGCAAAATGGATACCATGAGTGACATATTTTCCGTCACTTACAATCTTTTGGTATACATCTGATCCACCTTTGGCCAATCTTATATTTTTGATAAGATATTCTAAATCACCGTCGGTTTTGATGGCCATCTTCACCATTCCCGTGGGTAACATATTCGTAGCAGCTACCCGATATTGGTCGATATAAGCTTTTCCGACATTGTTGTGTACATAAAGGGCAATGTGGTGCCAAACGCCGGGCTTCCTAAGAGATTTAGACAATGCGGGTCTGGGTTTTTTGTTAGAGATAGATTCCCCAAAATCAATATATCCTTTATCGGCTACATCTATTTTAAATTGAAAATGTTTTTCTTTATGAAGGGGAGCCTTTATATCCTCTTTTGTCGTATTACTCTTAAAGAAAAAGACCGAAAAGGTCTTATAACCATTATCAATTTTAGGTATCAATAAATCAAATTCAAGAGTGAATTGATCGGGAAGATAGTTCTTACTCTTCATTAATGGAACCAGGGCAATATTAGACCCTCTTTCCAATTCTAACACCTTTTCTCCCTGATAGGTTTGAATTTCAGCCGTCCCCTGTAATAGTCCGAATTTTGAAGGTAAAGCGGCATTCCTTCGATTGGAGAAATTGGAAACCAGCATAATTTTGTCTCCCGGAACGAAATCATAGTTTTTATAGGAGGTTAGCGTAACGTTGTTAGAGGATGAGGTGGGCTGAGATGAAGAAGTGCCTTTTTTTTCTGCTTCGGGAGAGTTGTTCTGATACTCATTATTACTATTATTGTCAGTATCTTTCTCTGAAGGGTTAGTGGCATTGTCAATGGCATCATCTACCTTATTAACTACTTTATCTTCTACTTTATCTTTAATGCGTCTAAATATTTGTCCGTGTGCTTGTTGTGAATAGCCAAATAACAATACCAATATGGAAATTGTATAAAAGAAATGTTTCATGATGAAATTGGATTAAAATGCCATACAAAGATAAAGAAAAAAAATTTTTAAGGCATATCATATCTTCATGAAAAAGAGATGGATTTGGATGACATAACTTTATAAAGAAAGTTCCATAACAAAATCATTCATATAAAAGCCATTTCCGATTGGATTATCTTCCTGATAAAGTATTTGGAATCCCATATTTTGGTAGAACTTTACAGCATTATTATATCGGTTTACATTTAATCGAAGACTTTTGGAGTGGGAAAGCTTAGCTTTAGAGATCACCTTTGTTAGCATTTTTTTACCATATCCCTTTCCTTGTTCTTTCGGAAGGATATAGATCTTTTGAAGAAAGGTGGTCTCCTGATTTTGGTGGTAGGAGCAATAACCAATGTAGCTTTGTTTTTTTTCTAATAATAAAAAGTGGTGGTTTTCTTTCATTTGTTGAGTCAAAGAATTCGGACTATACATCCATTCGAGCATATAATTTATTTGTTTTGGTTGCAAAATATTCTCAAAAGCAGAGGGCCATATTTTATAAGCCAGCTGATGTATTTGAGGAATATCTTCCGGAGTGGCATTAATGATTTTCGGCATAATAAAAGAATATTTCCCCACTAAAGGGAGGAGAATTAGTTTTGATTTCGTTTGAAAGAATTATCTTCGCAAAAGTATTTATTTCTTAACTTTTCTGAAGAAAACATCAAAATTTTATGAAGCTTGTTCCTGTGGAAACTCCTGCTACGGTCAGACGATTTATAGAAGTCACTGCTTTTATTAACAAAGATAATCCGGATTGGATCCGTCCTCTGGACAAAGATATAAAGGAGGTTTTTGATCCTGAAAAGAATAAGCTTTTTAAAAGAAAAGGGAATGAGTGTCAACCATGGATTTTAGTAGATGAAAAGGGGAAAGATATTGGTAGAATAGCCGCCTTTGTGAATAAAAAGTATCGGAATCCGGGAGATAAACAACCTACCGGAGGAGTTGGTTTTTTTGAATGTATTGATAACCAGAAAGCAGCAAACTACATGTTTGATCATTGTAAAAACTGGCTACAGGAAAGAGGAATGGAAGCCATGGATGGACCTATAAACTTTGGAGAAAGAGATCGGTGGTGGGGCTTGTTAGTAGAAGGCTTTCATGAGCCTCTTTATGGAATGAATTATAATCCGGCTTATTATCAAAAACTTTTTGAAAATTATGGATTTCGGGTATTTTTCAATCAATGGTGTTACTCTTTGTATGTTAAAGATCGGTTACAACAGAAAATCTATGATCGACATAATAGATTTGCAGAAGATCCGAATGTTCGCTGTGAACATGTACAGAAGAAAAATCTGGATAAATATGCGGCGGATTTTTGTTCGGTATATAATAAAGCCTGGGCAGGTCATGGGGGAAACAAAACAATGGATCTGAGGCAAGCAAAAATGATGTTTAAAACGATGAAACCGGTAATAGATGAACGAATTATCTGGTTTATTTATCATCGTGAGGAACCGATTGGATTATGGATTAATTTACCTGATCTGAATCAATGGTTTAAATATTTAAATGGTAAATTTGGAGGATGGGAGAAATTGAAATTCCTCTGGTATAAGAAAACGAAAAAAAACAAACGTTTTGTAGGTATCGTTTTTGGAGTGATTCCCGAATTTCAGAAAACGGGGGCAGATGCTTATATAATTGTGGAGGGGGCTCGTGTTCTTCAAAAAAATATGATGTATGAAGAGTTTGAAATGGAGTGGATTGGAGATTTTAACCCGACTATGGTAAATGTAGCCGAGTCGTTAGGAACAAACAGAAGTAGAACCCTAACGACCTATAGATATCTTTTTGACAGAGAAAAAGAATTTAAGAGACATCCAAAGGTAGGATGATATTACTCAGTTTTATTTATCTACTTTAGAATCCCCTTTTGCTTGGGTCATTTCGCTGACTCCTTCCTCTACATTCATTTTGGTTTTGTCTTGCGGTAGCCTGGATTTGACTGCCAGCCAGGTAATAAATGCAGTAAAGAGTGCAATGGCAACAACGCTCCATCCGACGCTTAATACTCCAATGTTTCCCGCTTTTTTTGAAAGAACCGGATAGGTGCCTAAATAACTGATCAGGGTCAATCCCGCCAACCAGACAAAAATCCATAATCCGGAGCGTATCTCTAATTTAGGGGTAACTTTGTGATTAGCGATTTCATTGATAATCAAAACGACATATCCAATGATGATGGCGACCATTAGTTTCCACATATCCGCCCAGCCTGACCAGTAAACAATTAAATTGGCGGCAAGAAAAGCCAGATAGCATATCAGAGTGGCGGCGGGTAGTTTAAAAGGGCGTTTTGCTTGAGGAATTTGCTTTCTCATGGCCAATAAGGCTACAGGTCCTGAGCCAAAAGATAAAACAGTACCTGCGGTAACAAACCCAACAATCTTTTCCCATCCGGGAAAGATGAAAAAGAAAGCAGTTCCAGAAATAAAGGTGAGGAGTACACTCACCCAGGGAACTCCTTTTTTATTTGTTTTAGATAATGATTTTGGTGCATTCCCATTAAGTCCCATTGCATAGGATAAACGCGAAGTAACAGTGGTATAAATTAAACCGGTGTCTGCCGGAGAGATAAAAGCATCAATATATAATAATATCACAATCCAGGAGAGTCCCATAATCCCGGCAATGGCTGCCAGAGGACCAAAAGCAGCAACGACATCACTCATACCGGAGGCGAAATGCTTTCCAATATTACGCCAACCTTCGATTAAAGAACCTTCCGGTAAAGCTCCAATAAATGCTACTTGTAAGAGAATATATAAAACTAAGGTAATTAAGATAGAGCCAATGACAGCAATAGGTACATTTTTAGATGGATTTTTTGTTTCTCCGGCTAATTCTACCCCTTGTCTGAATCCGAGGAAGGAAAAACACACACCGGCTGTAGAAATAGCAGTAAAGACGCCTTCCAATCCGAAAGGGAAAAAACCTCCGGCTGCATCATCTGTAAAGTTAGAACCTTCAAAAGAAACGGCTAGGAAGGCGATGATGATTAAGGCAACAATGCCTAATTTCCACCAGACTAAAATATTGTTGAGCTTTTCAAACCAGCGAATACCAATGAAATTAATAAGACTGAATAAAGCCAGCATGCCGATTGCTACAAAATATCCTGCAGTGGTGAGTACCGCCACTCCATCTGAGCTAATATGTTGCATCCATGGAAGATAATTGGTGGCATATTGCATCGCTGCAAGCACTTCAATGGAGGTAGTGGCCGCGGCTGCAAACCAAGTAATCCATCCAATGGAATAACTGGCAAAAGAACCGAATGCAAAATGAGGATAACGAACAACTCCTCCCGACATTGGAAACATAGTGCCTAACTCGGCATACACCAAGGCTATAAACATCATTAATATAGCTCCAAGTGCCCAAGATATGATAGAAGCCGGTCCGGCGCCTTCTGCTGTATATAATGCCCCGAAGAGCCACCCGGAACCAATGATGGAACCAACGGCGGCAAACAAGATACCGATAATTCCTATTTCTCGTTTGAGTTTGCCCTCAGGATTTTGTGTAGCTTTTGCCATAAATAAATAATATCTCGTTTCAAAAAAAGACACGATAGATCCTGATTTTTTCTTTCTTAAAAGGAAAAATCAGAACAAATCGTGTAGAATAAGAAGAATAAATGATGAAAAAGTTTTTGATGAAAATCAAAATGACCAGACAAAAGTAGAAAAAAAACTTTTTTTATTTCTTTTTATCGAAAAAAATCTAATAAAAGGGCTTAAAAAATTAAAATAATAAATCGTCAAGATCCTTGATTTTACGCTAATTTTAGGTTTTAATATGGAATTATTTTTTTGTTAAAAAATCTTGTTTTGTAGGAACGTGAAAAAGAAGGAGTGGAGTGAAAAGTAATGGGTTTTTTGTTACCTTAGCAGCGATATGGAAAATTTCGTAGTTTCTGCCAGAAAGTATAGACCTCAGAATTTTGATACGGTAGTTGGACAAAAGCATATTACTACTACGTTAAAGAATGCTATTCGAAATGAACAGTTGGCTCATGCCTTTTTGTTTTGTGGTCCGCGTGGAGTGGGGAAGACGACTTGTGCTCGAATCTTAGCCAAGACTATTAATTGTGAGCATCCTACGGAAGATGGAGAAGCTTGTGGAACGTGTACAGCATGCACAACTTTTCAGGAGGGACAATCTATGAGCATTCATGAATTGGATGCAGCATCGAATAATTCGGTAGATAATATTCGTGAACTCAATGAACATGTTCGTTTTGCACCTCAGGGTACCCGATATAAAGTGTATATTATAGATGAGGTACATATGCTGAGTGCATCAGCTTTCAATGCTTTTTTGAAAACTTTGGAAGAACCTCCTGCACATGCTATTTTTATTCTGGCGACAACGGAGAAACATAAAATTCTTCCTACCATTCTTAGTCGGTGTCAGGTGTTTGATTTTAAACGAATGCCTACTTCAGAAACCGTCGGTCATCTGAAGGATATTTGTGAAAAAGAAAACGTAACATGTGAAAGTGATGCCTTGCATCTTATTGCTCAAAAAAGTGAAGGATGTATGCGAGATGCCTTGAGTATTCTGGATAAAATTATTAGTTTTACCGGAGGTAAATTGACTTATAAAAATACCTTGGAACATCTTAATATATTGGATTATGAATATTTCTTTCAGGTTAATGATGCGGTTATGAGTCAAGATGCAGGGAAGGCATTGTTAATTTATGATGAAATATTACAGAAGGGGTTTGAAGGAGATGATTTTCTGGATGGCTATTCTGAATTTTTGAGAGATTTATTAGTAAGCAAAGATAAGCGTGCTGTTCATTTAATGGAGGTTACTGATAATCTGAAAGCGCGTTATGAAGAACAAGCCGGAAAACTGGATACCGGATTTTTGGTTTCTGCCCTGAATATATTGAATGAAACGGGAATTCATTATAAACAAGCGCGCAATAAACGCTTGAGTATTGAAATGAGTTTAATTAGATTGAGTTATTTGCAGCAAGCGGTATCTTTAATCAATAATGAAAAGACAGGAGCGGTTTCAAAAAAAAAAGTAACGGAACGAGCTGAAAAAACAGTACCACTTACTACCGGATTTTCGAAAGGAATAAAAGAAGCGGAGAAGAAGAATAGGGAAAAAGATGCCGATGGAAGTAAACAAAAAACGGAGAATAAAGCGAAAGATACAAGGAAAAATCAAAAAGAAATAGGAAATAGGAAGGAAGAAATAGGGGATAAGGAACCAAGGAAGAAGGAGAAGGTTGTAGAAAGTTACACAACCGAGAAGTCGAAAGCTAGTGAGCCGGAATCCAATTCTTATCATAGTGGAAATGAAAAGGAAAGTCTTTTTGACTCGGGGAATTCGTTGGATTTGAATAAGATTAGGAAAAAAGTTACAGAGGAGAAAGAAGATAAGAAAGGGATGGAAAAGGCGGTGAAAAGTCCGCTGGAAAAAGAAGTGATGCTGCAGATATGGAATCAGCATATTGAAGAATTGAAAAAATTGGATAAGAGACAAGCTGCAAATCTTTTGGGATTAGCAGATATACGGATTCTGGACGATCAAAGTGTAGAAATTATTTGTCGGAATCAAGTACAACGATCCTTTATAGATGATCAAAAAATTCCCTTTGCAGAGAAGTTAAAAAAAAGATTCCACAATTACGCTATTCAGGTTTCCACTATGGTAGATGATTCACTTAGAGAAACAGAGGATCAAGAACCTGTTTTGACAAAGAGACAACAATTAGATAACATGATAAAGAAGTATCCTTTGGTCAAGGAATTAAAGGATAGATTAAATTTAGATTTGGGGTAAGATAGAAAAAGAATAATAGTTCCTGTTTAAGAGGGGATTTTTAGGAAGTTTTTTATTAATTTTGAAAAAAATTTGATACCCATTACAAAGTAATATTTTATGGCAGAAGTTATTCGCATGCCTCTTTTAAGTGATACAATGAAAGAAGGCGTTATTGCAGACTGGAATGTAGAAGTTGGTGACGAGATCTCTTCAGACGAGGCTATTGCTGAAGTAGAAACGGATAAGGCTACAATGGAAGTCATTCCTTATGTTGATGGTACCGTGTTATATATTGGACCTAAAAAAGGAGAGGCGGCCAAGGTAAATGAAGTCATCGCTATTGTAGGCGAAGAAGGGGAGTCTTATGAAGATTTATTGAAGGAAGAAACAGCTGATCAGCAAACAGAAGGAGATGATTCCTCGAATGATAAGGAAGAATCTAAAGAGGACTCTTCTACCAAAGAAGAAGTAGACCCAAAGGCTTTGGAAGAAGCAGAAAAAAATGCCACCGCTATACGTATGCCTCTCTTGAGTGATACCATGAAGGAGGGAAAGATCGTTACTTGGAGTAAAAAAGAAGGTGACAAGGTTGATGCAGATGATGTATTGGCAGAAGTAGAAACAGATAAAGCTACGATGGAGGTGATTGGATATGTAGATGGTACCCTTCTTTATGTTGGTGTTCCGGAAGGTCAAGCCGCAAAAGTAAATGACGTTATTGCTATTGTAGGAAAAGAAGGAACGGACATTCAGCCTATTTTGGATGCCGAAAAGGGAAAAGAAGAGACTTCCTCCAAAAAGCAAGAAAAAACACAGTCTGAAAAGAAAGAGAAATCTTCGGGAAAAGCATCTTCTACAGATCAGAAATCAGAGAAGAAGAACTCTAAAACTAAGGAAGGTCGTATAAAAGCTTCCCCATTGGCACGAAAAATGGCAGAAGAAAAAGGGATAGACCTTGAAGATGTAAATGGAACAGGAGATGGAGGAAGAATCATAAAACGTGATATTGATGGCTATACACCAAGTAAAAAGGCAGCTTCAAAAAGTACTCAAGCTCCTTCTTTTGCACCTTCAGGGGAGGAAGGATATGAAGATAAGCCGTTTACACAAATGAGAAAGACCATTGGTAGACGTTTAAGTGAAAGTAAATTTAATGCGCCACATTTCTATCTCACCGTAGCCCTTAATATGGATAAGGCCATGGCGGTTCGGAAAGACATGAATGAAATAAGTCCGGTGAAAATTTCTTTTAACGACTTGATTATAAAAGCCTCTGCAATGGCTTTGCGAAAGCATCCTGAAGTGAATAGCAGTTGGTTGGAAGAAGAGGGCGTAATCCGTACTTATAAACATGTACATGTAGGATCTGCTTTTGCTATGGATGAAGGATTAATTGTTCCGGTTATTAAATTTGCGGATCAGAAATCTTTAAGTCAAATTGCAGCAGAAGCGAAAGAGTTATATGGTAAAGCGGGAGAAGGAAAATTACAACCTGATGAGTACAGCGGAAATACCTTTTCCGTTTCTAATCTGGGAATGATGGGAATCGATGAGTTTACTGCCATTATTAATCCGCCGGATTCGGCAATTCTTGCAATTGGAGGAATAAAGGAAACCCCCATTGTCAAAAATGGAGAATTTGCCTCTGCTCATATTATGAAAGTAACATTAAGTTGCGATCACAGAGTCGCTGATGGCGCCGTAGGTGCCCGGTTTTTACAAACACTAAAAAGCTTTATTGAAAACCCGGCAACCATGTTGGTATAATGAAGAAGAAAATAAAAAGTGTCTTTCGTTCGAAAGACACTTTTTTTTATAAAAAATCTTATTAAGATAAAAATGTCCTTTTTTGTTAAAAAGATGTAGTTTTGTAAGAAATTTTAAAATTTTTACATCATGGGAGAAATAAAAAATCAATCAGTAGGAGAAATTGTAGCCAAAGATTATCGTGCTGCACAGGTATTTGAGCAACACAGAATAGATTTCTGTTGCAATGGAGGACGTAGTATTCAAGAAGTTGCACAGGAACAGCATCTTGATTTACAAGAATTAATACAGGAGATTGAGGAAGCTCTAACGGGAGAAAAACAAGAACAAAATGATTTTGAATCCTGGCCCTTGGACTTGCTTGTAGATTATATAGTCAAAACACATCATAAAAAAGCAGAGGAGCAAATAAGAACTATTTTGCCTTACTTAGATAAAATTGTGCGGGTGCATGGATCGCATCATTCTGAATTAATAGAAATAAACAGTATTTTTAAAAAAGTAGCCGGAGAAATAGCTGCTCATCAGAAAAAAGAGGAAATTATGCTGTTCCCTTTTATTAAAAAAATGGTTCAATCTAAGGAGAATAATGAAGCGTTTAATCCTCCAAGAACGGTAGAAGATCCTGTAGATATGTTGACCGATGAACATGATATACAGGGAGAGGCTTTTAAGAAAATAGCTAAATTAAGTAACGATTTCACGACGCCGGAAGATGGTTGTAATACTTATAATTTGACGTTGAGCCTTTTACGGGATTTTGAGAAAGATCTTCATAAGCATATTCATCTGGAAAATAACATTCTTTTCCCTAAGTCATTACTGTTGGAGAAGGAATTGAAGAAGCAATAAAAAGGATCTAATCCTAGCTATACCGCCTATTCATGGGATTAGAGTTATCTCCAAAAATTGATGAATAATGTAGGTTAAAGCAGTCTTTTTTCATTTTGATAAAGGCTGTTTTTTTTTATTCATAATTGAATATCTTTCCGTTACATTAGAAAATCCAAATTTATTTTGTCTCTCTTTAAATAAATCCTATTTTTGCAAAGTCTACTAAATCTGTGAAGTAAATAGAGTATTATGGTAATTGATCGAATATTTGAAGTGGTAAGATCAGAAAAAAAGCCCAAAGAGAAGTCAGATAAACACTTAAGGAGCTTTGTTAAGGCTCTTTCTTGGAGAGCTTTTGGTACGCTTGATACCATTTTGTTGTCTTGGCTCATTGCCGGAGACTGGACCATAGCAATTTCAATAGGATCCTTTGAACTATTGACTAAAACAGTGCTTTATTACTTTCATGAACGAATGTGGAACAATATCAAATGGGGAAAGTAAAGTAAGAATAAAAGAACATTAAAATAAAATAAAAATGGATTTTAATAAAGTAAATGATTCGTTACATGACCAAAGTCCTGAAGATATTGTACGTTGGGCTTTGAGTAAAGCACAAAAACCGGTTATAACTACTAATTTTCGACCGTATGAAAGTGCTATTCTGCATCTTGTATCTTCTATTGTACCTTCTATTGATGTGATCTGGTGTGATACAGGATATAATACTCCGGATACTTATTTTCATGCAAAGGAGTTAATTGAAAGGCTTCAATTAAATATGCATATTTATGTTCCCCTACAATCGGTAGGGTATAGAAATGTGACCTTGGGGATACCGGAAGTCAATACTGAGGAACATAAGATTTTTTCAGAACAGGTAAAACTAGAGCCTTTCCGCAGAGCGATGAAAGAACAAGCACCGGATGTTTGGTTTACCAATTTAAGGAAAGGACAAACTGCTTTTAGAGATCGTATAGATATTGTTTCTCAAAGTAAAGATGGTATTCTCAAAGTGAGTCCTTTTTATCATTATACTGATGCGGATTTAGAACGTTATTTGTTAAAGTATGATCTACCCAATGAGGAGAATTATTATGATCCGACAAAGGCGTTAGCTCATAGAGAATGTGGCATTCATCAATAAAAAAGAAGGTACGAAAGCAGAACTAAGAGCTTAACCCGGTTGTTGAGCAGCGTTTTCTTATTTTCTTTATTGAATTTCATATCCGTTTGATAATCTTTAGAAAGGATGAAGATAGATTCTGAATAAAGGGAATGAAACGGATATGTAAATTATGCCAAATTATTCTTACCTTTGCCCTTCCTTTATCAGATCATAAATTTTTAAAGGTGAATATTAAACTGAAGGTGAAAATTTTTAATCATCATATCGCAATCCTCAAATGGCAGTTAAAAGCTGTATGTTTTCATACATTCTACAGGATGAGCTCCTTCAGAATGAATGCTTTCTTATGTTTTGATCGACGACGATTGATTGTATAAAATCAATTTGCTCATGCATTTCATCAATGAAGATAAGTATGAGCCTGGCTTTTTAAGTCGTCTTTTAAAAACATTTTTTCACGCTTATTATTTTATAACATTTTGGAATCCGAAAAGAAATATATTGTTAGGATAGCCACATCCGAAGACCATAAATATGCTCAAACTATTGTAGATGAAGTTGCAGATTCGGCAAAGAAAAGAGGAACGGGAATTGCCCGCCGTACCCCGGAGTATGTAAATCAGAAAATGGATGAAGGAAAAGCGATTATTGCTGTAAATCCCGATACAGATGAATGGGTTGGGTTTTGCTATATAGAAGCTTGGCAGGATAAAAAATATGTTGCTAATTCGGGGTTAATTGTGAATCCAAAATACAGAGGTTTAGGAGTAGCTCGAAAAATAAAAGCCAATACCTTTCAATTGTCCCGAAAAAAATTTCCACATTCAAAGATCTTTGGATTGACGACCGGTCTTCCTGTAATGCATATCAATTCGGAGTTGGGATATAAACCGGTAACCTATTCAGAATTGACAGATGATGATCAGTTTTGGAAAGGTTGCCAAAGCTGTGTGAATTATGAGATCTTAATGAGCAAAGGAAGAAAAAATTGTCTTTGCACTGCCATGTTGTATGATCCGGAAAAAGAGGAGAATAAAAAAAATGACGTTCAGGAACATGAGAAACCTGATTTTGAAGGTCATTCCAAATTGTATGCACGTTGGCTACGTTTTAAACGTTATGTTTTATTAAAAAACAGGAAACGGAATCAAAATAAAAGAACATCAAATCACAAGAACAAAATATTTCCCTTTTAATAAAAAAGAATTAAAAATGAGTAAAAAAGTAGTATTAGGATTCAGTGGAGGATTAGATACATCCTATTGTGTAAAATATTTTACAGAAGAAAAAGGATATGAAGTACACACCGTTATGGTTAATACAGGTGGTTTTGACGAGGATGAATCGAAGGCATTAAAAGAGAAAGCGCTGAGGTTAGGGGCTACTTCTCATAAAAATATAGATGTTTCCAAAACTTATTATGAACAGGCTATAAAATATCTTGTTTTTGGGAATGTTTTGAAAAATGGTACCTATCCGATCAGTGTTAGCTCTGAAAGAATGTCGCAAGCCGTTGCAATAGCAGAGTATGCATTGGAATTGGAGGCAGATGCTGTTGCGCACGGAAGTACAGGAGCCGGAAATGATCAAATCCGTTTTGATATGACATTCCACATTAAGTGCCCGAAAATGGAAATTATTACCCCTATTCGTGATATGCAACTGAGCCGTGAAGAAGAGATTAAATATCTGGAAGCTAAAGGGGTAAATATGAATTTTGCGAAAGCAAAGTATTCTATTAATAAAGGGTTATGGGGAACTTCCGTAGGAGGGGAGGAGACATTAGGATCCAGAAAGGCTTTGCCGGAGGAAGCTTATCCTACGCAAGTTACCAAAGAAGGAAATGAAGATTTAAAGCTTTCTTTTGAAAAAGGAGAGTTGAAGAGCATCAATGACCGGTCTTTTCAACATCCTGTAGAGGCTATTCAATATTTGGAAAAACTGGCAGCGCCGTATGGAATTGGCAGGGACATACATGTAGGAGATACCATTATTGGGATTAAAGGACGTGTGGGATTTGAAGCGGCAGCACCGGTATTGATAATCAAGGCTCATCATTTGCTGGAAAAGCATGTATTAACGAAATGGCAGTTAATGTGGAAAGACCAGCTGGCCAATTTTTATGGAAATTATATGCACGAAGGTCAGACCTTGGACCCTGTAATGCGGGATATAGAAGCTTTTTTGGAAAGCTCTCAGGAGCAGGTGACCGGTACAGTGTTCATGAAATTATATCCCTATCGCTTTGAATTGGAAGGTATTGAATCGGAGCATGATTTGATGGATAATGCATTTGCTGCTTATGGTGAAACGAACAAAGGTTGGTCAGGAGAAGATGTGCGTGGATTTTCGAAAATATTTGCTAACCAAACGGCAATATGGAATAAAGTGAATGAAGGCGGCGGTAAGTAGTAAGCAATTTTGAGATAATAAATGGGGATGTCGGAAGAAGGGGTAACGGTCATCAGATGCCTATTGAAAAATAAAAATTAGCCATTCCACCACATAACCATTCAACTATATAATCATCAACCATGTTAGAAAATAATAAAATAAAAGCAGCTGTCATCGGAGCTTCCGGCTATGCCGGGGGAGAAATGGTAAGAATTCTTTTGAATCATCCTCAAGTCGAGTTATCTTATATCCACAGCAGGAGCCATGCGGGGAAACCGGTAAGTGAAGTGTTACCGGATTTATTAGGAGAAACAGAGATGAGCTTTGTAGATAAGTTGAACTGGGATATTGATGTAGTTTTCTTTTGCATGGGACATGGGGCTTCCGGTCGGTTATTGCAGGAAACAAATATTCCTGATCATGTTCATATAATTGATTTAAGTCAGGACTTTCGATTAGGCGAAACAGCACAAAAAAGACAGTTTGTTTACGGTTTACCTGAATGGCAGAAAGAGAAGATCCTGACTGCTCATGATATTGCGAACCCGGGTTGTTTTGCGACGGCTATTCAGTTAGGACTTTTGCCTTTAGCAGAGAAAGGGTTGTTAAAAGAGATTCATACAACCGGGATTACCGGATCCACAGGAGCCGGACAAAAGTTGCGTCCGACTACACAGCATAGTTGGAGACAAGGGAATGTCAATGCGTATAAAACATTAACGCATCAGCATCAGAAGGAAATAAGACAAACTTTTTCGGCTCTGCAACCCGGATTCGATGCTCCTTTTAACTTTATTCCCTGGAGAGGTGATTTTACCAGAGGCATCTTTATTACTTCATATCTTGATTGTGATGTGTCTCTAGAGGAGGCGTATCAATTATATTTTGAATTTTACAAAGAAGCTCGTTTTACGCATGTGAGTAAAAAAATGATTGATGTGAAACAGGTTGTGAATACTAATAAATGCTTTGTTCATCTGGAAAAGGAGGAAGATAAACTGGTGGTTCATTCTGTTGAGGATAATCTGATTAAAGGAGCTTCCGGTCAGGCGGTACAGAATATGAACTTGATGATGGGTTTTGCAGAAGATACCGGATTAAAATTGAAATCTATCGTTTTTTGAATTTCTTAAAGTATAAAATATGAATCTCTACAATGTTTATCCTCTTTTTGATGTAACGCCGGTAAAGGGAAAAGGCAGTTATTTATGGGATGAAAAAGGAGAAAAGTACTTGGATCTTTATGGCGGACATGCCGTTATTTCCATCGGTCATACTCATCCTCACTATGTTGAAAGAATAACTCATCAAATACAAAAAATAGGTTTTTATTCTAATGCCATCAAGAATCCATTACAAAGTAAATTGAGTGAGAAACTTGGAAATTTAAGTGGATATGTTGACTATCAGCTGTTTCTATGTAATTCAGGGGCGGAAGCCAATGAAAATGCATTGAAATTAGCTTCTTTTGCTTCCGGTAGGAAAAAAGTAATTGCTTTTCAAAAAAGCTTTCATGGTCGAACCTCAGGAGCCGTAGCAACTACTGATAATCCTAAGATAGTCTCTTCTTTTAATGCGGGGCATGATGTCGAATTTATTCCATTGAATGATAAAGAAGCTGCAGAAAAAGCCATAACGGAAGAAGTGGCTGCGGTCATTGTGGAAGGAATTCAAGGGGTTGGAGGTATACAATTCCCCGAAGATGATTTTCTTCAGTTTCTTAGAGCACAATGTGATAAAAGTGGTACTTATCTTATTCTTGATGAAGTGCAGTCGGGCTATGGAAGAAGTGGCTCTTTCTTTGCTCATCAGTCTTCAGGTATAAAGCCGGATTTAATTACGACAGCTAAAGGCATGGGGAATGGATTTCCAATCGGAGGGGTATTGATTCATCCTAGAATAAAGCCATGGGCAGGTCAACTGGGAACTACATTTGGAGGAAATTATTTGGCTTGTGTGGCCGGTTTAGCCGTCTTGGAAGTGATTGAGGAGGAAGGATTATTAGAAAATGCCAGGAAGATAGGTGCTTATCTTTTGGAAGAGCTGAAAAAATTTGCCCCTTTGGAAAATGTTAGAGGAAGAGGATTAATGATAGGGTTTAATTTACCTTCGTCTTATCTTTATTTAAGAAAAGAATTACTCTATAAATATAAAATATTTACCGGGGCGGCCGGAAAAGATATTATCCGCCTCTTGCCGGCTTTGAACTTAAAAAAGAAAGAAGCGGATGTTTTTTTGGACGCCTTGTCAGAGGCCTTAGCTAGTGAGAGGTCTAAAGCCTAAGCTTTTTACTTACCTTTGGCGGATAAAGAAACTTATTTGACGATTGAATTGATTTATGAAGAATTTTAGGAATTTCTGTATTATCGCTCATATTGATCACGGAAAAAGTACCCTGGCTGATCGATTGTTAGAATCTACGGAGACGGTTTCTGATCGGGACATGATGTCTCAGGTATTGGATGATATGGAATTGGAACGAGAGAAAGGGATTACCATTAAAAGCCATGCCATCCAGATGTTATATCATTCAGGCGGGGAGGAATATACGCTTAACCTGATTGACACACCGGGGCATGTAGATTTTTCCTATGAAGTTTCTCGGGCTTTGGCTGCCTGTGAAGGTGCTCTGGTATTGGTAGATGCCTCTCAAGGAATTCAAGCACAAACGATATCTAATGTATATCTTGCATTAGAACATGATTTAGAAATCATTCCCGTTATCAATAAAATTGATATGGAGGGAGCGCAGGTGGAAGAAGTAAAAGATGAAATTATTGATTTGTTGGGTTGTGCCGAAGATGAAATTCTGTTGGCTTCGGGAAAGACGGGAGTTGGTGTTCCTGAGATTTTGGAAACCATTATAAAAAAAATACCTGCACCAAAAGTTGAAAGGGATGAACCTTTACAAGCGCTCATCTTCGATAGCATGTTTAACTCTTATCGGGGGGTGATCGCCTATTTTAGAATTTTTAATGGTGTCCTAAAGAAAGGAGATAAAGTAAAATTTGTCAATACCGGAAAGGAATATTTTGCTGATGAAATAGGTATTCTAGGGTTGAAACAAGAGGAACGAAAAGAAATAGGAGCAGGAAATGTAGGCTATATTATCACCGGTATAAAAAATGCTAAAGATGTAAAAGTAGGGGATACCATTACGTTATCTGATCATCCTTGTGAACAGGCTGTAAAAGGGTTTGAAGAAGTAAAACCCATGGTTTTTGCCGGTATATTCCCCATCAGCAATGATGATTTTGAGGAATTACGAGATTGTATGGATAAACTGCAGCTGAATGATGCTTCCCTGGTATATACTCCGGAGACCTCTCAGGCTTTGGGGTTTGGATTTCGTTGTGGCTTTTTGGGAATGTTGCATTTGGAAATTATTCAAGAGAGATTGGAACGGGAATTTGATCAAGATGTTATTACGACAGTTCCTAATGTAAGTTTCATCGGATATAAAACCAATGGAGAAAAAGTGATCATCAATAATCCTACTGAAATGCTTGACCCTTCAGTTGTTGGTCATATTGAAGAACCATTTATTGAAGCTCAAATCATTATTCTTCCGGATTATATTGGTCCGGTTATGACGTTATGTTTAGGGAAAAGAGGGATCTTAAAAAATCAGGTTTATCTAACACAATCCAGAGTAGAGCTTACTTTTGAAATGCCTCTTACCGAAATTATTTTTGATTTTTATGACCGGTTGAAATCGGTAAGTCGGGGATATGCCTCCTTTGATTATAGTCCGTTAGATTATAGAGAATCGGATATTATTAAGATGGATATTCTGTTGAATGGAGATAAGGTAGATGCCCTCAGCGCATTAATTCATCGTAGCCGAGCAAGAGATTTTGGGAAAAAAATATGTGAAAAGCTAAAGACATTATTGCCCAGACATCAGTTTAAAATTGCTATTCAGGCAGCCATAGGTGCAAAGATCGTTGCCAGGGAAAATATCTCTGCGATGCGGAAGGATGTTACTTCTAAATGTTATGGTGGGGATATTTCCAGAAAAAGAAAACTCTTACAGAAACAAAAAGAAGGAAAGAAAAGAATGCGCCAGATAGGAAATGTAGAAGTGCCTCAGGAAGCTTTTATGGCCGTCCTAAAATTAGAAGATTAATATTTTATCATCATTTTGTCATTTTTATTGAAATAAAATATTTTTGATAAAGGTTATATATCTTTGTAAATTGTATTTTTGATCTCTATAGATGCATAAATGAAGCCATAGAGGTTATTATGAATGAAGAAATGAGTTCTTGTTAAAGTAAAAAAGAAAAAGGGGTAACAAAATTACTGTTTCTCTTATCTAATTAGGAAGACTGGTATGTTTTTTGTTAAAATTACAAAAATAGGTACATATCGGAGGAGTAATAGATGATGATTCTTTAATAAGATACATATAGGGGAATTTTTGGGTTCCTTTTTTGTATGTCTAATATGAAAAAAAATGATAAGGGTTTTTGATTTTACATTTGCTTTATTAGGACTGATTATTCTTTTGCCTATAGGTATTCTATTATTTATTATTTTACTGTTCGATACCGGTGTGCCTGTTTTAGTACAAAAACGTATTGGAAGGCACAAGAAACCTTTTACGTTATACAAATTCAGAACGATGACTTTAGATACTCCGGAAACCTCTTCCCATGAAGCCGATGGGAAATCCATTACGAGGATAGGGCACTTTTTAAGGAAGATAAAATTAGATGAAATTCCGCAGTTGTTTAATGTTCTCAGAGGAGATATGAGTTTGGTAGGTCCCCGACCCGTAATCCCTTGTCAGGAAGAAGTGATGATCGAAAGAGAAAAGGAGGGAGTGTATGAATATTTACCCGGCATTACCGGGTTGGCACAAATTAACAGGATAGATACTTCTATGCCCAAACGTCAGGCAAAGGTTGATATATACATGCTTAAGCATATGAATTTAAAGGTTTATTTCGGATGTATAATGATGACAGCTTTTGGAAAAGGGTGGGGAGATTGCGTGAAAAATCCTATCCGTACATAAGGTTAATTTCTTTATTTTATATTGTAAAATAAACTATCTTTGTCCGGTTGTTATTTAAAATAATTTGCTTTATATCAAATTGATATTGACTTGCCATGAACCTTAATTGGATTCTTAAATATGTAAATGTTTTTGCAGACTTGCTTTGGCTTAATATAGTCCTTTTAATAGGTTGTCTGTTGGCAGTAAATCATATCGATTTATATCTTTATTTTCACAGGTGTTTCTTATTTGTATCCGTTATAAATATGGTGTGGCTTTTTTCGGCTAGTTATTGTCGGATATACAGTCTATATCAAAAGAAAAATGTGGTGACCTTTTATGATCAAATGGTCAAAGCATTTATCATTTTTACTTTGGGTATTATCCTTGTCAAGATTATGCTGATAGTGTGGAATCATGGCTCATTGCAACAACAGTTTGGTTTTTGGTTTTTTATACTTTTTTTCCTTGTCTTTTTCATTGGATTAACAATGAATAGAGTATTATTACTACGACTACGTAAATACCCGGATCGTTTTCGTAAAAGATATAGGAAAAAGATTGTATTGGTAGGAGGTAATGCGACGTCACAGGAAATGAGGGAACGATTAATTCATAAATCGGCAACTCCTTATGAAGTTGTTGGTGTTTTCTATGATGGTCATCGTATCAGCAATTCTACCGTAAATGGATTGTATAAAGGACAATTTGAATCTGTATTTCCTTACTTAGAAGAACATCGGGTAGATGAGATATTTTGCATTGCACATGGAATGAAAGATAAGGATGTGTTACGTTTGCGTGAAATTGCCGATAGTAAAGTGATGCGTTTTCAGATGCTGATGGATATTTATGGTTATTTGCCCGCACATGGTCAGTTTGAAGTAATCAATGATATTCCGGTCTTTAGTGCGCGTACGGAGCCCTTAGAAAAGATTGAAAATGCATTTTTAAAGCGATGTTTTGATTTGTGTTTTTCCAGTTTGGTTATTCTTTTGTTATTAAGCTGGTTGCTGCCTATTTTGTCTTTATTAATTTATCTGGATTCTCCGGGACCTATATTCTTTAAACAAAAAAGAGTAGGACGAAATAATAAACTTTTTACTTGTCTTAAATTGCGTACGATGCGGATGAATAAAGAGGCTGATGAAGTGATGGCAAAAAAGGACGACCCCCGAGTAACAAAGATGGGTAACCTTTTAAGGAAAACCAGTTTGGATGAGCTACCTCAATTTTTTAATGTATGGTGGGGAAGTATGTCTGTTGTAGGTCCTCGTCCACATATGATGGCAGATATAAAACTATACTCATCTATGAATCATCGGTATATGGTTCGTCATTTTCTAAAACCCGGCATTACAGGTTTGGCTCAGATAAAAGCGAGCCGTGCTGAAACGAAAACTCCGGACGCCGTAAGAAGAAGAACTACGGCAGATGTTTATTATCTTGAAAATTGGTCTTTTATACTTGATTTGAAAATTATATTTCTTACATTTTGGCAAATCGTAAGTAGAAATGAAGACGTAAACTGATTGAAAAGGAAGAGAAGAGGGTAAAAAAAATGGCACTATCCTTGTTTAGATCGGAGAAACTTTCTTTTATTTTAATCTGTGATTTTTGAATCCTGAATTCTATTAAAAAGAGATTATGAAAATGTTAAGTTGGAAGATAAAAAATATTATGAAACTGAAAAGGATATGTTCGATAGGAGGAGCATTATTACTATTCATGTTTGCTTCTTTCAGGAGTAGCGAGGCCCAATCGATTGTTAAAAAAGCACACATTCAGTATGGAGCTACAATTGGAGCACACTATTCCGTTATTACCGGCTATTCCGGTGGGTCGGGGAGGATTGGACCCGATATTGGAGGGTTTATGCAAATTCCGATTCAATCTCAAAATGGCCTTTATAACTATAAGCCGGTTCATTTTTATATTGTTCCACAAATAGATTTCAGCATGATGGGAGAAACTGATCAGTCCGGGGAGGAAACGATTAAACACCACTTTAACTATATTGAGATTCCCGTGTATGCAAAATATTACATAAAAGGATTTAATATTATTAAAGGAGATAAGCTTTTTGCTATGGCCGGACCGGTTTTTGGTTTTTTAGCAAGTGAAAATATTGGAGAAAAAGATCCTCAGTATAGAGAAATTCAAGACAATGCAAATGACTTGAATTTGGGGGTTTCTGTAGTTGGAGGTTATGCTCTTCCTGAACATTTGGAAGGTTTTGTTCGAATAGATAAGGGCTTTACTAACCTTTTTGGAGAAAGTAAAACTTTGGATAAGGCCTATAATGTCAAGATTGGGGTTGGAATTAACTGGATTTTTGAATAGGAAATTTCCCCCTCTTTTTACTAATCCTATCCGAACAGATACATCACATCTTCTTTAGTCAATTTTTTAACAAAGCTGTTATCGTCTGCTATCAGATCTTTCACCAACGTTTTCTTTTTCTTTTGAAGGGTTAGAATTTTCTCTTCTATGGTATCTTTACAAATCATGCGATAAGCGAAAATATTTTTTGTTTGACCAATTCGATGGGTACGATCTATGGCTTGTTGTTCTACAGCCGGATTCCACCAAGGATCTACAATATAGACATAATCAGCTGCTGTGAGGTTTAATCCGACTCCTCCTGCTTTTAGAGAGATTAGAAATACACGACTTTCTTTGTTGTTTTGGAAATTATAAACCGCCTTTTCTCTTTCTGTAGGTTTGGTGCTACCATCAAAATATTCATAAGGGATTTTTAGATTTTGCAGTTGTTTTTTTATCAGACCTAACATTCCAAGGAACTGAGAGAAAATAAGTACTTTATGATGGCCTACATTTTCTTGCAATTCTCGCGATAACTCATCTAGTTTGATAGAATACTCTCCATAGTCTTCTTCTTTTAAAATGGCCGGAGAATCACAAATCTGCCGAAGTCTCATTAACCCTTGTAAGATGGTAAGCTGTGAACGCCCCATTCCTTTATCGTCTATGGTTCCGAGTATTCTGGAACGATACATGTTGCGATATTCATCATAGACTTTACGCTGATCTTCATTCATCTCGCAGAAAAGTACCATTTCTGATTTTTTCGGAAGGTCTTTGGCCACTTGTTCCTTTGTTCGTCGGAGGATGAAAGGATAAACTAATTTCCGCAGATGAGCTTTTAAATCTTCATCCTGTCCCTTGTCGATAGGTTGGGAAAATTCACTCTTGAAGAATTCTACACTTCCAAGCATTCCGGGATTTAAAAAATTAATCTGAGAATACAAATCAAAAGTGTTGTTTTGCATTGGGGTCCCACTAAGACAAAATCTATTTGATGCATTCAATAATTGTGCTGCTTTGGTTACTTTACTGGATGGATTTTTAATAAACTGTGATTCATCTAATACAACATAATCAAAATTGAATTTAGCAAATAATTGTATATCACTTCTTAAAGTGCCATATGAAGTAATGAGAATATTGTATTCTTTTAATTCTTTGATGTTGTAATTTCTATTAGGACCATGATGAATATGAAAAGTTAAATCGGGGGTGAATTTATTTACTTCATTTTCCCAGTTATAAATAACAGAAGTAGGGCAAACTACTAAAGATAGGCATTTCCCATTTTCATTTTTGAAATGTTGAAAAAAGGTAAGCGTCTGTAAAGTCTTTCCTAATCCCATATCATCGGCAAGAATTCCTCCCCATTTTATTTCATCCAGATAATTTAACCATTGAAATCCACTTTTCTGATATTTACGCAGTTCTGTATTTACATTAGAAGGGATAGAAATAGGAGGTATATTTTCAAAATTTAAGAGATTATTTCTTTTTTCTTCTAGCTCTTGAATGAGACGGTCATCATCAATGTAATCATATAGTTCGTCTATGATACTGAAATTGTACTTTGAAAGCGTCAATCCTCCTTCGGTGGTTTGTCCCATTCTGAATAAAAGGCTGTATTTCTCCATCCATTCTTCCGGTAAAATTCCTAAAGAACCATCATTTAATGGAACATAATTTTGTTTTCGGGATAGGGCTCTTTTAATATCTGCAATTTGAGCTGTTTGCTCTCCAAATGAGACTTCTACTTTTGCATCAAACCAGTCAATATTGGAGCTCAGCTCTAATTTTGTTTCCGGTTTATTTTGGTTAAAACGAAATTCCTTGAGTCGATCCAGTCCTTTGGTTAATATTTTTTCTTTTTTTAGAAAATCCATAAATTTCAAAAACCAATTACGACTCAGTGCTTCTTTCGATTGTAGTTGGAAATAATTGCGTCCTATATTTCTTTCGAAGCGGGGATGTGCTTTTTTGATTTTGTCGAAAAAGACCTTTTCTGCTTTCTTGTCGCGCTTGACTAACAATACTTTATCATGAGCTACAGTAGTAATCTGTTGTCCGGTGTCCCATTCAACAGTTTCTGTATTATAAAGAAACAAGGGTTTTATAATGAGTAAACTGTTGAGCTCTTTAAAGGATATGCAAAATTGGGGCTTAATTTCGTCTGATTTTTCTACCAAATTGGATGAAAATCGGACGTTGTATCTGTCGCTAAGAGGCAAAATTTCTTGTTGAAGATGTCGGGGCCATTCTGTTTCAGAAATAGAATTCGGGTTTTTTGAAAGATATGGCAGGATCGTCATGGCATCTTTCACGCTGTTGAGTAGAAAAGCCTCTCCGTTTCTTAAGAACAATAATGGAGATTTAGATTGATTTTCGTTGGCAGGGATTTGCTTTCCATCAATAGTGACAAAACAATCAATAGTTACTTCTTTCGCATCTTTAACAATATGGAACTCCGGTCGAAGTCTTTCCATTCTTATTTGTAAAGCATCTAAATCTTTAGAGCGATACGATTGATCTTGTGGTAGAAGAAAAATACGCTGATTGTCTTCCAAAAGGGGGAATAACTTTTTAAGTCGGTTAAACATGTATTCCAACAGCAATTTCTTGGTCTCATCCGGAATTGTATTTTTTTCTTCATCTTCATAAAGATGCTCCCACAGACCGGCGTATGTAGAATGACGATTCAGATATTTTGTTCTTTCAGAAGGTTGCAATTTCCGAACGGTAGAAAGGATATCTCGATCTTTTTTGGCATAGCTGTAAAAGTCAATGTATCTGGTAAGATCCATTTTCTGAACTTGTCCAAAAAATTGTTCTTCCTCTTCTTTGACATCTCCTTTAACTAAATCCAATGCCAGATGTGGAAATTCCTCCTCAAAGGGATTAAAAACAATTCCAATGCGTTTATAGATACCTGATTCTCTGTTTTTATGCTCGTCCATGAACTGGTTCAGACCTCCTGCTCCGGAAAGGTGTCGGGATCGTACGCCCTGTGGCAATACCACAGCATCCTTTGAAGAATTAGAGGGCTGTGGATGAAAAGTATTGGCTTCTTCTTGTTCCTTTGGGTGACTAGAAGGTCTTTCTGTAATTCTTTTGATTGAAGGATCCAGCAAGCGGAGAAAAGGTTTCCCCTTTTTATAAGAAAATTCGAATTTTCCTTTCAGGTTATCTGCTAATGAATAACCATATTGTGCCAATAGTTTATTTTTTATTTTATCCCAATTTTTGATGGTATCGAAGTAGTATTCTCCTTCCCGGTTGTATAATTGTAGAAATAAAGCTGTTTTATGCTTGCAGATGGGATGATCTGTTTCATTACAGTTACAGGAGGTCTCATAATTCCCATTTTCCGTTCTTCTGAGAGTGAGTTGATAAGTTTTCTTTTGGTATTTTAGAACAGCAGTGACCTCTTCATTTCTTTCTCTTTTTATTTCTGCTTTATGCTGCTTGGCAATTTTCTCTGCTTCGATGAAATTGGAGCGAGAGGTAAGAAGCCGAAGTGTTTTGGGTTCGAAGCTTTGCATTTTTACCAGGGTGTGCTTCTGGTTATAAAGTGCAGGATCCTCTTCAGGATCCTCATCATCAAATAGATTGTCTAATTGGAAAATTGCAGCAGCTTTATGTCGGCATATTTCTTCCTCATTATCCGGGCATTCACAATGGAGACTGAACCTTTCAGCATCATCATATCTGTCTATAATGACTTTATATACGGTTGGGAAAGTGTCATTAGTAATCTGAAAAGTAGCTTTTTTATTTTTTTTATCTGTATCCGTCAAAACAGCTCCACGCATGGCAAAAATCGTTTTTCCTTGCCTAAGCGCTTCGGGTTTAGCATGATTTTCAACATATTCTAAGAGATCGGATACTGGCATAATATAGTTTTCTTTTCCTTGTGAAGCAAGGTGCAAAATTACAATAAAAATGACTTTTTTGGAAGGATAAAAAAATTGTTTCTCGTTAAAAAATAGGTATAATCTTCCTGAATGCCCCTTTTTTGAAAAAAATAGGGAAATATTTTAATAAAATCTAATCCATTTAGGAAATCGGGATAAATAGGAAGAGTATCTTACCTTTGGGAAATTATGAATACAAAGACAATGGCAAAGCAGAAAATGGCGTATCGAACCAGCCAATTAGCTTCTCCTATTTTTATCAAAGGGGCGAAGATTCATAATTTGAAAAACATTGATGTTTCTATACCCAGAAATAGTCTGGTTGTCATAACGGGGGTGTCAGGTTCTGGTAAATCTTCTCTGGCTATTGATACATTATATGCAGAAGGACAGCGTAGATATGCAGAAAGCCTAAGTGCATATGCTCGTCAGTTTTTAGTGAGGATGGACAAACCCGAGGTAGACTATATTAAAGGGATTTGTCCCGCAATTGCCATAGAACAGAAAGTGGCTTTTCGTACGCCTCGATCTACAGTAGGGTCAATGACGGAAATATATGATTATTTAAGGCTGTTATATGCGAGAATTGGGAAAACATATTCTCCAAAATCGGGAGAATTGGTGCAAAAAGATGAAATTAGTGATATTGTAGATTTTATTCGGAAGAGAGAAAAGAAAGAGAAGATACAAATTCTTATTCCTCTTCCGGAAAGAAGTGGTAGAAGTAGGGAAGAAGAGCTCAAAATACTGTTACAGAAAGGATTTAACAGAATTTATCAAAAGAGAGGAGAGCTGAAAGGAAAAGTATTGAAAATTGAAGATGTATTAGATTCGGAAACTATAAAATGGGAGGATTCTTCTTCAATGTATGTTGTTATTGATAGGCTGGTGGTTAAGGATTTTGAAGAAGATGAGTTACATCGTTTGGCAGACAGTATACAAACTGCTTTTTATGAAAATGAATATCGTTGTATTATAGAGGTGGATTTTGGAAAGATACATACTTTCTCCGGACGTTTTGAAAAAGACGGAATGGATTTTGAAGAACCGGTACCCAATTTATTCTCTTTTAATAATCCTCTCGGGGCGTGTCCGAAATGTGAAGGTTTTGGACAAGTATTGGGTATTGATCCGGACTTAGTGATCCCCAATAAAAGTTTAAGTGTATATGAAGGTGCGATTGCTTGCTGGCATGGGAAAAAAATGGAGAAATGGAACAAGGCATTAATCAACTCCTCCCGCCAGTTTAATTTTCCTATTCATACTCCAATAGAAGAATTGACAACAAAACAGCAACAACTTTTGTGGGATGGCAATGCATATTTTGATGGGATTCGTGCCTTCTTTAAGATGATAGAGGAAAACCTTTATAAAGTGCAATACCGCGTATTGAAATCTCGATTTCAAGGAAGGACATCATGTCCGGAATGTAGTGGGAAAAGGCTTAGGAAAGAAGCACTTTATGTTAGAATAGGGGAAGCGACCATAGCAGACTTGGTAGAGATGCCGGTGAAGCGATTGAGAAAATGGTTTCAGAATCTGGAATTATCGGATTTTGATGCCAAAGTAGCTAAGCGATTATTATTAGAAATTGATCAGAGATTAAAAACTTTGGATGAGGTAGGGTTAGGATATCTGACATTAAACCGGCCGGCCAATACGTTAAGTGGAGGGGAAAGCCAGCGGATACAATTGACGCGTTTTTTGGGAAGTAATCTTACCAATTCTCTCTATATCTTAGACGAACCAAGCATTGGACTTCATTCTCGGGATACGGATCGGTTAATTGGGGTTTTACAACGCTTAAAAGCACTCAATAATACCGTTATTGTTGTAGAACACGATGAAGCGATAATGAAAGCTGCAGATTATATTATTGACATGGGACCACTTGCCAGTCACTTGGGAGGAGAGGTGATTTTTTCAGGCACCTATCAAGAAATTCTAAAAGATAAAGATAGTCTGACAGGCCGTTATTTAAAGGGAGAATTAAAGGTAGAGGTTCCTAAATCGAAACGGAAGTATAAGAATAGTTTTTCTTTAGAAGGATGTAAACATCATAACTTAAAGAATATAGAAGTGAAATTTCCTTTAGGTTCGCTTTCAGTAGTTAGTGGAGTCAGTGGTTCAGGGAAGACCTCTTTAGTCAAAGATATACTATATCCGGCCATAAAAAGACAATTGAAAGAGACTTCCGGCAGACCGGGCAATTTTAAAGCATTGAAAGGAGATTATCAGAAAATTACACAAATAGAATTAGTCGATCAAAATCCTATCGGAAAGTCTTCTCGTTCTAATCCGGTGACTTATATCAAAGCCTATGATGCTATTCGTGGATTGTATGCTTCTCAACAATTAAGTAAAATGAGAGGATTTAAACCTAAACATTTCTCTTTTAACGTGGATGGAGGGCGCTGTGATACTTGTAAAGGGGAAGGAGAGACGATTGTGGAAATGCAATTTCTGGCAGACGTACGTTTACTTTGTGAAAGTTGCAGAGGAAAAAGGTTTAAAGAAGAAGTGTTGGAAGTAAAGTATAAAGGGAAGAGTATTTACGAAGTATTGGAAATGAGTGTGGATGAAGCAATAACATTTTTTGCTGAGGAGAAAGAGGTATCTGGGAAATTGCAGCCACTTAGTAATGTGGGATTGGGCTATATTAAATTGGGACAATCTTCTAACACGCTGAGTGGAGGAGAGGCACAACGTATTAAACTGGCTTCCTTTTTAGGTAAAAAACGACAAAAAGAGCATGTTTTATTCATTTTTGATGAACCCACTACCGGATTGCATTTTAATGATATTAAAAAATTATTAACTTCTTTAAATGCATTGATTGATCAGGGCAATACGGTGGTTGTTGTTGAGCATAACCTGGATGTTATTAAGAATGCAGATTACCTAATAGAATTAGGTCCTGAAGGAGGTGAAGAGGGGGGATATCTGCTATATCAGGGGAAGCCGGGCTTGATAAAAGAAGATGTGGATAGTCCTACTTCTGCTTTTTTATGAGGTTATCCGCGATCGCTTCCCAGATATTTCTTTAACAAATCACTTCTGGAGGTGTTTCGTAATTTGGCAATGCCTTTGTCTTTTACTTGTCGTACTCGTTCCCGAGTGAGTCCGAATTCTACTCCTATGTCTTCTAAAGACATGGGATGCTCAAGTCCAATTCCGAAGAAAAGCTTGATAATCTTTCGTTGTCTTTCCGGGAGTGAATTTAAAGAGCGTTCAATTTCCTTTTTTAAGGATTCAAAATAGGTAACTTGAATGTCGGTGCTTGCCATGGTATTACATTCCAAAACATCTAACATATTATTGTCTTCTCCTTGTTGGAAAGGTGCATCCATCGATAAATGGCGAGAGGAATTATTGATGTTATCCTCTATTTCAGAAGTATCTATTTCTAACAAGGCAGAAAGCTCATCGGTAGAGGGGGTACGTTCATACTCTTGTTCTAAAGTGATAAAAGCCTTATGAATTTTACTTGAGAGTCCAACTTTATTCAATGGAAGACGAACAATACGTGATTGTTCTGCCAGAGCCTGCAATATAGATTGTCGAATCCACCATACCGCATAAGAGATAAACTTAAAACCACGGGTTTCATCGAATCGCTGTGCTGCTTTAATCAAGCCTAAATTTCCTTCATTAATAAGATCACTTAACGACAGCCCCTGGTTTTGGTATTGTTTGGCTACAGAAACAACAAATCTTAGATTAGCTTTGGTCAATCGTTCCAATGCAGATCGGTCTCCTTGTCTGATTTTGATAGCTAAGTTTACTTCTTCTTCAGGCGTAATTAAATCTACTTTCCCGATTTCCTGTAAATATTTTTCCAGAGATTGAGATTCTCTGTTGGTGATAGATTTAGTAATTTTGAGTTGTCTCATAGAGATGTAGTAAGAAAATTATTTTGTATGGTTTATTTGTCTGATAGCCAAGGAATTGTTATGAATTGCTCCTTTAAAAGGGAGCTGGGTTTCGAGAAGGTAAAATAGGTATAAGACAATCTTGAAATTGTCTCAGGGTAAACTTTTGCATATACAAATATAAAAATACTTTTGAATTTACCAAAAAAAATAGAAATTATTTAATTGGTTCTTAGGAGTTTGTTTAAAATTAAATCACAAAAAGTTTTAACTGATAGAAAAATTATCTATACTTGCATAGAGATCTTTCATATCGATTAAAAATAAAGACTGATATCATGGCAGAGAAAATAGCATATAATGTTGAATTTAATGTCCGTTGTTCTCCTCGGATTCTATTTGAATATTTATCCACGGCTTCGGGATTGCAGGAATGGTTTGCAGATGAGGTAAATGTAAAAGGAGGTGATTTCGTATTTATCTGGAGTCAATCTGAAGAAATAGCAGAGGTCGTTGAGAAAATTCCTAATGAAAGAGTTCGTTATCATTGGAAAGACAGTCCCGAATCTGAATATTTTGAATTTCAGGTCAGGCGATCTGAAGTAACTAGAGATATTGTATTAACTGTTACAGATTTTGCCGAGAAGGATGAAGTGCAAGATCAAACACAGTTATGGAATGCCCAATTAAATGATTTGTTTCACAGGATTGGTGCGTGATAAGGATTTGTTTTGTCTAATTTTCTGAAGGTTGGTTTTGCATTTTTTGTTTTTTTATTTTTGTTAATCGAAGATATTTATCCTTTTTTATAAATTTAAAGTAGAGCAGGAAAGCTGCAGGTGGAGTGACTAAAGCCATGTATGCAACATGACCTGTACTGAAAATTAGGATGGTAGAAAGAATAGCCAGGGCTACTCCAATAAAATAGATGATATTGGAAATAACATGAGATACTTCAAAAATATTTTCATCTCTTTCCACTTCATCCACTTGTATAGCAATAGTTTTATTTCTCATTAGCTCCGCTTGAAGCATAATAGTATCATGGGTAAAGATCTCAATTGTTGTGGTCTCTCCATTTTTTAACTGACAGGCCAAGTATCCGTTGACCAATATATTAATAGGTTCATGGCCTTCCATGAATTGTTTTTTTCTGCTAAGGGTCAGTTGTGTCTCTTCAGATCGATTTAATAACATCTTCTGTTGTTTATCCGAAATTTAATTGTTGTTCAAGGTATTGAATGATTTCTTTTGTTTCAAATGGAGTAAACCATTTTATATTTTTGTCTTTTCTAAACCAGGTCATTTGTCTTTTGGCATATTGTCGGGTGTGAATATAAATTTTTTCCAAAGCTTCTTCAAAACTACATTTTCCATCTAAATAATCAAATACTTCCTGATAGCCGGTGGTTTGTAAAGCATTGAGCTTTCTATATGGATATAAAGCTTTAACTTCTTCTAGCAATCCTTTCTCTGTCATTTTATCGATTCTGATTTTTATATTCTCCCGGAGTTGTTCTCTGGGGAGGGTGAGCCCTATTTTTATAATATTAAAAGGTCGATTTTGTATTTCCCCGGTTTGATAAGACAGTATGGAATGTCCAGAGGATAAGATTACGCCTAAAGCACGCATGAGCCGCTGGGGATTGCCCTGTTCTAAATGTTGGTATGCTTGGGAATCTTTGTTTTGAAGTTGTTTTTGCAACCATTGAAGTCCATTGTTATGGTAGTTTTCTTCAATTTCCCTTTTTAAGTCTTCCGGTACAGTCGGAATATGATCTATTCCTTCACAAAAGGCTTTTATGTACAGTCCGGTTCCTCCGCAAGTGATAATCACTTCATTTTCTTTAAAAAGCTGCTTTGCTTTATCTATCGCATATTCTTCGAAAAGTCCTGCATTCATTGGACTGGTAATGGAATGACTATGGATAAAATAATGAGGAACGGTTCGAAGCTCTTTTTCGGATGGCACAGCAGTTCCAATAGTCATTTCTTTAAAACACTGTCTGGAATCTGTAGAAATGATCTCAGTATTAAAATGTAATGCCGTATTAATCGCTGTCTTGGTTTTTCCGACAGCGGTAGGCCCGGCAATGATAATGGCTGTTTTTTTATTCCTAATAACTGTTATTTTTTTGATTCTTACAAAGATACGAAGGGAATGGGAAAGAGCTTCTCCTCTCTTGAGGATTTTTTCTTTGTTTAAGCTTTCGAAAGGTTGTGTTTTATCATTAAAAATATTTCTTTTCTTTTTATTTTATTTTTAATACCTTTATTTCGAAATTAAACGTAATTTAAAAGTAAATTATGGAGAAGTATATTTTAGCATTAGATCAGGGTACAACAAGTTCTAGAGCCATCATTTTCAATCATTCGGGAAATATAGAGGCGGAAGCACAAAAAGAATTTAAACAATATTTTCCAAAACCGGGTTGGGTAGAACATGATGCCACTGAAATTTGGTCAACTCAGGCGGGTGTTGCGGCGGAAGCCATCACTCATGCAAATATTGAGGGTAGTCAGGTAGCGGGTATAGGCATTACCAATCAACGAGAGACGACAATTATATGGGACAGAACAACCGGAAAGCCTATTTATAATGCCATAGTTTGGCAGGATAGACGAACTGCTGATTTCTGTGATCAGTTGCGTCAAGAGGGGGTTGCTGATGAAATTAAAGAAAAAACAGGATTGATATTGGATGCTTATTTTTCGGCCACAAAAATTAGATGGTTGTTGGATCATGTGGATGGAGCAAGAGAAAAAGCAGAAGCGGGTCAATTGGCTTTTGGTACGGTAGATAGTTGGCTGATATGGAATTTTACCAGAGGGAAGAAACATGTTACCGATGTGACCAATGCCGGCAGAACGATGTTGTTTAATATCCATCATATGGAATGGGATAAGGATTTGTTGAAGATGCTAGATATTCCGATTTCGCTTTTGCCGGAAGTACGTACTTGCAGTGAAGAATATGGAACATGTGCCGGACAGTTTTTATCTCCCGGCATACCATTGTCTGGAATGGCAGGAGACCAACAAGCTGCTTTGTTTGGACAGATGTGTACAAAATCTGGAATGGTGAAAAATACTTATGGAACCGGTTGTTTTCTCATGATGAATACCGGAGAAAAGATTGTTCCATCTAAAAATAATTTATTAACTACTGTTGCCTGGCAGATCGGAAAGAAGCCTCAATATGCTTTGGAAGGAAGTATATTTATTGGTGGTGCGGTGGTACAATGGCTTCGGGATGGTTTAGGACTTATTCGTTCTTCTTCACAAATAGAATCTTTGGCCGGAAAAGTCAAAGATACTGATGGAGTTTACTTTGTTCCGGCTTTTGCCGGTTTGGGAGCTCCCTATTGGAATCAACATGCCCGGGGGATGATTGTTGGACTGACGCGGGGAACAACCGATGCGCATATTGCCAAGGCGGCCTTGGAAAGTATTGCTTTTCAGACTTATGATGTATTGAAGGCCATGGAAGCGGATGCTGGAATAGATATTCATGAATTACGAGTTGATGGTGGAGCCAGCGTTGATAATATGCTGCTACAATTTCAGTCAGATCTTCTGGGAAAAAATGTGGTTAGGCCTTCAATTACGGAAACTACAGCTCTCGGGGCAGCTTATCTTGCAGGATTATCTACAGGGTTTTGGAGTGGAATAGAAGAAATTAGGACGCAATGGAAAGAAGATCAACTTTTTTCTCCTAAAGAAACAACCGCTGTCAAAGAAAAATTACAGGAATGGAAACGTGCAGTTTCTACTTCTATTCATTGGGCAGAACAAAGATGACAAATTTATTTTAGAAAGGAAATAAAGAAATATTAAATAGAAATAAAATTTATCTACATGGAATTACAAGCCTATTTGGCTGAGATTATTGGCACAGCTATATTGATACTTTTAGGAGACGGAGTCGTTGCTAATGTATTATTGAGTAAAACGAAAGGTAATGGTGGGGGATGGATCGTAATCACTTTTGGTTGGGGAATGGGCGTTTTTGTAGGAGCCTATTGTATTGCTGCATACTCAGGGGCGCATATCAATCCTGCGGTTACTATTGGATTGGCTGTTGCGGGGCAATTTCCCTGGAGTCAGGTTGTTCCATATATTGTTTCACAAATGATAGGCGCAATGATTGGATCTTTTTTGGTTTGGGTAACCTATAAGAAACATTATGACGAGAAAAATGATCCCAATGCGGTGCTTTCTACCTTTTGTACTATGCCTGAGATCCGGAGTCCCTGGCATAATATTCTTTCTGAAGTTATTGGTACTTTCGTATTGGTTTTGGCTATTCTTTATTTGATTCCTTTATCAGATGCTGTAAATGGAGATCAAGATGTATTGCTTAGGTTGGCTTTTCCGGTAGGGTTGTTGGTCTTTGCTATTGGTCTTTCTTTGGGCGGACCTACAGGTTATGCAATTAATCCTGCCCGGGATTTAGGACCCAGAATCGTTCATTCTTTATTGCCAATTAAGGGAAAAAGAGACAGTGATTGGCGGTATGCCCCGATTCCTTTTATTGCTCCCATGATAGGAGGGGCGCTGGCTGCCGGCGCCTATTTGTTATTTGGTCTATTCCCAACTTAACCTCATTTGCTTCATTTCCTACAATTTTTAAAACTAATTATTGTCGATGTCTTCTGCTTCCTTCTTCTTTTTAACAAGAAAAAAGAAAGGGACTCTCTTGTAAAACAGGTAATGCCTTTGAGTTAAAGTTGTTAAAAGGGGGTTAATTTTGCTGAAATCGTCTTACCTTTGCGGTCTCAAACGAGAGGTATTATGTTGAAACAGAAAGAAGATATAAAAAGAGCACAAGATAAGGAAGAAATTGCAGATAAAAAAATAAAAAAGCAACCTAATATTCCGAATAGCCCCTATCCTCGTGTGGTAATTATAGGAGCAGGATTTGGAGGAATAAATATGGTTAAAAAGCTGAAAAATAAGCCATTTCAAGTAGTTTTAGTCAATAAAACCAATTACCATCTTTTTCAACCTTTATTGTATCAGGTTGCTACAGCCGGATTGGAAGCCAGTAGTATTGCTTTTCCCGTACGTGGTATTTTTTCCCATAAAAAAGATATGATATTTCGTATGGCTGATGTTCAGCGTGTTCATACCGATCAAAATTATATTGAGACCAACATTGGAGATATCTCTTATGATTATTTGGTGATAGGCACCGGAAGCAAGTCTCATTATTTTGGAAATGCCCATTTTGAAAAATTGGCTAAGGGAATGAAAACTTTGTATCAGGCTATTGGTTTAAGGAATTTTGGGTTACAAGGATTGGAAAATACGCTATTGTTAGAAGAATCTCATGCAAAAGAGGTGGCTCTCAATATTGTAATTGTTGGTGGGGGACCGACCGGAGTAGAATTAGCCGGAGCTTTGGCAGAATTTAGAAAAAAGATTTTTCCGAAAGACTATCCTGAGCTTTCTCCTGACCTAATGACGATTCATTTGATTGAAGGGGAAAATCGGTTGCTGTCCAATATGAGTAAGAAAGCATCTGATTCTACTTTGAAGCATCTGAGAAAGATGGGAGTGAAGGTGATGTTAAACAATATTGTAAAAGATTATGATGGAACTAAGGCTTATTTGGGCGATGGTTCAGTGATCTATTCCAAATATTTTATCTGGAGTGCCGGGGTACAGGGAAATCCTCCTAAGGGTATTCCTGAAGAAGCATTAGTCAGGGGGAATAGGATTAAAGTCAATGAATTTAATCAAATGTGGGGAGCTGAGAATGTATTTGCTATCGGGGATGTGGCACAGGTTTCTACTGATCCTGACTTGCCAAGAGGTCATCCTATGCTGGCACAAGTTGCTATACAATCTGGAAAATTGTTGGCAAAAAATCTGGAGAGATTAGAAAAGAAAGAAAAATTAGAACCATTTAAATATTGGGATAAAGGAACGATGGCCACAATCGGAAAAAATAAAGCGGTTTGTGACATCGGAAAAATTCACTTAACGGGTTTTGTAGCATGGTTAATATGGATTTTTGTTCATCTGGCCTTTTTGATGGGATTCAGAAATAAAATGATTGTATTTTTCAATTGGATTTATAATTATTGTACTTACGATCGTGCTACCCGTATTTTATTAAAACGACAGTAGGGGAGTCAATCTTTTTCCATGGTACTTAATGTACGGATCCCAATTAATTCATCGGCTCTTTTTCCTAAAGGACGGTAATATACCAGAATGGTGTAGTTGTTTTTAGTCTCCCACCAATTACCTTCCGTGCTTTTTGTCAATAAATGATGAGACCCTTTAGGAATAATGCCATAGATATAATTGTAGTACCCTTGTTTTAAATAGAGGGTCGTTTCATATACTCCTTTTTGGGCATTATATTTCATAAGATTGCGCTTATTGCATTCATAGTTGGTCATTGCCCCAAAGACATACACGTTACTGTTGGCAAAGGGAGTAGGGGTCTTAAAGCTGAAGTGAACCTTGGCATATTCTCCTTCATAGTCCGGATTGTATCCACTTTCCATGATGTCGGGAATAAAATGTCCATTGATGTCTTTCCTATAAACATATTGTTTGTTGGCTCGATTATAATCTGTTTTAAGGATTACGTCAATAGTATTCGCCCCGTTGATAATATTTTGGACGCGTTCTGTTTGTAATCGTAGGCTTCTTAAATCAACCCATCTCCACTCTTTCATGGCCGGGAATACACTTTTGTCTTCGATGTTATAGACCAGGGTGTTTCCACGGACGAAAGTGGGCTTTAGTCCTTTAATTGCATTGTCCCACCGACCATTTTGAAGGATAAATACTTTGATTTGCGTGAGCGGGTTGTTGATATGGATTCCTTTGAGATTAATATTGAATTTTACTCTTTGGTAATAATTAAAAATCTTAGGATTGGTGGGTTGTTTGATTTCTCCATGAATAATTGTTTTGTTATCGGTAACCATCAGTCGACGCGTAAAGGCGAGCTGAGAAGTGTCACCATTCAGATAGACTTTGAGCAAATAATTTCCCGAGTGAGTGAGACGAAGGTCTGCATTCGGAATCTTTACCGAGTAGTGAACATATTTTTGTAGAGGTATGGTGGAATAATGGTAATCATTTATCCTATTTTCTTCAAAACCGTCTATGTAGTTAAAAGGACTAATATCTACCGGTGACCAATCCGTATTACAAAGTTGAAGGGTATAATAATAGTCTTTTACTTCTCCATCCAAATCGTCAAAACTCAGTATTATTTTTTGCTGGCTGTTAATACTGATAATAGGAAGCTTGAGAGGATTTCCTTCAGGTGCAAAATGGACGGTTTTTATATTGTCCATATATACATGATCAGGTGTAATACTGTTTACCTGAGCAAAGGTGATTTTTGTTACACCAAAAAGACAGATTATATAGAAAAGGAATTTTTTCATGATAAGAAGAACGCTAAAGTAATTAAAAACTTTGCTATTGAAAATAAATGGTCATAAATATTTAATTCTTGATTAAAATATGTAGGTTTGGCACTGAAAAATAAATCCTTCTCCGTGCGATTACCTTATTTTATTGCAAAAAGAGTTGCTCTTAATCGTGAGCGTACCTTTTCACGATTTATTATTCGGATTGCACTTATTGCCACTTCTTTAAGTGTGGCTGTTATGATATTAACAGTAGCGCTCGTCAATGGTTTTCAGCAAGAAATCAGCCATAAGGTTTTCGATTTTTGGGGGCATGTACATATTACTCCCTTCCAGGCTTATTCCGGTATGCTGACTGAAGATATTCCTTTTAAGGATTCGCTCCCTTTAAAAGAAGAAATAGCTTCCTTACCGGAAGTTACTTCAATTTCTTCTTATGCTCACCGATCAGCCATATTAAAAGTGAATAAAGAAATCGAGGGGGTGATGTTTAAAGGAATTGATTCCTCTTATAATTGGAGACATCTGACTCCTTATCTTAAGGAAGGAGAAAGGTTAACTTTCCCGGATAGTAGTTATAGTCATGAAATACTGATATCCAGAGATTTGGCGAATGAATTAAAATTGAAAGTTGATGATCCTTTTATAGCCTATTTTGTACAAAGAGGGAGCACGACCCCCAAGGCTCGGAAGTTAATCGTTGCCGGGATCTATAAAACCAGCATAAGTGATTATGATAAGACCTATATTATTGGGGACATCAACCTTTTAAGGGATGTTAATCATTGGAAACCAAAAGAAATAGGAGGGTATGAGGTCTTTTTAAAAGATTATAACCAAATAGGACCTTTTAAACAAGATCTTTATAATGGAATCTTACCGCAGCAGTTAGTTGCGACTTCAATCTATCAGGTCAATCCCAATATTTTTGACTGGTTGAATTTACAAAATATGAATGAACTGATCATTTTAGTCATTATGGCCATTGTCGCTATCATCAATATGATCACGGCTATTTTAATTTTGATTTTGGAACGAGTGAATATGATTGGTGTCCTGAAATCGTTAGGAATGAATAATTGGGGAATACAAAAGATTTTTCTTTATCAAATGTCATATATTACTTTGGTAGGACTATTTATAGGAAATGTTTTTGGGTTAGGAGTTGCCTGGTTACAAAAGACTACCGGTTTTTTTAAACTCGATGAGCAGATTTATTATATGTCCAAGGCGCCAATAAAGATCAATTGGTGGTACGTAGTTGGGATCGATTTAGGAACTTTGGTAATTTGTGTTCTGGTACTTATTATTCCTACTTTGATTGTGAGAAGGGTTTCTCCTGTCAAAGCGGTGGCATTTAAATAAGAATTATCCAATCATAGATTGGATATCTCCTGAGCGGGTAGGATATGCAAAAATCATTTTTTTTAATTGAGAAGTAGTGAGCTTACTGTTTATGGCCATCGTAAACAGATTGATGGTTTCTGCTGCTTCCGGTCCTACCAGGTGAGCCCCGAGGATTTTCTTGTCTTTTTTATTCATAATAGTCTTATAGGCATACCATTTCGTGTGTTCTCTCTTGGCTGTGTACCACTGAGGGACTTTCTCCGTTTTGACAATATAATCTATTTTTTCTCTTTTAGCTTTTTCTTCTGTTAACCCCACGGCAGCTAAATGAGGAAGGGTGTAAACGGCGCTAGGTTGCACCGGATAAGGCGACTTTTTATTCTTCTTTTTGTTCAATAATTGAGAGATTACCATTTTGGCCTCGTAGGGAGATAAGGGTTTTCCTTGACTGTCAGCAACATCTCCGCAGGCGAAAACATCTTTATTTGAAGGGCTTTGTAAGTTTTCATTAACGATAATCCCCTTTTTTGAAAATTGGACATTCCCTTTTTCGAGCTTTAAATGATCAATGGAGGGTACTCGACCTGCAGTGTTAATTACCCTGTCGGTCGTTACCACTTTCTTTTGTTTATCTTGTTTTGCTAAAACCTCATAATTTCCTCCCTTTTTCTCTATTTTATGTACAACAGCATTAAAAATAAATTGAATTCCCAAGGATTTAGACGCTTCCACAAGATAATCAACCATCTCTGAGTCAAAATGTTTTAGTGGGCGGGGACCTGAATGTATTAGCGTGACCTTGACGCCCATCCGGGCAGCAATATGAGATAATTCCATTCCTACAAATCCTCCTCCTACAAATACCATACTCTGAGGCAGGCTGTCTAAGGATAAAAAATCATCACTGACTAAGAGCTCATCTCTTCCGGGAATTTTCAAAGTTCGGGGTTTTTGCCCAGTAGCAATCACTACTTTTTTTGCAGAAATTGTTTTTCCTTCTACTGAAAGGGTGTGAGAATCTATGAAATAAGGAGATTGATGAAATAAAGTAATACCTGCTTTTTTTAAATTCTTTTCATGTACATAAGGTACCGGATCGGTAAAAGTCTTTTTAAAGGCCATTAGATCTTTCCAGCTATATTGTGGAGGGTGGGTGAGACCAAATCCTAGCATGTTTTCAGAGCGATCTAAGATTTCTGTTAAGCCAACCAAAACTTTTTTAGGATCGCATCCCCGATTAGCACAAGTTCCACCATATGCTCTATCATCGGCAATAGCAACATTTTTTCCTGCTTCGGCACAAGCATAAGCTACAGTTTTTCCGGCGGTACCGGTACCTATAACAAAGACATCAAATTCTCTTATAGCCATGATTACTTTCTTTTAATTATCCATAAAAGATAAGTTTTTATTTATGAAAGATCAAAAAAAGTCCTCCGGTAGAAACCGGAGGACTTACTCCCATCCTCTCTACGATAGTCATCTGAAGTTGATGACCATAGCTTTAAGTATCTTTTAAGACATTTTACTTTTTAACACGTCTTGCTTTCAAAGTTAATAAATTTTATTGATTTGAAAGTTTAGATTTTGTTAAAGTCAAATCCTCCCCGGATATTGTTTTAAAGCTACTTTTAAACAGGTGATAGCTTTATTAAGTTCTTCCTTTTTAAGTACATAGGCTAATCTCACCTCTTGCTTTCCCAAACCGGGGGTGGCATAAAAACCTGTAGCCGGAGCCAACATAACTGTTGCGCCCTGGTAGGTGAACTCGTTTAGCAACCATTGACAAAACTTTTCGGTATCGTCTACAGGAAGTTTAGCCATGGCATAGAATGCGCCTAAAGGTAATGGACATTCAACGCCTTCTATCTGTTGTAATTCATTGACTAAGAGATCCCTACGTGCACGATATTTTTCCTTTACTTCTTGATAGTATTCATCCGGAAGTCCTGCTGCTGTTTCTCCAAGGATTTGAGCAAAAGTAGGAGGGCTTAATCTGGCCTGGGCAAACTTTAGGGCGGTTTCTAAAATCTTTTCATTTCTGGTGACTAAGGCCCCAATTCTTGCCCCACAAGCACTGTAGCGTTTGGATATGGTATCCATTAATACTACATTATCTTCCATATCATCTAACTGTAGTGCAGAGAAATGTTCCTCTTTGTAACAAAACTCTCGGTAAGCCTCATCAGAAAATAAGAAAAGATCATGTTTTTGACATAATGTTTTAAGCTGTTGCAACTCTTCTTTACTGTAAAGGTATCCTGTGGGGTTATTGGGATTACAAACAAGGATGGCTCTTGTCCTATCACTAATAGCCTCCTCAAATTTTGCCACTTCCGGTAGGGCATAGTTGTTTTTTATTTCGGAGGTGATTGGCTTTACAGTGACTTGTGTGGTTGTGGAAAATCCATTGTAATTGGCATAAAATGGTTCAGGAATCAAAACCTCATCTCCCGGATCAAGACAACTTAAGAAAGTAAATGAAATTGCTTCCGATCCTCCTACTGTAACAATAATCTGGGAAGGATCTACTTCTATCTTATTCCTTTTATAATATTCCGCCAGTTTGTTTTTGTAACTGGCAATCCCGGCACTAGGACTGTAAGAAAGGGTCTTAAAAGTTGTTTCCCTCACGGCATCCATAGCTACTTTGGGGGTCTGGATATCGGGTTGCCCAATATTCAAGTGATATACTTTTGTTCCTCTTTCTTTGGCAGCGTCAGCTAAAGGATTCAATTTTCGAATAGGAGAGGAGGGCATTTGTAGCCCTCTGTTACTAATTGTTGGCATAAATGGTTTACTTTTTCACTTTACCGGTCAAAATCAATTGCTTTGCCTTTGGAATATCTTTAAAGTTAACAAAAACCGTTTTGTAAATCTTTCCACTACCGGAGGCATTGTAAACGGCTGTTACTTCTCCTTCTTTTCCCGGTAAGATAGGCGCTTTGGTATAAGAAGGGGTAGTACATCCACAGCTGGCTTGCGCATCTTGAATAAAGATCGGTTTTTTACTTATATTTTTAAATGTAAAGGTTACCTTTACGGGTTTATTTTTGGCGGTCTCCCCAAAATCAATCGTATCTTTATTGAACTTAATCACGCCATCAAAGGGAGATTTTTTCTCTTGTTGTGTAGTTGTGTTTTGTGAAGACTGAGCAAATACGTTTGTTCCCAATGCAAAGGTCATTGCAAAAATCAATAAAAGAATCTTTTTCATGATTTATTTATTTTTATAATTAATAGTTAGCCTTTTATAGACTTATAACAAAGCATGCAAGATACAAATTATTTGCCAAACTGCTCCTCAAAATAAAAGGAGCGAAAATCATTAACAAATGTGATAACTGAATGCTTAAATCTATTTTTTAACTTTTAAAATCAGCTATTATTCCTTAAATTTGTAACCTAATCCCAAAAAAATGAACCCTTATAATCAACCAGATTCAGAAACTTTAAGTGAAACCTTATCTTTCGACGAATTTAGGAAGGAGGTGTTGGAAGATTATCGACTTGCCTGCTTGAGCAGGCAGGTAAGTATCATTGGAAGAAAGGAAGTTTTAACAGGAAAGGCAAAATTTGGAATATTTGGCGATGGCAAAGAAATTCCTCAAATAGCATTGGCAAAGTTCTTTAAACCGGGAGATTGGCGTACCGGATATTATAGAGATCAGACTTTTTTCTTTGCTGCAGGAATGTCATCTGTGAAGGAATTTTTTTCACAACTATATGGAGACCCGAATATACAGCATGATCCCCATTCTGCCGGTCGGCAGATGATTGGTCATTTTTCTACTCCAAATATTAAAAATGGACAATTCTTAAATCTTTCAGAAAGGAAGAATACGGCAGCCGATTTATCGCCTACTGCATCTCATATTCCGCGTTCAATTGGTTTGGCTCAGGCTTCAAAATTATTTAGGAATATCGAAGAATTAAAGGCATTTAAAAACCTGTCTCACCATGGAAATGAAGTTTGTTTTGCTACTATTGGTGATGCAAGTACTTCTGAGGGACACTTTTGGGAAACAGTTAATGCTGCCGGGGTCATGCAAATACCATTAGCTATTGTCGTCTGGGATGACGGGTATGGTATTTCTGTTCCTCGTGAATTACAGACTACCAAAGACTCCATCTCGGAAGCTCTGAGAGGTTTTGAAAAAAAAGGAGATAAAACCGGAATTGATATTTATACGGTAAAGGGATGGGATTATGCTGAGCTTTGTGAAGTCTTTGAAAAAGGAATTTCACGTATAAGAAGATCTCATATTCCCGCTATTTTCCATGTCCAGGAATTAACACAGCCTCAGGGACACTCTACTTCCGGTTCGCATGAACGATATAAGAATGAACAACAATTAGAATGGGAAAAGGATTGGGATTGTAATCTGCAGATGCGACATTGGATTTTAGCTAACTCCTTAGCTGAAGAGGAGGACCTGGAAGAAATTGAAAAGGAAGCGGAATTATTGGTGAAAAAAGAAAAAGATGAGGCTTATAAAGAATATCAAAAGCCCATCAAAGAACAGATAAGACAATTCGCTCTTCTTTGTAAAAGACTTCTAAAAGAAAAAAATCAGCCTAAGGACAATATTCGAAGTATTGCCAATAAATTAATAGCCAATAAAGTTCCGCTCAGACATCAAATCCTTCATACGCTTTCCAGAATATTAACTCTTCCAAAAATTCAAAAAGGACAAGGTTATCATGCGCTAAAGGATTTTTATGATACTTGTAAAAAAGAAGGAGAAACTTTATATAATAGTCATTTGCTTTCTGTAGATGAAACTTCAGCATTAAATGTACCTGAAGTGAAACCGGTTTATTCAGAAAATTCTGCCCAACTGAATGGCTATGAAATATTAAATAGGTTTTTTGATGAGACGCTAAAGAAGAACCCAAAAGTCTTTGCTTTTGGAGAAGATTTGGGAAAGATTGGAGATGTCAATCAAGGCTTTATGGGGCTTCAGAAAAAATATGGAGATGAACGAGTCTCCGATACGGGTATTAGAGAACTTACTATTATTGGGCAGGCAACAGGAATGGCGATTCGAGGGCTGAGACCTATTGCAGAAATTCAATATCTGGATTATATCCTCTTTGCGTTAGAACAACTCAGTGATGATGTAGCCACAATGCAATACCGAACAAAAGGACAGCAATATTGTCCGGTAATTATTCGTACCAGAGGTCATCGTCTTGAAGGAATTTGGCATTCCGGATCTCCCATGGGAATATTGGTTAATGCATTGAGAGGAATGCATCTTTGCGTTCCCAGAAATATGGTGAAAGCGGCCGGAATGTATAATACTTTGTTAAATTCGAATGATCCCGGATTGGTGATAGAATGTTTAAATGGGTATCGATTAAAGGAAGAATTACCTGATAATATTGGAGACCAAACCGTCCCATTAGGTGTCCCTGAGGTGATTCATCCGGGAGAGGATATTACCATTGTATCTTATGGATCTATTTTACGAATTGCTTCTGAAGCCATTGATCGATTGGAAGAACATGGGATCTCCTGTGAATTGATAGATGTACAAACTTTATTACCTTTCGACCGTCCACATAAAATCTTATCCTCCTTAAAGAAAACCAGCAGAATTTTGTTTCTTGATGAGGATGTTCCGGGTGGAGGTACTGCCTATATGTATCGCCATGTAATGGAAGAACAAGGAGGGTATCGTTATTTAGATGCTCGTCCTCGTTGCTTGACTTCTACCGAACATCGACCGGCATATGGCTCCGACGGGGATTATTTTTCAAAACCCAATGTGGATGATATTTTTGAGAAAGTAGTAGAAATAATGAAAGAATAATATGGCTGAAGACAAATTTATTCCTGCTAATATTGTAGTGGCAGATCGAACCTATCGTTTAAAAATTAAACCGGAGGAAGAAGAAGGGATCCGAAGAGTAATGAGGGAATTAAATGCAAAAATTGTAGAATTTAAAACTTCTTTTGCCGGAAAGGATATGCAAGATTATATTTCTATGTGTTTGATTTGGTATGCTACCGAATATAGTGCCAATGGGACGTCAGAAACAGAATCTTCGGAATTTTTTCAAACGGTAGGGGAACAAATCGACAAAGTATTGAAGGAAACGGAATAGAATAAATAGAAATGGGAGGTTTTATGCTATGAAAGTGGCATAACTTTTGCATTTCTCGTTTAATCTTTACCTTTTTTCCGATTCCTTAAATTCTTAAGAAATTAGAAGGGGTACTACCTAAAAATTATAATTATAATGCTGAAAGACACATCTTTTAAACCGACTGAAATTATTATTGGATTCGGTCTGGTTCTCTTTATCTTTTTTTCCCAAAGTTGCTCTTCTCTTTCCAAGAAGAATGAAAAAAAATCAAATCAAATAGCATTACCTGTATATAAAGTGGATACGAGTACAGTCACTTTAACACAAAATTTTTTGGGTACGGTAGAAGGGAAGATTAATGTGGAAATACGTCCTCAGGTTACGGGAGAATTGGAACAAGCTTATGTTGATGAAGGTGATTTTGTGCACAAGGGGCAAAAACTCTTCAAAGTAAATCAACAAATTTATCAACAAGATTTGAATAGAGCCAAAGCAAATGTAAATTTGGAAGAGGCTAAATTGTCGAATGCGAAGCTGGAGATTGAGCGGATAAAACCTTTGGTGAATAATGAAGTGATGTCTCCGGTAAAACTGGAGATGGCTAAATCTAATTATGAGGTAGCACTCTCTAATCTAAAACAAGCGAAGGCAGAGGTTGAAAATGCGAAAATTCAAATGGGATATACCATTATAAATGCTCCTGTAAGTGGGTATATAGGTCGTATTCCAAAACGAATTGGAAATGTAGTAAGTCCTGGAGATAAGGAACCTATTACTGCGTTGACGGATGTACATGAGGTGTATGTTTATTTTTCTATTAGTGAATCTAATTTTTATGAGTTATTAGAAAAAGAAAATAGTTCTGCCTTAAGTATGAGTGACCAGGCTGCTCATTTAGATTCTGAAAAGGTCGTTTCACTTATTCTTTCTGATGGTACTATGTATCCCGAAAAGGGAGTGATTGACGCTTCTTCGGGTCAGGTGAACAAAAATACCGGTTCTATTACATTAAGAGCGACGTTCCCAAATAAAAAAAATATGCTGCGTTCGGGGAATACCGGTACAATAATAATGAGACAAAAACATAAGGGGTCGATTTTAATTCCAAGGGGAGCCACTTTTGATTTACAGGCCAATACTTATGTGGAAAAATTGACTCCACAAAATACGGTCACCCGACAAAAAGTGGAGATTGGATCTTCTGCCCCAAACAATACATATACAGTGTTGAGTGGTTTGAAAATTGGAGATCGAATTCTGGTAGAAGGACAAAGTAACCTATCAGATAGTACAAAGATAAAACCATTACCATATCGACCGGATACCCTTCGAGCTCCTAGGGCATATCAACAGATAGAAAATTCACAGAAAGGGGATTCGATGTAAAATTTATCGTGTTTTCATCTGATACATAAATAGAAAAGGTCAAATTACACATGTTAAAAGTATTCATAAAACGCCCTGTTTTGGCGACGGTAGTTTCTTTAATTCTTCTCTTGTTGGGGATTGTAGGAATAAAAAAATTACCGATTACACGTTTCCCTCAAATTGCCCCCCCCAGTGTTTCTGTTAGTGCTTCTTATTCAGGTGCAGATGCAGCGACCATAGCACAGAGTGTCTTGCTTCCCCTAGAAACAAGAATCAACGGAGTGGAGGATATGACCTATATTGAATCTACTGCATCTACCGGTAGTGGAACGATTACGATTTATTTTAAACAGGGAACGGATCCGAACCAGGCGGCTGTAAATGTGCAGACACGGACTTCGAAAGCTCTCAGTGACCTTCCGGCAGAGGTGGTAGAAGGAGGAGTCTCGGTATCTCCTCGGCAGGCGGGGGTCATTATGACTGTAAATGTCTGGAGTGAGAAACCGGATGATATAGATGAGACATTTGTACAGGCGTATACTAATATTCAGGTGGTTAGGGAATTGACAAGAGTTGATGGTGTAGGTGGTGTGTCCAGGATAGGAGGTAGAAACTATGCTGTCCGTATTTGGTTGAATCCTAATAAAATGAAAGCCTTCAATCTGGTTCCTGCGGATATTAAGAAAGCAGTTAAAAATCAAAATTTTGATCTTGCGCCAGGGGAGTTTGGAGAAAATTCTGATCAAACTTTTGAAACTGTAATAAAGTATACCGGAAGGTTAAAATCGACGAAGGCCTTTAAAAATATTGTAATAAAAACAAATCCGGATGGTTCAATTCTTCATTTGAAGGATGTGGCTATGATTCAGTTAGGGGCGACCAATACGCATAGTGAAAGTTACGTGAATGGTTTCCCGGGAGTGACTATGAATCTGAACCAGACAGTAGGGTCAAATGCGAGAGAAATAGATATAGGAGTTCGAAAAAAAATGGAGGAGTTGGCTGAGCGCTTTCCTAAAGGAATGAAATATAATATCAGCTACAGCGTCCGCAACCAAATTGATGAATCTATTGCACAGGTATTACATACTTTAGTAGAGGCTTTTATTTTGGTGTTTATCATTGTTTTCCTCTTTCTGCAAAACTTTCGGGCAACGATCATTCCGGCCATCTCTATTCTTGTGTCATTAATTGGGACCTTTTTCTTTATTTATATTTTAGGGTTTTCGATTAATGTGTTGACGATGTTTGCTTTGGTATTGGCTATCGGGATAGTGGTGGATGATGCCATAGTGGTGGTGGAAGCTATCCATAATAAGATGGAAACGACCTTGTTGAATCCTAAGGAAGCTACTTTGGATACGATGGGGGATATTACTCCGGCTATTTTATCGATTACGATGGTGATGGCAGCGGTATTTTTCCCATTGGGTTTTATGGAAGGTCCTTCAGGTGTATTCTACAGACAGTTTGCCTATACCCTGGCCATTGCCATTCTTATTTCGGCTTTGAATGCTTTAACGCTGTCTCCAGCCTTAAGTGCCCTTATATTGCGGCCTCCTAAACCTGATTCTGATGCACCAGAAAAAGAAAAAATTATTCGGGCAAGGGAAAGTCATAAGAAGAATAAATTACAAAAATATTTAGATCGTTTTTTTGTGGCATTTAATGCTTCCTTTGAACGGATGACGGGGAGATATATTAAGTCTATCAAATTCTTGTCTAAGAAAAAGAAAATAGCACTTGTTGGGTTGGTTGTTATTACCATAATTGGAGCTATTTTAATGAAATTTACACCGACCTCTTTTATCCCTCAAGAAGATGATGGATTTATTGCTTATTCTATAAAACTCCCTCCGGGATCTTCTTTAGCTCGGACAAAAAGTAAGCTGGATAAAGTAGTTGATATTTTGAAGAAGAGGAAAGAAATTATGAGTATGTCCAGCTCTTCAGGTTACAATGGTATTGATGGAACAACGAGTGCTTCTTATGCGGTAGGTTATTTGAATATGTATCCTTTTAAGGAACGTAAGGGGATTAAAAATATTCATCATTTTATTGATACCCTTCGTAAAGATTTATCTCAGGTCAAAGGGGTAGAAGTATCGGTGTATATGCGCCCTACGGTCACCGGTTTTGGAAATCAGGCAGGATTACATTTTGCTCTGGAGGATAGAATAGGAGGAAGTTACAAGACTTTTGGAAAAGTTGCGGACAGCTTTTTAACGGTGTTGAATAATCGCCCTGAAATATTATCAGCTACTACTACTTTTGAAGCTGATTTTCCACAATATACCCTTAGTGTAGATAAGGATAAAGCACGAGTGATGGGAGTAAATATTAAAGACATGTTGAATAATGTTAGGATGTATTATTCCCGGGTACGAATAAGTGAATTCAATATGTTTAACCGACAAAACAGGGTATATGTTCAGGCCGCACCACAATTTAGTGAAACGCCGAAAACGCTGAATACAATTTATGTTAGAAATGACGATGGTGAAATGGTGCCGGTGAACACTTTGGTGAAATTGAAAAAAACGTTGGGTCCGGAGATTGTAACGCGATTTAATTTATACAATAGTATTGAAATCCATGCACAACCGGCGAAAGGATATAGTACTGGAGATGCTATGGAGGCAGTGAAAGAGGTGGCTGCAAAAAAATTGCCGGGAAACTATGAATATGAATGGACAGGAATCAGTAGAGAAGAACAAAAATCAGGAGGACAAACAGGTTTTATTATTGCATTGAGCCTCTTGTTTATCTATTTTATACTATCTGCTCAATATGATAGTTATATTATTCCTTTTTCAATTTTGTTTTCTGTTCCTGTTGGACTCATAGGTGTATATTCCATTATTAATATAGTAGGATTGCAAAATAATATATATGTCCAGGTGGCGCTGATTATGTTGATTGGATTATTGGCTAAAAATGCCATTCTAATTGTAGAATATTCTCTGCAACAAAGGCGAGCGGGGCATTCTATCTTTGATTCTGCTATTGAGGGAGCTCATTTAAGACTTCGACCGATATTGATGACTTCACTTGCCTTCGTGGCCGGATTGATTCCATTGATGTGGACGAGTGGTCCCTCTGCTCAAGGAAACCATTCGATTAGTTTTGGAGCCGCAGGAGGGATGCTTGCCGGTATTATATTTGGCGTTTTCATTGTCCCTGTCTTGTTTGTAATCTTTAAAACTATTGATGAGAAATTGAAAAAGAAGCTTAAAAAGGAATATTAGAATGAAGACGATAATAAATAGAAAATTACTAATCCCGGTTGTGGGTATATTGTTATTTTCGGCCTGTAAGGTGACGAATCAATATACGATGAAAGATATGGATTTACCGCAGGATTTTATTTTACCTGACTCCGTATCACAAAATTTACAAGATTCTATCTTACCTTGGGATCATTTTTTTCAAGATACTTTATTGAAAAAATTAATTCAAAATGCTTTCAAACAAAATTTTGATATTCGTACTGCAGATCAGGAGATAGCCATTAATAATGAATATTTTAAAGAATCTAAGTCCGCTTTTTTACCGAAACTTAATCTGGGCTTGCTAAATATTGAAAGAGACTGGAGTTCTCATCAATCGAGTGATGGGGTGGAAGATGATTGGTATGATGGCAAGGGGAAAACCCCTCCCAAAGATATGTATATCCATACTTCGTCTTATTCCAATATAGCTGCGTTAGATTGGGAAGTCGATATTTGGGGTAAATTAAGAAACCAGAAAAGGGCGGCTCTGGCATATTATTTACAATCCTATCAAGCCAGAAAAGCTTTACAAACTGAAGTTGTAGCTACCGTAGCGGAAGATTATTATACCTTACTAATGCTTGATGAACAGTTAAAGGTGGCCAAGGCAAACTATCATTATAGAGATAGTACCTTAAATATGATTAAAATTCAGTATAATTCGGCCGAGGTAACTGCTTTAGCTGTACAACAAGCTCAGTCCCAGGTATTAGAAGCTGCTAATCTAATTCCTAAGTTAGAGAGAGAGAAAACAATACAGGAAAATAAATTAAAACTATTGACCGGTCAATTACCCGGTCATATTGAGCTGGAATCCAATTTGTCAAATTTAGATACGAGCTATCAGAATGTGATGGAGATTCCGTTATACATGGTACAAAATCGACCGGATGTACAAGTAGCTCGTTATGAATTGAAAGCGGCCAATGCCCAAGTTGGTGCTACACAGGCTGCAAAATATCCAAGCTTGAATATCTCTTTAGAAGGAGGAACTTCATCCGTTTTGGGAAAGAATTGGTTTAATGTTCCGGGAGCTTTACTGGGAAGCGTTGTAGGGGGACTGACAGCACCTATTCTAAATGGACGTGAATTAAAAACAGAATTTAGGGTAGCGCAATTACAAAGAAAAGAAGCAGAAATTGGATTTCAACATGAGGTCTATAAATCTATTATAGATATAAAGAATGCGTTGGTTTCCATTAAAAAATTAAAAGAGCAATTAGATATTGCCGAACAACAAAACAAGGTGTCGCAGAAGGCCGTCGTAAGTTCCAGAATGCTTTTCCGATCAGGTTTTGCTACCTACTTAGAGGTTATAACAGCCCAGGGCGAAGCCTTAGATAGTGAATTGAACCTGGCTCAGGCAAGAGCACGATTGCTAACGGCTAGAATACAGTTGTATCGTGCCTTAGGTGGTGGATGGGATACGGATTCTACATCAGAACCCGATCTCTAATTAGAAAGTAAATTTTGTTTTGAGTGAGGTTAGTGACTGAATAAAATCAGTGGTCTTTTGTCGGCTTTCCTGAATAAACTGGTTGTCCTCAAAGGATCCTACAATGGCTTCCATCTCTTTTTCGTTTTCATACACCTGGTTTCTGAAAGGATTATGGTAGTCCTTTTTTCGGGAGATTTCTATTTTTTCCTGAATTTGTCCGGCAATCGTTTTTGTTTCTTCCAGCCATGAAAGGATTAGGTCTTTATTACAGTCGGTTGGGTTTATTTCTTTAATTCTTAGGAGGGCTTCTAAAGCATGAATCATCTTTTCTTGAGGATAATGCTTTCCTAATGCTGTATAGCGTTGGTGAACTTCTTGCCAGTTTGAGATTCTGCCTTCTTTGATATCGGTTTTCATTTGCTGAAGATCTTTTTCCCTAATCAGTTGTCCACCTACATTGACCCAATAGCTTTTTTTAACAGTACTTAAAGTTTCTTGAAGTTCCTCAATATCAGTGATGATGTCTTTTTGAAAAGCATTCACTAATTGGGTCATTCCATAGTAAAAAATCATTTCTTTAAAGAGGGGATAAGCTTCTTCAACTTTAATAAGTTCGGTAACGCGTTTACTGTTTTCTATCCCTTCTATTTGAATGGATAAATCTTTTAATTTGCTCTTTTGTGTGGTCAAAATTTGTTTTCCAAGTTGACCTAATTCTTTTTCTGTTTGATGGTCAAATTGACCTTTGCTTTTTAGATAAGATTTTCCAACAGCTTGTTCCATTAAATGCAGGGCGACAAACATTTCCTCAATAGAATCGGGAGCGAGATAATCATACTCTATCTGCTGTGTTCTTTCTTTTCTTTTATCTCTATGCCCGTATTTCCATGCATTTCTGGTAAGGGCATACATATTATAAATAAACCAATAGCCCGGCATGATGATCAGTTTATCTTCACTGACATCATTAGACAGCAGTGAAAAAGGAATAGGGAGGTTGATTTCTGCGGGGAAATCTCCTTTAGCGATAAGTATGAAAGAGGCAAATTTGGAATTATGTTTCAGGCTGACACATAACCCCGGCCAGAATCCTCTTCCTGCCACAATTTCTCCATCGGCGCCTCTGGAATTATGGTTGGAACCTATGGTAGCACCGGCAGCCATATTACTTTGTCCCATAATGAGTGCAGCGCATAAAAAGGAGTTATTATGATGCTGTTCATGTGCCGGAAAAATAAGTGAATTCAGTACCTCACAGCAGGAAATAGTCGCATTACTTCCTAAATAGGAATTAATGAGTCGAGCTCCGTACTTGAGATTAGAATAATCTGCCATAACAAAACGCACGGCTTTTACTCCATAAAAAACTCGACATCCATATCCGATTATTCCATTAACGAGTTCACAACCTTCTCCAATTTGTGTTACTGAATTTTCAGAACTTCTGATAGTGAGGTTTTTTAATTTATTGACCCCTTTGATATAGACATCATTCCCGATTTTACAGTCTTTTATCATCTTGGAGTTTTTTATGACTGAACGATCGCCAATTTCACCATAATACCCTTGATGAAGATCAAATTGATCATTAGTAAATTGAAAAAAACGATCCATTAGTTCTTTATCTCCTCTATATTTACTCCATAACAAAGCATCTCCGGGCAACATCCCTTCAAAAGGCAATATCTTCCGCCCCCCATTTTCATTACATACTTCCAGCCATACTCTCCATTCTTCGTCTCCGCCTTCTTTTGTGATCCCATTTCCAAAACGTGCATAAGGAGAGGTAGATAGTTCATTAATATTTACAAGCATGCTTTCATTTCCAATAATATGATTGGCAATAAAGTTGACATTGTCAATAACTACATTGTCTCCAAAGTCGCAAGAACAAATGGTACTGTTATATAACCCTACCGGGATTCTGAGGTTGTGGAATTCTAAAAAATAGGGCTCTAATTTTCCTATTCTTACCAGACCAAAAAAGTGGCATCCTTTCACTCGGTCCGGATTGAAAGCATCCGTTACCAAGAGCTTGTTCCAATCGTCAGAAGTGTTGTTGTTTTGAACCAGTGTTTCTATCTCTCTGGCACTAAGGTGTCGATAGGTTCTTTCTTTTCCAAAAAGATGTTTATTCTGTTTATTGCGAATGGAATATTTATCCTGTCCTTCAGGAATAAACTTTTTATCTATAAAATTATAGCCTAGTTTGTCAATGGGTTTTTTAGTAATCCTATTCATGGTTACTCTTTATCTTATTTTACCTAAATTCATGCCAAAGGCAATAGAAAAAGGATTAAAAATGTCGGGTTTCTTAAACTTCTCCCGCCTCTAACTGTTAGAAAACAGGAGTAAAGACAAAAATACAAATCCAATTTTAAAAAGAATCAAAAAGTTATCTAATTTTGAAAATTCAGTGATGAATAGTTTTTTATTTTCAAAATATCAACCCCCAAAAGAGCATAAATCCCCCTTTGATCAGATGATGGATTTGTTTATGCAAATGCTGGAGTATACCGATGGAGATGCGGATGAGGCCTTGCATTGGCTAACAGAACTGACCAATAAGTATGATATGGGAGAGGAGGATTATGGCGTAGGTGATTTTATAGAAGATCTCAAAAAAGAAGGATATTTGGATGATAAAAATGCAACCGGGTCCTATAAAATTACACCTAAAACGGAACAGACCATTCGTAGAAATGCATTGGAAGAAATCTTTGGAAAACTTAAAAAATCGGCAAGCGGGAATCATCCGACTTTTATTCCCGGAAAAGGAGATGAACCCAATGCTGATACACGCCCTTACCGTTTTGGGGATCGTATTGAACAAATTGATTTTACCAATTCCATTCGGAATGCCCAAATAAATCATGGGATAGAGCATTTCCGGATGGGACAGGAGGATTTGGAGATAAGAGAAACTGACTATAAGGCACAAACTTCTACCGTTTTGATGATAGATATTTCTCACTCTATGATCCTTTATGGAGAAGACCGAATTACACCGGCGAAGAAAACTGCCTTGGCATTAAGTGAACTTATTCTGACAAAATATCCAAAAGATACCTTGGATATCATTGTCTTTGGAAATGAGGCTTGGGAAATAAAAGTAAAGGATATTCCTTATTTAAAAGTGGGTCCTTATCATACCAATACTGTGGCGGGTCTGGAGCTGGCAATGAATATCTTGCGGAGGAGGAAAAATCCCAACAAACAGATTTTTATGATTACCGACGGAAAACCCACCTGTTTGAAAATAGGAAATCGATTTTATAAAAATGCTTTTGGTTTAGATCATAAAATTTTAAATAGAACGTTGAACCTTGCTGCGCAATGCAAGAAGTTGAAGATTCCTATTACCACCTTCATGGTTACTGCTGATCCCTGGTTACAACGTTTTGTAAAAGAATTTACGGCAACCAATAAGGGGAAAGCCTTTTTCTCTTCCCTGGATAATCTGGGACAATTTGTATTTTATGACTTTGAACAAAATAAAAAGAAGTATATGCGTTAAGAAAAAATATATTTTTAACCCATTCCAAAATTACATTTAACAATAGAATAATAATATATGGATAACGATCAGCGACCGAAAACATTGGGTGCTCTGAAGGCCTCAGGGTATAAAACTAAATCGGTTAAAGAAGAAGTGAGAACAAATCTGATTTATAAATTAGAACGTCAAGAAGCAAGTTTTAAAAATATATTAGGATATGAGCATTCTGTCATCCCGGATACTGAAAGAGCGCTTTTATCTAAACATAATATCCTATTTCTAGGTCTACGAGGGCAAGCCAAAACAAGGATGGCTCGCCAGATGATAGATTTATTGGATGAAGAGATACCTATCGTGGAAGGTTCTGAAATTAATGATGATCCGTTTCGTCCTATTTCATTGTATGCCAGAGAGTTAATTTCCGAAAAAGGAGAGGATACTCCGATTAGCTGGATCAATAGAGAAGAACGTTATGGAGAGAAATTAGCTACTCCTGATGTGACAGTAGCCGATTTGATAGGGGATATCGATCCGATTAAAGCAGCGAATTTGCATTTGAGTTTTGCAGATGAAAGAGTGCTTCATTATGGTATCATTCCACGATCCAATCGGAGTATATTTGTAATCAACGAATTGCCGGATTTGCAAGCCAGAATTCAAGTATCTCTATTCAATATTTTGCAAGAGGGAGACATTCAAATAAGGGGATTTAAGTTGAGAATGCCTTTGGATATCTTATTTGTGTTTACGGCTAATCCGGAGGATTATACCAATAGAGGTGCTATTGTAACCCCTTTAAAAGATCGTATCGAGAGTCAGATTATCACCCATTATCCCAAATCTTTGGAAACCGCCATGAAGATAACGGCTCAGGAAGCACAATTTAATGAAGCGGTAGCCGATCGAATTTCCTTTTCTTCCTTATTGAAGAAGTTGATAGAACAAGTAGCTGTCGAAGCCAGATCCAGTGAGTTTGTTGATACCAAAAGCGGAGTTTCTGCTCGAATGTCTATCACGGCCTATGAGAATGCCCTTAGTGCTGCAGAAAGACGTTTGATTATCAATGGAGAAGAAAACACACAAGTATGGATCGCAGACCTGTTGGGTATTATTCCTGCCATTACCGGAAAGATTGAGCTGGTTTATGAAGGAGAACAGGAAGGGCCGGAGCAGGTGGCGATTAACCTTTTAGATAAGGCTATCCGTTCTCAATTTATGCATTATTTCCCCAATCCGGAGATTTTCAAAAAACGAAAACAAGGTACACAACATGGAATTAATCCCTATCGATCTGTGATTCAATGGTTTGAAAAAGGAAATAAATTACAGCTGAATAGAGACATGAAAGACCATGAAAAAGAAGAGGAATTAAATAAAGTAGATGGACTAAAAGAGTTGGTGATAAAATACAATAAAGAGATAAAAGGGATGGAAAGAATACTCTTTGAAGAATTCATCTTACATGGACTAGCAGCTTTCTCCCTGATCAGCAAAAAGATGGTAGATACAGATACTGAATTTGGTGATTTATTGAATACTATTATGAATTTGGGAGGGGATACCGATGAGGATGAGCCGGATCTTTTTTAAATTTTTGCTAATTTTACAACGCATTTATTTCTTCTAAATGCAAAAGTCGTTTTAAAAAGAGCGACTATTGACTGACATATAAATTAAATACAGCCACATGAAAGTATCCACTTGTTTACTTGGAACAGCGACTTTATTTTTTGTTGCTTGCAGTTCCCAAAAGAAAATCTCAAAATCCAAAGGTTCTCACGTTCAGAAATTAGAACAGACTGCCACTTATCAAATAGGAGAACCTCCGGAAAATAAAGATATGAAACACGAACAAACGGAGTTTTATAAACCGGTTCCCCCGGAAGTGACCCCCGGAAATGAAAACGCAGCTCCTCCTTCAGATGCGATTGTTTTGTTTGACGGAAAAGATTTGAATAATTGGGTAAGTACCAATGATACCACACAAACAGCAGAGTGGACAGTGAGAGATGGCATTTTTACGGTCAAGCCGGGAACCGGGAATATTCAAACAAAACGGAGATTTAAAGATTATCAGCTGCATTTGGAATTTAGGGAACCTGCGGAACCGGAGAAAAAAGGACAAAATAAAGGGAACAGCGGTTTGTTTTTGGCGTCTATAGGAGAAAATGATGCCGGCTATGAGCTGCAAATACTTAATTCATATCATAGTAAGACGTATACCAATGGCCAGGCGGGAAGCTTGTACAAACAATTTCCACCATTGGTGAATGCCAGTAAACCGGCAGGAAAATGGCAAACTTATGATGTGGTTTGGATGGCTCCTCGCTTCAATGAAGATGGCTCTTTAAAAAGACCGGCTTCTGTAACTGCTTTTCAAAATGGGGTTTTAATTCAAAATCATAGTATTCTGAAAGGAGCTACCCTTTATATTGGTCATCCCTATTATCAAAAACATGGCTCCGCTCCGATTAAATTGCAAGACCATCATCATAAAGTAAGCTTTAGAAATATTTGGATTAGACCTTTGAATAAATAAAAAAAAGGAGAAGGAATCGTTATCTTCTCTTTTTGATAATCAAATTTTGACTTAAAAGATGCCTTCGGAATTAATAAAAGACGTTTCTAGTTTACAGGACTATACGCAGAGCTTCATTAATGAATTGGGGTTGGGAAACACGATTTCACACATTATAACGGTGGTAATCAACCTTGTTTTATTGTTTTTGGTTTGTTTTTTATTTTACAAGATTTGTCGGACCATTTTTCGTTTAATTGTGAAACCCTGGATAAGAAAGCTGGAGCATCTCGAGCTTGATATTTTTTTGAAAAAGGGAACATTGAAGGCGTTGGCGTTGATGATGACCGGAATTCTTCTGTATAACCTCTTTCCTGTATTTTTGAATTTGTCAGAAGAAGGAAGACATCCGTTAAGAATGCTTTCAGGTATATTAATTATCGTGGCCTTTTTGATGCTGGTTTCGAGAATTTTGCATTCCGTAGAATATCTTGCTAAGCACAGCATAGAATATGAGAAAAAACCCATTAGCAGTTATATTCAGGTGGCGATGATATTGGCTTATATCTTCTGCATTATTTTGATCATCTCTATGCTTATAGGGAAATCTCCTATGACTATCATCACTGCCTTTGGAGCCGGTATGGCTATTTTCTTGCTGGTTTTCAAGGATTTAATTCTGGGTTTGGTGACCAGTGTTCAAATTTCTGTAAATGACATGGTTCGGGTAGGAGATTGGATTATTGTTTATAATTTTAATGCAGATGGAGAAGTAGAAGCGATTAATTTGACTACGGTTAAAGTTAGAAATTGGGATAATACTGTTGCCAATGTACCAACTTATGCACTTGTTTCTAATGGATTTGCCAATGTTCGGGAAAGGGATGAACTGAAGATTCGACGTTTTAAACAACATTTACTTTTTGATATTCGTACGATTAAAGAAGTAAATAATGATTTTATTGCGACATTGCGTAAAAAAGGATTGTTTGAAGGTGATATTGAAGAGCTGAAGTGGCAGGAGGGAAAATCTTACGAGCATCCGCAAATGACTAGTATCACTAATTTGGGTTTATATAGAAAATATGTTGAATCCTATTTGGTTAAACATCCGGGTGTTGATAATGGTTATATGGTTGTTCGGCATTTACAACCTGAAGGGAAAGGACAACCGCTTGAGTTATATGCTTTTGTGAAGAGTGTGAGTTTTAAACCTTTGAATTTTATTATGGCAGATATTTTTGAACATTTATATACGGTTGCAGCTGCCTTCGATCTGGAACTATTTCAACAACCAACCGGGGATGACTTTAAAGAACTTTCTTTATCGGATAGTGATGTTCCAAAGGAGTAATTTATAAAAATAATACAGATGAATAAACCGATTTATAATTTTTTTACCAATGATCACCACCGTATAGATGATCTTTTGGATAAGGCTACAGCAAATAAAGGTCAAATAGAGGAGGAGTATTATCATCGTTTTCGTACCGGTCTGCTAAGACATATTAAAATGGAAGAAAAGATCCTTTTCCCTACAGCACAGAAAGCGAATGGAGGAAATCCTTTACCGCTTGCTGCAAAATTGCGTCTAGATCATGGAGCCTTGACTGCACTGATGGTGGTTCCACCTACTCCTGAAGTGGTGAAAGTTCTTCGACATGTGTTGGAGGTTCATGACGAAATAGAGGAGAAAAAAGGAGGAATGTATGAAGTCTGTGAAAAGTTGACAGCAGGGCAAACAGAAGAAGTGATTGAAAAATTAGAGGCAACAACGGAAGTACCGGTACACCCACACAATAAAGCAGACTATGCCCTGGGCGCTGCAAAAAGAGCCCTGGAAAGAGCTGGGTTTGACTTTGATGAACTGGCAAAAGAAGATACATGATGCAGAAGCACAAAATGGATCAACCCTGTTTTAAAATTGTATCAGGTATTTATTTAGGGAACAAATTTAGAATCGTCGAATGAAAGAATCAATTCTCAACTTCCTCAACTTTTGTACCTTTGCATCTAGCAATGAATTTAGAGGCAATACTGGAAACTTACCAAAATGATGACCGTCTGGAAAAGCTGGCGGAACGGATACATACATCCGATAAACAAAATATACTGTTAGAAGGATTATTGGGAAGCGCAGCCGCGTTTGTTATAGGTGCTTATTCAAAAAATACGACGGACAATCACGTTATTGTCCTCAATGACAAAGATGAAGCAGCGTATTTTCAGAACGATTTGGTGAATATTATTCGAAAGTTAGACATCTTTTACTTTCCGGACTCTTTTAAGAAGACAGGGGATTTCCAAGCGATGAATAGTAGTCATGTGATGTTGAGAACGGAAGCTTTGATGAAGATGGTATCTGAGGAAAAGGAAATTCGACGGAAAATACTCGTCACTTATCCTGAGGCTTTATTTGAAAAAGTAACTCCTCCGTCTACTTTTTCAGCCTCTATGATAAAGATAAAAATAGGAGAAGAGCAAGATATCAATAAGCTGTTAGAGCAGTTAGTTGCATTAGGTTTTGAAAGTACAGACTTTGTTTATGAGCCGGGGCAGTTTTCAATGCGAGGCGATATTTTGGATGTGTATTCTTTTGGGAATGACAAACCGTATCGATTGGAATTGTTTGGAGATGAAGTAGAATCTATTCGAATATTTGACCCTGTTAGCCAGCTGAGTGAAAGGAAGTTAAAGGAGGTTACTTTAATTCCTAATTTAAATGATGAAGAGGATATTTCGGTGGATTTTTCAGCCGAGAAAACGACCTTATTTGACTTCCTTCCCAAAAATACCGTCTGGTGGATGAAGGATCCTCATTATGTAAAGGAAATCATTCAAAAGATGGAAGAGAAATTTTCTGTTTTCTTGAAGAAGAATGAAAAGGGGTTAACGCATTTACAGGAAACAAGTATTGATGGCAAAACGAGTAAAGAAGTTCCTTTAAATGCGGAAGACTTTCTTTCAGAGAACGACCTGCATCATTTTATAAAAGAGAACAGAGTGGTTGCTTTCAAAGTTCCTGAAGGTTTCCGAAAAGATTATGCCGATGCGGACGTTTTCTCCTTTAAAATGGAGGGGCAACCGGTATTCAATAGAAAATTTGAATTGCTCATTCGAGATTTAAAGGAACACAGCCTTAAAAAATATGCACTCTTTATATTTGCGGAAAACCCCAAACAACTGGGGCGTATTCAAGCTATTTTTGAAGATTTAAAAACGCCTATTTCATTTTATCAGATTCCTGTTCCGATTAGTCATGGCTTTATTGATCATCAAAATAAATTTCTTTGTTATACCGATCATGAAATCTTCCAACGGTATCATAAATATAAGATCAGGCAGGCGTATAGTAAAAATAAAGCACTGACTTTAAAGACGCTCAGAGAATTACAGCCGGGAGACTTTGTAACACATATTGACCATGGAGTAGGCGTATATAGTGGTTTACAGAAGTTGGAAACAGACGGTGTGGAACAAGAGGCCGTTCGTATAAAATACAAAAATAATGACCTGCTTTATGTCAATATTAATTCGCTATATAAGATAAGCAAATACAGTGGAAAAGAAGGAACCGTACCAAAAATCAATAAATTAGGTAGTGATACCTGGCAGAAGCTCAAAAACAAGACCAAAAAGAAAGTCAAAGATATTGCGCGGGATTTGATTAAGTTATATGCTGCGAGAAAGGCAGAAAAGGGCTTTGCTCATCAACCGGATACCTACTTACAAAATGAACTGGAGGCTTCTTTTATCTATGAAGATACCCCTGATCAAGCCAAGGCTTCTTTAGATGTAAAACAAGATATGGAGTCGGATACTCCCATGGATAGGCTTGTTTGTGGAGATGTAGGTTTTGGGAAAACGGAAGTCGCAGTTCGTGCGGCCTTTAAAACACTTGTTGACGGGAAACAGGCGGCTATATTGGTACCTACGACTATTTTGGCTTATCAACATTATCAGACTTTTTCCGAACGCCTGAAAGATTTTCCTTGTGAAATAGATTATTTGAATCGTTTTAAAACGGCGAAAGAGAAGAGGGAAACGCTGACCGCAGTAGCCAACGGGAAAACAGATATTATTATTGGCACGCATGCCCTTTTAAATAAAAAAGTAAAATTTAAAGATCTGGGCATATTGATTATTGACGAGGAACAAAAATTTGGGGTAAGTGCAAAGGAGAAATTAAAGCAATTTCGCGTAAATGTCGATACTTTGACACTCACGGCGACTCCTATTCCCCGGACTCTACAGTTTTCCTTGATGGGAGCTAGGGATTTATCTATAATTAATACCCCACCACCCAATCGGCAACCTGTACAGACAGAAGTTCATGTTTTTAATGAGGATCTTATACGAGATGCAATATATTATGAAACGGAACGGGGAGGGCAGGTTTTCTTTGTTCATAATCGGGTGAAAAATCTTCCCGAATTGGCGGCTATGATTCAGGGGTTGTGTCCGGATCTTAAAATTATTATCGCTCATGGGAAGATGGAAGGAAAAGAATTGGAGAAAACTGTTTTGCAATTCATTAATAATGAGGCAGATGTTATCGTCTGTACAAATATTGTTGAAAGTGGAGTAGATATCCCTAATGCGAATACTATCATTGTTAATAATGCCCATCATTTCGGGTTGAGCGATTTACATCAGCTTAGAGGTCGTGTAGGACGTAGCAATAATAAAGCCTTTTGTTACTTAATGGCACCGCCTATGAGTACGCTTACCAAAGAGGCTCGAAAACGCTTGCAAACTCTAGAACAATATAGCGATTTGGGGAGCGGGTTTCAGATTGCGATGAGAGATTTGGATATTCGCGGAGCCGGAAATTTGTTGGGATCAGAACAAAGCGGTTTTATTGCAGAAATTGGCTTCGATATGTACCATAAAATTCTCAATGAAGCGTTGCAGGAACTGAAACATTCAGATTTTAAGGAGTTATTTAAAGAAGAGATTGAAGAAGAACAGGATTATGTTTCTGATTGTATGTTAGATACGGATTTAGAGCTCTTAATTCCTGAAAGTTATGTAAAAAGCAATACAGAACGGTTGGTATTGTACCAACAATTGGATAATTACTCTACAGATTCCTCCTTACAGAAGTTTAGAAAAGACTTAGAAGATCGTTTTGGACCGGTTCCCCGGCAGGTAGATGGGTTGCTTTCTGCAATAAAGTGCCGGATGTTGGGGATGGATTTGGGCTTCGAAAAGATCATTGTTAAAAATAAAAAAGTCCGCTGTTATTTTATCAATAATCCGGATTCTCCTTACTTCCAATCCAATACTTTTAACGGAATTTTGCACTATATTCAAACTGTCACCAACCTTGGACAATTAAAGCAAGTAGGTAAGAATTTCTTACTGATATTCAAAGAGATGGATGATATATTTATTTTGGAAAATATGTTGAGAGATATGGCTGAGAAGGTGAATCCGAAGAAAAATAAGAAAACGAAAAATCCGCTACTTCAGGGAGCGTAAGATACAACAAAGCCGATTCAAAAAGGAATCGGCTTTGTTAACTATGAAATAATTCTGAAATGAATGATTTACCTACTTTACAGTGATCTCTTGTGGTTTTACAATTTTTTCTTCTTTTTTAGGTAAGACAAGATGTAAAACTCCGTTGTGATAATTGGCTTCTACTTTTTCCTGATCAATATCGTCACTAATGGAGAATGATCTTTTGAAGGAATGATGAAAGCTGTACTCTTTGCGAAGATGTTTTTTGTTTTCTTCTTTCTGTTCCTCTTTTTCGGATGAAATGGTAAGTAAGTCACCTTCAGTTCTAATTTTGAAGTCTTCTTTTTCCAATCCGGGAGCAACAATGTCCAGCTGGTATTCCTTTTCATTTTCCTGAATATTTACAGGAGGGTAAAAACCCGATTGTTTGTCTTCAATATTGTCGAACCAATGATCTAATGGTTTGAAAAAGTCATCAAAGAAATCCAATGTGTTTTCGTTACGGTTTGTTTTTGCTAAGTTTCTCATGATATTTGTTTTTTAGTTGTTATTCAATCAAATTCATAAGTAAATGAGCAAAAGAAAGACCAATTCAATTTTTGAGCGGAAATGGCAGAAATTGTCGGAAATAAATGACATTATGTCTTTTATCGATATAAAATTATGTCATATTGACATTTTAAGATCTTGTTGAAGGTATTAATGTTGCGAAAGATAATTTTTTAGATCACTGATGGATTGAATTTTCAATTTTTTAGCACGTTTTTTTCGCATCATTAAGGCATAAGTGTTATTAAAACCAATGGGCTGTAACCAACGTAATCCATATTTTTCTTTAAATTTCTTTTGAATAAAATGGTAAGTCACTTTCCTGGAAGTAATGAGGCTGTCAATTTTCTTTTGCGAAATATGTAAGATAGCTTGCAGTGCTGTACCGGTATACTCAGGATAGAGATCGATTTGTCCATGTCTTAACGCATCAAAACAGATTTTTGTTCCTCCGAGTCCCGTCTTGGTATCCACAGCTAATTGGGTATATCCTTCAATCAGATATTGATACATGTAGGCCAGAATGTATTGCTCACTAAATATTTTTGAACCGATGATAAGGGAGCCTTTATGTCCGTGATTGGAAGGCTTGAAGAGTTGTTTCTGTTTTAGAAAATCTTTAGCTACTTTTTGAGGACTTTCCTTTAAATCGTCCACTTTGAAATTCAGTGCTGACATGGTAGAATCATCAATCTGCCCTTGTAATTTATTGAGTGCAGGAAGAAGTTGTGGATACTTTTTTAAGGTGCTCGCTTTTACCACTGCTGCCGCATAATAGGGCGGAAAGGCTTGTTTATCATCTTTCAGAATTTTTAAATGATTGGCTTTCACTCTTCCATCGGTTGAATAGCCGCTCATGACATCTATTTGATTGTCTTCAATGGCTTTATAAAGCATGGCTTCATTGATAATGAGCGTATTCAATTGTAAATTGTAAGTTCTTTTAAGACCGGGATATCCATCGGGGCGTCCCATAAATTCCGGTGCAAATCCGAAAGTCAAGGCACTTCCAAATACTTTAGGAACAAAAAACAAGGAGGAGATGAAAAGGAAGCCTAAGGCGGTGAGCCGCATGGTGTTTTTTAATTTCTTAATCTGCAAATGTTCTAGACGAGATAAAAGGAAATCAAATAATAAAGCGAGTAATGCAGCCGGGATGGCTCCGGCAAGAATCATGGCTGAATTATTTAATGCTATTCCTCCGAAGATAAATTCTCCCAATCCACCGGAACCAATATAAGCTGCTAAGGTGGCCACCCCAACATTTATGACCGTAGCTGTTCTGATTCCTGCTAATATGACCGGAAAAGCGAGGGGTAATTCTACTTTTCGTAGAATTTGCCAGGTAGTCATTCCCATGGCTTTGGCGGCTTCTTTTACGTCAGTATCTACTTCCTGAATGCCGGTGTAGGTATTTCTAATGATGGGGAGTATGGCATATAAAAACAAGGCAACAATAGCAGGTTTGACTCCTATGCCTAGAAGTGGAATCATAAAACCCAACAAGGCAATGCTAGGAATAGTTTGTAATATCCCGGCGGCGCCCAAAACAGGTTTCGCCCATTTCTCGTGACGCGTAATATAGATTCCTAAAGGAACACTTATGAGAATAGCCAGACAAAGCGATAGGAAGGTTAATCCGGAATGAACAAGGGTTTGTTGTAGTAGTTCTCCTGATTCATGCTGAATAAAATGAAGTAAGTTTGAAAGGACTTTCATCATGAATAACTCCTTATTTTTTTATTAAAAGCAGATAAGAGAGCGTGTAGGTCGACCGAGAAAAAATGATCGGATGAGTTCTCTTTTATCAGGAAATTTTTGTGTGTATTATCAGCATTCGATAACCGTTCTAAGGTAGCCATGACATTGTAATGGGCGGATATAATTTTATCTTTTTCCCGGGGAGTTGTTCTTGAAAAATAGGAGAGGAGGTCTTTTAATTTTAAGGCTTTCATTTGATAGATAAGTTGATCTCCCGAGAAGAAGTTGCGGACGAAATTATTCCCGGGATGAAGGAGCAACTCTGAAGCTGTTCCTATTTGTTGAAGTTCTCCTTGGTTCATCAGACAAATACGATCACCTAAGGCAATAGCTTCCGAAATATCGTGAGTAACCATGAGGATGGTTTTTCCGCTTAATTCATCCAGTTGTTTAAATTCTTTTTGAATCTGATTTCTTGTAATAGGATCCAGAGCTCCCAAAGGTTCGTCCATCAGAATAACAGGAGGATTAGCCATGAGCGCTCTGACAAAACCTACTCGTTGTCGTTGTCCTCCACTCAGTTGGTCGGGATAGGCTTCCAAATATTGATGAGGAGGAAGGTTGAATTTTTCAAGCAGGGTGTTGGCTCTGTGTTCCACTTTTTCTTTATTCCATTTCAGGAGCTGAGGAACGACAGAAATATTTTCACGTATGGTATAATGAGGGAAAAGACCATGATTTTGCAATACATAGCCCATTTTTCTTCTCAGCTTTTCCGGAGGGGTGGTCTTGATACTTTTATTGTGAATGCTTATTTCTCCTTTGTCGGAATCTATCAGTCGATTAATCATTTTGAGGGTAGTTGTTTTTCCACAACCACTCGTACCCAAAAGAATCAACGTTTCTCCTTCTTTTACAGAAAAGGACAGCTCCTTCACCGCCGGATGTCCGTTGAAGTATTTCGTTAAATTACGGACTTCAATCATAAAATTTGTTTTAAATGCTTATAGCTAAATTAAGCATTTTCAAACAAATAGGAATAGGAGGATATTATTCAGACAATGACTTTAAGTCTGGTTCTTCTTCCAGTGTTTTAATCGCTGTTTTAATTTCTTTATCTCGATGATTCAGGATGAAATAATAACCGTTATTTCCCCATAATACTCTGGCTATAAAAGCTTTAACTTGTAATTTAGCAAGTTGTAGTTCGTCTGTGTTTATGGGGTTAAGTTGAATCTTGGATTGGGCAGCAAACTGTTGTATTTTGTTGAAGAAATGTTTGTCAAAAATTTGTGCTGATAGTAAATCGGAAGGTGTATCTAAATTTTTAAAACGTTCAGGATGTTTTATATAATGATGATGGGCAAAACGGAACAGTGTATGATCATGATATAATTTGATAAGATCTGAGGATAATCCTGTTGTATCTATAGGAACAAAAATATCCGGCATGATTCCATCGCCGGCATAAACCTTTCTATGTTCTTTTTTTGTATAATAAGTTGTGGTATCTTTAAAATGGATACTGTCTTTATGTAATAATTCTCCGTGTTTAAATCTTTTCAACATGTCATGTTCGTAAGCAAATCTTTGATGTTTGTAGGGGCGCTGAATAAGGCGACCGGAGGGAAGATAATACCTAGCTACTGTCAACCGTAAAGCGGCTCCATTGGAGAGCCGGAATTGTTGTTGGACTAATCCTTTTCCGTAAGTTTCTCTTCCGATGATGTAGCCACGATCCCAATCTTGAATAGCTCCGGACAGGATTTCACTCGCCGAGGCAGAATATCCGTTTACTAAAACGGCCATAGGTACCTTTTCCAGTTCCCCAAACTTGGAACATTTAAATTCTTTTTTAGGGTAATTTCTTCCTTTGGTATAGACCACCAGTTTTCCATCACTGAGGAATTCATCGGCGATATTGACTGCTGCATCAACGTATCCGCCCGGATTGTCACGAAGGTCAAGGATAAATCGCTTAATGCTGTCTTGCTGTTTCAGAGCCACTACTGCATCCATAAATTCGCTATAGGTTTTTGCAGAGAACCTATTGATGCGCATATAGGCTATTCCCGGTTTAATAAAGTAGGCTTGAGTTATACTTTTAAGGGGAATCATTCCACGTTGAACTTCTTTTTGAATCAGGCTGTCGTCTCTCAAAATTTTTAGATGAACTATAGATTTATTGGGCCCCTGAAGCAATTTCTTTACTCGTTTTGAGGTTATATTTGATCCGACTAAAGTAGAATCATCTGCCTGAAGGATTCGATCTCCTATTTTTAAATGAGCGGCTTCGGCAGGACCGTCTTTTATTACTCTGGAAACGACAATGGTGTCTTGTAAAATATAATATCCCACTCCAATTCCCCGGTAATGACCTTCCATATCCTCTGTGACACTTCTCAATTTCTTGGGTGGGATATAGACAGAATGAGGATCTAAATGGTGCAAGATATCGTTAATAGCATCAGAGGCTAATTTTTGCGCATGGACAGAATCAACATATTTATGATTGACAAGTTGTAATATTTGATCTATGGGATGTTCATTTTTGTTGGTTTTAAACGGGGAGGAGGTATATGTTTCCCGAAGTTTGAAACCGAAAAATATTCCAATTATTAGAACAATGGCAAATAAAAGGGGAAGTAGTACTTTAAGTTTCTTTTTGGAATCACTCATTCATTTGGCTATTAACAGACTTAAAGATGAATTTCAAATTAATCCTTCATCAGGATTGAAAGGCAAAAGTAAGATAAATCCTTTGGTAAAAGCTTAAATTTAAAAGAAACTAAGAAAAGGAAAAGAGCTTACATTAAGCTTCTGTTGAAGGCTATCATTTGCAAAGCGGATATAGCAGCTTCTTCTCCTTTGTGTCCATGTGCACCTCCAATACGCTCTTTTGCCTGATCCGAGTTTAGAACGGTCAGGATGCCAAAGAGTATGGGGATGGGAAGAGAAAGGTTTAATTTTGTAATTCCTTCCGTTACTGATTGACAGACATAATCAAAGTGAGGCGTTTCTCCTTGGATGACGCATCCAAAAGGGATGATGGCATCGGGTTGGTTAACGGTTCCTTCTTGTGTTTTAAAATACCGTTTACAGGCAAATGGCAATTCAATTGCTCCCGGTACCCGGATTGTAGTAATTTCCTGTACGTTATGTTGTTCCAGTGTATTTTTACATCCTTTTACCAGTTCTTTTACAATAAAGTCATTCCATCGGGTATAAATAATACCGATATTCACATTCGATAGCTCTGAAATATCTGATGAGTCGAATAGTGCTTTGTTATGAACGGACATGAAACCTTGATTCTATTCTTCTGAAACAATTCCTAGTCGAGCCAGATATTTATCTATATTTTTACCTTGGCTACTCTGAGGATATTTTTGTTTGATGGTTTTGAAAATCTGTATTGCTTCACTGGATTTTCCTTCTTTCTCTAAAGCCAGGCCGGCACGCATAAGATATAAGGGGGCCGTCAGTTTGTTTTCATTATAATGACCGGCTTTCTTATAATATTTGATTCCTTTTTCATTCTGTCCCAATTCCATATAGGCGTCTCCCATCAACCCATAAGATATAGCCTGAACAATTTTGTCGTCGGCTTTAAACTTTTTAAGGTAGTTGATGCCTTTCTGAAATTGGCCTAAGTGAATGTAACAAGCTCCTGCGGCATATTTAGCCTGGTTTCCAACCTTTGTATTACCATATCGGTCAATAACTTTAAGGTAGCCGTAATTGTTGCCGTCTCCGTTCAAAGCAAGTTGAAATGAGTCTACTGCAAAGTAATGCTGTGCTCTGTATACCATTTCTACCGCTTTCTTCTCACGTGGTTTTTGATAAAGATATTTATACCCGAAATATCCTCCAATGACGATAATAATAGCAATACAAACAACGTTTATAGCTTTACTGTTGTTTCTATAGAATGCTTCTGCTCTGTTAACCGATTCTTCTAATCCATGCGAGTGTTGCTCGGAAGATTTATTCTTTGCCATAAAAATTGTATATAGGAATTATTTAGTCTGTGATAAAAGGATAGTCGTCTTCTGCATAGATATCTTTGAGCAATTCATCATCATCAGGGAAAGGAGAATCTTCAGCAAATTTGACAGCCTCTTCGATTTCTTCTTTTACACGAGTTTTGATGGCTTCTATATCTTCTTCAGAAGCATATTTCTTCTTTTTAATCGTATTTAATATTTGAGAAATAGGATCTTTCTCTTTATATTTTTTCACTTCCTCTTTGGTACGATATTTTGCGGGGTCACTCATGGAATGCCCACGATACCGGTAAGTTTTTACATCCAATAGGGTAGGACCTTCTCCTTTTCGAGCTCGATCTAAAGCTTTAGAGATACTTTCATGTACGGCCTCACATTTCATTCCGTCTACTTCCTCAGCCGGCATTTTGTAGCTGCTTCCAAGTCTGGAAATATCTTGTACATTAGAAGTACGTTCTACAGAAGTTCCCATGGCATACATGTTATTTTCACAGATAAAAACAATAGGAAGTTTCCATAACATAGCCATGTTGAAAGTTTCATGAACGACACCTTGTCGTGCGGCACCATCACCAAAGAAACATAATACGACATTGTCGGTCTTCTTATATTTTTCGGCGAAAGCCAATCCATTAGAAACACCTACCTGACCACCCACAATACCATGTCCTCCATAGAAATTATGTTCTTTAGAAAACATATGCATACTTCCACCTTTCCCTTTTGAACATCCGGTAGCTTTACCAAACAATTCTGCCATTGTTTCTTTTGGAGTCACCCCTTTGGAAATGGCCAGACCATGATCTCTATAAGCGGTAATAAATTTATCATCAGGTTTAGAAGCAGACATTGCGCCTGCGGCTACAGCCTCTTGCCCCATGTATAAATGACAAAAGCCACGGATTTTTTGCATACCATACAATTGTCCTGCTTTTAATTCAAATTGGCGTAAAAGCTGCATTAACTCATACCAATATAAATAGGTATCTTTGGAAAATTTATTCTGCACGATTAATTAATTTATCTGCAAAACTATATGAAATTTGCCAATAAACAAACCTCCTTTTTCTGATTAAGAAAATTTTATTTGAAAGTGTTACAGTTAACCTCTATTCGACTATATCAATTTAAGAATTATAAGGAACAGACTTTTAGGTTTGATAAACCTATTGTGGGAATTACAGGAGAAAATGGTATTGGAAAAACCAATCTGCTGGATGCCGTGTATTATTTGGGTTTTACACGAAGTTATTTCACAAAAAAAGAAAAAAATAATCTTTCTTATGGAGTAAATGCCTTTCGTATAGATGGATTATTTTTAAAAAACGGGAAAAAACAAAAAGTAAGTTGTCTTTATAAAAACGGTAAAAAGGAAGTATTGCTTAATCAAAAGCTCTATGATCGATTTTCTCATCATATCGGAAAATTTCCTGTTGTTTTTGTTGCACCGGACGATAACATCTTAATTACGGGAGGGAGCCAGGTGAGGAGGAAGTTCCTTGATATGATGCTCGCTCAAATTGACGGAAACTATTTAGATGAACTGATTGCTTATCAGAAAATCAGAGCGCAACGCGATCAATTATTGAAAGATGCAGGGGAGCGGAGACCGGATTTTACGCTGTTAGATACTTTTGATCAGCAACTTTTAACGCATGCACAGCCTCTTTTTGATAAAAGACAACAGTTTTTAGCCGTTTTTGAGGAAAAAATCAGGTATTACTACCATTATTTGTCGGGCGGAAAAGAAAAAATTAGTCTGCAATATGATAGTGACCTGAAAAAGCAGCCTTTTGAAGAGCTATTGCGAAATAACCGGGCGAAGGATTGTATTTTACAAAGAACCACAAAAGGCCCCCATAGAGATGATTTGAAATTTTTAATGAATGGGAATCCTATTAAGGAAATAGGATCGCAGGGACAGAAAAAAAGTTTCGTTTTTGGACTTAAACTGGCACAGTTTGAAGTGATAAGAGAAGATAAGGAATTTCTTCCTGTTTTATTGTTAGATGATATTTTTGAAAAACTGGATCATCATCGGATCAAAAGACTCATCTCGCTTATTTGTGGGGAAGAATTTGGTCAGGTTTTTATAACGGATACGGAAGCAGACCGGTTGAAAAATATTTTTGAAGAGTCAGATGTTCATTTACAGCTTATCCAATTATAGAAAGTAGCAGAATGAACAAGAAAAATACGAATCGTCTGAAAAATATTTTTCAGACGATTCGTTTCTACTTATTTCTTTGCTGATAGGATGGATTCCATCCGAGATAAGGGAGTTAATATTTTTCCAATTCTGAGAAGAAAAAATCGGATTCGATTTTTGCATTTTCATCAGAATCAGAGCCGTGGATCGCATTTTTTCCTAGAGATTCTGCATATTTTTTACGTATGGTTCCTTCTTCAGCTTCTTCCGGATTAGTAGCTCCAATCAATGTTCTGAAATCTGCTACAGCATTATCTTTCTCTAGAATAGCCGCAATAATAAGCCCGCTGCTCATAAAGTCAACGAGTTCATTGTAGAAGGGCTTATCTTGATGAATGGCATAAAATTTACCGGCTTTCTCTTCCGATAAACGAGTCAGCTTTAGGGCTTTTATTGAAAAGCCCGCTTTTATGATTTGATCCAGGATGGCACCTGCATGTCCATTACCAAAGGCATCAGGCTTAATCATTGTGAAAGTTGTATTACTCATTTTTTAAGATTATTTTTGAGCGCGCAAAGGTAATGGATGAATCCCAGAACTTGAAATTTTTTGTCTTTTAGAATAAATTAAAGACCTTCGCCCCTTGTATTTTTATTTATGAAGCCATTAACAGAGATAAAAAGTAGGATAAACGGAGCGCCGGAGAAGATGCTTATAACCATGCATCAGAATCCTGACGCAGATGCCATAGGATCGTCTTTAGCTCTTAAAGATTATTTGGTGAGAAAGGGGCATGAGGTCAGCGTCGTATCCCCTAATGAATTTCCCGATTTCTTAAAATGGATGCCGGGACATGAGGAGGTGCTTATTTTTGAAAAGCAAAAAGAACGGGTGTTAAAAGCTCTAAAAGAAGCGGAATTGCTATTTTGTCTTGATTTCAACAGTTTTGGTCGGACAAGGAATTTTGCTCCATTTATTGAGAAAGCAAATTTAACAAAGGTTTTAATCGATCATCATCTCCATCCACAAGAGGAAGATTTTGACTTTGGAAGGAGTGACCCTTCAGCAGCTTCTACCACTTTAATGATTTATGAGATGGTGGTTGCTTTAGGAGATGCCGATCAAGTTAATCTGAATATGGCAAAATGTATTTATGCCGGTACCATGACCGATACCGGGTCTTTCCGATTCCCTTCCACCTCTTCGCGAGTTCATAGAATGGTGGCCGATTTAATGGATTTGGGGCTTGACCATGAAGAAATTCATCGCTGTATATATGATAATTATGGAGAAAACAGATTACGCTTTCTTGGAAAGGCTCTGTTAGATCAGATGGAGGTGTTTTATGAATATAATACGGCACTCATTACGATACCCAGAGATTTATATAAAAAATATGACTTAAAGACGGGTGATACCGAGGGGCTGGTGAATATACCGCTTTCGATTAAAGGAATTCGATTCTCGGCTTTGTTGAAAGACAGAAATGGAGAAATTCGTATCTCCTTTCGTTCTACAGGTGATTTCGATGTCAATCTTTTTGCAAAGAAATATTTTGAAGGAGGAGGGCATAAAAATGCTGCCGGGGGACGATCGAAAGAGTCTTTGGAAAAAACAGTGAAACGCTTCAAAACGGCCATAAAAGAAAATAAAAATTTATTTAATAATTAATAACCATTAATCAAAAACAATGAAGACAAATTTTAGAAGAAAGAAAAGCCTGTTATTTCTGATGGGCATTGGTATAGGGCTCTTTGCTTTTACCGGCTGTTCTAATCACAGCTATAAAACAACATCCTCAGGACTGCTATACAGAATAATTAATGATCAATCAGGTGATTCTGTCGCCCCCGGAAGTTATATGAAGGTGAATGTGCGTACGGTAGTTAATGATTCTGTCATGAAAGAAGATACGGGACAATGGGTTCCTTTAAGACCCAGTTCTGGACGACAATACGATGTGATGCAAGGCTTGTCTCACTTGTCGAAAGGCGATAGTGCAGAATTTAAAATCCCGGCTACTCATATTTACGTAAAGGTGGTAGACGTGAAAGATCAACAAGGATATCAGGCAGCTTTAGCTAAAGAAAAAGAAGGACAAAAAGAGAAAGATGCACAGATTATTCAAAAATATGTTGATAGTATTGGTGAAAAGGCTAAAATTTCTGACGATGGAGTTAATGTTTTAGTTCATAAAGAAGGTAACGGTGATTCTATCAAAGAAGGACAGATCGTTTCTATCATGTATACCGGTAAAACCTTAGATGGTAAGGTGTTCGATTCTAATCAAGATTCTTCTTTTCATCATACTGATCCATTAGAATTTCCGGTAGGAAAAGGCAGAATGATACCCGGAATGGAATCAGGATTAAAACTTTTGAAAAAAGGAGCAGATGCAACTTTGGTTATTCCTTCGGGATTAGCGTATGGAGAAAGAGGACGTCCTCCACAGATTCAACCTAATTCTGTATTGTTATTTGATGTGAAAGTGTTAGATGTCAAAGATCAAAAATAACTCTAACTGCTCTTAAAATAATAAAATGAGCATTCAGCTAAAGCTAAAAAATGTAATTATATTGATAGCCGGTATGGGCACTTTAGCCTTTACCGGTTGTCAAAATAATCAAGGGTTCAAGACGACCCCCAGCGGACTTCAATATAAGATTATTGTAGATAAAGCCGGAGATAGTATTGTTCCCGGTGATTATATGAAGATTAGCCTGAAAAAGGTGGTAGGAGATACTACTATTTTGAATACATCTCATGGAAGCATTGGTTATCGGTGGGTTCAGCTACAAAAAAGCCTGGGACAAAAGTATGATGTGATGGAAGGATTGGCGTTGTTAACCAAAGGCGATAGTGCAGAATTTAAACTTCCCGTCAATGGAGTGAAAAACAGAAACCGACCCTCCTATGTAAAAGCCGGGGATGTGTTGCATTACTTTGTAAAAGTTCTTGATGTAAAAAGTAAAAAAGAATTTGCTTCTATTATGTCCCAAAATGAAGCTAAGCAAAATAAGATAGACGGAAAGATTATTCAACACTATATTGACAGCATCGGCGTTACTCCAAAAATATCGACTCAGGGAGTGAATGTAATCGTGCACAAGGAAGGCAAAGGCAATAACATAAAAGAAGGAGAAACCGTTTCTATCATGTATACGGGAAAAACATTATCCGGAAAAATCTTTGATTCTAATCAAGATACTTCCTTTCATCATACCGATCCTCTCCTTTTTTCTTTGGGGAAAGGAAGGATGATTCCCGGAATGGAATCGGGACTAAAACTTTTGAAAAAAGGAGCAGAGGCTACTTTAGTGATTCCTTCCTCTTTGGCTTATGGCGCTGTAGGGCGCTTGCCTGAAATTAAACCCAACACTATTTTGTTGTTTGATGTGAAAGTGTTGAATGTAAAGTAAACTTCTTCTTTTTATCCTTTGAATATTTCTGAAAGTTGTTAAAAAGATACCTCCTTTTTCTTAATTTTGCAGACTATTTAAAAATGTAAAAGAAATTCAACATAGATGGCACGCAAACTTTTTTTAAAATACCGATTACATTTAGGACTTCTCATTTTGCTTTTGGGAATACTGTTCAATTTTACGAATGGTATCGGTTTGGCATGGATCTTTTATTTCGTTGCACTCGTGCTTATCTTTACTCATTTCTTTTTAGGACCTTTAGGTTTGGCTCAAGGATATCTTGAAGAAGGGGATCTGGAAGGAGCGGAAGTTATTTTGGATAAGATTCAGTTTCCCGGACTTTTATATAAACCGATTCGATCTACCTATTATTTTTTAAGATCTATTATTGCCAGTACACGCCAGGATTTAGATGAGGCAGAAGACTATATGCAGAAATGTGTATCCCTGGGAACGCCAATGAAAGAAGTACAGGCTCAGGCTTATTTTCAATTAGGGAATATTTCCTATCAGAAAAGTAATATGAAGAAAGCCAAAAGTTATTTAAAGAAAGCAGTAAGTGCCGGGTTGCCGGATAAAGAGAGTAAAGCTGCTGCTTATCTTCAGTTGGCTTCTATTCATCTCTCCAGTAGAGATATTAGAAGTGCCAGGCATTATCATAAATTATGTAAAAAACAAAATCCCACATCTAGAGAAGTAGTTACCCAGCTCAAACAGTTGGATAAATATATCTCGAGGATGCCGGGTTAAGAGATAGAAGTTGTAATAGCAAAAAGATATTTTTATCTTCGTGCGAAATTTATTCATTATTTAATAAATAAAATATGTTAAAAGATATTGAAGTACTTGGAAAAAAAGCGACCAGAGATGGTTTTGGTGCAGGTATGGAAGAATTAGGAAATGAAAATCCCAATGTTGTTGTCTTGACTGCCGACTTAGCCGGCTCGCTTAAGATAGCTCCTTTTATAGAACAACATCCCGATCGTTTTTTTCAATGTGGTATTTCCGAAGCTAATATGATAGGGACTGCTGCCGGTTTGACGATTGGAGGAAAAATTCCGTTTACAACAACCTTTGCCAATTTCTCCACCGGTCGTGTTTATGATCAAATCAGACAATCTGTTGCTTATTCTCAAAAAAATGTAAAATTGTGTGCTTCTCATGCCGGTCTTACATTAGGAGAAGATGGAGCCACACATCAGATTTTGGAAGATATTGGAATGATGAGAATGTTGCCAGGAATGACCGTTATTGTTCCATGTGATGCCAATCAAACGAAAGCGGCTACCAAAGCAATAGCCGACCTTGAAGGACCTGTATATCTTCGTTTTGGTCGTCCGAAATGGCCGATTATCACTCCTGAAGATCAATCTTTTGAAATAGGGAAAGCTCAGCAATTGAGTGAAGGAAAAGACATTACACTTTTTGCTTGTGGTCATTTGGTTTGGAAAGCCATTGAAGCCGGACGTATATTGGAAGAGAAAGGCTATAGTGTTGAATTATTGAATATACATACCATCAAACCGTTGGATACGGAAGCTATTTTAGCTTCTTTGGCCAAAACGGGTTGTGCCGTAACTTGTGAAGAGCATAATGTCAACGGAGGATTAGGAGAAGCAGTGGCACATACTGCCTCCGCAGCTAGCCCTGTACCGATTGAGTTTATTGGCACGCAAGATGTTTTTGGTGAAAGTGGTAAACCGGATGAGTTATTAGCCAAATATGGGTTAGATACCCCTGATATTGTTGCAGCAGCGGAAAAAGCAATAAGCAGGAAAAATAGCTAATTGTAAATACAGCGTATAAAAAGATGAATTTCTTAATAATAGGTGCCGGAGGGCGAGAACATGCAATGGCATGGAAGTTAAAGCAAAGCAAACTTTGCGATGAATTGTATATCGCTCCCGGAAATGCGGGAACGGCGCTTTGTGGTGTAAATTTACCCCTCGCTGTAACTGATTTTGAAGCAATAAAAAAGATCTGCCTGGATAAAGGGATTCATGTCGTTATTCCGGGACCGGAAGTACCTTTAGTAGAAGGTATTGTTGATTTTTTTAAATCAGATTCCCAATTACAGGAAATAGCTGTGATCGGACCGGGAAAGTCAGGCGCTCAATTAGAAGGGAGTAAAGCTTTTGCGAAAAAATTTATGAAAAGGCATCAGATCCCTACTGCTTCATATAGTGAATTTGATGCCTCAAATTTTGAAAAAGGGGTAGATTTTATTCGGAATCAGTCTCTGCCTATTGTACTCAAAGCAGATGGATTGGCAGCAGGAAAAGGAGTCCTGATTTGTGAATCCCATGAAAAAGCATTGGATGAATTTGACCAGATGATTCATAATGAAAAATTTGGAGAAGCGAGCACTAAGGTAGTTATTGAAGAATTTTTGGAAGGAATTGAATTGTCTGTTTTTGTATTGACAGATGGGAAGGATTATCTTATTTTGCCGGAAGCAAAAGATTATAAAAGAATAGGGCGTGGAGATACCGGTTTGAATACGGGTGGGATGGGAGCAATTTCTCCTGTTCCTTTTGCCGATGATGCCTTTATGAAAAAAATAGAAGATCAAGTTATTCGACCTACAATAAAGGGAATTCAAGAAGAAAATTTGGATTATTCCGGTTTTATCTTTTTTGGATTAATAAAAGTAGGAGAGGAGCCCTATGTTATAGAATACAACTGTAGAATGGGAGATCCTGAAACGGAAATTGTAATGCCTCGCCTTCAAAATGATTTGGGAGAATTATTCAATGCAGTGGCTACCCACCAACTGTCGAAATATACGATCAAAACGAATCCTTTGATAGGAGTTTCTACCATTGTTGTTTCGGGAGGATATCCCGGTCCATATCAAAAGGGATTGACGATTGAAGTGCCCGATGCCGAAGAAAATGAGATGATTTTTTATGCCGGTGCCATAGAAAAAGAAAAGCAGGTAGTGACGAGTGGCGGAAGAGTGATGGCAGCCTCTGCACTTGCGGAAACCATTGAAGAAGCTTGCCAAAAATCTAGAGATTTAGCACAAAAAGTCCGCTTTGATCATAAGTATTATCGCAATGACATTGGTTGGGAGTTTTAACCTATTTCTCATATTTGACGATACTTCCCCCTATTTCATAAATTTTGGAATTAACTAATCTGCTTCTTTTTTGATTTGCTGCCAACTACTGTCAAAACAATTCCACCTACAATTACAATCCCTCCCACATAAGTTGGCCATCCAATATGATGATCTTCTTTTTTATTGACCTCAATTGGACCAACATCTGCCACCTTTTTCTCTGTTTGAAAGTTAATTCCTTTCAATACGATCATAACAATTCCAATTACAATAAGGATAATTCCGATAGTTTTCATAAAAGTATAGATTAAGGTGTATAAAATATTAAGGGTTTTTGACAGAAGCCTCTCTTGCTAAATCGGCTTCATCTTCATTGGCTCCTATTTTTGTATCCAAATAGAGTAAAGATTCATCTGTAGCTCTGGCTCCGCCGGCAATCTTCAATTTATCGAGTAAATCCATAACTAGGGTTTCTTCTTCGATTTGTTCTTTTACAAACCATTGCCCGAAGTTCCAGGTTGACCAGTCTTTTTCCTTTTGCGCAAGATTGACTATTTTATAAATAGAGGAAGTGTTATCTACTTCGTGTTTAAAAAGTCTTTCAAGGCATTGTTGAAGGTTCTTGGGGTCTTTAGGAGGGGCTGCGAGAGCAGTAATATCAGCTTTTCCCCCTCTTTCTAAAATGTATTCAATGACTTTCATCATATGTTCTCGTTCTTCGCCGGAGTGCCGGAATAAAAGGTTGGCTACACCGTTATATCCTTGGTTATCTGCCCATACCGCGTAAGAAAGGAAAATCTGTGCGGCTTCTGCCTCTTTTCTAACTTGATCGTTTAAGATCTTTTCAATAGAGTTTGAAATCCTTTTAGTATCCATTTATTATTGATTTTATTATTTTGACAATCTTGTTTATATAAAACAAATTCTATTCCAATCCTTTTTCATTCCATTTACCGGGGTGGTTTCTTAAGGGTTTCTCCTCCTTTGAAACTGAATACGATCTCCCGAAGATTAAGTACTCTGACTTCCGGGAAATATTTTCGTTCTGATTGGGCATATCCGACTAAGGTAAAAACTAATACCCCTCCGATGGTATTGCCTAAGAATACAGGAACCCAGAATTGTGTAAACAATTTTCCTATCTCAAAGATGGAATGATCATAGAAGCCAACGAAGAGTACTTCGGCAGCAGTAGTTATTACGTGAAACAGTTGACAGGCTGCGATGGTAAAAAAAACAAAATAAACCAAAGCAAAACGAGTGATCGTATCTTTTGCTGCCATGTTAATCCATACCACCCCTGCTACCAGCCAACCAGCAAAGAGCGCCCTAAAAAAAATATCCCACCAGGAGAGCGTAAGAGCATGTTGAACAAATTCAATAGCAGCATTCTGTACTTCTTGGGATAACATGTGAGTATGCGCCATTACAAAAGTACCTAATGCTGTTCCTAGGAGATTAGCAAAAAGCACAATTCCCCACAATCGTAAAAGTAAAGGGATACTAGCAAGCCGCATAAGTACTAATTTTACGGGAGGAAGAGTATTTTCAGTATATAGTTGATACCTACCCAGAATAATATAAATAAATCCTATAGGGTATAAAATTGCAGCCATAAAAGTGTTATCGTGGAACTGAGCCCTTCCGGTGGCATGACCAATCAACGTAAGTACAATGGCAAAGCCTGCTGTCAGACCACTAAAAAATAGACCACGAGGTCTTTCTGAAATTTCCTCATCTGCAGAAGCAACGATTCGTAATAAAATTTCTTTCCATGAAAAGCGATCCCCAACAGCCCAACCTTCCTTGGGAACGCCTGAAGCGGCTTGATCTTCAGCAGGCGCCTTATTCTTTTCTTTATTTTTATTTTCGCCCATGAATTTGCTACCTAATAAGAGTGTGTGAAAGGATTGCTCCTTCGGTTATATCCATCTTAATTTTTATTCCCGGAACCTCTTGTACTATTAAAGTCATTTTGATTCATACTATTTGTGGTATCCTTACTGGCATTGTTGGGACTATTGGTGGGGGGTGGACTCATCGTGTCTTGGTTTTTGTTTTGTCCTTCGAGTGTGTCTTGTATGGCTTTTTTGTCCATGAGGTCATTGGTATGATTCACTGAATCTGTTTTCTGTTTACTTCCTTTTCCACCGGATTGACAGGATTGGAATATGATTAAAGAAAGGAGTATTATACTTAAAGAACCTAACTTTTTCATGATAATAATCTTTTACAATTTAAGATTCAAAGTTCATTCCAACTTATCTTTCCACAGGGATTATATTAGTAAGCCGATTGGTCATACCCGTATTATATCGCCTAGAGATTTCTTACTCTTTGGGAAAGGTTTGACTCCTTGAAAGAAAGTTGTGGAAAAAAATCTACAAAATTTCTGACCCAAGAATAATAAAAAAATATTTCGGTGATCCATATACTCAGATTTTATATTGGGTTGGTGAAAGTGGAATGATTCTCTTCAACAGAAAACTTTTGAAAGTGCAGGTTGAATACCATATTAATCCATGGCATAAAAATTGAACTTTTATATAATCTCTATTTTTTAAACATTTTAAACATAAAAGTGATGAGTAATTTAAAAGGGAAAAGGATTGCTATTTTGACCGAAGATGGTTTTGAAGAAGTAGAATTAACCAGTCCCAAAAAGGCACTGGAAAATGCGGGAGCAGTAGTAGATATTATATCGACACGAATGAAGGTGACCGGATGGAAAAATCGGAATTGGTCATTTGACTTAAATGTAGATGTGGGAATCAGTGAAGCGGATCCAAGTATTTATGATGCACTGATGATTCCGGGAGGGGTGATTAATCCGGATAGAATGAGAAGAAATTCTCTTTTTGTTGATTTTGCAAAAGCATTCATGAGTAATGGTAAACCTATTGCTGCTATTTGCCATGGTCCACAATTGTTGATTGAAACCGGCATGTTGAAGGGGAAAAATATGACTTCGTTTTATTCTATTAAAACCGACCTTTTGAATGCCGGAGCCAATTGGCAGGATAAAGAAGTGGTAACTGATCAGGGACTGGTAACCAGTCGCTCCCCGGAAGACCTGGATGTTTTCAATGAAAAGATGATTGAAGAATTTTATGAAGGAATTCACAAAAATCGCTAACTCTACTGCTCAGGTATCTTTTTTATGAAAGAAGATTAATAGGTTTTGAAGATATTCAATCAATAATAATATTGTTTATCTTAAGGGGGCGGTTATTCTATTCAGGATAAATAGCTCTATTTCTTGTTTTATAACTCATTATTTCATTTCTTTGTTTTCTCAACTATATATCTTTCCTTTTTTGATTGATAATAAAGAAATGTGATGAATGTAAATATTCTTATTATAGACGATGATGTGGATCTCTGTACTTTATTGAAGAAATACCTGAAAAAGAATAATTTTAATGTTGATACTGCTTTTTCAGGTCAAAGTGCATTGGAGAGGCTGCAGGAAGAAAAATATGAGATCATTTTTTGTGATTATCGTTTAGGGGATAAAGATGGGTTAGAGGTGTTGCAACTAATAAAGCAGAAGCATCCAGAGACCGAAGTCATAATGATGACCGCATATTCAGATATTCAGGTTGCTGTAAAATTAATCAAATCGGGCGCTTATGATTATATCTGCAAGCCTCTTGTGCCGGAAGAGTTGTTGCATCTTATTCAAAAAGCTTTGGAAAACCATCAAGGAAAGTTAGAAAACCCAACTCATCCTCATTCTTCAGAAAAATCTATTCCAAAGAAGAATTCTTTTTTTCAGGGCGAATCGTCCTCAATCAAAGAATTATACAAACAGGTGGATCTTGTAGCACCAACAGATTATAATGTTATCCTACATGGGGAAAGTGGGAGTGGAAAGGAAGTAATCGCCAAGATGATTCATGACAAGAGTCATAGGAGCTCGAAACCTTTTGTAGCTTTAGATTGTGGAACGCTTTCCAGAGAATTGGCGAACAGCGAACTTTTCGGGCACATTAAAGGATCATTTACGGGAGCCATTTCCGATAAAAAAGGACACTTTGAATTGGCCAATGGCGGTACATTGTTTCTGGACGAAATTGCTAATTTGTCTTATGAAGTTCAGGCAGCGCTTCTTCGTGTTATTCAAGAAAGAAAAATGAAACGAATTGGAAGTACCAAAACCATAAAATTAGATGTTCGTATTATCGTCGCTTCCCATGAAAACCTACGTTTTGCCTATGAACAGCAATCCTTTCGAGAGGATTTGTATCATAGACTAAATGAATTCTATATGAAAGTACCTTCTCTGAAGGAGCGGAAGGATGACATTCCGGGATTTGCAACTTATTTTTTAAAATTATCGAATACTGAAACAGGGAAACAGATAAAAGGTTTTGAGGATGAAGTAATAGAGACTTTCCTAAATTATTCTTGGCCAGGGAATATTCGAGAGCTTAGAAATGTTATCCGTAGAGCCGTGTTATTGACCTCTTCGAACAAGGTGAACAAAGAGGCACTTTCTCCGGAACTGTTGCAAACGAGCAGAGAAATGCATGATTTTGAAAAACCATTGAATAATTTTGAATTACGTAAAGGGGATAGCCTAAAAGCAGTAGGACAAGAGGCTGAATATCAAATAATAATGAAAGTATTAGAAGCGGTAGAATTTAATAAATCGAAAGCGGCAAAAATATTAAATATTGACCGAAAAACTTTATACAATAAGATGAAAGTCTATAAAGACTCCTAAGAGAAGAAAGGCATTGTGGTTTATTATTGAACAAATTTATAAAAGAACAGCAGGCATTTATCACTATAGGGGGAATCGGTCTTTACTAATTCATTAATTTCCATCTTTAAGAATAAAGCTTTTGTTTTATTAAGCTGATTTTGAAAGACTTTTTTTAAATTTTCGTCCAGTCGACTTAAATTGAGTAATTCTCTGTATCCCTGCTCTAAGGATTTTTTTTCTTTTTTACATCTTTCAAAAGCTTCCTCTTTTCTCAGTTTTTCTTTGCTTTTTCCGATAGATATGGCTCTTTCATCCGAACTGGTTTGAGAAATAAAGAAACTGTTTTCAGGTAGAAATCCGGATAGTTGGTGGATAAAAATGATATTATTTTGGACAAATTGTAGCGCCAATATTTTCAGTTCTTTATCCTGAGTAGAAGATGCGATTCTTTTAAAATGTCTTCTGCTGTTACCCAGTAATATGATCATTTTATAGAGCTTCGACTGGAAGAAAAATTTATTTTGGGGCATAAGGGCAAATGTATTTTGACTAAAAAACATAGTATCTGACCATGGCTTTTAAGGGTGAATAAATGGAGTATAAAGGAGTTCAATTTCAGTGCCAAAGGAAAAGTAAAAATGAGCCGGAGAGGAGATGAGGTATATTTTTTGAATTCATTATGATAATGGAAGAAACCTAAATATAATCGGAGCATGTTATGACTGAATTTATGATCAATTTTCGCTTTAAGAATAAATCCTGTAGGGCGGCAGTACTGCGGGAAAAGAGAGGGGTAAAACTGGAATATGATGTCCGGCCGGTCAACCCTTCTATTGTAAAGGCTTTCGGTCATCAAATAAGGGTTTTTAAAGAGGGAGAAGATTATCGTATCAGTTCACAGATAACCCCCATTCATCAGGAGCTTATTGATACTCTTGTAGAGGCTATTCATGCGTATGAACGGGATAAGAGCAGCGAAGGCACGTAATTTGATTTTATAGAAAAGAGAAACAATAATTTTCAAATCAAAATAAGTATTATGTTAGGTTGGGCCGTCGTATTTTTAATCATTGCTATTGTTGCTGCTGTTTTTGGCTTCGGAGGCATTGCAGCTAGCGCCGTAGGTATTGCCAAAATATTATTTTGGATTTTTATTATCTTGTTTATCCTTTCTCTTCTTTTTGGATATAGGAGAAGACGATAAGTTTGACCTTGGGGTTCTACTTCCCCAGTTTGTGGAATTTAAAGTATTCATGTTTTGTACAACGGAATTAAAGTTTCTATGTCTCAAGTTATTTTATTTCAAAAAGTAAAAGAATATGGAACCGGCTATTGATGAAATTATTTTTAAACGGGAGAAAGATGGGAAAATGCAAGATTTTCTTATCAAGAAAAAGGACTACGGAACAGTTGTCTTTTTTGATATTTTTTTCGGAAATCTATTTTTATTTTCTCTGGCAGAGGATGGAACCATTCTCGTTGCCAATTGGGAAGATGCACAGAAGGAACCCATTGCATTGAAAGGAGAAATATTGGAAGAAATGGTATCTTATGCTAATAATGGAAAGTAGGAGAAAATAGAATAAAAAGTTTTTTATCTTAAAAAAAGCACTGTGTACAAAAAATATGAACGCAGCGCCTTTCTTAATTATTTCATTCCCTTTTTTAGGTTTAGGATTTTGGAATAGGCATGGGAGGAACTCCTTTTTTAGTCTTTTTAAGATCTAATGCTTTTCTGATTTTTTGTGCAGAATCGAGATGTTTATTTAGACCGGGTAAGGTTTTCTCAATATAATTATCCAATGCCTGGTTGTGTTGAATATCTTCAGAAGCTTTCTTAAAAGTTTTAATTGCCTTTTTATGACCTTTTACCATATCATTTATAAAGATTCGATCCACTTCTTTACCTTTTTGCTTTCTTAAACCGGAGATATCGTTTTGATGGCTCTTGTCAAGAGAATCCGGAATGGCTATTTGCTTCTCTTTGGAGAGTTTTTGAAGCTTTTTTTGTAATTTTTTGTGGTCAGAGACAATCATGGCAGCATAATTTTGTACTCGATTCGAAGAAGCTTGTTTTTGGGCTATCGTTCCCAGTTTGATTTCTGTGAGATTAATGACAGCAGCCTCCACCATAAATTGAGCAGCTTCTTTTGCCATAGGTTTATTTTCTGCATTGATGGAATCGGCCTTTTGTTTATTACTTTTTCCTCCATTATGACAACTTTGGAAAAACATAAACGAAAAAATACTTAAACTTAAAAAAATGAACTTTTTCATGACTATTGATTTTTGTTTTGTTGTTCCACAAATGAGGTTGTTCGTAGGGTAGGAAGATGAGGTTTATCCCGCCCCGAAAAAGGGGGCTATCGAATTAAAGAGATTTAAGCAATTGGATAACCTTTTCTCTGGATTCCCCCGTTTTTTGTTCTAATTTGCCAATTAATTGGTCTTCATATCCTTCTTCATAAATGAGATCATTATCTGTCAGATTCGAATATCTTTTTTTGAGTTTACCTTTTAACTCATTCCATTTTCCTTTGATTTTCAGCTCGTCCATAATAATTAATTTTTTTAAATTAAATAAAAAGTTATACTGTTAATAAAATCAATTTCAATGCCAGAATAACCGGAGCTAACAAAAAGGTATGAATTTTGATTTTATTTCATTCAGGATAAACTCCTTTTCACTTCTGTTTTTTAAACGTTTAAAATGAATGATGGTGTCAGAAAAAAATGAAAATCCCTTTATAAAATCTCTAAGCGGAGGAGAAGATATGTTATTGGATTTTATTGAGGAAGGATTTTGTATTATAAAAGTTTTATTTGATGAGAAAGAGCATCCTACTGATTTTCAATTTATAGAAACCAATGAGGTCTTCGAACAACATATTAATTTAAAAGAAGTAAAAGGGAAACGGATAAAAAAACTGAAGCCTGATTATGATGATTTTTGGATTAAAAGGCTGGGTGAGGTGGTCACAACGGGGAAATTTGCGAGACTTGAACGTCCTTTGATTTCAATTGGCTCTTTTGGTGAAGGATGTGCTTTTCATGTTGGGAAGTTATCTGATAACTATGTAGCTATGATATTGAAAGTTGTCACGGAATCTGAAAAACAGGAACAGCGCTTAAATCAGGCTTTGCGTGCGGCGGCGATGGGAAGTTGGCACGCAAATCTTTCTACTGGAAAGTTAACAAGGGATGCTCATCTTAATCATCTTTTTGGAAATGAAGCTAAAGAAAGTACCTTGAAAATTGAGGAAGGTCTGCAAGCTATATATTTCAAAGATAGATCCGCTGTGCGTATTGCATGGAAGAAAGCCATAAAGACAGAAAGCTTTTATAAAAGTGAATTTAGAGTAATTCATAAAGATAAGTCGGTACATTGGTTTCGGGAAGAAGGCCAATTTTTGAAAGGGGAAAATGGAAAACCTGATACTTTGACAGGGTTGACTTCCGATATTACCAGGCAGAAAAGAATGGAAAAAAATCTATGGAATTACAAAGCACAACACCAATTATTGATTGAACAGGCCGATGATTTTGCTATTGTTATTTTAGATGTGGAAGGGCAAATTACGGATTGGAATAAAGGAGCAGAGAAAATTTTTGGGTGGAGTAAAAAAGAAGTGATGGGAAAATCGGGGGAAATACTTTTTACTAAAGAAGCTCGAGAGCATCATATCCCTGAACTCGAAATAAAAAAATCAATTAAGACCGGTAATGCAAATGATCAGCGCTGGATGTTGAAAAAGGATGGTTCAAAGTTTTGGGCTAATGGAACAATGCATTCTTTGAAGGATGAGAGGGGAAATTTGAGTGGTTTGTTTAAAATATTACAGGATGAAACGGCACGAAAAGTAACTGAAATTGCCTTACATCAATCCGAAGAAAATTATAGACTTATTGTAAATCAGACGATTGTGGGAATTATGAAAATAGACCTTTCCGGGAATATTATTTTTGCCAATAACCGTATTGCTAAAATGTTAGATTACAGTAGTCATGAATTATTAAGAATGAATATAGGGCGCTTGATCCATGAAGGCGACCAATCCAGAAATGAAACTTTATTTAAACGAATGTTAGCAAAAGGAACACCTTATGAGATAAAAAAGCGGCTATATCGTAAAGATGGTTCCTATTTATGGGTCAACAATCAAATTTCTCCTGTTTTTGAAAAAGAGGAAAAATTACCATCTTCTGTCATTATTATTTCAGTAGATATTAGTAGACAAAGGGCGTTGGAGAAACAAAAGGACTCCTTTATTAGTGTTGCTAGTCATGAATTAAAGACCCCTCTGACCGGGATAAAGGCTTATACAGAACTGTTAGAAGAGAAAATTTTGAAGGATGAAAAAGAATTCTCAGTCACCTTGACAAAGAAACTCAATGCCCAAGTAGATAGATTGAATAGATTAATCTATGCATTGTTAGATACAACCCGGATAACCGAGGGGAAATTGACGCTACAAAAAGAAAAGTTTGATTTGAATTCATTTATTCGAGAAAGAGTGGCGGAACTTCAGTTAACTGCACCGGATCATCAAATGATTATAAAAACAAATAAAATTTTTCCCATAGTTGGCGATAAAGAACGGATTGCCCAAGTTTTAACGAATCTTATATCGAATGCAATAAAATACTCTCCTAAGGGAAATAAGATTATTATCTCTACAAAAGATATACATCATGAAAAGGTACAAGTCAATGTGAGAGATTTTGGGAAAGGGATCCCTTCTGATATGCAACAAAAGGTTTTTACCCGTTTTTCACGATTAGAAGATTCAAAAAAGATTTCAGGCTTTGGACTGGGCTTATATATTTCAATGGAAATTATGAAAGAACATGGGGGGATGCTGGGAGTAGAAAGCCCTCCATCTCAAGAAAATGAACAGGTAATGAGGGATGATGAACGAGGCGTTGGTTCATTATTTTATTTTATTTTACCCTATAGGAATTAAAATGCAGCGATATGAAAAGAATTACTTTTGTGGATGATGATCCTGATATTCAAGAAATATTTAGTTTGGTTTTTCAAAAATCTGATTACGATATTAATGTATTTTCCAAGGGCTCATTTTTATTGGAGAAAGAGTATGATATAGCAGATTTGATTATCTTGGACAAGCAATTGCCTGATATGGACGGGTTAGAGGTTTGTCGGAGACTTAAACAAGAAAATAAAACGAAAAGAATTCCCATTATTATGCTCTCTGCTAATCGGAATATTCATCAGTTGGCAAAAGAAGCCGGTGCGGAAGATAGTATCGAAAAACCTTTTAGTATCAAGCATCTCAAAAAGAAAGTTGAAAAATACCTTTGATAACTCTATTTTAGAGACTATCCGGTTTTGTCAGATGACAATTGCATTTTAATAATTAGGGAATATATTTCTCTATTTGTAGAAAAAATACTACACGACATTGAATATATCTCCCTATTTAATGAATTAGGACAATGGAAGGCGAATCGTCATGGAAGTTCCGGATTTTGGTGTACTTTTCATCATAATATTTCCGTTATGATTCAAAATGATTTTTTGTGCCATTGTAAGACCTAAACCGGAACCCTTTTCCCTTTTTGTAGTAAAATAGGGATCGAAAGCCCTAAACTTGGCCTCATTGTCCATCCCGATCCCATTATCCGATATAGTAATGACACTATGGGAATCAACATTTTTTGTTGCTATGATTAGCTTGTTTTTATTCCCCTTCATGGCTTCAAAGGCATTAGTGAGGATATGTGAAAGTGCAATCCTCAATTTTTTCGGGTCTATGATTATCTGGGAATCTATATTCTCATAGGTTTTAAATACTGTGATGTTTTTGTTTCGTATCCGATCTTCAGCATCAATAAGAATTTGATCAATGATTTTATGAATATAGCATGCTTCCTTATTCAATAATTCAAAAATAGTTGCATTAAGAAGGTGATCAAGGGTTTGATTTATTTTTTCGTTATTCCTTTTTATAATATCAAAATATCCCTGTTGTTCCTTGCGTGTTGCTTCCTCTTCCAGTTGTTGTAAAGACAAATCAATGTTGGCAATAGCGTTTTTTAAATCGTGTGCCATCACCCGTGCTATTCTCTGAAATCCGCTCAGTTTTTCTTTCTCTTTATTCATGGTTAAGGGTTGAATATCGAAGAGGTTGAGAGTATTTATTTATAGATATAGATAGTTATCGTAAATATAGTTTATTTCCCGATTTTTCCGGTATACATAAAATAAAATTTATTCTTCTATATCATTCAAATCATATTCTTTAAAATAACCAAGTTGGTGTTGTTTAAGCGTTCGTGCTCGACCCCGTGCGCGCTTTTCCAGAAACTCTTCATAGGACTTTATGGGGTAATGGTTGATACGAATGATATCTTGAAGAGGAGGACGGTCACGAAAACTTTTTTTAAGACGGTTTCCGTGAGAATCGGCTGATCGACCTGATATTCGTGCCGCTTCGTGGCAACCGGTCATCGTAAAAACACGCCGGGGATTTACGATACTTTTTACATGTCTGTTCAACGGATGATTGGGAACAGAATGTTGTCGAAAGCGATCCATAACCTTTCCTTCTTCTTTTTTTTGTGCTCCACCGCTACCATAGATAAGCCAATTGATTTCTACAGAAGAAAAATTCTCAAAACGTTTTAAGAATTCCGGGATGGTCTTATCCTTTATTGGAACAATAAACTCATCCAGGTCAATAATGGCTATCCATTGTGATTCTAATCGATGGTGGTCAAAACAATGATCATAAGCAGGTAATTGCTTTTTCTGCCCGGGGAACAACAAATAGTCTACGATGCCGGATGCTATATAGGGTGCTAACACCTCTCTGGTGTTGTCGGTACTTTCATTATCATAAATATAAAACTTTTCCACTCCTAAGCGACGATGATATTCAATCCATTCTTTGAAATAGGAACCTTCATTTTTTGCAATTGCACAGACGGTTAAATAATACCGTGGAGGCGTCTTTTTGTTATGCCGCAATTTATTCATGAGTTTTATTGCAGATAGGGGACCATAACGTAAAATTCCCCGCCAGCGGTTTCTTGCCATTTTATTGGGAATGACGCCGGCGATAATTTCTGCAAGCGCTTTATTCATAGCTTGCCCTCCTTTTTTCTATATTGGCAGAATTCAAGAGAGGTTCTTTTAGGAAAAAGAATATTATAACACATTGATGGATTGAACCTTATTTGGTTTAGATACAAAGATAATTATTTTCTTTTGTCTCCATCTTCTTTTACGGAGAAAGGATAATTCTTTGATTAAGGAACCGGATCATATCCATGTCGCCCCCCTGGACGGCAGGCTAACAAACGACGTGCCGTTAGATAAGCCCCTTTCCAAAGACCATGTTTTTTGAATGCTTCTATGCCATATTCCGAGCAAGTAGGGGTAAAACGGCATTGTCTTCCTAAATAAGGGGATAATATCCACTGATAAATCTTTATTAATAAAATAAATGGATAAGCCAATATTTTATTTATCTTTTTCATTAGAATGTTCTTTCGATAACAATCTTTTGGCAAGTTTGTTTAAACTCTTTCTCATTTTTCGATATAAAAAATCATATTTCGGAAGTGTATGACCGGTATAAATAAAGAAAATATGAAGCTCTATTTGTTGTTGAGTAAGAAAAGGGGCAAGTTGTTCTTTTTGTAGGCGATAAGTCTCCCGCATTTGTCGTTTGATTCGATTTCGATCTACTGCTTTTTTAAACTTTCTTGAAGGGACGGAAAAGCCCACTTTGCAACCTGAGGTTGTGGTAGCCGAATCAAATCGATAAATAACTCTGAAAGGGAAGACAGAAAATGCTTCTCCGGAATGGAAAAGCATTTGAATATTTTTTCTACTTTTTAGATGCTCCTTTTTTGTTAATTTTTGGGAAAACACCTCTTTTGTATAGAAAGTTAAAGTTGATAAAGTGATAAAAGAAGGCTTATTTCAGCTTCCTTTCATCTGAAACACTTAATTTATGACGTCCTTTAGCTCTTCTGGTAGCCAATACTTTACGTCCGTTCGCAGATCTCATTCTTTTTCTAAATCCATGTACAGACTTTCTACGACGATTATGAGGTTGGTAAGTACGCTTCATAGTGGGTTTATTTGCGAATTAAAATTATAGTAAACTCTTTCATTGTCTCAATAAAGCTGCAAAGGTAATAAAACTAAATGAATTTACCTTGTTTTCTTCATGGATTTCCCTTTCTTACAACCTCCAGATAGCGTACATCATGAGTCCGGTCTTGTTGGGATTAAAAAAATGATAAAGTCGAAGACCCACAGCCGGACCGACTCGCACCTTGCCAATATTAACGTCTACGAAAGCTCCTATGTTAATATGAGTAAAATGCTTAGGGGCTTCTTCTATTGCTTTTTTCTTTAATAAAATGGTCTTTTCCGGTAGACCTAAATTCGTATTTTCTGGAGTCAGAAGTAGCTTTGGGGTGATCTTTTGTTTTTCATAGAGATTCCCTTTTAACCACAATCCACCTCCTATACCCAACCAGTCATTGAGATTATTTCTTACTTCCAGAGGGACAATGTCTAAAGATAGTAATTGTCGTTTGATTACTTTTCCTTCTTTTACTTTATATCGGGCATCAATCGGTTGGTTGGCAGAATCCCTAATAATAAGTACGGTATCTCTTACTTTTGATCCTGTATTCATTTTAGAGAAAGTGGATTTTCCATGAATCCCTAAATAGGCTTCTACCTGGAAATAAGTCCGGTAAGGGGAATAAGGCGTTAAAGCGGCTCCAATGACAAATGGGGATTTTTCCTCCGGGCTTTGAGAAAATCCCATTTGATAACCGGCAATAATAGCGGGGGAGATGCCCGGAAAATACCGGGTATGCATTTTATTGGTATAAACCGGATTATTGCTATCGAATACGATGGCTGCCTGAGAATAGAAAGGAAGTTTAGCCGGTTTTTCAAGAAAACGTAATCTATATTTTATAAATCCTTTGGTAGAATCTTTGTCTTCCACATTTTTTTGACGTACGCCCGGTAAATAAATATTATTGAAAATAAAATGAATACTGTCTTTGGTAATAACCGTATCCAGACAGCTTTGTCCTGAGTAGGCCGTGGCACAAGGAACACATTTTGGATACATGTCTTTAATGTCAATAGAGCTGGGATTGAGCGTCGGAGGAATGGCTACTCCTACATCGACTTTATGTGCCGGACCTTTTCCTGTATTTTGAAAACGGACTTTGTATTTCAATTGTTTATGTTTTCCCATGAATCGATAATTTAAATATCGGTTACTTAGCATCATTCGATTTGGGTCATGGGAGGCTACAATCTGTAAATCCAGGTTGGTTTCTAATATTGGAGCTTGTGGGTCGTCCGGAACCATCATGGCGCTTAGCGTTACCGTTGCATTGGTATCCTTAATCATCTCAGGCGTGGTATGCAGAATAGCAAATACATATCTTTTTTCTCCTGATTGTAGATTTTCGAAATGAAGCGCATGCTCATTATTAAAGAATTCTTGCTTTTTTAAAAGGAGGTTTGCAGCCGTATTTCTATCTTTTGTTTTCTTGCTTATAATAGCATGAGGACCATGGCGGGATACCTCATTAAGAGCATATATAGGAACTTCTGTATGGTTTTGTCGACGAGCCAATAAAGAAGAAATGTTGGTGGTTGTTTCTTTATGATAATCCCTTAATTCAGACAATCCAAAGTTTTTCTTTTTGAATTTTTTATCATTATAAAACAAAATTAAATTTCCTTTTAAAGGGCGATTATTTTTAGTAGAATTTTTATAACCAATAATACAAACCATATCTTCATTAGGTTTGGGCATGCGATTGACCTTTAATTGTAAATTATGTCCTTCGGTAAAAAATCCACTGTGGTAGTAATTTTGGGCTAAACTTCCTTTTCTTCCAACCTTAATTTTTCTAGGACGAGTAGGAGGGGCTTTCCCGTCATCATAATTGTTGGTGGCAAATAGGCGGACAGTATACTCCCCGGTGTCTGCATACGCATGTTGAGGCTGTTTATTAAAACTGAAGTCACCATCTCCAAGCTCCCAAAAATAAGTATAGAAAGCTTCTGGGGCTCCTGCTATTTGTCGAAGTGAGCGAAGGTGAGCTTGAAAATTTATTCTGCCTTCTTCTGTATTAAAAGTGATTTGTGGTGAAGTCGCGCTATCCGAGACGAAGGATTGAGCCATAGATTTATTTCCCCAAACAAGAGAAAATATTGAAATAAACAGGAGGGTAAAACGATAGGTAAATGTATTCATAAACATCGGATTATACTTTCAATAATAGTAAAAATAATTAAATAGTTTTATATTTCAAAAAAATCATCTCATAATAGTGAATTAAAGAAATAAAGCCGGCCTTACAAGGTAAAGACCGGCTGTTTGAACAGAGGGGTAAAATTTAGACTCGTTTTTGGTTGTCAATTTTTTATATGATTTTTCCAGGTTTCATGCTGCTTTCAAATAGAGATACTTCAATCCGCTCTATTGTTACCCGTTTTTTGAAAATATTTTTAATAAATAGAAAATTATTCGATAGTATTGTCTCCATATAATGGAAAAGAGATGTTAGATTTCGTTATTATTGGAGCAGCACAAGCTGGATTGTCTATGGCTTATTATCTAAAGCAGATAAATAAGCATTTTTTAATGATAGATAAAGAACAAGAAATCGGTTCTTCTTGGTTGAATCGTTGGGATTCTTTAAGATTATTTACCCCTACGGAGTTTAATCATCTTCCGGGAATGGATTTTCCGGCTTCTCAAGGGTATTATCCCTCCAAATATGAAGTTGCTCAATACTTTAAGAAATATACTCGGAGATTTAATTTTCCTATTCAATTAAATACTTTAGTTGTTTCTGTGCAAAAGAAATCAGACTATTTTATTATAAAGCATCATCAAGGCGAAATAAAGGCTAAAGGAGTTATTGTGGCTACAGGACCTTTTCATATTCCATATACTCCCGCTTGTCATCAAAAGATAGGAGCGGAAATTTTTCAAATCCATAGTAATTTTTATAAAAATCCAAATCAGCTACAAGAGGGTACGGCTATGGTAGTGGGGGATGGTGATAGTGGTTATCAGATCCTGGATGAAATTTCAAAGAAAGGAAGGAAGACTTATTTTTCGGGGAATACAAATGTGAAGACCTTGCCTCAGGAGATTTTAGGAAAAACGCTGTGGTGGTGGTTTTCTGTTACCGGATTTCTCCATGTCAGTAGAGATACCACATTGGGAAAGCGGATTATGAATAACAGACAACCAATCATTGGAACTGATGTTAAAAAGATTTTAAATCGAAATAATGTGATTTCCGTAGGGCGAACGCTTGATGCGCATGAGGAGAAAATAGAAACAGAACAGTCTACTTTGACAGATGTAAAAAATGTCATTTGGGCTACCGGGTACCGTCCTAATTTTTCATGGATTGAAGGTTTGGAAACTACCCGTGATGGTTATCCTAGGCACAAAAGAGGGGTGAGTACCATGAAAAACCTATATTTTATTGGTTTGCCATGGCTGTACACCAGAGGATCTGCCACCTTGGGAGGAGTGAAAAAAGATGCCGCTTATTTAAAAGAATATATTGAACATCATTAAACCTTGTACTATCTTTTGCTCCCTTCCGGAAATTGAACCTTATCCGGATGTTCATTTAAAACAGGTAATACTTTTTTAAGGATTCTATTTCTTCTTCCTGTGGTGTCATTGGGTTCTACCGGATAGGATACAACCGCCTCCATCCAGGCGTATTTATTGACTCTGAAATAGACCGCCGGTCTCCATTCAGAATCCCCCTTTTCTTTTTCTTTTGGATATCGTTCTTCAAAATCTTTGGAAGTGGCTTCTAGAAAACACTTTTCTATAAACTTTAAATCACTGGTATAAGCAATCTGTACAGCGGTTTCATTCCAGATAAAAGGAATAAAAGGCCCGGAATAGTTAATGATTTCTGATTTAAGAACAATGCTATTGGGGAAATGAACAATTCTTCCACTTTTTCGGTCGTTCCCCAAGTAATTACCACTACATTCTTCAAATATGGTATCCAGGTAATGTATTTCTATGACATCTCCTTTCATGCCGGCTATCTGTATTCGATCTCCTACTTGATAAGGCTTTCTAAATACAATATATAGCCAGGCGATGAAAGAAGTGATAGGAGCTTGTAGGGCGAATCCTAATACCAATGAAACGACCCCAAAACCGACGGCCAGAGTGTATAAGTTTTGGAATAAAAAAGAAATCGCTACAATTAAGACAAAAAGGATAGTGACCAAACGGGTGATACGTAAAAGATTATATTTGGTTCCTTCTTTTTCTTTGCTGTTGAGAATAATCTTTTCTATAAATTTTCCCAGAGCTATAATCAAAAGAGCCAAAAAAAGACTAAAGCAGAGCTTTCTTAAAAAGGGAATATAACTGGAGATGGGTTGAAAATGGATAATATCTAATCCATAATAAAGAATAAGACATACAGAAGCCAAGGATAGAAAGAGTCCAAATTTATAATTTTTCTTATTTACATTCATGATAGGATGGATTGTTTTAAGAGGCAAAATAAAAAGAAAAATTATTGAAAAAAAATTTGTTCGATTTTAAAAGAGATTATATCTTTGCAACCGCTTAATGAATAAGCAGCAAATAAAAGCATAATAAGCTGTAAATAAAGCTGTTATAATTAGTTCTTGCTTATCTTGGTCCGGTAGTTCAGTTGGTTAGAATGCCTGCCTGTCACGCAGGAGGTCGCGAGTTCGAGTCTCGTCCGGACCGCTTATTTTTTGCCTTAAATACTTGATAAAAAAGATTTAGGGCTTTTTTGTCGACCTAATTGCCGACCTCTTGTTGTTTATCATGCTTTGCTATAGTCTATCACCGTTACAAATATCCTTTTTTTTCGTTCCAACCGTTTTTGATTGTCAGCCCCCCCTTTTACCAGATAATCTTTGAGTCTCTGGGTGGCTCATTGACGGAATTGAGTACCTCTGATAGATTTGACCCTATACCCTTTTCTCTAAAACAATTATCTTATAAGGCATATTTCTTTTTCAACCGGTTTATGGATGCTTCGCCTGACAGATATTCATTTTCATCCTCCTGCAATCTTTCATCCAAAACGGCCTTAACACCGTTAGGTAGGTCAAAATCTTCTTCATTTTCTTCTACAATTATTTGGATCACATTATGCTTTTAGTTCTTTCGGTTTTAACCATGCCGGTAAAAACAGATACGATATAACGATTATCCATAAAGGGAGATACTTCTCAAATTATACCTGTTTAGTAGGCTATTTGACGGTTTAGAACTGACTGATCGGTAGTAGGTAGTTAAGGTAGTTGATTTGGAAGACGATGTAAAATCTCCTTTTTAAGGACTTTGGTAATGCGATTCTTTTCAAAACCTCTTGGAGTGACTAAAATAATATCTCTTGACAGTGCCGGAGATTGGATTTGACGCACTTGTTTTAATCTTCTTTCGCCCATGTATAAGGTGGCAAGTTGAGGAAGTAGTGTTATTCCTCCATTTAAGTCTATGATTTTTCGGATGGTTTCTAAAGAGCCGTTTTCATAGGCAACGGTTTGTATGTTGGAGGTTGACAAGGGAAGTTCTGCCTGTTCCTCTTTATCTAAAAGGAAAGATTGAATTCCTTTTTGTAAAATAAGCTCTTCAATAGGGATTTCTTCCCAATTGACAATTTGTTTTTTTGCTAAGGGATGTTTATCATTTAGGTAGAGTACAAACTTTTCATTAAAAAGGAAGTCTTCATAAAATCCTTGTTGGGAAAAAGGTTCAATTGTCAAAGAAGCATCTAATTGATCTTCATGGAAAAGATCTTCCATCTCTTTTTCTCCAATCTCAAAAACTTTTAAGTTTAATTTCGGATATTTTTTGGCGAGTGAAGTAGTGAATAAAGGCAACAAATAAGGTGCTAATCCCGGCAAAATACCCAGATGAAATTTGCCGGAGGGTTGATTGTCTCTTTTTTGAGCAATTTCGATAAAATGTTGTTGTTCCCGGGTAATTTTTTGAGCACTTTCTATCAGATCGATTCCTTTCATTGTAGGGACAACCGGATGTTTGGAACGATCAAAAATCATGATATTAAACTCTCGTTCTAATCTTTGGATCTCTTTACTCAAGGTAGATTGTGCCACATCACAGTCATCTGCTGCTTTGGCAAAATTCCGGTATTTCTCTACGGAAAGAATGTATCTAAGTTGGTTGAAATTCATAGGAATAATCTAAATCATCACATTTTAAGATGCCAACTAACAAATATACAATAAAATGAGCGTAAAAGGGAGATGAGTCGTTACTGTGGTAGGGGAGAGGGATTTACCTTTTGAAAAGAAAAAATAGGAATTAGTCAGAGTCGCAGCCAAGGGGGGAGAAGTTGTTCTTTAGGCATAAAAAAAGCCGACTTAAAAGGAAGTCGGCTTTTTTTGTAGCGAGGGCTGGATTCGAACCAACGACCTTCGGGTTATGAGCCCGACGAGCTACCTCTGCTCTACCTCGCAATGTTTATTATAGTCCGTTTCTCAACGGGATAGCAAAGGTAAGATTGAATATTTTCTCAACCAAAAAGAATTCTTCTTTTTTTTAAAAAAATATAGAGAAAAAGAGGTCAAAATTTATTAATTTTGAATAAGTATATAAAATGGGTTCAAAGGTATGCGTAAAGGTGTTGTTACAATTAAAGAAATAGCAAAGCAACTGAAAATTTCTCCATCTACAGTTTCTCGTGCATTGAGTGATCATCCGAGAATTGGTTTGAGAACGAAGATGCGTGTCAAGGACTTAGCGGAGGAACTAGGTTATGAACCCAATCGACAAGCCATTGCCTTTAAGCAGAAGAAAACGTTTACTATTGGTTTACTCTTACCGGGGGTTCAGGAAGAATTTTTTTCGGATGTGATCACCGGTATTGAGGATGTTGCCCTGCAAGAAGGTTATAGTGTACTCATTGGTCAATCTCATAATGATGTCAAACAGGGAGAACGTATTCTTAAAACGATGATGGATCATCGGGTAGACGGCATGTTGATTACTATAGGGAAGGATGTGGAGGCGGTAGAATGCTATAAAAAACTTAATAGACAGAATCTACCCATAGTTTTCTTTGATCGGATTCCGCAAGAGAGCCGGGATATTAATGCGGTTTGGTGTAATATTTATGATACGACCCTGGAAGCAATGGATTATTTAGTAGGGGAAGGGCATCGATATATTGCATATGTACGAGGACCTTTATCACTAAAGATTAAAAATGAAAGATATCGGGCATATAAAGATCGTTGTGAAAAATATGATCTTCCGGTTGATGATAATTATATTCTGCATACCGACTTGTCTTCTGAAATGAATTGTCAGGTAATGAAAAAATTGTTGGCACTTCCGAATCCACCGACCGCTGTGGTTGCCTTTAATGATAATGTCGCGTTGGATGTAATTCGTTATTGTAAAGAACAAGGGTTGAAGATTAATAAAGATATCTCCTTTGTGAGTTATGGGAACTGGCCTATCACAGAATATATGGAGTCTCGCCCTTTAATTTCTATTGAACAATTTCCCTATGAACAGGGGAGTGGTGCAGCCGAATTATTATTTGAAATATTAAACCATAAAGGAGATTATCCTCCTAAAAATGTCATATTAGATAGTAAAATGCTTCTTCATCAATAGATTTTCCTTTTCTCATTTCTCATTCATTTTGTAGAAGAATCGATTTTAATAAGTTGATCTAAAGGCGTGATTTTATCATCTTTTTTCCCAAACCTTTTATTGTTTGATACTACAATTTTTTACTTTTTCCACTTTGTGTACGCTTTACAATGAAAAATATGCGCAACCGTTTGAATTAGGGTTTGAAAACGATTGCATCGGTTTTTTCAGAAAAATATGTTAATAAAATTCTTGGGTTTCATTATTAAGTATGATATATTGCAGTCCGAAAGAAAGAATTTAAAAAGATATTTCTTTTGAAATTAGAAAAAAATAAATATTTGTCTTGAGAAGGGACGCTAAATAATAGAATTTAACTGTTGAAATAAACTTTACAAATTAAGATGACATACCGTTTACAAAGGAAGCAATTTATTGCTTTGCTATCTTGTACTATACTTTTTCTCTTTATTTATATCCGGGGAGAAGCTAATGCCTATACAACACCTCCTTATTTTTATAAAGACAGTGTACCTACCGATACAAAAAAAGTTGATATAGATACGACTATTTCAGGTAATATGTCGCAAAACCATTTTTCCGGTTTTGATGTTGTTAACACCAATCGTGCCGATACGGTTGCAATAGGCAGGATATCTCGTCAGCCTTACGTTTCTTTACAGGAGATGTTGAAAGGAAATGTTGCCGGAGTCTATTCGGAAGAACCTTCCGGCGAACCGGGTACAAAACAATATTTATTTATTCATGGTTTGAGTTCTCCTTTACTGGGAAAGAAAGATTTGGTACATTCTCAGCCTGTGGTTTACTTAAATGGTGTTCCTATTTCTCGAGAAAATCCATTTGCATATGATATTCAGACCTATGATTTTAATAGGATTGGACCCGCAACCAATTTATTGGCAGATTTAACCACAGATGACATTGCCTCTATTAAAGTAATTAAAGATCCGGCAGCTCTTGCAGCATTGGGACCGGATGCTTCGAATGGAGCCATTTGGGTAACTACAAAAAATGCACATTCTGGATTTCGTGAAATAAGTATTCACAGTTATGTAGGATTTGTTCAAAAGCCTCATGTTACTCCGGTAAATGCAGCTTTTGAAAATGATTTTCGTCAACCTTATTATGATCTGTATGGTACGACGGAAGATGTCTTGAACTACCCTGCTTATTTGAGAGACGAAACCAATAAAGATTATTACGGGGCGTCTAATTGGACAGATCTATATTATGAAAATAAACCAATTTATTCTATCGATATGAGTCTGACCGGAGGCTCTGATCGTGCGAATTTCCGTTTTTTGGCGACCAAATCAAAGAGTAATGGAAATGCTGATGGAACTTCTATGGATCGATATGGAGTCTCTTTCTTTATCAATATGTTACCTCTGAAGTGGTTAACACTCTCTAGTATGATACGCGCCAATAGGCTGGAAAGAAACCGCAATAAGAGTGTTAGAGACCGTTTGGGTGAAGAACGTTACCTTCCTGACTTGACGAGCCCCTTATCTCCAAACAAAGCAGTGTATAGCCAGTATTTGAATGCCTTTAACAATGCAGTGGATAAAAACAAAACAAACACCGTTCAGGGATATTTCGGAATAAAAGCCGATTTAGGAGATTTACTTTACAATGGCAGGGTTTCTGTTGATTATAATGAAGGAATAAGAGACGCATTTTGGCCAACAACTTTATTAGAAGGGAATAATTTTGCATCTAATTATTTTGGATATAATTTAAATTTTATTGTAAGTAATTCCCTTAGTTATCATTTTGATTTTGGCAACGAGAGCTCTTTACAATTACAAGTAGAACAGAAACTTCAGAAGAAAAAACTAAAGTATGAATATGCCTATGCCTATAATGGTCCTAATGATAAAATTAAGATTAATAATGTAGATGGTAATCCTAACCATGATGATTATCTTCAGCCACAGGTGTGGACCCCTCATTGGTTCCCTGATAAGATGAGTCCACGTTTGGCCTCTTACTTTTTTAAAGCGGATTATACCATCAAAAATAAATTCAAGCTGGGAGCAATCGTAAGAAGTGATGGTTCTTCTAATGTACAACCGGATCATCGCTGGTTTATGGGGTATGGAGTGAATGGTTCTTGGAATATAAAAAATACTTTATTACAAGAAAGTTCGTTGAGTGAATTTAGATTACATGCTTCTTATGCTAAAATTGGTAAGCTATTTCGTGACGATCGTTTCGCCATTGGTCCTCAATACAAGGTCGATATGGGATGGTCACAAGAACCTACTATGGGTTCTTATGTAGGTATTGCCGGATTGTCACGACCTTTTACTGCCGGATGGGTAGGATATGATCTTCCTTGGCAATACAGTAATAAACTGGATGTCGGAGTGAATATAGGATTATTACATAATAGGGTACAAGCTGCTATCGATTTTTATAAGAAGGATGACAAAGATTTAGTATTGCCTGTTCCTGTTCCGTCGGAATATGGATATACCGGAGCCTACGAAAGTGGTATGTGGATTCAGAATACCGGTGTAGATGTATCCATCTCTGCAAAAATATTGGATCATCCTAAAGGATTGAATTGGTTGTTTACGGCTAATTTTAATACCAATAAAAATGAACTAAAAGCACTTCCTAACGGATTGAATGAAGTCATTATCGGGAGTCGTAAATTGAAGGTAGGGGCTTCTGTAGATCAATTTTGGCTATTAAATAATGATGGAATTTATACCTCAGATGCGGATGTACCCATTAATCCTAATACCAACAATCCCATGACTTTTAATGGGTTAGCTTTACAGAAGGGAGATGCCAAATGGAAAGATGTAAATGAAGATTATGTAATTGATAATGGAGATAAAACCTTACAAGGGCATTTCATGCCAAAGATGAGTGGTGGGTTTGGAAGTGATTTTACTTATAAAGGATGGGATTTGAACTTCCACTTTTATTTTGCTTTAGGGAGAGACATTTTAGATCAGTATGCTTCTAAACGCTTGAATTTCGTAAATCAGCAAAGGAATAACGACATGGGTACTGTGAAAGAAATTACCTTTTGGGAATACCGGGAAGATCTTTCTAAGTATCCCCAATATAATCCCTGGAGTGATGTGGTTCCGTATCGATCAGATCAAGATTTATTCTTGAAAGATGGTTCTTATTTAAAATTAGGGGCTCTTTCAGTAGGATATGACTTAACTCGAACCCATCTTTTTCAAGGGAAAAAAGATAAACCGGTCTTTACCAAATTTCTTATTTATTTATCGGGAACGAATCTGTTTACCATTTCCGGTTTTGATGCTGATGATCCGGAGTTGACACTCTATAATGGAATATATAATGGGCATGGTTTACCAATACCTCGCACCTTTATCTTTGGAGTGAAAGTGAACTTGTAAGCTTAAATAATAAAATTCAAATTGTTATTCATGAAACTTATTTTTAAAATAAAAAAAGCTGTTCTGTCGTTGGTGGTTATCTCTATGATTGGAGGGTGTCTTTTGATGATGTCTTCCTGTAATAAAACATTGGATGTGAAATCGACCAGAGTGGCGGGTGAAAAAGGGCATTGGGAGTCACTGGATGATGTACGTAGTGGGCTTATTGGTATTTATGGGCTTTTACGTGCAGCTTTATCCAATAATGATGCGTATTGGCTTCGTGGTGATTTAAGGAAAGGAGATTTTACCGCTTATTCCCGTCCGGATTTGAAGGCGATCATCCATGGAAATTTAAATGCTTCTTATCCTGTATTACAAGATATTACAGATTGGCGTCGCTTTTATGCTGTTATTAATGCTTGTAATTCATTTATTGCTAATTCCTCTAAGGCGCTTACCGATAGAAGATATTCAAAGCTGAATCATAAAGTTGATATGGCGCAGGTGCGGGCATTGAGAGCCTTTACTTATTTTCTAATGGTAAGAATTTGGGGAGATGTTCCATTAGTTACAGAACCCGCCGGTGGAACCTTCGAAGAATTATCACGTACTCCAAAAGAGAAAGTATTGGGTTTCGCAGAGAATGAATTGAGAGAAGTAGCTCCTACTTTACCTTATGTCTATGGATCAGATGATCCTCAAATGCCGGGGAATTATTATGGATATACGAATACTCGTTTTGTCAATACCCTGATTACCAAATTGGCGGCTTATGCCATGTTAGCTCATATTGCGGCCTGGCAGGGGCATTATATAGATGTGTCCGTTTATACGAAATTTATATTAGACAATCAAAGTAAAGAAGGACTTACCTATGTGAGTACTGATCAAGTGGTTGCAGCCGATGGGTTGTTCTCTAATCGTCAATCCAATCAGCTCATAGGATTTAATTTTGTAGATGGTCATGGAGAAATGACCACGACCGGACATATCGAAGATTTGACCCTGGCATCGCCCTTTATTACCCGTCAATATCCTCAGATTTATGTTTCTAAAGATTCTATCTCCAGTATCTTTCCAACATCCAATGGGAATGATTCCCGTTTTGGTATAGATACCTTATCCGGACTTCCTCGTACGGCTTATTTCTCTAATTATAGAGGGGAAATACCCATTTTCAAAAAGATTAAAATCTTAAAAGGGGAACAAAGCGAAACCCATTTCTCTAAATATAGTTCCGTGTTGATTTTTACCCGTTTAGAAGAAATTACGCTGCTACGCGCTGAGGCCTTGGCTGTTTTAAATAAACCTGATGATGAAAATGGAGAGGATGGAGCCATCACCCTGCTTAATATCGTTCGTAATGAAAGAGGTATAAAAAAATATACTTCCGGAAATTCTACCGATTTAATTACTGCCATTTTTCAGGAAAGAAGAAGAGAACTGATGGGGGAAGGCTGGCGCTGGTGGGATCTGGTACGTTACAACAGAATTAAGCGGAACAACCCCGCATTTAATACACTTTTAGATGAAGGGGGAGAATATTGGCCGATTTCTAATGATGTATTAGACAGAAATGATGAAATTACTCAAAATGCCTATTGGAACGGGAAGTAAATAACGTTATAGATATAAAAGAATAAATCAAATGAAGCAAAGAAAAAAATACTATTTTATTGATTTAGTGGTGTTGTTAGGACTCCTGGGGCTGCTGGTTACGGGATGTACTAAAATGAACAAAACCTATTATCATTATGATAATGAAAAAAGTAGTTTTGAGGGAGATGCCATTCAATATCTACACGCACAAAATGGCATTTATGATTCCATGTTGTTAGCCATAGATCAGGTTACCGGATTAGAAGATTCTATTAAAGCCGGTGATATTACTTTATTTGCCATGACCAATGCCAGTTTTACTTTAGCATTGACCAACCTGAATGAAATTAGAGCGAGGAATATTCCTCCCCGAGCACCATTAAGTATTGCTCAATTAGATTCTGCTCAATTAGATACCTTAATGTGTCGTTATGTAGTGAGAGGAATATATACGGCTGATTCTATCAGTACATTTGCTGATGGGCTGACGGTTTCTTCCATTCGATATAATTATCTGATGCAATTAGAGTATAAGCACAACAGTTCTTCCGGTTATGTAGGAGGAGGACCTGAATACCTCATTTACAGTGATCGTAACGAATCTATTTTTGATCGGTATTGGGTATCTGCCAATACGAATGCGATAGACATTCGGACAGAGAATTCCATCATCCACATGCTGTCGCCCGGTCACGGATTTGGATTTGGACAAATTGTAGAAAGAATGAATGTTAAATAATAAATAGAGGAATAAAATGATGAATAAATTTAACTTAAGACTTCTTTTATTGCTAACGGTTGGAAGTGTCGTTATTTTCTCTTCGGCCTGTAAGGACTTGTTGCCTGTAGATAGGGAAGAAGTAGGATCAGATTCCCGCTTTACACAACATGTTTATGAGCCAATATTAGGAAGAACAACTGTTTTTGGGGATAATTTTTATAAAGGGAGTACCTCCTATCCTGCTGATTTTAAGATTGTTAATCCTCGAAGATTTAATGGTGATCCGGCTCCCGAGCTAAAAGACACTTTTCCGGTGCTTGTTTGGGATGAAGATGCACTTGCCTATACCGGTGATGAATCTTCTTTAGCAGAGATTCAGGCAAAAAGGGATACTGAATATCATGCAGCTTGGGAAATTCGTCCGCATTCTGGTCAGTTTGTGATGTGGGCGAGTGCCAATTCTTCCTTTATCAATGTACAACCTGACTCAGGTTATATTTTTGATGTAGAATTGAAGAACTCCGGTGGACGGCGATATTTCCGTAATCTTAAATTACGCCCTTTGAAAGCTCAGCCGTACGAACCTAATCCTGTCGATAAAGTGTTGGGACAGGGGACTCGAACGGGGATACATCCAGTCAGTGTAGTCAATGTGGCCGGTGCTCATTATGATCGTAATATTAGTGCGGGGGATATTGATATCTTTTTCCACAGGGATGGAGATGGACATTCTCTAAGATTCATGTTTTTGGATACCTTATATCATCCCATTAATCCGAACAAATTTTTTAATACCAAATGGGGGAGTTTAATCCATGGTTTTGATCGGAAGATGACGGATTCTTCAGTTACCTATCAGGTCGCTTACCCTATTCCGTTGACAGAAAGAAAAACAAAGTACACAACACAGGACGGGAAAATGGCACATGTAGAGTTTTGGTATTCCAGGATTGGCTTTGGTCATATACGATTGAACTCAATGATTGCTTTCAATTTTAAAATCTATCAACCGGGTGATTGGACTATAACGCTGGTCTTTAATAGAGACAATCCGAAATTCAAAGATGAATAGAAAAATATAAATAGAACAATTTTAATCGATAATAATAGTACAGACAATGAGGTATATAACCGCCATATTTACCACTCTCTTATTTTTGTTAATGGTGCAAGTCAGTTTTGCTCAGAATAAACAAATTACTGTAAAAGGGGTGGTTGTAGATAAAAAATCCGGGGATCCGGCTATTGGAATTGGTATCAAAGCCGGAGATCAACCCGTAGGAGTTACCAAAGTAGATGGATCTTTCTCTGTTACAGTTACGGCAGGAACAACGCTGACCTTCTCCGGCTTAGGCTATGCCCCGGTACATAAAAAGGTAAATAGCAGTACCAGTGATTTGAAAGTCACGATTGCTACTTCTACAAAAGCATTAAAACAAGTTTCTATTGTTGGTTATCAAAAGAAAACAAAAGAGACGAATACCGGAGCAGTGACCCATATTGATGCGAAAGAAATTCAAGATGTACCTGTTGCCAATGTAACAGATTTATTACAGGGAAAGGTGGCCGGTTTAAATATTCAGGTTAATAATGGTGCACCCGGGGTGATGGGTCGTATTCAATTGCGCGGATTGTCTACAACACAGGTTTCCGGTAGTGGTTTTATGACGCCTACTTCACCTCTTTTTGTAGTGGATGGAGTTCCGGTAGATCCTAATGAAGGATATTCTTACGGTTTTAATCAGGCCGGACCGGGAATTAGTCCTTTATCCTTAATTCCTCCGGAAGATATTGCCAGTGTGGATGTATTGAAAGATGCGGCAGCAACCTCAATTTATGGCTCCAGGGGAGCCTATGGTGTGATTATTATTACAACAAAAAGAGGGAAATCTCGCATCCCTATTGTTAGATATACGGCAAATTTTTTCTTAAATACGCCTCCTAAGCTACGTTCTGTAATTGGTGGAAAAAGAGAAAGAGAACTTAGAATTTGGCAAATTAGGAATTTTGATTCTACTTTTTCTGCTGCAAAGGCTTTAATTAACAGCACTCCATTTTTAGCGGATAGTTTGAACTCTTATTATAACAATTCCACCAATTGGCAGGATATCTTTTATCGTCCTACCTACAATATGTCGCATAATCTGAGTATATCTGGTGGCAACAATGAGTTTAATTATAAAACCAACTTAAATTATTATCAAGAGAATGGAATTATTAAAAACACCGGATTCAAAAGATATACCTTTGGTATGAATTCCCGCTACCAGCCTTCAAATCGTTTTAAGATGATGGCGACTTTAAATGTAGCTTACGGAAATAAAAACAATGGAAGTGGGGTTGGTCTTTTACAAACGGGGGTCGCTGATGGAGCAAATACTTCTTCCTTATTGCCTTCTCCTTCTTTGTTCTCCGGTGAAAATGAAGCCTTGAAAAGTGCGAGTATTGAGGAAGAAAATAAAACGACCAATCTAAAAGCCAATTTAAATGTTCAATGGGAACCGGTAAAAGGGTTACGTTTTGGAGATGTGATTAGTTATGATTATACCTCTTCTACTTCCGATCGCTTTTCGCCTTCTTTCTTACATGGGGGTTCTTCCGAATCTTATAATTATGATTCCCGGAAATTTACCTTATATAACAGGGCGAATGTAAGTTATACCAAAGTATTGAATGAGAAACATACGTTTAATGCTTTTATATTTGACGAACTACAAAAATCAGAATTTCGTGCGAATGCAGTGAATCTGGTACAGACTCCTGATGATGAGATTCATGGTCCTATTGGTGCCAATTGGTATGGATCGGGGGGAGGAACTTTAGATAATCTTTTTGACAAAAGAGTACATGGTTTTGGTGGCGCTTTCACTTACAATTATGATTCCAAATACATTTTAAATTTTAGTTATCGCTTTGATGGGACTTCTACCAATGGTCCTTCGGCAGGATATTCCCAAAACCCGGCAGTGAGTGCTCGTTGGAATTTTAGTAAAGAACCTTGGTTTGATAATGTATCTTGGATCTCTTATTCCTCAGTTCGTGCCAGTTGGGGAAGGAACATTGTTCCTACCGGGGATGTGTTTGACGTATATGGAACTTATATCCCGGGATCAGGAACCTATAATGGTCAGCCTTATATGGATTTGAAATATGATCAGATTCCAAATACTGCTTTTGAACCTCAGACCACTACTACGACAGATGTTGGTTTTGAAGGAGGATTTTTCGATGATCGTTTGGAAGTGGTATTAGATGCCTATTATAAATCGGTTGATAACCAAATTACAGATGTTAATCTTCCCAATGAAAATGGTTTTGAAAAAATAAAAACCAATGCCATTAGCCTGGTGGATTACGGATTTGAGTGGACACTTACTTATCGTTTGTTTGCTCCTCATCATGCGGTACAGTCGACCTTGTCTATTAACGGAGCACTTAACCACGATGTATTGACTCAGTTACCGAGAGGCGTTCGACAGTTGGAAGTTGACGTTGAGGATGCAGATGGTAAAACTGTTCCTATTCTGTATAGATTAGGAAGAAATACACTGTCTAATCTGCTGTATTATACCAATTCCGTTTATAGTAGCGATCAATCTGTACCTACAGATCCTGCCACAGGACTGCCCCAACAAATGGTGACCAGTAACAGCTATTTGTATTTTCAGGGAGGAGATCCTCGTTGGGGAGATATTAATGGGGATTATAAAATAGATGATAATGATTATGTCATTGTCGGAAATCCTGAACCTTTGATTACTGGGGGAATCAACGATTATACTACCTATAAAGATTTTACATTAAGATTGAATTTGTCTTATACCCTAATTCGTGATATCTTGAATACCAATATTGCAAAGACTTTCCAGAATTATGGGGATCCTACCAAAGCAGGACCTTTACTCCCTTTAGATGAATTCGATTACTGGAAACCAACAGGAGATAATCCGAAACAACATGAAGGTTCGCAAGATGCAACCTATCCGAATCCCTTTGACTTCACAAGGTATGATCGTATTCAACCTTACAAAGGGAATCAAACGTTGTTCATGGAGGATGGTTCTTATTGGAAAATCAATACCATCACCCTGGGATACAATATTCCCAAGGAAAAAACACGAAGGTTCGGTATTACTTCTACCAAGATTTATATAACAGCCAACAATGTATTTACTTTCTCCAAGTATAGTGGACCGGATCCTGAGAATGTCACTGCCATAGGTCGGGATATCTCCGGTGGATATCCGGTAAGAAGAAGTTATACGATTGGTATAAATGTACAATTTTAAAACATGAAGGTTATGAAGATGAAACGATTCATTATATTTTCTATATTGATCCTACTCCTTCCGGGATTAAATGGATGTAAGGATTTTCTGAATGTAGATCCTTTGACCAATATGTCCGGAAATAATTTCTGGCAGACACAGGATGATGTGGAGCAATTTACACGAGGCTTATACAATAGACTGCGTCAAAAAGTTACGGTTAATAGTTATTATATCGTTATTGGAGACTTGAGATGCAGTCCCTGGATACAAACCTCAGGAAATAATGCGCAACGAGATTATATTGACCACCTGGCGCGGAACGATATACGAACAGTAGTGTCTACAGATGCCGAATCTTGGGACTACTATTTTGACTTTAGTGGAATTTCTAAATGGGGAGAATTTTATAAAGTCATTCAAGGAGCCAATATCCTTTATGATAAAGTGGATGAAGTACCCGATCCTTCTTTTTCTGACGCAAAAAGAAAGAAATACAAGGCAGAAGCTGTATTTATAAGAAATTTGACCTACTTCTTTATGGTGCGTATGTATGGAGATGTACCCTATTATACGGATGCTTTCCATAAAGGGACTCTAGAGAGAATGCCCATGGTTGAAGTGCTGAAAAAATGCATTAAAGATATGGGGGCTGTGACAGAAGATTTGCCCTGGACTTATAATGATCCGGCAAAACGAGGAGTACGTGCTATGAGAGGAAGTGCACTGGTGTTGATGATGCACATGAATATGTGGTTGGCAGGTTTTGATGATGATAACAAAACAGCATATTGGCGTGCGACCGATTCTTTGGGAGAACATTTATTAGATGATAATAGAGGAGCTTATGAGTTGTTGCCTTTTAAAGATTATAAACAAATTTTTGACGGTCGCTCTAAAGAAGGACTTTTTGAGATTCCTCAAAATCTAAACTATGGAGAAAGTTTTATCTATTCCACCTTCTCCGATATGGTACTCCATTATCCTCATAAACAACCGGCCATCAATGATAAAAGTTACATGTATCCCAATAGTAAATTCCTGGATAAAATGTTTCCGGAAGGAGAAAGTGATCAAAGAAAAGATGCTTGGTTGTTGTCCTATGACCCTAATGAGATGACCTCTACTACCGGTGGATTTGAATATCTGAAGTATGTAAACATCTTTGCTCAGGAAGGAGAAGATGTGAATCCGGATGATAACCTGATTATTTTCCGTTTACCGGATGCTATTTTATTGCGTGCAGAGGCCTTGAATGACTTGGGAAAAGACGAAGGCGCGAGAGAAATGTTGAATTTAGTACGAAATAGAGCCGAAGCGGAACCTGCTAAGTCTACTGTTTCCGGAAAAGACTTAGGAGATATGATTTATTGGGAACGGTGTAGAGAATTGTTGGGTGAGGGATACTATTATTATACCCTGGTAAGAACAAAAAAAGTGGTTGATAAGGATTATTGCTGGCATCCTATTCCGGTATCTGCCTTTAAACAAGGAGCTTGGACCTGGCCGATTGATAAATCGGCTTTAAAAGATAATCCTAAGATGCAACTCAATACTTATTGGACAAACTAATTCAGAAATTTGGAATTTATTATTATGAAAATATTGAATAAAAATTATTTTTATCTGCCGGTACTTTTGGGAATAATTGTATTCTCGAGTAGCTGTTCAAAAGATTATTATAAAGATTCGGGAACACATCCGAATCACTATAATGAAACGGTTTTGGAATATTTAGAGTCGAAGCCGGCACACTTTGATTCTCTGGTGAAGATTATCAAATATGCGGGGATGGAAAATATATTTGAAAATAACGAAATTACTTTTTTTGCTCCGGATGATTCCTCTATCATTAACAGCATCCAGATGTTGAATCAGGATCTTTATACCTCCGGTCTGGATACGGTTTCGGATTTAATGCAAATCAGCCCCGATATTTGGAAGTCAGAATTGTCGATGTATATTTTTGAAGGGAAACATTTGCTAGAAGATTATCCCCAGTTGGATCTGCTCCAAATTCAGGTTTTCCCCGGGCAGAATTTCCAGTCTTATGGAGGTCGGACGATGAATATCGGAGTGATATATGGAGATGCCGGCGATGTTCAATATGCTGGATATCGACAATTAGCCCTTTCTTATATTCCATCTTTGTCGGCACCACAGTCAAGTTGGTATACGGCGTATGTGTCCTCTTCGAATATTCAGTTGAATAATGGGGTAGTACACGATTTACAATTTGGTTTTCATGTTAATCAGGGAGGAACGAATGCGATAGAATTGGGCTTTCATTTTTTTGGGTTTAGTCTGAATGATTTTATTTCCAAAGTGATGGAAACAGGGCTAGGTCAATAGAACCATTGAAGAATATAGATATTAATTTATAAGTATATAGATAATGAAAAAAATGACATTATATCCTTTAAAGTGCATAGGGAAAATAGGAACTTGTTTTCTATTAGTAACCTTGTTACTAACAGCCTGTAAGGATGATGTATTTACAGGAAAAGGACCCTATCAGGATAATTCAAAAAAACTAATTGAATTTAAAGATGCACGACCGGATCCCGAAGAGGGTCCTGTAGGTACAGAAGTAACTTACCAGGTAAAAGGCTTGGATTCTGTTTCGGATTTCACCTTTTATCTTAATCAGGAAGAGGCTGAAGTTGTAGATTATAGTGATTCTACCATTACCGTGAAAGTACCGGAAAATGCAAGTTCGGGAGCCGCTTCTATTATTACGAATAATCAGAGCTATTTTGGTCCGATTTTTCAGGTCGATGGAAAAGTAGCTATTGCTATTTCTTTTGATTCTTTTAATGGAGCTGATGGTTTTATTAATCAGATTGTTAAGAAGCCGGGCAGTCCGGAATATTTTATCGTTGGAAAATTTACGGATTATGAGAATAATTCAGCTTCCGATACGGTGAATAATATTGCGGTTATTGACTATAAAGGGGATTACCAGGGTATATTGAATGCCGGGAAAGGTCCTAAAGGGACGCTTTCAACTTTGGCGGTAAATCCCAATTCGCAACGCCTTTTCATAGGGGGCTCTTTCAGCTCTTATAACATTAGAAGAGGGATCAACAATATTACCCGGTTAAATTCTGATGGATCCTTGGATTCAATGACCGTAGATTTGATTAATCTTGATCCGGAAGAAACCCCTAATGCAGGAAAAGATACGGTTCCTACATTTAATGGAGGAATGACCGGTGGACCTTATCCTTTTATTGTTAAGATCTTCTTCGATGCTGCCTCTAAAGAAATCTATGCATTGGGAAATTTCCGCCAATATTTGAATGTATTTTATAAACGGTCTACGAAAGGAGTTCCAAAATACAACCAAACTGAGGTGAATAATATGGTAAAATTAACTTTGGATGGTGCCATTGATTCTACTTTCAATTTTGATCCGGGAAACCAAAAGAGTTATCAGACCGGGAATGGTTTTATACAGGATGCGGTTCGCACCTCCGATGGGAATTTTATTATTGTAGGAGACTTTACCACCTTTAATGGCAAAGAGGTAAACTACGTTACTAAAATAAAAGCCGATGATGGAACCATAGACCCTTCCTTTAATACCGGAAGTGGAGCAGATGCTCGTATTTCCAGGGTAACATACAATGAAAAAACCGGAAAAATTATACTCATAGGTGCTTTCAATCATTTTAATGGAGAAAAAGCAGATGGTGTGGTGATGCTGAATGAAGATGGTTCAACAGATACACAATTTAAATTGAGAGAAATGACTAAAGGACGTGCAAACTATGCCGGGCAACTGGATAATGGATTAATCATCGTCTCCGGGAGATTTCTTAAATATGATGGTGTTGTCCGCTCCGGATTTATGATCTTGAACCCGGATGGATCTCTTGCAGATGGATATAACAACACCGGGGCTTTTGTTGGTCAAATTAATGATATGGTTGAGTCAGAAGCGGATGATGGAAACCCGGGCGTTATATTGGTAGGGCGTTTCGGTCGCTTTAATAATGTGAAAGTGGGAAATGTCGTTAAAATTGAATTTAAACCCTAATTGACTTTTGAAAAATTGATTTTAAAAGCATTTAAATTTATATATATGTTCAAGATAAGAAGAAATTGGCAAGTTTGTTTTCTTTTCATGGCGGTGATTGGATTGAGCTATTCTTGTAATCAGGAGTATCCGAATTTGATCAAGAATGAGAAAGAAAATAATATCTCTGTAGCCGGCCGTACACCAAAGGTTCTGTATGTAATGATGACAGGGGCGCAAGGAAGAGTAGTTAAAAAAGTTGTAGATAATGGAGAACTTCCAAAGTTTAAACAGATGGAAAAGCATGCCATTTATACTTATGATGGGATTGCGGATTATAAAATGGCGTATGATACCATGACAGTGGCTAATGGTTGGATGAATATGTTAACCGGAGTGGATCAGGAAAAGACGGATGCAGACACCAATTATTATGCGAACATGAAGCTAAATAAGTATCCAACTTTTGTTACACGATTAAAAGAAAACAAAAATAAACTTTCTACTGCTGTTTATGCCTCTTCCGATGTGCTGAAAGATAGTGTTTTAGAAGATGCGGCTGTAGCACAGAGTTTTCATGGTGATGATCAGGCTACAGTGACGGCTACCATGGATGCTCTTTCGAAGGATGATAGTACTTCTGTATTTGTTACTCAGTTATCAGGAGTAGAAAAGGCGGGAGAAACGGATGGATTTAACGGTGCTTCGTACATGAATGCTATTGTAAAAGCGGGTCATCAAGTAGATGATCTGATGAAAGCCGTTGAAAACAGAGAAAATTACGAAGGAGAAAATTGGTTGATTATTGTAGCTTCCGGGAAAGGAGGGGGACCTGTTCAGGTGAAAGGTATTGATGAAACGAATTACGATGATTCCCTTCGGAATACCTTTTTGATGTTTTATAATAAAGATTTTCAGCAATATTTTGCTCCAAAGCCAAGGACAACCAGTGGTGCAGGATACTTTGAAGGAAAGGCAGCTCGGCTCTATGGTGGTTGGGGGTATGCAGGAGTTACTGCCGAAGTAACGTCGAATGACCAATCGCAATTTGAACCCGGTACCGGAGCAATGACTTTCGAAGCAAAGTTTAAGTTTGACCCCAATGATGCATCTACCAATGCGCTTATTTTTAGTAAAGGAAGAGATTATGGAGGTATTGCCGGTTGGGGCATTCGTTCTTTTGGAGAAAGTCTGACCGTACAAATTACTACTTCTGACGGGAAAGCACTGGATCTTACGGGTACGACCAAAGTTAAAGATAATCAGTGGCATACCTTGGCATTAGCGATTTGGAAAGAAGGAAGTATTTTTAGAGCACGCTTCTTCATTGACAATCAATTGCAGGGAAGTGGATTGAGTGATTCGGATCCTAATGGTTCTATTACGAGTACGACTAACCTGGCTTTTGGTTATAGCTATTATCGGTGGGGAGATCCTGCTCAGTTATATGTTGCTGATGTTCGAATTTGGGACAAACATCTTCCTGATGATGTGATAAAAACCTATTCTTGTTTTATTGGGTTACCTCCATCTACTCATCCGTATTATAATGATCTTGTTGGTTTTTGGTCCTGTAGAGATGGAAGCGGTAGTGTATTTGAAGATGAGTTAGATCCCGATGGTACAAATGATGCGCAATTGACAACTCTGGATGGAGGGCAAATAGAATGGAATGCTTTTAAAGATGTCAGTGAGAATGTTTGTCCGGATCCGGCTCCTTTTTATTACCAGAAGGTTCCCAATAGTGTAGATATTCCTTTTGAAATATTTAATTGGTTGTCTATAAGTGTTCCCGATAGTTGGAATTTGGATGGAAAAGCTTGGCTGACCGGTTATTCAGATGTTAGAAATCCGATTAATTAGATAATTAGAATTTTCTGCTTAAAAATAAATAAATGATGAATAAGTACTTTAAAAATATACAGGTTCTTTCTTTGATGACCTTGCTCTTGCTGACCTTGTTTGCGTGTCGCAAGAAACATCCTTACTTTTTCCCGGATGGAACACCGGGAGGAGGGGCGGACTCTTCTCATATTACGGTAGATACTTCCATGTCTAATATTGATTACAGTAAATATCCTCAGGCACGAGTGTTTCCTGGATTGGTGGGGAATGATGTTCCTCGTATAGTAGATTCAGCTGTCACCTTAGATTTAAACTATAGTTATGTGGAGAAAACCCTGAGGATTAGTGTGGCTCCTCAACCCCTATTTAGCATGGGATTATATGCTCCTCCGGGAGAGCTTATAGAAATTGATGTTCCCGAGGGGTTACATAAACTCTCTGTACAGATTGGCGGTTGGACGGATAATCTTGGTGGAAAGTTAAACCCCAAAAGAGATCCTTTAATTTATTCTCGCCAAAAGTTGAGTCCCGGTAAAAACTATGTGAGGAATCTTTATGGGGGAACTATTTACATTAAAGCGGCTCGCCCGGTGGAAAATCCTGTGACGCTGCATGTAAGTGGAGCTGTGAAAGAGCCGGACTTTGTCTTAGGAGAAACCGATCCTCAAGAATGGTGGGAAAATCTACAAAAATACGATGTTCCTTGGTTAGAATTAAGAAGTCCTAATTTTATTGCGCTAGTACCTCGTAAAAAATTCTTGATTGAAGGTTTGGATGATCCTTCCAAAGCTTTGGATTTCTGGAATCAGGTAGTGTTACACGATTATTATGGATGGATGGGATTAGAACGGAATCCGAGCAACCCAAAAGATCAAGCTCCGTTTCTCCCTTTTAGAGCCGTTTTAGATATTGACATCTCGGTAGGATATGGTCATAATGGCTATCCTGTCATGTGGGTGGATGATATGTATTGGTTCAATTCCGTAGCAAATTATGATGCAATTAAACGGTTGGATGCCTGGGGATCCTTCCATGAATTTGGACACAACTGTCAACAAGGTTCTACTTGGAGTCTGAGTAATTTAGGGGAAACAACCAATAATCTATTCATTTACCATGCTGCTCAGCGAATGAATAAACAATTTAAGCAGGAAGGCATTGATACGGTCTCTTATACTTCTTTACACAATACCACCGAATCATGGGCCAAAGGATTGGAATATGCCGAGAAAGATGAAGGTAAAAGTTTTGTAACAGACATAGGGGATCCTTTTGAAGCCATTTTGCCCTTTATGCAAATCTTTATGAAGGCGAAGCCTTATGCCGGCAGTCAATGGTCTTCAGGTTGGGATTTTATGACCGTTTTATATCGTAAAGCTCGCCGGGTAAAGCATTTATCCACCAATGACCAAGATCGTAGAGACTTTATCTATGAGGCGCTATGTAATTTTACGCATAAAGATTGGCTGCCCTGGTTTATTCATTGGGGAATGAGAGTAAGCAGTGTCTCAAAGGCAGATATACAAGAGAAAGGCTATCTTTTCATTGATAAAAACTATTGGACCTATAATCCGACTACGGATACCGGAGGTACGGGTTCCATTAATTTTGATCCTTATGATAAAGGAAATTGGAATGTGATTGATTTTAGCGCTCAGCAAAAATATGACGGAACTGCTCCTAATGGGTTAGCCTCTTCTATTGTAGACGGAGATATTGATACATATTGGCACTCGGAGTATAGTCCGGATAATCCTCTTCCTCCTCACTTTATTACAGTAGATATGGGATCTGAACTTGCAATTAAAGGTTTTAAAATCTGGCAGAGACAAGGGGGCGGCACCTCCAGACATTTGAAGAAAATAGGAATTAAAATTTCTGTAGATGGTGACACCTGGACAGACCTGGGGACTTATCCACTTTTGGATAATGATAATGAACAGGATATCAATTTTGGAAGTACGAAGAATTTTAGATACTTCAAAGTATATATGACGGATGATAGCTTTATTTATAATGCAGGCAATTTTTATTGTCTTGGAGAAGTCAGCGTCATCAAACCCTAATTTGAAGAAGTTTAATAAAGGAATAAAAAATAAGAAGGAATGATAAAGAATAGAATAAGCTTGTCCTTAACATTATTAGCTGCCATATGCATGGTAGGCGTAGTTTCTTGTAAGAAATATTATGATCCACCTCCCGTGTTTGAAAAGTATGGGAATGATAGCACGGAACTACAACGGAAAGTTCTAATTATTAGTGTCGATGGGGTTTCCGGAAGAGCATTGAAAGAAATCAATCCACCGAATATTGCGCAATTAATGGAGCATGGGAAATATTCTTTTGATGTTAAAGCCTCGACTACTTCTACGTCAGCTAGCGGATGGGTAACCATGATGACAGGGATTCCTTATAGTAAACACGGTATCTCTGATAGCACCTTTATCTATAATCCCGGTGATTTTGATGAAGATGCAAATATTCCATATTATCCCCCTGCACTACAATATCTACAGCCTATAAAGACAAGAATGAATATAGCCTTTGTGACTCCATGGGATGAATTGGCTGATTATATGGGATTCCTGGGGACAAATAGTGTGGCTGTGCAGAATGATGAGAGGGTGAAAGATACGACGATTTCCATGCTCAAATCTTTAAATAGTTTAGGCGTTATGGTTGTTGATTTACATGATGCTGATGTTGCCGGTAGTAAAGGATTATATTCCTTAGCGGACTTTGATTATAGAAATGCAATTAAAACTGATGATCAGTATATAGGGGATATTATTCATGCTTTAAAGTCTAGAGAAAATTATGAAAATGAAGATTGGTTGGTGATGGTAACGACCAATCATGCGGGAAGTCCCGATAACCCTAAAAAAGGGTTTGTTGTCCTCTCAAATCCTCGTTTGAATAAGGAAGAAGTTCATCAGACCGGATTTAATACGGTTCATTTTGCCGGAGATGCAGATGATCCTGTTTATGCAACAGTGCCGGACGATCAAGGACTTTATAACTTTGGAACAGATCAGGATTTTACCATTCAGATGCAGGTAGAGTTTAATGTCAGTAAAAAATGGCCGGGGTTTTTTGGTAAAACAGATGGTTTGTCGGGTTCTACAATAACAGGTTTTGTATATATGCAATCCGGTGAGGTATGGGCTCCTGTATTTGGAGGTACAGCAAATGGAGGATCAGGGAAAAACCAGATTAATACCAGTAAATCTATATCAAACATGAGATGGCATACTCTGACGATGTCTGTTAAAATGGAAAACGGAACACGTACCGCCCGACTTTATGTAGATGGGAACTTTAGCACGAGTAAAGATATAACCTCTCAAGGTAATCTGAATACAGAGGCTCCCCTGACTTTGGGTTATATTAATGTAGATGGTTGGGGAACGACGGATTTTTATGCCTCAGGCATTGAAGTCTTTGATGTAGCCTTGGACAGTGCGACGGTAGCAGATAATTATGACTTAACGGATATTACAGCGCATCCTGATTATGATGACTTGATTGGGTTTTGGCAAGTGAATGAAGGAGGGGGACCTATCCTCTATAACTCGGCACCTAAAGGGTATAATATGGAATTACATGGACCTTATGAATGGGTAGGATTAGGAGATGATTTTCCTCCAAGCATTGAGAGTTCAGGAGGGTCTGAACGTCCTTCTGTCGTTCCACAACCGACTGATGTGATGATGAATATGTTTTATTGGCTAAATGTAGAGCCTAACTCCGATTGGAATCTAGAGGGAAATCCCTGGTTGGATAATTACGAAGATGAAATTTATGAGTTGTAAAAAATAGTTTCAGGAAATTAGTATAAACTGATTTCCTGAAACCTTTTTATTAAAAAATATTGTTGAACTAAAATAGCATCATGAAAACTATTTACGATTTTTTAAAGGCAATTTTTGTTGGAATATTGATTTTTACTTTCTTCTTTTCTTGTAAGAAAGAAGATAAGGTGGCTCCGGAGCAGAATGATAACATGGAACGACCGGATTCTACAAAGTCTCCTATGGATTCTACGATCACTCAAACATGGCCGGATAGTAGTAGAATGGAGCAGGCTAGAATTTTTCCCGGATTGGTGGGAGCGAATGTACAACGCTTAGATAATGAAACGGTCTCTCTGAATTTAGATTATCATGAAGGGAAAAAGGACTTACGCGTGAAACAAGTTTCTGAGCCCTTGTTTAGTACCGGATTATATGCTCCTGCCGGAGAAAAGATTACTATCAACGTACCGGAAACCGAAGGCCTATCCGTTCAAATTGGAGCTTGGACAGACGATTTATACGAGGAAGGACTACAGAAGAGGAGTCCGTTGATTTTTGTAAGAAAAAGATTGGAAGCCGGAGAGAATGTGGTTTGGAATCTTTATGGCGGACCGATCTATATTTTAGCAAAGAAACCTATTTCCGGATCTGTAGATATTCAGGTATCCGGAGCCGTTAAAGAACCGGATTTTATCTTGGGAGAAACAGATCCCTCCCAATGGTGGGATGAGGTTCAGCATACTGATGTTCCCTGGCTGGAACTCCGTAGCAACCAATTCGCAATTACAGTACCCAGGAAACTTATTTTGAGTAAAAACCTTAATGATCCTACTTCTTTATTGAATGCTTGGGATGAAGGAATAAAGAAAGATTTTATAGAATGGATGGGATTAGAAAACAATCCTTCTAATCCGGTAAATCAGATCTCAGGATTACCTTATCGCGCTGTATTAGATACACAGGTAGTGGGGAATAATGATGCACATAGCGGCTCGCCTGTATTCTTGGAAAATAATACACAAAACATTGATGCTCTTTTGAATGTGTCGAAGATAAATAGTGGCGATGTTTGGAAAACTTATGGTCTTTTTGGTCAAAATAATGAACAGCCCGATATCTGGACCTGGGATGGTATTACAAAAGTAGTGGATCATTTGTTTGGTGTACATGCAGTGCATCGCTTGGGAAAAACTTTGAGTGATCTAAATCCGGATATTGCAGATGCAGTAGGGGAGGCGCTAGCCTATTCAAGTGGTGATGATGTAAAGGATTTTGGGGATGCTACTCATTCTACCGCGTTCAAATTGATTCCTTTTATTCAACTATTGGATAAAGCAAGTCCGGCTGCAGGAAATGGTAACTCAGGATATGATTTTATTCCTTTTTTATATCGTGCTGCTCGAGAGGTAGATACCTTGTCTGCCAATGACCAGGAGAAACGGGATTTCTTCTACGAAACCTTGTCTGACTTTATGCAAAAGGATACGAAATTATTCTTTTCTGCCTGGGGTATTCCTCTTTCTGCCAATGCGAAGAATAAAGTAGCAGCAGAAGGCTATGATTTGTTAACCACGACTTTATGGACTTATGATCCGGTACAAGATACCGGGGGTACCGGTCATTTAAACCCTTACAATAATACCAGTTGGAGTGTGGTCAGTACCAGCTCTCATACCGATCCCGGGTCGAATGCTATTGATGGAGATGCCAATACATTCTGGCAGAGTGATTGGAGTCATGGAGCAACACCACCTCATTCGATTACCATAGATATGGGATTGACGCTACAAGTGGGTTCTTTCTATTTTATGCAGCGGCTGGACAATTTAGGCGTTGTTCAAATTAAGTTTGTACAGGTAGAGGTAAGTAATGATGGGGAGAACTGGACGTATCTCAAGACCTTTCATTTACAAGAACATCCGAATGATCCTAAGCAGGTTTTCCGTTTAGATCAACAACATACTTTTAGATACTTTAAATTGGTCATTCCTACGGTAGCTTCGCTCTATGGATCTCGTGATCTGGCTTTAGCAGAAGTAGGGGTAAATCAAGATTTCGGAGGTATTCCTCCTTATCAACCTCAGGGAAGTGGTCCCTATGACCCTGTGAATTGGAGTATCTCAGCGAGTAATGAACAACCCGGGGATGGTGTTGCAGCAGATGCAATAGATGGGGATGTAAATACATATTGGACGGCACAATGGAATCCGGGTACGAACGCTCCTTGGTCGTTGACTGTAGATATGAAAGTTCCCTTAAAAGTTTCTACTTTCACTTTTACAGAACGACAGACGAATGGAAATTCAAGAGTCAATAAATTGGAGATTCAAGTGAGCGAAGACGGTACAAGTTGGGAGAGTTTAGGTTCTTTCAATTTGGACGTAAATGATTTGGCCACCCAAGATATTTCCATTACTCCACAGACCTTCCGGTATTTTAAAGTGATTATCAATGATGGAGATGATGTAGGAGGAAGTGGTTATGGTAGTGTAACACCTACTATCGCAGAAATTGCTGTTAGTGAAAATTAACAGGGCAGATATATGAAGCTAGCACTTAACGCGTCACAGATCTCTCCGAAAAGTATAAAAAGTGGTTTCAAAAAGCTATCTTTGTGGAAGATAAAGATAGCTTTTTGAAACTTTTACATTTATAATTCTTTTATTAAAAAGATGAATGATGCGCATAATTAGATTATCCTTTTTACTATGCTTCTTTTTATTCCCTTCTTTCTTTGCTTTTGGACAAAAACAGCATGAAACAAAGAATTTAGTGGTTATATTAATCGACGGATATCGTTGGGAAGAGCTTTTTAATGGAGCAGACTTTGATTTGTTGACAAACAAAAAGTTCAATGAAGTGGATTCTACCCGACGGATGAAGGAGTTCTGGGACGATAACCTTAAGAAACGCCGACAGAAACTCATGCCTTTTACCTGGAATTATATCGCCAAGCATGGTCAGCTCTATGGCGATAGAAAAAAGGGAAATAAAGTAAATGTAAAAAATCCCTATTGGTATTCTTATCCCGGAAGGGCAGAAGTGTTTGGTGGTTTTGTAAGTCAACGGATTAAATCTAATAAAGCCATGAATAACCCGGATCCGGATGTGCTCAATTTTATCAACAAACAGAAGGAATACAAGGGGAAAGTAGCGGCTTTTACTTGTTGGCTACAAGCCGGTCAAAACTTAAATAGAGAAAATAGTGATTTGCTGATTAATGTACCTTGGGAAGATATTAAAGGCAATCATCTGACGGATGCTGAGGTATTGGCCAATGAAACGCAACATTACTTTCCTAAAGTATTTGGGTCTATCGAACGGTTGGATGCCAGTGTATATGCTTTGGCAAAATCATATATTCAAGCCAAACATCCGAAGGTGATTTACCTTGATTTTGGAGATACGGATGAATATGCTCATGCCGGAAAGTATTTTCATTATTTATTGGATATTCACAATTTAGATGCCATGATTGAAAATCTTTGGCGGATGATGCAGTCCGATAAATTCTATAAAGGGAAGACTACCTTTTTAATCGTTCCGGATCATGGTAGGGGAAGGGGAGAAAGCTGGATCAGTCATGGTTCCTCTGTTCCACATTCTGACGAAACCTGGATGATGGTCATGGGACCGGATACGCCTGGAGAAGGTATAATGAAAGGAGGAAAACAAATCTATCAAACACAGTTTGCTGCTACGATGGCTCAATTTTTAGGGCTCAATTATCAACCTAAAGGAAAAACAGTAGGGAATGCAATAGAAAGTGTGATGAAGTATTGAGGTAATAAGGTTAGTTGCTGCTGACGCGCCGGAGTGACTAAGGTAATAAGGTCAGTTGCTGCTGTCGTGCCTGGAGTGACTAAGGTAATAAGGTTATGACCTGCGACGTGCCGGAAAGTTACTAAGGTAATAAGGTTAGCTGCTGCAAGCGTTTTGGGAGTTACTGAGGTAATAAGGTTATAACCTGCGACGTGCAGGGAGGATACTAAGGTAATAAGGTTGGGTTGTTGCAGGCGTTCCTGGAGTTACTAAGGTTAGATGTCTTACCTGGTTGAGTTGGAAGAGAAACCTTATTACCTTAATAGATCATTTGTAAAATGTTACAAGTTTTATTATCTTAGTGTTCTAAATAATATCCAGGAGCATTATTCTATCTATTATGCATATTGATTATAATAATCTATATACTCATTTTATTTTGGTGACAAAGAATCGTTATCCTTTTATAAAGGAGGCAAGTCGTGAGCGTATAGAAAAGTATATGACGGGTATTGTAAATAACACCGGCAGCAAACTTTATGCTATTTATGCTAATCCGGATCATGTTCATCTTCTCGTTTCTCGTAATCCAAAAATATCTGATGAGGAGCTTATAACACGTGTTGCAGATAGTAGCAAAAACTTTGCAATAATGCATAAATTAGTAACTCCTCAATTTTTATGGCAGGAATCCACCGCTGCTTTTTCTGTTTCTAAATCAGGTGTAGATAAAGTGTGTAAATATATTATGAATCAGCCGGAGCATCATAAAAAACAAACTTTTGAGGAGGAATATAATCGATTTAAGAAATTTTATCAGCAGACATTGAAGTGGGAAATAAGGTAATAAGGTTAGCTACTGCGACGTGCCGGGAGTGACTAAGGTAATAAGGTTGCGTGTTATTCGTGATCCCATTTCTACGTTACCGGGAATTACTCAGGCAATAAGGTTGGCTGCTGCTGTGAATATATTGGATTGGGGAATGGGAATAGTCCTTTTTATTCCTTAGGAATCACCTCTTTTTCTACCTCACAATGTTCTTCATGGCAGTCAATCTTCTGGGCTTCTATTTCAAAGGTACAATGCTGTATATTCAGTTCATTGAAGGCTTCTTTTAATTTATCTTTGGTGATTTCAGTATTGGCGACCGGGGTGCCGTCAGGAACTACCAGATGGGCTGTTAAAGCATTTTGTGTGGTACTAATGGCCCAAACATGGATATGATGAATATCGATCACTCCCGGAATTTTTAGTCCACACTTCCTAACTTCCTTAATATCTATTCCTTTGGGAACTCCATCCAGACTTAATATGACACTGTCTTTTAACAGTCCCCAGGTACTGATAAGGATAACAATCATGATTACAAAGCTGATAATGGGATCCAGTAAATACCAGCCGGTCCACATAATCAATAGCCCGGCAATAACCACCCCTAAAGAAACCAGAGCATCTGCTGCCATGTGTAAATAAGCTCCTTTTATATTTAAATCCTGATCCTTTTCGTGTACAAATAGATAAGCGGTAAATCCATTCACCAAGATTCCCACACCTGCGATGATGGCAATGATACCACCGGATACGGGTTCCGGTTGCCATATTCTCTGGAAGGCTTCAAAACCAATTCCTCCAATCGCTATGAGCAATATGACTGCATTCAACAAAGCTACCAATATTGTCGTTTTTCGATAACCATAAGTAAATCTATTGTTAGGTTTTACTTTGGCAAGGCGAAAAGCGAGCAGTGCTAGAGCTAGACTGGCAACGTCAAAAAGATTGTGTCCGGCATCTGCCAAGAGGGATAAGGAATTCTGCCATATTCCCACACCGGCTTCAACGATTACAAACAGGAGGTTGAGAATAATTCCGATAACAAGTCCTTTCCCTGCTTTAGAAACCTTAGGTTGATGTGTATGTGAATGAGAATGTCCCATATCTAAACAAAGAAACAATAAATATTGCTGAGATGTTTTAAATTTTGGGAAATTATTCTATAAATAAGGAAATTTTGATAATTTTTTCTTATTTATCTTATCTTAGAGAAAACTGTTTAAAGTTAATTAAAAATAAAGAGAAAGAGATGATAGAATCTTCCACTATGACCTTCTTAAAGGCGCTTAAAGCTCAGAACGAAAGACCATGGTTTCAGGAACATAAAGCTGAATATCTAAAAGCAAAAGAAAATTTTGACTCGTTTATTCAACAACTATTATTGGAATTGTCGAAGGAAGATAAAGGATATGGAACATTGAGGGTGAAGGATTGTGTCTTTAGGATTTATAGAGATGTTCGATTTAGCAAGAATAAAACCCCATATAAGAGTCACCTTGCGGCCGGTATTAGTAAAAATGGGAAAAGAGTTCATTATCCGGGAATGCATGTTCACATTGAACCGGGAAATACCTATGTAGGAGGTGGTATATGGCGACCGGATAAGGAAATGTTGTATAAAATCAGGCAGGAAATCGATTATAATCTGAATGATTTTGAGACTATTTTAAGAAAAGGTACTTTTAGAAAAAAATTAGGAACCTTAACGGAATCAGATAAATTGAAACGTCCACCAAAGGGATATGATAAAGAGAATCCTGCCATAGAATATCTGAAATTAAAAAGTTTTATTGTACATAGGAAAATGAATGATAAGGAAGTAACGTCTTTTCATTTTTTAGAAGATGTGATGGGGCTTTTTAAAGAAATGAAACCCTTTTTGAGCTTTTTGGAGTTGGCTTTGGATGGATAGCAGGAGACAGGGTGCAATAAATATTAAGCTGAACTTTGATCTTCCCGAAATAGTGTTGATTGTTTTGGGTTAATTTTTTATTTGATTCATCATTATGAACAGACAGTTTGGAATTTTAGGCTCTTTTCTGGCTTGCCCCAAATCTAAAAAAGGTTCTTTAAATCCCCAAAGGGAAGATTTATCTATGAACGGCAGCCATTACTTGTAATGTTAGCCCAATTAGCATAGTTTCCCATTCACCTCTTTGCCTGCCGAAGCTTCCTTTCACGGAACTTATAGGAGAAGTGGGGAAGTAGGCTGTCTCCGGTAACCTGCAGGCTTAACTCAATAACTCCAACTCACCTAATAACTCAATCAACTGAATCACCTAATAACTGGAGCCATCCAATCCACTAAAAGACTTATTCCTTTAAAACATCGCTTTGATTAAATCTTCTTTAGTTACATTACTAAAGTGCTCGCTAATTTTGAAGGGGGTTAGTGCCTTTCTAACAGCTTCTTCTTCATGAGCGGTATGGATCAGTGCTTCTTCTATGCCGGAGATTCCTTTTTCAGAAAAGAAGTCGCCAAAGATTACGGCTTTGTCAATTACTCCTTTTTTTACATCCAGATTCATTTCTAACAGTCCTCCTTTCGTTCGGATTGCTTTTTTAAAATTATAATCCGGAGATTTACCATAATTCCATTTGTTGGTAGCATATTTTTCATCCCTGAGTTTTTGGATCTGTTGTAGATCTTCTTCAGTAAATTTATAGGGTTGGGCATTAGGATAGATGGAAATAACATAATCCATAATCCTTTTCCCAAATTCTTGAACGTCTATATCTTCATCAATATGGTCAGAGATATTTGTCACTCTTTTAGGAACAGATTTTACTGCTTTGTCGATATATTTTACCGGATTGATTTTCAGTGCTTCACTCACATTTCTCATTTCAGAAGAAAAGAGCAAACAGCCATGGGAAAGAATTTTATTTTTGTGGATATGAGCTGCATTGCCTGCAATCTTTTTCCCGTCTATACTTAAATCATTTTTCCCTTCTAGACTGGCGTTAGCTCCTAATTTTCTAAGTACATCAACGATAGGCTGTGTAAATTTCTTAAAATCAGAGAGGTTAGAATCTTTCCCTGATTGGGTAAAAGAGAAATTTAAATTTCCCAAATCATGATAAACAGCTCCGCCACCGGATAATCTTCTGACAATTTTGATGTCATGTTTTTTTACATAATCATAGTTGATTTCTGCCATTGCATTTTGATATTGACCAATGATGATGGCATTATCGTTTCTCCACAACATGAAACAATCTTCTTCTATGTTTTTTAAGATATATTCATCCGTTGCTACATTAAAGTAAGGATCCGTTGATTCATGATAAATGCAAAGCATAAAAGGATGTTTTTTTCGAAATTAAGAAGTTTATTTCATTTATTCTATAAAGAGAAAAAATAGAAAGAAAAAGGATTAATTTTCTTCTTTAGGTTGTATTCTTCCTTCTTTAGAAGCCTGTTCTATTTCCCGTAGTGGTTTTGAATAATCTATTTCCACGGTTTTATTCCATACCGCCCGATAAGGGTAGATATCTTTTCCAAAAACAGCTGCATATTCCTTGGTAAAGGCAACACCAAAATACAGAATCATGGAAGAATAAAAAATCCACAAGAGCAATATAATCATAGAGCCTGCTGCTCCATAAGTACTTCCAACCTGACTATGTGCCATATAAATTCCAATAAGGTATTTTCCTACCATAAAGAGGAGCGTAGTGACTATGGCGCTGATCGTTACATCTCGCCATCGTATTTTTGCATCAGGAAGTACTCTGAAAATGATGGCAAAAAGTAATACCACAACCAGAAAAGAAATAGCCCAATTGATTACAGAGACGAGAATGACGGTGGCATGAGGCAGATATTGTGAAAAATAATCTCCTAAAAAGGAAATAACACCACTCAAAACAAAAGAGGCTAAAAGCAAAAGTCCTAATATTAAAACCAAACCAAAAGAGGTTAATCGGGTGATTACGGTCTTCATCCAACCTTTTTTTGCTTTGGGTTTTAATTCCCATATTTGATTGATGGAATCTTGCATTTCGGCAAACATTTTTGTCGCTCCATAGATTAATACGAGTATCCCGATAATCGTAGCCAGAGTTGTTTGACCTGAAACAGCTGCATTGCTAATCATATCTTGTAACTGACGAGCGATTTGCTCCCCAACGGCAGCACTTATTTTATCTTGAAAGGCTCCATCAATAGCTTCCTGCCCGTAAAGAGTATCTAATATGGTAATGATGACCATCAAAATACCAGGAAGGGAGAAAATGGTATAATATGCCAGGGAGGCACCTTTCTTTGAGATCTTATATTTTGAAAAAGCATTAAAAGAAGCTTTTAATACTTTCCATATTTTTTGAAGGGTATGATTAGACATTTTTTTTCGTTAAAGTTAATAAAATACCATAGATTAAATAAATATTACAACTTTTAAAGGAAAGAGAAGACAGAATTTTATAATTTTGTTTTATTTCAATGAATGATCTCTACCTCATGAAGTGGCGAAGTATTTTTATTTCTTTATTGATGACCGTTCTACTCATCTTTGTATTCAATATTAAATGGGGAAAGATTCCTCCTTTAGGAAAAATATTTAGCCCTCAAGTAGGATTTTGGCAAAATGCGGAGAAAGTAAGCAAGGATTTTTCAGAAGACCTATCGATCGCCGGTGTTAAGCAACCAGTAAAAGTTTGGTTAGACAAGGAAATGGTACCTCATATTTTTGCTAAAAATGATGCGGATGCATATTATGTTCAAGGATATTTGACGGCAAGAGATCGCCTTTGGCAAATGGAGATGCAAATTCGGGCTACCGGAGGATATGTATCTGAGGTTCTAGGAAAACAATCTTTGGAGTATGATAGAAGGCAGAGAAGAAAAGGAATGGTCTCAGCTGCAAAAAAAACCTTGGCAGCCATGGAATCCGATTCCACAACCCGGGAAATGGTAGAAGCTTATACGCAAGGAATTAATGCCTATATTCAAACGTTGGACTACAAAGACTATCCCTTAGAATATAAATTGTTGAATTATCAACCGGAACGTTGGACGCCCTTGAAAACCGCTTTATTGATTAAATATTTAGGAGATTATCTGACCGGAAACACCTCAGACTTGAAAAACACGAATGCACTAAAGCATTTTTCTCTGTCAGATTTTAACGAATTGTTTCCTGTTTTTCCCGATAGCTTATATCCTATTATTCCTAAGGGAACAGCTTATTATAATCCAACGGCTACTTTAAAAAAAGCTCCTGTTGACAGTTTATGGATTCCTCAAAAGGGGATTCGCTTTTCTCCTCCTATGCCGGATAAAGATAATGGTAGCAATAATTGGGCGGTGCAGGCCAAACGGACAGCTTCCGGATCTGCTATTTTAGCTAATGATCCTCATTTGACCTTGAATATGCCTTCATTATGGTACGAGGTACAAATTCACAGCCCCAATATGAATGTTTATGGCGCCTCCTTGCCGGGGGCACCGGGAGTAGTTATTGGATTTAATAACCGTATTTCATGGGGGGTAACTAATGCAATGCGGGATGTCAAAGACTTTTATGCTATTAAATTTAAAGACAGTATTCGTCGAAGAAAGTATTGGTATAAAGGAGAATGGAAAAATACGAAATTAAAAGTAGAGAAAATAAAGATCAGACATCATAAACCATTTTATGATACGGTAGCTTATACCGTTTTTGGTCCGGTAATGTATGATCCTACTTTTCCGAATGAATCGGAAGGTTCTCTCTCATTAGCTGTACATTGGGCGGCTAATGATACAACTAACGAGCTGAAAGCGATCAACTTAATTAATCATGCCAATAACTACAATGATTTTAAAGCCGGTCTAAAATATTTTGAAAACCCGGGACAGAATTTTGCTTTTGCAGATGTAACCGGGAATGTAGGGGTTTGGGAACAAGGTAAATTTCCAGTCAGATGGAAAAACCAGGGAAAATTTATCTTACCCGGATTCGATGATACCTATCGGTGGAAGAAAACGATACCTTTTAAAGAAAACCCACATATTTTTGATCCGGAGCAGGGATATGTTTTTTCGGCCAATCAGAATCCTACCGACAGTACCTACCCTTATCCTTATTTCGGTCATTTTATCTATTATAGAGCACAACATATTGACCAATTTTTGAAAAGTCATGATCAAGTTACGATAAAAGATATGATGAGGTTACAAACAGATTATTACAGTGCTTTTGCAGCTGAAGCACTGCCTTTTATGTTGAGCAATATCATGACAAATCAGTTTCAAGGAGAAGCCGGTAGATATATGGATAGCTTGAAACATTGGCAATATGAAATGAATCCGAAAAGTATGAGTGCCACTATCTTTCACCTATGGTGGAAGAATTTTAAAAAAGCGATTTGGTATTCACCTCTTCATTTTGCCGATTCGCTTCCGCTACCGGAACCGACTGCTAAGACAACGATAGAATGGCTGAAAAGAAATCCGAATATGAAATATCTTGATAATAAAGAAACCGGGGAGAGGGAAACTTTACAATCTGTACTTCATGATTCCTTTACGCAAACGACCGATTCTTTAGCTGCATTATCTTCTGATAGCTTGAGAGAATGGGGCGTTTTTCAAGGAACTAATGTGATGCATCTGACCGGTATTTCAGCCTTTAGTCATAAGCATTTATTCAGAGGTGGAGGGAGATTTACCGTTAATGCCAATAAAAACTCAAAGGATGGTAAAAGCATTGGCCCTTCCTGGCGGATGGTTGTCCAAATGAGCACCCCTATCAAAGCTTATGGTATTTATCCCGGAGGTCAAAGTGGGAACCCCGGTAGCCGGTATTATGACAATTTTATTGAAAAATGGAACGAAGGAGAATACTTTAGACTCAATTTCTACAGCACGGAAGACAGCACGGACAAATCCATTAAATACAGAATCAATTTTACAAAAAATAAATAGGAATAGGCCATGAGATCTTTACTAGTTTTAATATTGACAATGGTTTTAAGCTTTGTAGCAGGTTTGTTTTTCCCTTGGTGGAGCCTTGCTGTAGTAGCTTTTGTAGTAGCTTTGGTCATCAAACAAAGGCCTCTTATTTCTTTTTTTACTTCTTTTTTGGCTATTTTTCTTTTGTGGTTTGGATATTCTTATTTCATTGATTTGGGAAATGATCATATATTAGGTAATCGCATGTCTTTACTTTTTTTAGGGAAAGAAGCATCAATCTTAATGTGTGTTATTTCCGGAGGAATAGGAGGAATAGTAGCGGGATTTGCTGCATTGACGGCAGCCTTTTTAAGAAAAAGCAAAAAAGATAACTTTAAGAGAGACAAACCGTATAATGTTGTTCCCCGTTAAAGAATTACGTTTTTTTGATAGGAAAGGAAGGGGAGGGATTCTTTCTTTTTCTTATCTTCGCCGCCGCAAAAATATAAGTACTCATGATGGAACATGCACAGGCAGTAGCGGGAAAACTACAGATTCAGGAAAAATTTGTATCTGCCGTTTTAAAATTATTATCTGAGGGTGCTACAGTCCCTTTTATTGCTCGTTACAGGAAAGATCAAACAGGAGCTTTAGATGAAATTGCTGTTCAGAAAATTCAAGAAGAAGCACAGTTTCAAAAGGAATTTAATGAACGAAAAGCTTTCATTGAGAAAACCATCAAGGAGCAGGAAAAAATGACCGATGCTATTCAGAAAAAACTGAATAATGCAGCTACTTTGAATGAATTAGAAGACATTTACTTACCCTATAAACCCAAACGGAAAACCAAAGCACAGAAAGCAAAAGAACAAGGACTGGAACCCCTGGCAGAATGGATTAATAAACAGGAGAATGGCAATCCGGAAGAAAAAGCAAAAGCTTTTATTACAGAAGAGATAAAAGACATTAAAGAGGCTTTAAAAGGAGCCAGGGCAATTATTTCAGAGCAAATTGCCGAGGATACCGACTTACGAGTACAACTAAGAAACCTTTTTGAAAAAGAGGGATTCGTAAAAACGGAAGTAACAAGTGGAAAAGAAGAAGAAGGGAAGAAGTATAAAGATTATTTTGATTTTCAGGAAGCCATCCCCAAAATACCTTCTCATAGGATCCTGGCCGTGTTAAGAGGTTTTATGAATGGCATGCTGAGGCTTTCGATTGAACCCTCGGAAGAACGAGCATTGGAACTCATCAAAAAGCGATATCCTGTACAAAAGAATGCCTGTGGAGAGCAGGTACTTAAAGCTGAGAAGGATGCCTATAAAAGGCTTTTGCAGTCTTCTCTGGAAAGTGAATTTAGAATGGAATTGAAGAAGAAGGCGGATGAAGAAGCTATTGACGTGTTTGCCGAGAATCTTCGTCAATTATTATTGTCTTCTCCTCTTGGAGGGAAGCGTTTGATTGCGATCGATCCGGGATACAGAACCGGATGCAAAGTGGTAGTATTGGATGCAAATGGCGCATTGAAAGAAACAGGATTAATCTATGTTCATGAAAAGAACCATAAACTACAAGAGGCTGAGCATCAAGTTCGTACCTTAATAGAAAAATACAGAATCGAAGGTTTTGCCATTGGCGATGGTACTGCAGGAAGAGAAACAGAACAATTTATAAAATCTCTAAAAACAAATTTACCCGTATTTTTAGTAAATGAAGATGGTGCTTCCGTATATTCTGCCTCCAAAATTGCAAGAGAAGAGTTTCCGGATTATGATATTACAGTTAGAGGAGCCGTCAGCATAGGAAGACGCCTGATGGATCCTTTAGCAGAATTGGTGAAAATTGATCCGAAAAGTATTGGCGTCGGACAATACCAGCATGATGTTAATCAGGTTCGATTGAAATCCAGACTAGACCAAACTGTTGAGAGTTGTGTCAATGCAGTTGGAGTCAACCTGAATACTTCCGGGAAATATTTGTTGCAATATGTGAGTGGAATAGGACCTTCCTTGGCCGATAATATTGTCAACTATCGTACAGAAAATGGAGACTTTCGATCCAGAAAAGACTTACTAAATGTAAAAAGGTTAGGGGCTACCGCTTATGAACAATGTGCCGGATTTCTAAGAATATCACAGGCACATAATCCTTTGGATAATAGTGGAGTACATCCGGAGGCCTATTCGTTAGTAGAGAAGATGGCAAAAGACTTACATGTCGGAGTTGCGGAACTGGTAGGCAATGAAAAATTGATAAGTAATATTCAACCGGAAGAATATATAGATGATACTTTTGGAAAACATACTTTAGAAGATATTTTAAAGGAACTTAAGAAACCGGGATTGGATCCAAGACAAGAAGCTCAACTTTTTGAGTTTGCCCCTATTTATAGCATAGAGGATGTTCAAACAGGAATGATTGTTCCGGGTATTGTCACAAATATTACCCGTTTTGGTGCTTTTATTGACATTGGGGTAAAGCAGGATGGACTGGTACATGTTTCTGAAATTGCACATCGTTATATTAGTGATCCATCAGAAGCCTTAAAACTGAATCAGAAAGTAAAGGTCAAGGTGCTGGAAGTGGATGCTGCACGGAAAAGGATCAGTCTTTCTATTAAACAAACGGAAGAGACAGCAAAGAAAAAAGAGAAAGGGAGAAGGAAAAATAAAAAATACAATAAGAAAGGAAATGATTTTCATAGCTCCTTAGCCGCCCTGAAAAAGAAGTTCGGATAGCTAGAAATAAGGGAAATGCATTTCGATGCTAATCAATGTACCACCTTGTACCTACAAAAAGCTAATCCCATGAATAATGTGGAATAAACTATTCTTTTTACGAGAAACGATTTTGCTTGTGATGGTCTCTTTAAACTATGTTAAACCGAATGCGCTTCCAATTTCAAATAATATAATGAGGATGGCAATATATCCTATTGGGTAAATGCTCATATTCAAAGCCCTTCTCTTTTTCCCTCGTTTCATTCGAACAACAGCAAAATAAAGACAAAGACCATAAACTAAAGGATAAATAGAAGTACTTATTATAAGTAGGTAATCTACAATTAGTTGTCCTGCTGGGTCGGTTCCATGCAAAAGACCACTATACAGCATGATATTCGATATGACAATGAAGGGATAGGCGAGCAGAGGGAGCCCGCCTATAATCAGAAGAAGAATAGATGTAAGCTTCATAAAACTTCTCTTTTTAAACCATCACCAGTACGATTCATCATTCTGCTTTTTAGTAGTCTTGTCAATTTCCAAACTAATAAAAATATGTTATTTTATTCTTCTGAAGCTTTTTTCAACGGACTAAAATCAAGCGCTTTAAAGGCCTTCTTTAAAGTAGAAATAGGCATATTATTTCCGGATATCTTAACAACAAAACGATGAAATAATGTAGTGTTTAATTTTGTAGAAATAGATGCAGAATAAGAGGAGTCTAGTTCCACATACATTTTATGCCCCAGGATTTCTTTAGTTTTTGAAAATCCATGTTCAGTTTGTTCTTCCATATCTGTACTTAGTTGAAGCTTTGTCAAGCTATAGATTGCACTACCTGATTCTCCTGCACCATCTAATAGGTAAATTTTAATGCTGTGTGAATCATCTTTTTCATAGGTTGCATTTCCCGTTGTAAAATTGCCCATCATTGAGTTGGAGGTCACTGAATATTTTGTTCTTTTCAAGCCGAGTAGGGTTTCGGGAAGTACTTTCTTCATTACATCATTTGAAACAGGTTTCATTTTTTTCAGATCTTTCATTCGATCTTCTGCTTTTTCAGCTTGATCAGCCATTTTTTTTATGTTACTCGCGGCATGAACAGCATCGCTAATGCTGGCATTATCATTGTCTGACGAGCTTTCTTTGTCATTCCCACCTCCGCAGGCAGTAAATAATAAAAGTCCGGCAGTAAGCATCCAAATCATTCCTTTTTTCATATTTTGAAGTTTTAATTATGAGTTAATGAATAGGGTTCTGAATTTATTTTAGTTTTTTGTAGTTGTGACGTATTTTTCAAAGTTCGACATCATTCCTGCTAAAGGTATGGGAATGGGATTGTTTGTCTGTAAACTGGTTACCATCACTGCATGACAAATACTCTTTTTTCGGACTTGACCATGATGGGTAGTCATTTCGAAAATGATACCTTTTCGAGGTGCGAGGTACAATTGGAGTGATTTCTGATTTGGATAGGTTTGGTAGGTATATGAGGCCTTTAGCTTGTCATATGTCTTTGAAATTTCTGCGAATGAACTTCCTACACCTATACCTTGTTTGGTTTTAAAACGAGAATCTGTTGTTCGGAGCATTCGGATATAGGATTTATGATCTCCTTGAGAACTACTTCTTGCTCCTTCTGCAATTTCATATTTCTTTGCAGAGCTCTTTTCATAATGCCATATTGAACTGTAGATTCCCCTTTGTATGACTCCTCTACCTTGTGGTAGAGGTAATTTTAGATCTTTTAAAAACGATTTTGATTTGATATCTACCTTGAAAATACCAATAGATTTTCCGGGAATAATAAGGGTGTCGTCTCCACATATTTTATCGAAAAAGGAAGCCGGATAATAATCCGGAATGCTATCCTGTCCAATCTGATCAACTGTTTTTCTAAAAAGACTTCTATTGAAGTGATGGGCTCCGACAATGCCGGGAATGAAGATGGGAATGAAGAATAATATATAAGCAGATAGAAAAATCCTTTTCATAATCAATAGGTTGTTTAAACTAATGGCTTAATTGATTAATGGGTATGAGGTTTTTAAACTGATAGGAGAAGCGGGGAAGGGGATACATAAAAAGATAGTTCTTTGTATTCGTTATTGGTTTCAATATGTTTGTTAAGGGTATCATAAATTCCTCCCGAAGTTAGTGAATTTTTAGTTATTTTGCTAGTTTTTTCGATCTCAAGAAGCATTTTGGAAGCAAATGTTCTTAAATATGATTAGTTTATGTAGTTTATGCTTGAACTACTGGCTAAATCTATCGACCATTATCAAAGACATCATAAAATTGTCGGTTCCTGGAAATCTTCAGATCATGTAAGAGATTAGAGGTAGGACTAATTGTAATACTAAAAGATTTATAGAATCCCATAGGGACAATACTGATATTCATACGCCAGCAATGAAGGTCTCTTGTAATATTGATCGTAGTATAAGTCAGCTTTTTATGTATAAAATCAAATCCGCTGCTCAGACTAACCTTCCATTTAGGAGTGAGGTTAAAGCTGCCACTAAATCGTAAAGATTGTGCATATATGGTTGTATCTCTTTTATAGTCGGGGGTACGTGTTTTTCTAAAATTTAAGCTATAAGACATGTTTACCGACCAGGGAATATCAAAATTTACATAGTCTTCCGGATTCTCTCGTCTTCTGCGGGCTTCCTCTTCAGGACTGTTCAAAGTGTTATCCAATGGGTTTTCTTCTTCTGTTTCCTGCGTATTTTGATTCTTTTGACCTTGTTTAGATTTAAAATTAGTACTAAAACTCAGGGATCCATTAGTTAGTTTTCCCGGGCTAAATTGCCCCTGTTCCCACACATATTTATCGATTCTTCTACCATATTTGTTGTGAACATAAGGATCTATTGTAGCTTGTGCCGAAATGTTCATTTTCTTAAATAACGTTGTTCGAGCATGTAGGCTAAAATTAGAGAGATTGAAAGAATCGGCTACCAGGTTATAAGAACCAGAAATTCCAAAGCCTTCAAGTATTTTGACCTTTTTTATTCCTCCGTTTGCTGTATCCTTGTCGCTATGCACTTTCATCTCCAGGCTATTTTCTAGGCTGAAAGAAAGTCCTCCAAAACGTCCTTCAGAGAAAGGACCATTCCCGATGTTATCGAAATAAGAAAATCGTTGTTTGGGTACTGTGTTTGAGGTATCTACTCTGACATTGTAATAATATTGTTTATTCAAATCCGGTTTATAACTCAAGCTAATACTCGGACGTACCACATGGCGAATGGCCTGGATTTTAGCATCTTTGTTCTTTTTATTAAATCGAAACATACCGTAAACCGTTGATCCCAAGGATAAACCTGTGGTTATGTCTCGTGCGGTATAAAATCCTCTTTGTAGGGTCGTATCTAGTTTGTTTTTGGAAGGATCGAATACCAATTCTCTCTTTTTAAGGTACCATCTTTCGGTATAGCTGATACTTGGAGAAATATGTAAGAAATTGAATGCAGGTAAGGATAAAGAAATAGGTACCCGGTGTTGGATACCGGTCTTAAATTTTTTAAAGAAATCCGGACCAAGGAAGTCTTTTTCTTTTACACTTACTGAATTTCTCATACTGAGAGAGTAGCCTACTCCAATTTTCTGATACCATTTTGGAGTACCAACAAAATCTTTAGTTTGGAAAGGGTAAATTGTACTCATATTAAAGGACATTGAAGGCAATGTCAAGTTGATTCGTTCGGTACTCGTATTTTGACTGTGATTGGCATTTAGGGTTAAGCTAAAAGGGGATCCTTTCCAGTTTTTTGAGAAGGAGATGGAGGAATTTAAAATATTGTTTAATCGGTCATGTGCATCTCTTACGTTATATCGAGTGTAACTAGAGGTTCCTGCATTGACGCTCGCAGAAAAAGAGACGCCCGGGTGCGCTTTGGGATCCATTCGATGAGACCAGGTGATCCGAAAATCTTTGGATTTTGTGAAGTCCGGTGTTTGGGGATCTCCAAAACGTGTAGAATTAATGCTTAGGTTGAGCGATCCGCTATATTTATATCTTTTATAATATCTGGGGTTAAATCTCAACCCCCAACTTCCATAAGAATAAATATCTCCTCTTACCGTTAGGTCAAAGTGTTCTCCCAATCCAAAATAATATCCTCCATTTGTCAGCCCAATTCCTTTTTGTTGTGTAACCTCGTATGTCGGAGGAAGAATTCCTGTTCGTTGTCCATGAGATAAGGGGAATATGGCAAAAGGAATGAATAAAGGGGTAGGAACATCTTCCACAACTAAATTGGCCGGTCCTGATATTAAAACCTTATTGGGAATAATTTTTACGCGTTTGGCTTGAAAGCCGAAATGTGGCGGATCCACATCACAGGTAGTAAAAAAGGCAGAATGACTGTTGATAGAGTTATCCGGAAGTTTTCTCACTTCATCACTATATAAAAATCCTTCTCCTTGTTTGGTGACTGTATTATAGATTTTCCCATTTTGGGTTTTGAAATTATAAACCATAGAATCAGACTGGAAAGGGTCTTGTCCTTTTTGATGAAAAATAGGAGCTCCTTTGTGTTTTCCGGAGTCGATAGCATATTTGGCTTTTAATAAATTCGTTGATTGGTCAAAATCTACCCTGGCCGCCTTCAAATTAATGTTGTTATAATGAACAGTTGTTTTTCCATACAGATGAAAAGTTTTGGTAGGAAGATCCAACACCATCGAATCTTCAGCATCGTATTTTACCTTGCCATTCAAGGTGTCTTTAGAAATAGGAAAGCTAAATTGTGGAATAAGAGAATCTTTTGATATTTGGACGGTATCTACAGTTAAAGAAGCAGAATCTCTCATTGAGGGCAGACTATCTTTAATTTGAGAGGTGTCTTTAAGGAGAATTTTATTGCTGTCAATTGGCAGCGTATCAGTACTATTTTTTAAAGATAAGTTAAAAATAGATTCAGATGAAGAAAGAGTTTTATCATGCTTCCCATGGTCATTTGTAGGGGTATAACTTTCCCTTGTCTGCATTATAGTCTCTCCTAGGCTTTGAGAAGATGTACTCGAAAAGGCTATAAAACACAGGCACCATAAGGTTTTGAAGAGTAATCCGTTGTAATGAAAATTGATTTTGCTCAATTCACCCGTTTTAATAAAGCGCAAACCTACAAGATTTCCTTCATTTCTCCCGTAAAAATAACATCGATCTCGTTAAAATCTCTTTATTTTTTTAGTAAAAACCACTTACTTTTGCATGGTATAATTATTGTTTTCTTAAATATCGTAAAATATATCTTGAAGGTTCATTTATGAATTTATTTAAATCTATATACCTAACCACTTTTGTGGTGTTATTTTCCGGATTAGGTTTTTATTCCTTTGCACAGGGGGTAAAACCAAATGCTGACAAACCTTTTATCGTTGTTATAGATCCGGGACATGGAGGATTTGATCCCGGGGCTCATGGACGTTATTCAACAGAAAAAGAAGTGGCATTGGGTATAGGACTGAAAACGGGAAAGTTGATAGATCAAATTCCGGGTGTGAAGGTTTATTATACCCGAACTACAGATATTTGTCCGGGAAACAAAACCAATAAAACGGATGGTTTGCATTATCGGGCTTCTTTTGCTAATAAAAAGAAGGGCAATGTCTTTATTTCTATTCATTGCAATTCCTCGAGAAACCACAGTGCTAAGGGAACAGAAGTTTATGTATGGGCCTTACGAAAAAATAAAAGTAAAGGATCTTTTATCAGAAAAAGTTCTGATTTTAAAGACTCTGAAATGGATAATTCTTCCGGCGATTCTGATGAAGGAGTTTTAGACGCCATTTTTGTTAATTCAATGCGTCATTCCTATATGAAACAGAGTTTGACATTGGCATCGGATATAGAAAAGCAATTTTCTAAAATTAATCGTATCGATCGAAGTGTTAAACAAAGAAATGAAGTTGGAATCTGGGTTTTACATGCTACAGCGATGCCCAGCATTTTAATCGAAACCGGATTCATCAGCAATCCCCAGGAAGAGGATTATTTGAATCATAATCAGGGCGAGATTTCTGAAAGCATTTATAAAGCTTTTGTCAATTATCTGGCAGGATTAAAAGGATTGAATAAGAAACAATTATTGGCAGGAGCTCGTTCTCCCGATCATTCAACATCTTCAAACAAATCGGATTATCATTATAGTATTCAATTGTTTGCCAGCAGTAATAAAATGAATACCAATACCAGAAAATTTCAAAAATTAGAAGATATTGTTAGTCGTAAAATGATTAAAAATAACGAAAATAAGACTCTGTATCGCTACCTTTTAGGGGATTATAAAAGTTTTCAAGATGCAGCTAAGAAGCTAAAAAGTGTAAAGCCTATGGGCTATAAAGATGCTTTTATTGTAGTTTATAAGGGAAATAAACGCATTGACTATTAAATTTCAGGAATCCCCATTGTAAAAGGTCAGTTAATTTGCCTATTTTTGCTCACTAAAAGTACATCGTTTTGAAAATAAATAATGAAACAAAAGTAGGTGTTTTAGTCGTCGTTGCCATTGTCCTTTTAATTCTTGGTTTTAATCTATTAAAAGGGAATAGTCTATGGTCTTCAGATACTACTCTTTATGCAGTCTATGATAATGTGGATGGATTGGCTCCATCCGATCCTATCGTGCTGAATGGAATGAAAATAGGATCAGTAGGGGATATTCAGTTGATGAAACAAAATTCGGGAGCCATACTCGTCAATTTAACTATTAAATCTGATGTCTCGATTCCATCAAATTCTATTGCAGAAATTAAGAACGCAGATTTGTTGGGAAGCAAAGAAGTAGAACTGCAATTTGGAAATGCTTCTACTTTTTTACAGGATGAAGATACGATTACTGCTTCTTTGGGCACCGGAATTGCCGATAAATTAACTAAAAAAATAGATCCTATTACGGATCAAATCAACGTCACTCTGGTGACATTGGATAGTGTGCTGACGGCTTTTCATTCTATTTTAAATACCAATACACAAGAGAATTTACAAAATAGCGTAAAATCGTTTAGCGAAACGATGAAAAATGTATCCAATACTTCTGCAAAACTGACTGCTATTGCGGACGGATTGAATGAATTTATGGGAAATCTCAATCAACAAAAGACCCATATTAATCATCTGATTGGAAATGCGGAGAAAGCGACGGTCTCTATTGCAGAAACGGATTTTCCGGGAACGATACAAGATCTCGATGAAGCAGTTAATAATCTAAATGGAATTCTTGAAAAAATGAATAAAGGAAAAGGTTCTCTCGGTGCTTTGATGAATGATGACCATCTATATAATAATTTGGAATCGGCCTCTTATAATCTAAACCTGCTTATGGAGGATTTAAGACTAAATCCAAAACGATATGTGCATTTTTCACTTTTTGGACGTAAATCTAAATCAAAACCGCTTCCTTCAGATACAACATCAAAATAAGTATAATCCCATAGTGAGATATTTTTTTTAAAATTGGGGAAATAAGATCGTGAAAATAGCCTGAATATGTCTTTTCTTTTTTATTTGAGGTGGCTTGCACTAAGAAAAATTCCCCAAGGGCTATTTTTTTTCACTATCCTTTTTTGTTGTTCTCAGCAAGCTCATGCACAAGATTCCATTCAAAGACCCCGACCCAAGAAGGATACCGGTCAGATAATTCATCTGCTTAATGCAGATATTCTTGTTGGCGTTCAAGGAAAAGATAGTGGAACCGCTCCAAAACAAAAACTGATTGGTAACGTAAGATTAGAGCAAGGACATACCATATTTACTTCTGACAGTGCCATCCGATATATGGATAAAAATATTTTGGATGCCTATGGTCATATTCACATTAATCAAGCTGATTCTATTGATACTTATGCCGATGAGCTTCATTATATAGGAGATACTAAATTAGCTACATTAAGAGATCATGTAAAAATGACAGATGGGAGCATGATCTTAACCACTGACTTTTTGGATTATAATATGCATAAGCATATTGGGACTTATTTTCATGGAGGGAAATTAGTGAATCAAGAAACGATATTGACGAGTGAAGAGGGAGAATATTTTGCCGACCTAAAAGATGTTTATTTTAAAAAAAATGTTAAACTGAACAATCCCGAATATAAACTGACCACCGACACGCTATTGTATAATACGGTTTCACATATAGCTACTTTTGTAGCTCCTACAGCTATTAATACCGGACAAACAATAATTTATACTTCTTGTGGATATTATAATACGAATGAGCAATTTTCTTTTTTGTGTAATCGGCCTACAATTGTTGATAGTATGGGGACGCTGACAGCAGATAGTATGAAGTTTAGCAAAACAGAAGGCCTGGGAAGAGCTTTTGGGAATATTGTGTGGACCGATACTTCCGGTCAGGCTACGGTACAATCTAATTTTGCGATATCTGATAACAAAAGAAAAACTTTACTGGCTACTCAGGATCCTTTATTAATTTTTGCACAAGAAAAAGACAGTCTTTTTGTATCTAGCGATACATTATTTTCAGGCCCCATGATCCCGGTTTATCTTCCTGAAGATTCCTTAAATAAAGATACTATTCCATACGTTTATCTACCACATCAGGATTCTTCTACCCAAATAAGTATCAACGAGGTAAATTTAGAAAATCCTGCTGCAGATACTATAAATCAGGGAATACAACCTATTGTTCCCCAAGAAGAATTGGGTATGATAAAAATACCCTTGTTTATTCCGGAAAACATAAAGAAATTTCTGGGTGTCAAACAAAAACCGAAGGATCAGAAAAAAGAATCGGACATGGTCGGGGAAAGTTCGACCCCCCCTGTTGATTCTTCTTCTCAAGAAAAAACGCAATTTCCTAAAGTTGATTCTACGCTGGGAGTTAAGAAAGGTATAAAACAAGTTGACACTTCTTTGCACCAGCAAACGGCAGCTCAAACGGCAGATTCTTCCCTAAAGGAGGAAGAAGTATCACAGAAGGTGGATTCTGCCGATGCCAGAAATCTAATTGCCTATCACCATGTAAGGCTTTATTCAGATTCATTACAAGGAGTAGCCGATAGTCTCTATTATTCTGGAATCGATTCTACTTTTCATTTTTATGGAAATCCGATTCTTTGGACAGGAGAAACTCAACTTTTTGGCGATACTATTGTTTTGGTTACCAAAAACCAGAAACCATACAAACTTATTTTGAGACATCATGCAATGATTATCAATAAAGTAGCGTCTGATGCTTATAATCAAATTAAAGGAAGAATTATAACCGGATATTTCAATGACAGTAGCCAGATAGACTGGATGAATGTAGCCGGAAATGCGGAGAGTGTGTATTTTGCCCAGGAAGATAGTTCAGGGGCGGTCATTGGTATTAACAAAGCAACAGCCTCTTTTATTAAGTTATTTTTCGAAAATAATCATCTGGATCAGGTGAAGTTCTTTAAGAATATTTCAGGTCATTTTTTAAATCCTGCTCATGTAAAAAAAGAAGATATTCAGCTAGAAGGATTTAAATGGGAAAATCAAAGGCGACCTCCAAAGAAGCCCGATATTCCACGAATAAAAATAAAAAAGAAAAGAAATTATGTCCAAAAAAGATATCCAACCGGAATCGAAAGACCCAAGCTCAAATAAAAAGATAAAAGAAAAAATAACGAAGCCTTTACTTGCCATTATGAACGATAGTCGTTCAGTAGGAATAGTACTTATTGGCTGTACGATAGTTTCTCTTTTCTTTTCCAATATGGATTTTTCTCAAAAGGCTTATACTGGATTTTGGGAAACCAGTACCTCAACAGGAGACCTTTTTCATCTTCCTGAAAATTTTCTCTTATGGGTGAATGATGCGCTCATGGCTGTTTTCTTTCTGACCGTTGGGACGGAGATTAAAAGAGAATTAATGGTTGGGGAGCTTGCTTCTTTGAAGAAATCAATGCTCCCTATATGTGCTGCTTTGGGAGGCATGCTGGTTCCTGCTATTATTTATACTATATTTAATGGAGGGACAGATTTTCAACATGGATGGGGAATTCCCATGGCTACCGACATTGCATTTTCGCTTGGTATTCTGTCGTTGTTAGGAAAAAAGGCTCCCGGTCAATTAAAAGTATTCCTTGCTGCATTAGCCATTATTGATGATTTAGGAGCTATTATTGTTATTGCTATATTTTATTCCTCCGATTTGAGTTTAGTTTTTTTACTTTGTGGTCTTGCAGGAGTCGTTGTACTGCTCATTCTTAACAAATTGAAAGTAAAAAGTCTTCTTCCCTATATTTTAATTGGATTAGTGATTTGGTATTGTATTTTAAATTCAGGCATTCATGCTACTATTGCCGGAGTTTTACTTGCTTTTTGTATTCCTGTAGATAGGGCAGAGGTTTTAGAGGATAAACTTACCCATTTTGTGGATTTTATCATTATGCCCTTGTTTGCTTTAGCAAATACAGCCATTATTTTTCCCGATCAGATTGGACATATTGTCACTTCTCCTGTAGCCATAGGCGTTTTCTTAGGTTTGATTATAGGAAAGCCGGTAGGTATTGTTCTGTTTTCATTTTTATCAACAAAGGTGGGTATTGCCTCACTACCAGATAAAACCAGCTGGAAACAAATGTCTGGAATTGGTGCTATTGCAGGTATCGGATTTACGATGTCTATCTTTATTTCTACCTTGGCTTTCTCTAATTTGGAGATGCAGGATATAGCCAAGATCTCTGTTTTGGTTGGTTCTACTATCTCCGGGGTTGTCGGCTATTTTTATCTTGCTAAATTGTCAAAAAAGAGATTGACAAATTGATTTTTTAAAATAAGCCGGGAAGCAGATCTTGGCAGAATATTTGTTAATAACCATATAAAATTATAAACACAATCTCTATGAAAAAATTATTTGTAATCGCTGTCGTAGCTTTTCTATCCACTTTTGCCTTCTCTAATCATGCTGATGCTCAGGCTATGGGACATTCTTATCGTACCGGTATCGGAGTAAAAATAGGCTACTGGGGTGGTGGAGCTATTGATGTAAAACATTTTTTAAATCAAGATAGAGCCATTGAAGGTATTTTGGGTTTTGGTTCTGATTGGTTTACCATTACCGGCTTATATGAGTTTCATGGACCTATTTCAGGAGCTCCAGGATTGCAATGGTATGCAGGACCTGGTGCGCATATAGGCTTTTGGAATTCCGGTTACCACGATGCCGATGGCGCTTTTTTTGGTATTGATGGAGTGCTTGGGTTAGATTATAAATTCAATAATGCGCCTATAGATCTTAGTCTTGATATTCAACCTGCCGTGAGTATCCCTAATGGAGGGTTTGATATTTGGGGAGGATTAGGCATTAGATTCGCCCTCTAAGAAAAACTGAATTCTTATTTTTATAGCCGTTCCTCTTATAAAAGGAACGGCTTTTGTGTTTTAAAATAATACAGTAATTTTATATCATGAAGATATTTTCTGCAAAGCAAATAAGAAAAGGAGATCAATATACCATAGATCATGAACCTATCAAGAGTATCTACCTTATGGAAAGAGCTGCAAGGCAGTGTGCAAACTGGATACGAGCTACTTTTCCCAAAGATTCTGCATTTTATGTATTTTGTGGTGTAGGTAATAATGCAGGGGATGGGTTTGCTTTGGCTAGGTTACTGTCAAATAAAGGTTTTTATGTCAAAACCTTTACCGTTTTATTTTCTGATCATTTCTCGGAAGACTGTAGTATCAACAAAAGGAAATTTAAGCAGACTTATCCAAAACGAGCCTTGGAAATCAAAAACATTCTGGATTTTCCTTCAATTCCCGAAAAAACCATACTCATTGATGCACTTTTTGGAACAGGAATGAACAGACCGCTCAAAGGATTGGTTAAAAAAGTGGTTCAGAAAATAAATACACAAAGTCACTTAGTAATTTCTATCGATATGCCTTCGGGATTACAAGCAGAAAATAATCCTATTGATAAAATTGCAATAAAGGCAGATCATACCTTGAGTTTTGAGTTTAAAAAACTGGCCTTCTTTTTTAAAGAAAATAGTGCTTTTGTAGGAGAGGTGCATGTATTACCCATTGGTATTCATTCGGAATATATTCGAAAAACAAAAACTCCTTATAGGATAACGAGTGCTCCATATATTTCTGAAAATTTAAAGAAAAGAGCTCCTTTTTCCCATAAAGGAACCTATGGTCATGCTTTGTTAATAGCAGGAAGCTATGGGAAAATGGGAGCTGCCGTATTAACGACACAGGCGAATGTTAAATCGGGAATCGGTTTGACAACAGTATATTGTCCCCGCTGTGGATATAATATTCTCCAGTCTTCTGTTCCGGAAGCCATGTGTCTAACAGATGAAAATGAATTTCTACTTACCCGTTTTCCTGATGAAAAACCGGCAATCAATGTATTGGGAATTGGCCCCGGAATAGGGACTCAAAAAGAAACACAACAGATGCTTCATTCCGCCCTTAAAAAGGATCTTCCCATGGTTTTAGATGCAGATGCACTTAATATTTTAAGTGAAAATCCTAAATGGCTTTCTGAAATCCCGAAAGGCTCTATTCTTACTCCTCATCCTAAAGAATTTGAACGTTTATTTGGAAAATCTGCCAACTCCTACGAAAGATTACAATTGCAAAGGGAGAAAAGTAAATTATTACAGGTGACAATCCTACTAAAAGGACATTATACGAGTGTCTCCGATTCCGAAGGTCATGTGTGGTTTAATACTACCGGACATGCAGGAATGGCTACCGGAGGGAGTGGGGATGTGTTAACAGGAATTGTGACCGGATTATTAGGACAAGGCTATTCTGCTCCTCAATCTGCTATATTGGGGGCTTGGTTACATGGAAAATCAGGTGATCTGGCTGTGATACAGTCAGAGTCTAAGGAAAGCATGAGCGCGCATTCTCTCATATCTCATCTGGGGAAAGCTTTTAATGCAGCACACCATTTGGCAGAAATCAGTTAATGGGTCAGATGAAGGATCTCAAGTTAATATTTCTACTTTTATGATGAACATCTTATTTTAATCCTGTACTTTTGTTGCGCTACAGGTTGGACTATCGCTTTTCATATTTTTGAAAAGAGGAAAGTCCGGACAGCAAAGAGCAACACACCACCTAACGGGTGGGCTTTTTTAATAAAAAGCAGCTAGCGCCACAGAAAATAACCGCCCTGAGCATGACGAAGGGTAAGGGTGAAAATGTAGGGTAAGAGCCTACGGTCACAATTGGTAACAATTGTGGTGGGTAAGCCTTGTGTGCTGAAATGCCAAATAAGTCTCGTCATTCTGTTTTTACAGAATAATGAGTGGCTCGCTCATTTTCAATGAAGAAGACGAGATGGGTAGGCAGATAAAGTTAATACGTGAGTATTGACATAGATAAATGATAGTCATCCGCTTTTTATCGGATACAAAATCCGGCTTATAGACCTGTAGTTTTTATTAGACTTATCAAAAATGGCGTCCCTTTCAAATCTGAAAAGGACGCCATTTTTAAAATTATCTCCGTAAGATTTATCTTTTTCCTTTAACTGTAGCAGCTAGTTTTAGAGCTTTATATGCATTGACAATCCCTCCGCTTTTACTTAGGGTTTTAAACCGTACTTTATTTCCGGTTCCGGGTTGATTGACCAGCAAATCTCCTAAGGGAGTTACAGAGTGCATGAGTACCCATTTTAATTGTTTCGCACTTAGATCCGGATAATATTCTAATACGAGTGCTGCTACCCCTACGACAACCGGAGTCGCCATACTTGTACCACTCAGTGATTTATACTTATCATGTGGAACTGTAGAATAAATGTTTACTCCGGGAGCGAAGAGATCAACTCTCTTTTGTCCATAATTAGAAAAAGTTGCCGGGAGATCGCCATTTTTATTTGTTGGATTAGAGGCACCTACCGTAATATAATTATCAACAATTTTATGTTTCTTAGATAGAAAGCGTTTTTTGTTTAATACTGAAGTGGGATAAGTGGGGAAAGAATCAATATTTGTTCCGTCATTTCCTGCCGCATGAATAAGGAGAACATCGTGTTTCTCAGCATATTCTACTGCCTCATCTACCCATTTTTTATGAGGAGAATAAGATTTTCCAAAACTCATATTAATTATTTGTGCTCCATTATCTACGGCATAACGTATTGCCAATGCCACATCTTTATCCCTTTCATCTCCATCAGGAACAGCCCTTACCGGCATAATCATTACATCATTCGCTATGCCATCCATTCCAATGCCGTTATGACGAATAGCCGAAATGATTCCTGCCACATGAGTGGCATGCATGGCAAAAGATCCAAAGGTGTTGTTGTTTCCGTAATCTTGATCCTTTATGTTATTCGGATCATCTCCTACAATGGCTTTTCTTGCTGCATTGGGATCTTCGTCATCGGTTTTTAATTTACTTTTCAAATCATCTGCATAATCCTGACCTTCCTTAATAAAATCCTCTAAGTTGGCATTCGGTCCTTGTTGTTTTAAGACTCTTGTAGCAATGGATTTAGCTGCTAGTAAGGTATCATTGTTGGTATCCAGATTCTGAAGATCGCTTAGTCGTACAGTATCTACCCCTAAATGAGATTTTAAGATATGATCCAATACGGTAAATCTTTGTAGCCCCTGAGAAATAGTCTCATACTTTTTCGCATTACTTGCAGAATCTTTGTGTCGCTCTTCAGAGATTTTTTCCCACTTCTTATATGCTTTTTTATCTTTTTTATCTACGTTTTCAATAGAAGATACGTGGGCAAAACGTTTCTTTAATTTGTAATAGATACGATCTAATTCACTACTTGCCTTTACAACGCTGGTATCTTTTCCTCCAAGAAAATTCCAACCTCGAATGTCATCCACATATCCGTTATGATCATCATCTTTACCATTTCCGGGAATTTCTCCTTTATTATTCCAAATATGTCCTTTCAAATCCGTGTGGGCGGTATCTACGCCCGAATCAATAACAGCGACAATCACTTTATGCGGCGTTTTATTTTGTAATAACTCTTTGTATGCTCGTTTGGCACTGACTCCATAAACATCATCCTGTTTTGGATCAAGTAATTGCCATCCTTCAGTATATTTTTCAGCGGTTTGAGCCTGAACGGATTGCCAACTTGTCAGTGAAATTAACAACAGTCCGACTATACAAAGGATTGGGATACGTAGTGTTTTCATTATTTTATTTATTTATTTTCGCTGCAAATTAATATAACTCCCTCGAATACGGTCCAAAAGCATGTTAATTTTAATATTTTTTATATCTTTGCAATTTTAGGATAAAAATATCCTTTATTAATTATTAAGATGAATAGAATTAATCAGCATAACAGCAACTGGTGTTGTTTTTCCCTCTCCGGGGAAAGGCAAAGCTTCTTATGTCTTCCTGTCTTTTTTCTATTTATCCGACGACGTTTTACTTTATAAAGTTTCCTATATCAAATTCATTAGGAACGGATTTTTCTTCATTTTCCCGTATTAGGGACATTTTTCATTTTTATTATAAAGTTTTGAAAACGTCATTATCATATATCGTTAGAATTGCCACTCCCGAAGATTTTCGGTATATCCCGGAGATTGTGAATGAAATGGCTATTTCTGCTACACAAAGAAAAGTGGCTAAAGGACAAAGGTCTACTGCATTTATTAAACAGAAAATTAAGGATGGGTTAGCCGTTATTGCCCTTCTTCCGGACAAAAATGAATGGATTGGTTTTTCTTATCTCGAAGTATGGCAGCATAAAAAATACATTGCCACCTCAGGACTCATTATTTCCCCTCAATACAGAGGACAAGGTTTTTCAAAAAAAATAAAGAAGGCATTGTTCTCTCTAAGTAGAAAGACTTTCCCTGAGGCTAAGATGTTGAGCTTAACAACCCATCCTGCCGTTATCCATGCAAATAAAGATTTAGGCTATAAGGAAGTATCTTTTCAAGATATTATCAATGATCAATGGTTTCAAGAAGGAGGGAATAGTTGGATTGATTATAAGGAATTAATGAATAGTAAGGAGAAGGAACATCAATATGTGGCCATGGTTTATGAACCTTGATTCTGCTATTGAATCGCTAAAGTTCTTTGTCCCCTTCAATGGTTAAACAACAGTCGTATTGGGTGCTTATAACAAGTCTTGGTTTTTTTCGAAATAGGCATACATTATTTGAAACACTTCTTGTTTTAGTTTAGGTACATCTTCATGTGTCAGCCCTTTTACAGATATGGGATTAAGGAAATGCATGGACACATTCTGAGGTCGAGCAAAAAACTTCTTATTGGGAGGAAGAATTTTTCGCGTATTGAAGAGCAGAGCGGGAATGATCGGTTTTTGTTCTTCTATAGCCATCGCAAAAGCCCCATCATGAAAAGATTTTAACGGTGCTGAAGTTTTATTCCGTGTACCCTCAGGATACAGGATAAGATGCATTCCCTGAGCTAAAGTATGCTTCATTTTCTTCATACTTTCCGCGCGACTTCGAGCACTCTTTCGATTCACAAGGATGGAACCACTTCTATAGACCAAACCAAAGATAGGTATTTTAGCTAACTCTGATTTGGCCAGCGTTTTACTGGCAAAGGGAACACTGGGGGTGGAGACCAGGATGTCAAATAAGGCGTTGTGATTAACGGTTACTATATAATTTTGTCCTTTTTGAAAATGATTTTTGCCTTTTACTCTGATTCTACAAAATACCAGAATCATGAGTATTTTCATCCATATTCGATAACCTTTCAATATGGTCGCCGTTTTCTTTACTTCGTCTTTCATCGTATATTGACAAATGGCAGTAGGTATTGCGATTAAGATTAAAGTCACTGCAAAGCATACTAACAGCCAAAAAGCGTAAATACGACCCGGTATATCTTTCATAAATTAAAATTGTGGTACTTAAATCGGTAAAATTAAAAAGACCCTTTGTATTTTTGTAAAAAAAGTTTGTCCAATACCTACTTTCAATTCAAAGAATTCAAAATTAATCAGGAACATTGTGCGATGAAAGTCTGCACCGATTCTTGTCTTCAGGGAGCAATTGCAGCTAAAACGACAACCCGATTGCAGCCTCTTTGTGGATTAGATATTGGCGCAGGAACCGGTTTGTTAAGCCTCATGGTGGCTCAGATGCACTCTTTTGACAGACTGGATGCCGTAGAAATAAATGAAGCGGCTTGTCAACAGGCATATGAAAATATCAAAAATACGACCATCGGGAAGAATATCCGCATTATTCATGACGATATCAGAACCTTCCATCCCCCCCAAAGCTATGATTTTATTATCTGCAATCCACCTTTTTATGCCAATGATTTAAAAAGCAGGTCGGTAACGAAAAATATGGCGATGCACAGCAGCCATCTCATGTATGAAGAACTTCTTCAGAAAATTGAATTATTCCTTTCTCCTTCCGGAACCTGCTGTATCATGATACCGACTCAAAAAGAGGAAATATTTAAGACCTTAGCCTTTGAAAATAAATTGTTCCCTACACAAATTTATCACATCAAAAACCGACCGGATAAAAACAGCTTCAGGAGCATATTGTTTTTATCTAAAAAGGAAAGTGTTCCCATCTTTAAGGAAATATGCATTCGTGATAACAGGCGTCAATATTCAAGTGATTTTAGAGAATTGCTACGACCTTACTATCTTCATTTATAACGTTAGATAGACTTAAAAAGAAATATTCCATCGTCATTACCCACGATGATGTATATTATCGTTGATTTAAATGATATTTTGTTTTATCATTTTGTAGTAAGATAGCGATCCTCAAAGGAGTCTATTTTGATTGGTTCCTTGCTTCGTTTTGGCATTGCTGCCGTTATGGGATTAGTCAGCTTACAATTGATTGCTGCACTTTTTTCTTTATTTTATAAACTTTCTGCCCCAAAATATGTTTAAATAGGTATCCTAGAACCATAAATCCTACTAAAATATGGCAAAAATACAATGGAGTACGGATGAGGCGCACTCCCAAGTACAATTTAAAGTAAGACACATGATGGTCTCCAATGTGGTTGGAGAATTCAATCAATTTGAGGCTAAAGTGGAAACTGAAGAAGATGATTTTTCTACGGCAAAAGCTACTTTTACTGCCCCTGTGGATTCTATTGAAACCAAAAATAAACAGCGGGAAGAGCATCTGAAGTCAGCCGATTTTTTTGATGCTGAGCATCATCCGAATATTTCTTTTAAAAGTACAGAAGTAAAACAATTGGATGATAATCATTATGAAATGATCGGAGAGTTGACGATGCGAAGCACGACAAAACCGGTTACGCTACAAGTAGAAAAAGGGGGAATTATTAAAGAAGCTAACGGTAAATACAGAGCAGGATTTGAAGTAACCGGAAAAATAAACAGAAAAAACTTTGGCTTAAAATACAATGCATTAACAGAGTCCGGGGGGCTGGTAGTGGCAGATGAAATAAATATTCGTATAAGTCTAGAATTAATACAATCTTGAGATTACTGTTTCATGGTTAGAGGCTATCCTCTTCTATCAGTGCATTCTATCGCCTCTTACCTCTAAACTGTTCATGATTTCTGCTTCTAGTTTCAGCCATTCTTTCCATCTTATTTTTACTTTTTCTTCCGGAAGGTATTCCTTTGCCAGAGAGATGAACAGCGTGTAATGTCCGGCTTCGCTTTCCATGAATCCCCGATAAAACTTTCTCAAATAGGTATCTTCTAATCCCTCGCTAAGTCGTTTGAAGCGTTCACAACTTCTGGCTTCTATTAAGGCACAAATCAATAATTGATCCAATAGTCGATCTTCTTGCTTCCCGCCTTTAGTGGAATGTTGCAAAAGTGCATTAACATAAAGGTCTTTTCTTTGGGGGCCTAATCTTAGATCCCTCTTATTCATTTCAGCCAATACCATTTGAAAATGTCCCCATTCTTCAGTCACAATAGGAGCTAAATCATTGACCAGCCTTTCTTTTTCCGGATATCTCTGAATTAAGGAGATACAGGAAGTCGCTGCTTTTTGTTCGCACCAGGCATGGTCGGTAAGAATTTCTTCTAAAGAGAGAGCAGCTAAATTTACCCAACGTGGATCAGTAGGGAGTTCCAATCCCAAAATGGAATTTTTATCAGACATGACTTGTTTTTAGAGGCACAAAATAAAGACAGTTCGATAAAACCAACAACTTTTTACAATTTTTTAATGAAAATACACCTTCATGCAAAAGGGATAGATGTTATTTTAATCAAATAAAGCGGGCTATATTTGTTTGTTCGGCAAGCCTCATTCGAGAATTGAGCGAAGAGTATGTCTTTAAAAACTAATAATAGCTATGTTTAATTTCAATGTACGCGTTTACGGGATTTACATCACATATGGAAATATCTTGGTGTCTGACGAGAAAATCAAAGGAGCATATTACACTAAATTTCCCGGAGGGGGATTAGAAGAAGGAGAGGGAACCAAAGATTGTCTAAAAAGAGAGTGGCAGGAAGAATTACATCAAAAAATAGCGGTAAAAGATCATTTTTATACTACTGATTTTTATCAGAAATCAGGTTTTGGTGATGGAAGCCAAATCATTTCTGTTTATTACCGTGTAAAACCAATGGAATCATTAAAAGTGAATCTTGCCTCCAAACCCTTTGATTTTGATGAAGCGAATCAAAAAAGAGAGTCCTTTAGAATGATTCCATTGGAAATTTTCTCAGAAAAAGATGTCGATCTTCCCATTGATAAAGTCGTTGCTCAAATGATTGAAAAAGAAACACATTTCTAAAACACCTTAATATCGGATAAGTGCATTTGGAAAACATCCGATAATTTTGTACTTTTGGGTATGTGGGAGATTGATTTGACATATCGTAGCCATTTACAATCTACTTTTGATCGCTTGCAAGACAAGAAAGCCACGTTGGAAAAAGCCCGTCCAATGCCCGGAGTTGCTTTGCGAAAAATCAAAGAAGCGTTGGCTATAGAATGGACCTATAATTCCATTGGCATAGAAGGAAATACGCTTACCCTTCGTGAAACGCAAATGGTTTTACAAGAAGGTATTACGATTAAGGGAAAATCACTTCGTGAGCATTTGGAGGCTAAAAATCATGAAACAGCCCTCCACCGGCTTTATGAGATGATAGCGAGCAAACAAGCGCTAAATGCCAAGGCGGTCATGGAGTTACACAGTTTTGTCCTGCGCAGTATAGAAGATGACTTTGCAGGGCGACTCAGGAATGGTGGCGTCAGAATAGCGGGAGCGAACTTTATTCCGCCCAATGCGCAGAAAGTGCCCGATTTATTTGATGAATTATTTCAATTTACAGCAACCAATCCGTTTCAACTCACTCCTATTGAGTTGGCAACCGTTTTTCATCATAAATTCGCCTGGATCCATCCGTTTTTTGACGGAAACGGACGTACTGTACGTCTGGCTATGAATCTTTTATTGATGAATACCGGCTTTCCTCCGGCGATCATCTTATCCAATGACCGCAAGAAATATTATGCTGCATTAAACAGAGCCAACAAGGGAGATTACGCTAAGCTTATGTTGGTCATAGCTCAATCCATGGAGCGAACGCTCAATATCTATCTGAATGCGCTGCCCGGAAGCGATGACGATTATAAAGAAGTTCGCTCTCTGGTGGAGGAAGAAAATATCCCTTATGGACAGGAATATATTAGTCTTTTGGCCAGACAAGGGAAGATTGATGCCTATAAAGAAGGACGGAACTGGCTGACCTCAAAGAAAGCCATTGAAGAGTATATTACCCACAGAAAACGAAAACGGTAATTGTTGAGCTTTACTTTTTTACTACTTTAACGTAAAAATTTTTGCTCACTTTAAAGTTCTTCTTTTTCTTTATAGATAAGGCTTTAGATTGCCATTGTTCTGTTGGATAAATAAAAGCCATCTTATCTTCTTTTAGGGTTACTTTTATGGGCATATCAAAGTTTGTTACCACATTTGTCCAACGATAATGGAGTTTTCCTCTTTTGATATAATATTCAAAATGAGGAATCTGTGTGGTCGTTAAATATTGCTGAAAAACCTTACTGAAATTAATTCCGGATTGTTGATTGATATAATCTTCTATTTGTTTTCCGGTTACCGTCTGATGTCTGAACGTTTTGTTTAATCCCCTTAATATTTGTCGGAATGTTGTGTCGTTGTTTATAATTTCACGGATACAGAGCAGCATGTTTCCTCCTTTGTAATACATGTCTCCGGATCCTTCATCATTTACGCCATATTGTCCAATGATGGGACGATTATTGAGCACATTCTTTCGGGTACCTCTGCAATAGGCATCTCCGGCTTTTCGTCCCATGGTGTACTCAGTATATAAAGCTTCAGCATAATTGGCAAAAGCTTCATGAACCCACATGTCTGCAATGTCCTTGGTTGTAATATTATTTCCCCACCATTCATGGGCGCTTTCATGGATGATGATAAAATCCCACTTTAATCCTAAACCGGTATGAGATAAATCTCTTCCCAAATATCCGTTTTGATATTTATTTCCATACGCCACATTACTCTGGTGTTCCATGCCGAGAAAAGGCGCTTCTACTAATTTATAACCATCTTTATACCATGGATAAGGCCCAAACCAGTATTCAAAACAATGCAACATGGTTTTGGCTTGTTGAAATTGTTTTTTAGCCACCTTTAAATGATATGGAAGAACATAATAATGAAGTGTAAGTGGACCTTCGACACCTGCTAAAGTGTCTTTTATCCGGGTATAATTTGCAATATTTAAAGCTACATCATAGTTGTTAATGGGATTGTCAACGAACCAGGTAAACGTTTTTGTTCCATCTGAATGGGAAGTAATAGACTGTAAACGTCCATTTGAGATGTCCATAAGTTGTTTGGGAACGGTTACGGAAGTTCGTTGACTATCGGGTTCATCTCCCTGATAATCTTTATTGGGCCACCATAAACTGGCACCTACTCCTTGTGCTGCGGTAGCGACCCAAGGTCGACCCAGGGAATCTTTTTTCCAAACAAAACCACCATCCCAGGGAGGATTCTTGGCTTTATGCGGATGACCGGAATAATAAACCGTAATTTGTTGAAGACAGTTAAAAGGTTGTTTTTTTTGTAGTTGAACGAAATAGGCATTTCCATCCCTTTGAAAAGCAAGCTTTTTCCCTGCTTGCAGGATACTATCGATTTTTAGGGGTTTCATTAGGTCAATTTGCATCGCTCCGGAGGGATTATGTGGCGGCTTTTTCAGGGGTCGATAAGTGATTTTATTAGATCCTGAAATACTTCTGTCCTTTATATCTACCTTTACATGCAGATCATAAAAAGTGACATCCCACCATGCCCTTTCAGGGGTATTACTGCCTCTTAGTGTATCTGCATGAGTGAATTGTGAAGAGTCATGGGGAAATAAATGCTTTGTCTTATCTTGTGATCTGGAATGAAGCGAAATAAAAATAACGAATAAAAATAATAAAGCCTTTTTCATTTTATCTTTTTTATTTAAAACAGGAAAGGTAGCCAATTTCAAAAACTTTCAATGCATCTTAAATTAGAAAATAAAAATGGTATTCTCTCTATCTTGATTTTATTTCTTCTAACGACAGGATGCAGGGAAAATAAAAGAGGAACAGATAAAGAAGTCTTTCGATTCAATATGGCAGAGGGGTTGGAAACAACGGATCCTGCTTTTGCCAAAAGTAAAATGATTATTTGGATAGATCATCAGCTATATAATACTTTAGTAGAAACAGATGACAATCTCAATATCGTTCCCTGTCTGACAAAAAGCTGGGAGGTTAGCGACAGTGGACGTATCTTTACTTTTCATTTAAGGACAGATGTTTATTTTCAGGAGAATGACGCTTTTCCTTCCGGAGAGGGACGGAAGATGGTGGCCTCAGATGTGGTTTATAGTTTTCGACGAATTATGGATCCGGAGACGGCTTCTGCCGGCGCCTGGATTTTTAATGGAAAGGTCAATCCCGATTCAGGATTTGTAGCTCTGAATGATTCTACCTTTCAATTGCGACTTAATCACCCGTTTAATCCAATGTTGGGGATTTTAACGATGCCATATTGCTCTATTGTCCCGCATGAAGTTGTTGAAAAGTACGGGAAGGATTTTCGTGCTCATCCCTGCGGAACCGGCCCCTTCCAAATGAAATATTGGAATGAGGGACAGGTACTGGTGTTAGCTAAAAATCCACATTATTTTAAGAAAGATAGTGCAGGAAATTCTTTGCCGTATTTGGATGCCGTAAAAATTACTTTTATTAGTAGTAAATCAACGGAATTTTTAATGTTTATTCAAGGACAATTAGATTTTTTGAATGATGTAGACGTGTCATACAAGGATGAGCTATTGACAAAAGCGGGAAACCTTCAAAAGGATTTTCAAGATAAAATTATGATGCTGAAAAAGCCCTATCTCAATACAGAATATTTAGGCTTTTTAGTTGATTCTACGCTTCCGGCCGTCCAAAGTTCTCCCGTCGTAAACAAAAATCTTCGTTTAGCCATCAATTATGGTTTTGATCGGAAAAAAATAGCGATGTATTTAAAAAATAATATGGTAGAACCGGCCTATGGTGGGTTTCTCCCGGATGGACTTCCGGCTTATGACACCACAATTATTCATGGATACAGCTATCAACCCGATAAAGCAAGTCGATTATTAAAAAAGGCAGGATATCCCGATGGAAGAGGACTTCCGCCAATCACCCTGTTTGCTACGGAAAAAACAGCAGATGTAGCCAATCTTGTTGCAGCAGAATTACGAGAAATTGGAATCGTAATCCATGTGAATATAGAGCAAACCGGAATGTTGCGAGATATGGCAGCCAAATCAAAAGTACCTTTCTTCCGGGCAGACTGGATTGCTGATTATCCGGATGCGGAGAGCTTTTTGGCTTGTTTTTATTCTAAAAATCCGGCACCGCCGAACTATACCCGTTTTAAAGATCCTGCTTTTGACCAATTATATGAAGAGGCTATCTCAGAGAAGAATGACAGCATTCGCCACCGGTTTTATCAAAAAATGGATAATATTATTTTAAAAAAAGCACCGGTCGTTCCGGTATATTATGATCAGAGTGTCATGTTTATTCACCCCTGGGTCAAGGGATTGCATAACAATGCGCTGAGTCTTTTGACGTTGGAGAATATTCGTGTTGAACATTCCCAATAATTCATTTTTTTCTCTGATAAAATCGATATTCCCTGTACTTTTAGCAGGGGATAGTTGGTAGATTCAATAATCTTTCTACAAACTTATTTCAAGAATAACCGGGATTGCTTTAAATATTGCCAACTATCTGCCTTTTTATTTGTTAAAGGGATACACTTTAAACGGGAAGAAACATGTCGGTATCTACTGAAATAAATGAAGTTATGCAGCAAGCTCAGGCTGCCTTTCTACAATACAAAAAAATTAGCCTAAAGCAACGCGCTGATTTTATGCGAAGCATAGGAGAGGAGTTGGAGAATATTCGGGAAGAGGTTGTACCCCTGGCTATGAAAGAAGCACACTTAGGGAAAGACAGAATGAGTGGAGAATTAGATCGAACCATCTTTCAATTGAATAATTATGCCGAGCAAGCAGAAAAAGGAACTTGGCTGGATGCCAGAATTAATAAAGGCGTTCCCAATGAAGATACAGATATCAGAAAGATGCTCATTCCACTTGGGCCGGTAGTCGTGTTTGGAGCGAGTAATTTTCCTTTTGCTTATTCTACAGCCGGAGGAGATACTGCTTGCGCCTTTGCTGCCGGTTGTCCGGTGGTTGTAAAGGGGCATCCCGGACATATTCAAACTTCAGAAATGGTAGGAAAAGCTATTCAGAAAGCGGCGGAAAAGTCTAATATGCCGGCATTTATTTTTCAGCATGTAAGTAACGATTCTTTTGATGCCGGACAAGAATTGGTTAAACATCCTCTAACGAAGGCGGTAGGGTTTACCGGCTCTTTGGGAGGCGGCAAAGCCCTTTTTGATATAGCCAATCAAAGAGAAAACCCCATTCCTGTTTTTTCGGAAATGGGCAGTGTAAACCCCGTTTGTCTGTTGCCTGACAAATTAGGTCAGGATACTGAAAATATAGCCGAGATGTATGCAGATTCCATTACCCAAAGTGTGGGACAATTTTGTACTAATCCGGGGCTGATTTTTGGAATAGAAGGAGAGGCATTGCAACAGTTTATAAAACATTTATCTGTTAAAATACAGAAAAAACTTCCCGAAAATATGCTTCATGACGGAATTGCAAAAGGCTTTTTGGAGAAAAAGGAAAAAGCACTGGAGCAACAAGGAGTAGCAATAGAAGCCATGGCTTCCACTCAACCTGAAAAAGGACAAGCCATGCCAACGATCGCTTCCGCTTCAGGGGCTACCTTTTTGAAGAATAAAACTTTACATCAGGAGGTTTTCGGTCCTTATTCCCTGATAATAAAATGTAAGGATAAAACACAAATGCAGCATATTATAGCCGGAATGGAAGGACAGCTTACCGGTACCTTAATGGCAACAGAAAAAGATATGGATACTTTCGCTGAGCTATTAGATAGGGTTCAGGAAATTTGTGGAAGATTAATCATGAATGGAGTACCCACCGGGGTGACCGTTTGTACGGCCATGCAGCATGGAGGACCTTATCCGGCTACAACCGACAGTCGTTTTACATCGGTAGGAGCCGACGGTATCCGCAGATTTGCACGTCCTTTGTGCTTTCAAAATTTCCCTAATACACGTTTGCCGGAGGAATTGAAAGATGAGAACCCATTAGGCATCTGGCGTACGGTCAATGATGAGTTAACAAAAGAAAAGGTTGAATAACTTTTTAAAGACCAATATTAAAAATCGTCTCTTTCTCATGATGTTTTATGAAATTTGTCTACATTAGTAAGGAATTTATTGAGATATTTACGATAGATTTATAAAAAGCATGCACTCATGGAGGAAGAACAACGCCTATCTGATGTAAAAAAGTATATTTATTCTTTCTACGAAGCCCATGAGCATTCTCCTTTTCATTATCATAATATTCATCATACCGAACGAGTAGTAGAGGCAACGAAGGAGATAGCCAATCATTACCAACTGAATGATAGAGATTTTTTCATTGTTGTAACCGCCGCCTGGTTTCATGATACCGGATATTTTGTTGATGCAGGCAACCATGAACGAGAGGGAGCTGAGTTGGCTATGCAATTTCTTAAAGAGAAAGAAATGAATGCGTCAATATTTGAGCCTGTCGGAAATTGTATCCGGGCAACCAAAGTACCGCAAACCCCGCATACACTCTTAGAGAAAATCGTTTGCGATGCCGATTTATATCATTTAGGTACTGATTATTTTTCTGCCAGTAATGAACTTTTGCGAGAGGAGATTGTTGATGTCAAAAAAATAGATTTATCTGAAGAAAATTGGAATAGGAACACGATTCAATTTCTAAAACAGCATCACTATCATACGACGTACTGCCAACTTTTACTCAATGATATCAAGAAAGATCATCTAAAAAAACTGGAAGAAAAATTGGAAAACATAACAGAAAATAGTCCAAAAGCGGAAAAAAAAGAGGAAGCGGAAAAAAATAAAAAGGGAAAGGGACGAAAGTTAAGCAAAAGCGTGGAAACCATGTTTAAAATCGCTTCCAACAACAATCAGCGATTGAGCAAACTTGCAGATTATAAAGCGAGAAATATGATTACGGTAAATTCCATCATTTTATCTGCTGTTATCAGTCTCTTATTAAGACATATAAAGGTTCAGGATTTTCTAACTATTCCGACCATCATTATATTATTGGTGTGTTTGCTGACCCTTATCTTTTCTATTCTGGCTACACGCCCCAGTCTGCCTCAAGGGAAATTTAAAAGGGCAGACCTCGATAATCGAAAGGTCAACTTACTGTTTTTTGGTAATTTTTATAAAATGGAACTACCGGAGTACCAGGAAGGAATGCAAAGATTGATGGATGACCAGGAATTTATTTATGATTCCCTTATTAAAGATGTCTATTCGCAAGGCATTGTTCTGGGACGAAAATATAAGTTGCTACGGATGGCTTATAATATTTTTATGTTTGGATTAATCCTTTCGGTATTGGCTTTTATCTTTGCAACGATTTGGGTAGTTCATTAAAATAAATTGGGTTTGGATAACAAATACTTCGATAGAGATATTAGTTGGCTTTCTTTCAATGAGCGCGTGCTCAAAGAGGCTGCAAAAGATAAAATCCCTCTTGGCGACCGGTTAAAATTTCTATCCATCTATTCTTCCAACTTAGATGAATTTTACCGGGTGCGTATTCCCGCACTCATGGCGCTCAAAAAAATAAAAAAGGAAGAAGAACAAGCGGCCCTATTAAAGAAAATAGGAGCTATTATTGATGAACAGCAACAACTTTTTGGACAATTACTTTTATCCGTCTTTCCTCCTTTGAAAAAAGACCACGACATCGAACTGCTTTATAATCAACCCCTCCCTTCCTCCATAAAGAAAGGTCTGAGTTATTATTTTTTCACACAAGTAATGGCTTTTCTTCAGCCTGTTTTCCTGTCGGAAAGAAAGGATTTTTTTCCGGAAAACAATCGGATCTATTTTTCTGTATCTCTTAATCTAAGAGGGAAACAAGAAATTGTTATTCTCAATATTCCTTCTAATTATTTAACTCGATTTTTTTCTCTTAGGGAGCGTGGTTTTCAATATATTATCTTTTTGGATGATATTATTCTGGATCACTTACCCGATCTTTTTCCTGATGCAGAAATCCTTCATGCTCATAGTTTTAAAATTACCCGGGATGCAGCATTAGATTTAAAAGATGAATATGAAGGGGATTTGGCAGAAAAAATCGAACAACAATTATTGAAACGGAATTCGGGTTATGCGACCCGTTTTTTATATGATGGTAACATGCCGGAGGACGAGCTGAAAAAACTCATTAAAAAGCTAAAATTAAAGAAGGCCAATAAGATGCCCGGCGGACGCTATCATAATCTTAAAGATCTATCCGAATTACCGATTCCTGCTACTTCCGGGTTATTTTATACAGAATGGACGGCCATCAGGCCTTTTGTTGCAACCTCTATCTTTGCGCTAATGAATCAGAAGGATTTCATGCTTCATCCGCCTTATCAGGATTATGGAACGGTCCTTCGTTTCTTCAATGAAGCGGCTATTGATCACGCTGTAACCGAAATATATATTACCGTCTATCGAATAGCAAATGATTCCCATATCGCAAGCGCACTTATCAGTGCTGCGAGAAACGGAAAGAAAGTCACGGTTTTCGTGGAATTGAAAGCCCGATTTGACGAAGCCAATAACATCAGATGGGCAAAAAAAATGAAAGCTGCAGGTGTAAAAATTATCTATAGCATTCCGGGATTAAAGGTACACGCAAAAATTGCGTTAGTGAAACGTAGGAAAAAGGAACGGGTAGGCTACTATGGGTTGTTGGGAACCGGAAATTTTAATGAAGCAACAGCAAAAATATATGCGGATCATATTTTGTTCACGACCCGAAAAGATCTGGTTCGGGAATTGGAATTGTTATTTATCTTTTTAGGGAAAAGAAAGAAGATGAGAACAAATTTTGACCAAATCAGGTTTCATCATTTATTGGTCTCACAATTTAATCTCCATAAACATTTTTTGCACTTAATAGAAGACGAAATAAAGGAAGCACAAGCCGGAAGGCCCGCAGCTATTACACTGAAAATAAATAATTTAGAAAGCGAATCTTTTATCGATAAGCTTTATGAAGCTTCCCGGGCGGGAGTAGAAATCCGACTATTCGTACGTAGCATTTGTCGCCTGATTCCGGGGATGAAAAATCAAAGTGAATACATTCAGGTAAAGCGGATCGTAGATCGGTATTTGGAGCATGACCGGATTTTTATTTTCCATCATCAGGGAGAAGAACTTGTCTTTTCGGGTTCTTCGGACTGGATGAATCGCAGTATCAAGAGACGGATAGAAGTCTGTTTCCCCGTATTCGATAAAAAAATCAAAGAACAGCTTAAAACCATCATATCCATCGACCTAAAGGATAATACACAGGCGGTTATTCTCAATGAACAACTTCAAAATATTCCTGTTTCTAAAGAAGGAATTTCTATTCAGGCTCAACATGAAATTTATAAATATTTAAAAAAAGAAGAAGCAAAATGAAAATATTAAGTATGTTTTCTCTTCTGGTCATCCTCACTACGAGTGCTTGTCAGTCCCAAGATTTTGACAGTCCCCCGGGCTATGATCTTAATCATCCGCGGGTATACAGAATGCCGGATTTTCTTGAAGAAATTTCCGGAATCGCTTTTTACGATGGAATTCATGATACAATCTATGGGGAACAAGATGAAGCAGGTACCATCTATAGGATTGAATTAGGAGGAGCTTACATCGGGAAGGTCACTTTTAAGGATCATGGAGATTTTGAAGATATCGGCATCATGGGAGAGGAGGTAATTATGTTGCGAAGTAACGGAAAAATGTATGGCATTCCTATAGATGAAGTACGTAAAGGTCAAATCAATACGGTTACTAAATGGCACCATCTTTTGCCGGACGGAGAATTTGAGGGGTTATATGCAGATAATGAAAATAAAAAGGTGTATGTGTTATGTAAAAATTGTAAGCATATCGACAAAGACAATAAGAAAGTCACCGGTTTCATTTTTAAAATGAATCCACTAAATGAAATGACTCCGGATGGGAAGTTCCATCTAAACGCTAAGGAGATTGCTAAAAAGACCGGGGAGGATAAAGTCAATTTCAAACCTTCAGCCCTGGCTTTTAACAAAACAGAGGGTCTTTGGTATATTCTTTCCTCCAAAAATAAAATGCTGGTAACGGCAAATAAAGAGTGGGAAATTAAAGCGGTTTATCACCTGGATCCACATCTGTATCATCAACCGGAAGGGATTATTTTTGATGAAAACAAAAATCTGTATATCTCTAACGAAGGATCTAAACATCAATCAGGTAATATTTACAAGTTGGCCTTTCGACCATAAGGTAAGCTGTTAATACATTAGAAATGAAAAGGATTCTACTCATTATCTGGCTCTTTCTGGTATCGGTTTCGGTTTTTGCTCAAAATCCGGACATCAACCTTTTGCGCAAGCTCAATGTGACCCAACCGGTACCGGCAGCACAGCATTTCTGGATGGGCATGACCAAATCTGTTTATTTTGTACCGGCCGTTTATGCTGTTTCTAACCTTACCTATGGACTGGCAGCCCATGATAATAGCGCCATGCGATACAGCCTGGAAACTACACTGAGCGCCGGAATCAGTATGGCCATAAGCGGAGCTCTGAAGGCTATTGTAAAACGTCCCCGGCCCACTGATGCTTATCCGGATGATATCCAATCTTATTCCTATACGCGAACCTATTCTTTCCCTTCGGGACATAGTGCAGCTTCCTTCGCTACAGCAACAACCATGTCCTTTCAAGCCAACAGATGGTATGCTTCCGTTCCTATTTTTACCTGGTCTTTTGGAGTTGGATATTCACGAATGCGTTTGGGGAAACATTATCCCTCTGATGTGCTTTCTGGTATTTTGATTGGTATTGGGAGTGGATTATTAAGTCATTGGATAACTGAAGAAATGGTTCATTAAAATGATAAACAAAAATAATTATAGAATCCTACTAAGTGAAAAATTAATGATAGGCATGAAAAGTATGCTCCTTTTTACTTTTTTATTTCTTCTCACTCTTGCTGCACAGGCTCAAGATGCCGTCCAAAACCGAATCCTGTTTATTGGAGATGGCGGTTCTATAAATAAAGTTCAAAAAGAATTGATTTACAGTGCTTCTAATAAAGTTATTTCAGGTAAAACTTCAGTTGTATATCTCGGAAATAACATATATCCGGATGGTTTTGGAAGTCAGCCTAAAGAGAAAAACAGCCCGGAAGGAAAGATTCTACAATCACAGTATCTTCCTATGCGAAAAAAGGGGGCAAAGGTTTATTTTCTTCCCGGAAATAGAGATTGGGATGATAAAGGACCTCACGGGCTCACGAAAATACAAAAAGAATGGACTTATTTTGAGTACCACAAAGATTCCCTTTTAAAGCTATTACCTCCGGATGGATGCCCTGATCCGGTAGTTATTCCGGTTTCCGACAGTTTGGTTATGATCGCATTGGATACAGAATGGTGGCTGTATCAGCATGACAAAGAAAATTCTGAGGATGATTGTAGTTGTACTTCACAAAGAGATGTCATTGATGCTTTACGAGAATACCTATATAAAAATGGAAATAAAACCGTATTACTTATTATGCATCATCCTTTTATGAGTTATGGAAAATATGGAGGATATCATTCATGGAAAGACCATATTTTCCCATTGTTGCATGTAAACCCATCATTATATCTTCCTTTACCGGGAATAGGTAGTTTTTATCCTTTATTTAATAAAGCCTTTCCGGGAATAGAATATTTAAAACATCCTCTTTATAAATCGATGATCAGAAATATTTCTAAAGTCCTTCAGGGGTTTCCTAATTTGATACTCATCTCTTCTCATGATAATGGGCAACAATTAATAGAAAACAAAAAGACGCACCAGACACAAATCGTTACCGGGATCGGAAGAGGAGATGACAGTTATATCAAGAACGGTAAAAAAGCTGTGTTTACTTCCGAAAAGCCCGGATATGTTGTTGCAGATCAGTTGCCCGGGAATCAAATTCATTTTACCTTTTATAGTTATCAAAACGGAAAAGTGGAGCAGTCTTTCCAATATACAATGGGCTATGAACAAAGAAGTCATTGGAAAGATTCTATTTACACTCCCATCCCCAAAGATAGTATTGTAACTGCTGTGAATCCGTCTTATAATAAGATAGGAAAATTTGGACGATTTTGGCTGGGGGATAACTATAGAAAGGCATGGGCCGCTCCGGTAAAATTACCTGTTTTTCATTTAGATACGTTACATGGTGGACTTCATACCGTCAAACTGGGAGGGGGAATGCAGACCACTACTTTACGACTTGCCGACTCAAATGGTGTAGAATATAACATGCGGAGTGTGGATAAAGCAGTAGGGAAATTGGTTCCTGCTCCTTTTCGGGGGACATTTGTTCGGGGGTTGATGAAGGATGCTACCAGCGCACAATTTCCGTATGGAGCACTCATGGTTCCTCCGGTAGAAGATGCCGTCGGCGTTCCTCATTTAGATCCTTCCATTGGAGTAGTTGCGCCGGATTCTCTATTGGGAGCGTATCAAAAACTGGCGGTCGGAAAAGTATTTCTTTTAGATAAAAGAGAACCCTATGGGAACACCGATAATTATAAAAAAGCTTTTAAAAAATTACAGAAAGACAATGACAACAGTTTTGATGCCATCAACTTTTTGAAAGCCAGAATGGTAGATTTATTATTTGGAGACTGGGATCGACATGGAGACCAGTGGCGTTTTTACGATTTAAAAAAGGGCTCCCATAAGTTTTATTCCATCATGCCCCGGGATAGAGATATTGTGCTCAATGTGACTCAGGGAGTTATTCCATTTCTGGTTAAGAATTTCTTTATTATGCCACATGCGTCCGGCTTTGGGAAGGAATTATTACCCGGAAGCAATTTCTATCTCATGAAATCTTCTTTTTTAAATGCATATCCTGCTAATCAAATTAGCTATAAAAAATGGATGCAAACTGCTCAGGAATTCGAGTCGCAAGTAACAGATTCTGTCTTAAAAGCATCTGTATCCACGCTCCCGAAAGGGTTAGACACTTCCCAAACAACAGAAATATTAACAGATTTGGAAGCCCGAAGAGATCAGATTCCTGAAGCAATGGATAAATATTATAAATTAGTCAATCACATTGTAGATATTCGGGGATCAGACAGAAAAGAATTGGTAAAAATTACCGATGTAAAGGGGAAAGATGCCCTGCATATTATGATGCAAAAGATAGACAAACATGGGAATCTGGAAGATACATTAATGGAGAAAACTTATCCCCGCTCCATGACAAAAGAAATCCGTATTTACCTGGGAGAAGACAAAGATAAAGTCAGTATTAACAATAAAACTTCTTCAATAAAGTTAAGAATTATTGGAGGGAAGCCTCGACATCAAAGTCATAAGACTTACCAAGTTATAAATAGTAAAAACAAGATTAATATCTACGACTATAAACCGGAAACCTATTTGGGTAAGACTAAAAAAATAAAGAAACATATTTCCAGTCTTCCACAGAATACTCAATTTGTTCCTGTAAATTTATACAATACTTATTTGCCGTTGGTGACCGGAGCCATTAATTTGGATGATGGTGTTATGCTGGGACTGGGAATACAATATAAAAAGCAGGGAGGGTTTCGGAAAACGCCTTATGCTTCTCTGCACAAACTAACCGTCATGCATTCATTTACTACTCAGGCTTTCGAAATAAAATATAAAGGCGAATGGCGACATGTTTTCGGACATACAGATATACTTCTGAAAGGAGATGCGAAAGCACCGAAAAATATTCAAAATTTCTTTGGAATAGGGAATGAAACACCTATAGATAAATCGGGTGATTACAAAAGATTTTACAGAACACGCTTTAATGTATATCATTTAAATGCTGCTTTCAGATGGCATTGGGGGGAACATAGTACTTTTAGCGTAGGACCGGAAGTGCAATATTATCATCTTAATCCGAAAGAGAATCAGGGACGTTTTATTCATCAGAAAAACAAACTCCATAGTTATGATAGCGCTGTTATTGCAAAAGATAAATGGCATTTGGGATTAAAGATAAAGTATAAATTAGATCACAGAAATAATGAAATACTACCGACTTATGGATATTATCTAAATATTGACTTAAAGGGATTGGTAGGACTTAGTCGCTATGCTGATGCCTTTGCCCAATTAAATCCTAATTTTGCCTTTTATAAAAACCTGAATGAGACCCAGTCCGTCATATTAGCCGATCGAATAGGAGGCTCTTTTACCATTGGAAAGCCTTCTTTTTATCAATATGCTTACTTAGGAGGACAGGGAAATCTGTTAGGTTTTCGGAAATTTAGGTTTGCAGGATTGCAATCCGTTTATAATAATTTAGAAATGAGAATACGACTGGCTGATTTTGGAAATCAAGTGATGAGAGGAGAAATAGGATTGACGGGTTTTTATGATATTGGGAGAGTATGGTCAGAAGGCACACACTCCCGAATGTGGCATCAGGGAGTAGGAGGCGGGATCTATCTCGCTCCGGCATCTTTAGCCGTTTTAAGGTTTGATTTAGGATATTCCAAAGAAGGCTGGTATCCCTATTTTGGGTTTGGCATTCGTTTTTAACGTAATCAAAAAGGAGAACAGATGAAGGTTGAGATACTTAATTTATTGCAACATTTACCGGACTTAGATCCGATCGATACCACTTTATCGATGAAGCCGTTTCTTCGGTTTCTGAAGAAAGAATATAACCAAAGAGAATCCGGTCAGGCTCCTTTTTACAACTATGCCATGAAGCAGATTCATACCATCCCGGATTGTGACCAGGAGATCTCTGAAAAAGAGATTGAATCCTATCGGACATTATTTGATTTGGTGTACTATTCTTTTTCTACTCCCATGGTGGATGAGAAAGATTATAAATGGGCATTGGCCAAACCTTTTTCCCCGGTCGTCTTTTACGGGACCTCTGCTTTTTACGATTTATGCAATAAAGAATTAACCTATCTTCAGGAGGGACAAAATAACGATCAATGGGCGGCTGATAAGTATTTAAAGGTCATTAAAAAAGTCTATTCTTTTCTTCTAAAAAAGTTCTATCATTTTTCGATCAATCTCAAAGATGAAATCATCCAGTCTCATTATGACCAAGCCATTGGAAGAACGAAATATTATAAAGTATCTTTTGATACCCAATTTATTGATGTACATCCCAAAGGCGCGCTACCCCAATTGGATTTTTCTTATTTCCGATTAAATAATGACCATAACGAGGGGGATTTACTTGCCTTGTTGATGAAAAAACTCCCTCTTGATCATTTTCATTTTGAGGGTTTTTCAGTGGTTCAAATACAAGATATTACTTCAGAATATGTATTAGAACATATTAAAGATACGATTGTAAACCTACAGCCCGGACAAAGGATTATCAGTGATATTATACATTCTTTAGAAAACCTTCTTGAAGATGCTTCTATTGATGTCCGGCTCTTTCCTCTTCTGAAGGTGAATGACAAGCTTATCCAGGAATCTTTGGACGAAGAGGAGCAATATATCAGAAAACAATGCTCCTGTATTCAGTTTAACAAAACACAATATTTAGAAGCCATCCAGGAGTATGCCTTGCATCCAAAAATTATTCATTATCCAGATCTGGATAAGGTAAAAGATGAAGATTCTCCTATCATTTCCTTCCTCAAAGAAACAGATATACAATCGGCTGCTCTGATTCCTATTAATAATCATCGAAAACTCGTAGGTGTCCTTGAGCTCTTTTCTTGTGAAAAGAATATTTTGACGACTCAAAAATTGGTTCCTTTAGGCCCGGCTATTCCTCTTTTAGAACAATTATTGAGTAGCCTTATTGACGATTTTAATTTGACGATTAATGATATCATAAGAAAAAAATTTACGGCTTTACAACCCTCCGTCCAATGGAGATTTAATGAAGTGACCTGGGAATATCTACAGCATAAACAAGAAGGACAACCTGCCGAAATAGAAGAAGTCGCTTTTCATGAAGTCTATCCGCTCTACGGCTCTATTGATGTGCGAGACTCTACTATTCAACGGAACGAAGTCCTTCAGGCCGACATGCATCATCGGCTGATTCGCTTAAGGGAGATTTTGACAGAAATGAAAGGAGAAATAGCATTAGGACTTTTGGATGAACTTATTTTTAAAACAGAGGGATGGATAAAGCAGATTAGTATCTATATTTCCCCTAACGAAGAGTCTAAACTCAGCCAATTTTTAGAGAAAGAAATTACGCCCTTTTTAGCCTATTTTCAAAAAGAACATCATAAATTCAATACGCTGATTGATCGTTATTTTCAAGACTCAAAACCGGAGGGAGAGAACTATTCGAACCGCAGAAAATTAGAAAAATCTCTCCGATTGGTTAACTCACATATCGGAAAAATACTGGATCACATGAACAGCAAGATACAAGAAATATATCCTTGTTTCTTTGAAAGATTCAGATCAGATGGGATAGAATATGATATCTATATTGGTCAGTCTATCACGCCAAGAAAGAAGTTTAATAAACTATATTTAAAGAATCTAAGGATATGGCAGCTTTCTTCTATGGCAGAGATTGTCAGGTCCACGCATCAATTACTTCCGGAGATGCCCAAAAAGATGGAAACTACTCAGCTCATTTTGGTTCATGGCAGACCTATCGACATCAGTTTCCGTAAAGATGAACATCGCTTCGATGTCGAAGGTGCTTATAATATCCGTTATGAAATGGTCAAAAAGAGAATCGACAAAGTACACTTGAAAAATTCAAAAGAACGCCTCACCCAACCGGGTAAAATAGCCCTGGTTTATTTTCAGGAAGCCGACATAAAAGACTACCTCGCGTACCTTCCCTATATGAAAGACCAAGGAATCATAGAGGAAGAGGTAGAATACCTGGATCTGGAAGATTTGCAGGGACTCACTGATTTAAAAGCATTAAGACTAACCGTTAAGATTGATTGATGGGGTTATTGCGCTATTAGTTGATGGGGGTATAAAGTTGATTGAGTTATTGGGTAGATTACCCACTTAGATGGCGAGAAGGAGCTTTATGCTTACTGATTACTAATCGGCTTACGTTGCGAACTTAGCGCCTTCTTCGCGTCCATAGCGGTTCATAATGAATGTGTGGCTAAACTTATTCTTTTTTTGAGCTTTTTTTTTAACCGCAGAGCCCACCAAGAAAGCGCAGTGAACGCAGAGGAAGGTTGTTTTATGCATTAAGCTTCAAGCCCCTTACCGAATGCCTACCTTGTAGTTTGCATTAATTTCAAAAAGGTGAGGCTAAGAGAGTCCTGCTCTTTCGAGAAGGGCATCCACCTTGGGTTCTCTTCCTCTGAAGGCAACATATAAATCCATAGGATCTTCTGTTCCTCCTTTACTTAACAATGTTTTGAACTTCGCTGCTGTATCGGGGTCAAAAATACCTTTTTCTTTAAACAGAGAGAATGCGTCTGCATCCAATACTTCTGACCATTTATAGCTGTAATATCCTGCTGAGTACCCACCGGCAAAAATATGAGAGAAAGACGGACTCATTGCCGTTCCATCGATTTTTGGATAGAGTTTGGTCGGCATCATAGCTTCGTCTTCAAATTCTTCTATGGATTCTCCTTTAGGCAACTTTCCTGTATGGTATGCCATGTCTAATAATCCAAACGATAACTGTCTTAGCGTCTGATATCCCTCCATTAAATTGGAAGAAGCAATAATCTTGTCAATTTGTTCTTCCGGTAATATTTCTCCAGTTTGATAATGTTTAGCGAAGCTACTCAGAAATTCCTTTTGGTAACAATAGTTTTCCATAAACTGGGAGGGAAGCTCAACGAAATCCCAATAGACGTTTGGAGCTGCCAGACTCTCATAAACAGTATTGGCATTCATCCCATGCAAAGCATGACCAAATTCATGAAAAAGCGTTTTCACCTCCTGAAAAGTAAGTAGGGAAGGGGTTGAGCCTGAAGGTCGGGAAAAATTACAAACAATCGATAAATGAGGACGGTGATTGTTTTTTTTGTCTATATGCTGGCCTTTATATTCTGTCATCCATGCTCCCGAACGTTTCCCCTTTCTTGGATGCCAATCAGCATAAAGCAACGCTTTATGTTGTCCTTTTTCTATAATTTCATAAACTTCAACCTCTTCATGATATTTTTGAATATCTTTTCTTTCTTTAAACTGAAAACCATACAATCTTTCTGCTGCATCAAAAGCAGCATTCAATACTTGCCCTAAAGGGAAATAAGGTTTCATCTCTTCCTCAGAATAATCAAACTTTTCTTCTCTTAATTTTTCAGCATAATAAGCATGATCATAGGGCTTAATTTCCTTAATTCCATCCTTTTCTGCCAAGGGCTTTAGCGCTTCAATGTCTTGAACACCAAAGGCTTTTGCTTTTTGTAACAAATCTCTGAGAAATTCTTCCACATTTTCTTTGCTTCCGGCCATTCTTTCTTCTAATACAAAATCTGCATGAGTGTCAAAGCCCAGCAATTCGGCTCTTTTCTGACGAAATTCCACTATTTTATGAATATTTTCCTCATTATTGTATTCATTTTCTTGATGTGCTTTTACGCCATTGGCCAAATACATCTTTTTACGCAGTTCGCGGTTTCTAATAAACTTCATAAAAGGAATATAACTGGGATATTGTAAGGTAAAAGTCCATCCTTTTTCCTCCCGGTTTTTGGCTTCTTCTGCAGCTTGTTCTTTTATAGATTGGGGAAGTCCTTTTAACTGTTCTTCTTCTTTAATATTTAATGTATAGGCATTGGTTTCTTGCAGAACATTCTGTGCAAACTTTACAGATAATACCGACAATTGCTGATCAATGGCCCTCAGTTTTTCTTTATCCTCATCGGAAAGCAAGGCTCCATTGCGAACAAATCCTTTATAGGTTTTATCCAAAAGCCGGCTTTCTTCTTTGGTAAGCTTTGAGGGATCGATCTGATCATGTACCAGCTTTATTCTCTCAAAAAGGGCTGTATTTAGCGACACATCATTACTAAACTGTGCCAAAAGCGGTGATATTTTCTCCTGAACCTGTTCCAGGAAATCGTTGGTTTCTGCGGAACATAAATTAAAGAGCACTGCACTGGCAATATTCAATTGCTCACCCGATTTTTCTAAGGCAACGATGGTATTCTTAAAGGAGGGATTTTCTTTCTCTCCGGTGATTTTATCAATTTCTTTTCTAGCTAATTGAATACTTTCTTTTATTGCAGGTTCAAAGTCTTCTTTTTTTATATCTTGAAAAGGTATACTTTCCAGAGGAGTATTGAAAGTATCTTCTAAAAGGGGATTGTTCATGATTATTATTTTTGAAGCAGCAAAGATAAAAAATAAATAGCGAGCGGAAGTAAAATGATATGGATCCTAATACAAAGGAAAAATAACGGATGATCATAAATTTATTCTTTCCTTTGGAAAAAGAAGCATGATATTTGATACTTTTACCTCAAAAAGAAAATGTTAAGAAGATATATTGTCCTGTCCCTCTGTTTTGTCTTGTGTTTGTCTTCAGCAACTGCGCAAGAGTATTTAAATTTAGAATATCACTTTGACAAAGGAGATCAATATCAAATTCACTCGACATCGAATCAAGAAACGTATCTCACGGTGAATGAAGTGGATCAACGAACGACCAATAATCAGAATATGACGATGTTGCTTACATTTAAGGGGATAACACCGGATGGAGGAGCGAAGATACAGACAGAATATAAAAAGATAATTCTTTCCAGTTCCCAAAAAGATACCAAAGTCTCGGTTAATACGGATTCTAATGAAAGTGATATTTTTAATAAACTCTTTAAAGCATTGATTAATAAAAAGTTCACTATTGTATTATCCCCTACCGGAGAAGTGGAAAAGGTAAGTGGAATGGATGCTATTATTGATCAGATGATAGATACCCTTCCTGATGTAAAAAAGAAAGAACGTCCGAAGTTAAAAAACTTTTTAACAGAACATATTGGACCGGAGCAAGTGAAATTAAATCTCTCTTTGGTCATTCCACAATACCCTCCTTTTAAAGTTCACAAAGGAGATGCTTGGAGCAACCATGTAAAGACCAAAGGGCTGTATGATGGAACCATTGACAACTATTGGAGCCTAAAATATGGAAATAAATTCATGGCTAAACTGGAGAATAACGCTAAATTTTCTTCTAATCTGTCAAAAGTTTTAGATCTGGGAGGAGGACAAAAAGGACGGGTTAATTTGCATGGAGATATCAAAGGGGAATATGTTGTGAATCCGAAAACCTCTTGGCCTACCAGAAGTATTATTCATTCAGAACTAAAGGGGGACTTTACTTTCTTTGTATATAAAAATAAAAGGAAGAAAAAGAAAGGTCAAAAGCAGGAATTAAAAGTCCCCGTTCGTATTATCCGGAATATGAATTTTGAAATCAAACATTTATAATAGTCGTCTTATTCCGGCTTCATTCTGCCCATATAAGGATCTGTGATAGAGTCTTTTCCTGTTTCTACATGACCGGCAAAGCGTTGTTCGTAGTTTTGATCTCCTTCTACTTTTACGGTAAAATCGTACCAACCGTAACTGGGTTTTAGATTTAAAGCTATTTCCTCCGTTTCCCCCTGTAAATGTTGATGTATGGTTTTTTGCCCATACGCATTATCAGTGATCCTTATTTTTATATCTTTTCCCGCCGGATCAGCTTTTAACATCACATTTCCATTTAGTTTACGATGATTGAAACGCTTTAACTCATAAAAACAATAAAGTGCTAAAGAGGGATCCTTTTGACTACCTTTAAATTCCCGAAAAAAACCGTTGGGGCCATAAAGTGCAAAATGATAGGCTGAATTTACCTTCCAGGAATCTGTTAGCTTGTCGCCGGGAGTAATCGCATAATTTCTAATCTTGAAAGTTTGCATATCATACACATAAAAGGCTGCTCCTGCCGCTTTCTTTCCAAAATATTCATTCCCCGCTTTCATGTTTATTTCAAACTCTCCCTGCTTGTTTATTCCTCCATGTACATAGAATTCGTAGGGGAGGGCAGCGGCTCTTCTTACTCCTTTTTCCTGTTGCGGCATAATGGGTACTTCTGTATCTCCATTATTGACACGCCGGATTTCTTCTTTACTCAGCTTTCGAAATCCTTTAGGCGCCTTTTTGAATTTTGCATTATATATCTTTTCAAAGAAAGGTTGTTTCTTTACAAATTCCGGAAGTTTAATTTCTTCGTTGTTGTAGGGGCTAAATACAGAGGTCAGATCGCTACAAATAGTTCTTCTCCATTGACTGATATTTTCTTCTTTAATATCTTTTCCTTTCTTTTTACTTAGAAATTTTTCTAAAAACATCAATACGGAAGTGTTATCAGCCAGTTGTGAATTAACTTTCCCTCCGCGACTCCATGGGGAAGCTACAATAAAAGGTACTCGATATCCTAACCCTATGGGACTGACTCTTCCGGGATCTTTAAACTTTGCCTTACGTTGGCGTTCTTCCTGTGTTTTTGTTACATATTCCAGCGATGTATCGATTCCTTCAGAGCAAAACCCCGATTTTTTATCCTCCGGATCAGGAGCGGTAAAAGGGGAGAGGTGGTCGAAATACCCGTCATTTTCATCATAACAAAGCACAAAGATCGTTTTCTTCCATACTTCCGGATTTTGTGTCAGGATGTCTAAAACCTCCGATACATAAAGTGCTCCAAACCAAGGAGAGCTTGGATGATCCGAGAATCTTTGAGAACCAATTAACCAGGATACAGTCGGCAAATTTCCGTTTTTGACATCTTCTCTAAATTGATACAGGGAATCTCCTTTTGGGATTTTCATTTTCCGTGTCACTCCTCCTTCTTGATAGGTTAAATCCGTCAATTGATGATATTCGGGATCCTTTATATTGGTAGTAAAGGCTTTTTTATGAATATTTTGTTCTTTCTTTGGCAATTGAAGAAATTTTTCAGCATTATATTCTTTCAAAGCTTTTCTAATTTTACCCAATAATCGTTCTCTTTTTTCTCTTTCATCCGTTCCTTTGGCCAGGTTGGCAATTTCTTTCTTTAAGGCGGCTGCACGATGTTCCATATATTTGACATGGGCAGGATGAAAACGCACATGAAATTGAGAAAACCATTCAAGTGGATTATTAGTAAAATTAGCTAACCAACTATCTTCCAATCCTTTAAACCCCACGCCAACACTTAGTTCGTTTTGATAAACTTTCCAACTAATGTTTTCTTCTTCTAATACCTCCGGAAAAGTTTTCCAATGTGCGGCATTTCCATAATTGACAAAAGCATTGCTGATATTGGCAGGGGAGTGGCTATTTTGTTTTCCCCGAACTGTTCCGGTCCAATAATACAACCGATTGGGAGTGGTACCGGTCAGGGAAGAACAAAAATGGTGATCACAAACCGTAAAAGCATCTGCAAGTGCATAATAAAAAGGAAGATCTTCTCTGGAATAATGTCCCATCGTAAAAGGCATATCTCCATGCCGTTTTGCCTCCAGCCATTTGTCATACTTTCCATGATTACGGGCATCTACCTGAGTTCCCCATTGATGGGGGAGCCCTCCAATCCAGGTTACTTTTGAGTCTTTGATATCCAAACGATAGGGGGCATAGGTGTCGCCTTTTTCATCGGTTTGTAACCAAGCAAGGTTTTTGTTGGGTAAACGTACCGTTCGGGGATCATTAAAACCTCTGACGCCTTGTAGTTTACCAAAGACATGATCAAAAGATCGGTTTTCCTGCATCAGCAAAACAATATGTTCGGCATCTTCGAAAGTGGTTCCCGGATCCGGGTTAATAGACATGGCTTTTTTTATAGAGTGAGGGAGGGTATTTAACATTCCTGTTCCTCCTGCAAATAAGGCGGCTTTCTTTAAAAACTCTCTTCTTGAATCCTTCATAGTTATACTGCGTAAATTTTAATTAAAAGTCCTTTATATTTAAAAGAATGAGTTAAAATTACTAAAATAATTAGAAAATATCCATTATTTTTCAATACCTTTGCATAATATTAAATACATATTTTTATGAATGAAAATCCTGCAGATACTAGAAGCGGAGACAAGGTCTCCAAATTCTATGAACAAGTAAGTCTTAAAGATCCTCATCAAGAAGAGTTTTTACAAGCCGTATCTGATGTTTCTGAAGTTATTATTCCTTTTATAGAAAAACATCCTAAATATCAAGGAAAAAAAATATTAGAACGAATTGCTGAACCGGAACGGGTAATTATGTTTCGTGTTCCGTGGCTGAATGATAATGGAGAAGTGGAAATAAATCGAGGTTATAGGGTACAAATGAACAGTGCCATTGGACCTTATAAAGGGGGGCTTAGATTCCATCCCAGTGTAAATTTGAGTATTCTTAAGTTTTTAGCCTTTGAGCAGGTATTTAAAAACAGCCTGACCGGATTACCCATTGGAGGAGGAAAAGGAGGTTCTGATTTTGCACCACGTGGACGATCTGATGAGGAGGTTATGCGTTTTTGTCAGAGTTTTATGACCGAATTATATCGGCATATTGGGCATAACATTGATATTCCGGCCGGAGATATTGGCGTTGGAGGAAGAGAAATCGGCTATCTTTTTGGACAATATAAACGCTTGAAAGGGGCTTTTACAGGAGGCGTTCTTACCGGAAAAGGGAAAAGTTTCGGAGGGAGTTTGATTCGTCCGGAAGCTACAGGATATGGAGCCGTTTATTTTGCTATGGAGATGTTGAAAGCGCAAGGAGAATCTTTTGAAGGGAAGACTGTAGTGATATCAGGCTCGGGAAATGTTGCTCAATATACAATCGAAAAATGTAATGAATTGGGAGCGAAGGTGGTTACAGTCTCAGATTCGGGTGGTTTTGTTTATGATCCAGAAGGAATAGATAAAGATAAATTAAAATATATCTTTGCGTTAAAGAATGAAAGAAGAGGACGTATTTATGAATATGCAGAGAAATTTGGTCTTGAATACTTTGAAGGAGAGCGTCCCTGGAATGTCAAATGTGATATTGCCTTCCCGAATGCTACACAAAATGAATTGAATGAAGAGGATGCAAAAAATCTGATTAATAATGGTTGTAAAGCGATTGTAGAAGGGGCGAATATGCCTTGTACTTCTAAAGCCATCCATCAGATTGAAAAATCGGGTATCCTTTATGGTCCCGGTAAGGCTGCAAATGCAGGAGGTGTTGCTGTTTCCGGATTAGAAATGTCTCAGAATTCATTACGTTATTCCTGGTCCAGAAAAGAGGTAGATACGAAATTGAAACAAATCATGAAACGTATTCACCATAAATGTATTAAACACGGAAAAAGATCGGATGGAAGTATCAGTTATGAAACAGGAGCCAATGTGGCCGGTTTTATCAAAGTAGCTGATGCGATGATTTCTCAAGGTGTTGTTTAATTATCTATTGGTTAAAATCAAGTTAGATAATATAACAGAACAACACATAAAGCACTATAATTGATTCCTACTGTTTTACTTAAGAAAAGGGTAGGAATCTTTTTATAAATAATAGAGTATACACAATCAACCTAGGTCTTTCAATAACTATTATTTTCTATTTAACATAATATTAATTATAGGACAAAATGATAAAAAGTTAATCCTATTCATTTATTAGACCCCAGCAGCCTTATTTATAATCGCAGATCCTGTACAGAGGCGCCGGGGAAATCTTTTTTAGAAAAAGTAAAATCAGAAGCTGTCAGATGGACATTGGGTTGAAAAGAATGTATGGTATAAATATACCGGTAACCACTTTTATCAAAAACTTTCATTTGGACAATATGATGGTTATCGAGATTAATCCAGGTCAGGATTTTAAAGTAGGATTTGGATTTATCCAAAGGTGTCATTTCAATGACCTTCGTTTTAACCCCATTTAAAGTCATGCTCTTATCCAGGCGATACAATAGATTTTTATCATAGAAATCATTGAATATGGAAGAAGGCGTAATTTCACCGTTTTCAGGATCATAATCGGTTATTTGCACTTCATTATTTTCTTTATTGTAAGTCCAGAGACTTTCTCCATCGCTAAAAACAGTTAATGTGTTGGTTTTAAATTTAAATTGATCCTTTTTCAACCAAATAGTTCCTTTTTGCGTATTGATGGTTTTCGACTTGGCATTGTTGACTTTGAGTGAGAAATCGGCTTTAAAATCAGCATAAGATTTATAGACCTTCGCTGTTTGATCCAGGATTTTTTTTGCTTCCGGATCACTTTTTCCCAGAGCGGTCTTTTTTTGTGCGTTGGTGTGAACAGATAACCCGAACACAATGAATATGCTGAAGAGGATATATTTGTAAGTCATCATTTTATGCTGCTTTAAATCTTTTAAAATCAAATACCCTGCCAACAAGCCTCAGATCTCATTATTCAAGAGGTTGTCCAATTCCATATCGGTTTTGACCAGTACTTCTCTGGCTTTGCTTCCTGCGTTTGGTCCTACGACTCCGGCATCTTCCAATTGATCCATCAGGCGACCTGCACGATTATAACCTAATTTCAACCGTCTTTGTAACATTGAAGTGGATCCCTGTTGGGTTTGAACGATAATTTGTGCAGCATCCTCAAAAAGGGCATCCCGTTCTCCTCCGGTTTTAGAAGCATTTCCATTCCCACTATCGTCTTCATATTCCGGCAGTAAAAAGGCGTCCGGATATCCTTGTTGTTCAGAGATAAACTCTACGATATCTTCTACTTCCGGTGTGTCCACGAAAGCACATTGTAGACGGGTAATATCTCCGTTATAAGAAATCAACATATCTCCTTTCCCTATCAGCTGATCGGCTCCACCGGCATCTAAAATTGTTCGGGAGTCAACTTTGGAACTTACTTTAAAAGCAATACGAGCCGGAAAATTGGCTTTAATGGTTCCGGTAAGAATATTTACGGAAGGACGTTGCGTGGCAATAATTAAATGAATTCCAACCGCACGTGCCAATTGTGCCAACCTGGCTATGGGCATTTCAATCTCTTTTCCTGCCGTCATAATCAAATCGGCAAATTCGTCCACAACCAAAACGATAAAAGGAAGATATTGATGACCATTTTCCGGATTCAATCTGCGGTTCACAAATTTTTTGTTGTATTCTTTAATATTTCTGGCACCTGCATTTTTGAGTAATTCGTAACGATTATCCATCTCAATACATAAGGCATTCAGTGTGTTAACCACTTTCTTGGTGTCTGTAATAATTGCTTCTTCCTCATCCGGTAATTTTGCTAAATAATGCTTTTCAATGAGCCTGTAAAGGGATAATTCGACCTTTTTGGGATCTACCAGTATTAATTTGAGTTGAGAAGGATGCTTTTTATATAATAAGGAGACCAATATCGCATTAATACCGACTGATTTTCCTTGTCCGGTTGCTCCAGCCATCAATAAATGCGGCATCGTGGTGAGATCGACTATAAAGTTCTCATTATTAATTTTTTTCCCAATGGCAATAGGTAAATTCATCGGAGCATTTTGATAACGATCCGATTGAATCAGGGTCTTCATGGCCACAATAGAGGGTTTTTCATTCGGAACCTCAATCCCAATAGTACCCCTCCCCGGAATTGGTGCAATAATTCTAATTCCTAATGCAGCTAGACTTAATGCAATATCATCTTCCAGATTTCTTATTCTTGAAATACGGATCCCTTTAGCCGGAACAATTTCATAAAGCGTAACTGTAGGTCCAACTGTAGCGGAAATTTTCTGTATCCCAATTTTATAATTATCAAGGGTTTCTACGATCTGTCTTTTATTTTTCTCTAATTCTTCTTTATCATGAATAATCTTATCCCCACCATGATTTTCCAATAAACTCAGAGGTGGGAAATGGAAGTCCTGCAGATCTAATGTAGGTTCATAAACACCTGATTTTTTCACCAATTTATCAGCAAGTCCCCCTCCCCTTTTCTTTTCCTCTTCTTGTGCGGGTGTGATTTCTAATTCTAGGTCTTCTGAGGAGTCTTCTTCTGAGGATGATGTTTTAGATTCTTTTTCGGGAACCGTTAACGGAATAGATCCATTTTGCTCTTTTTCTTTAGTAGATTCAGCATTATTCTTATGAATTAAATGCATCGATTCGTTGCTCGTTTCGGATTTTTCCTCTTTTTTCTGTTGTTGTTCTTCTTCCCTTCCTAATGCTTGGGTTACAACCTCTTGATCTTTATCATTGGGTGTATCTTCAGGGTAAATCTTTTTCTTTTTTGTTGGGTCTTTCTTCAGCCGGGGGTGTTTAGGTATAAGACTAAAATTATATCTCCATACAGCATAAGCACCACCAACTACCAGCCATAATAAGACGGCGCCTATAATTCCTATCAATCCCGTCAGTCTAACGATAATAAAATCTCCAAAAGCCCCTCCCCAGGGAAATTGTACTTCTTTGAAAAGCAAGTTAAAAATCAAAGACAAACCTGTACTGATAAATACAATACCAAAAATCAGATGTCGAATATTTCGCCAGACTTGAAAGACTTTTTTTCCTGTAATAAGGTTTAATCCAATGATAAACAAAAGATAGCATATCAAAAAGGATGCAGCTCCCAATCCTTTAAAGAAAAAGACATGAGAGAGATAAGCGCCCAATCTGCCAAGTAGATTACTGAGATGAATTTCTTTTTGAAATAAGATATCTGCCCCATATTGAAAAACCAGTCCTTGATCCTCCTTCCAGGTAAAGATATAAGAGAAAAAAGCGATTGTAAGAAATACACATACTAAAAGGCAAAACATGCCCAATACCTTGAAGGTTCGTTCATCCTTTGCTAGTTTTTTTGCTTTCAAATTCGTTTTTTTATCCTTTTTGAAAGCGCCCTTGTTGCTTGCTTTAGAGGATGATTTTTTATTTTTATTTTGTTTTTTAGCCATAATAATCTGCTGCAAATATAAGCATTGCTTCCGGTAGAATAAATTCTTTTAGGATTTAGCTTATCTTTGCGAAAAAAAGTAACTTTTGAAACTTAGAACACCTCTCTTCATCATCGCTATCATACTGATTATCGATCAGGTAGTAAAAATATGGATTAAAACGCATTTCGTCATAGGTCAGGAATTTCATGTTTTCGGGAATTGGTTTATTATTCATTTTATTGAAAATAAAGGAATGGCTTATGGTATGTCTTTTGGAGGAGATGTTGGAAAGGTTATCCTCACTCTTTTCCGACTTGCTGCTGTTGTGTTTGGGTTTTATATTATCAAGCGTCTTATTCAGGCAAAATATCATAAAGGTTTGATCATTTGTGCTTCTATGATATTGGCAGGAGCCATGGGTAATTTAATTGATAGTTTATTTTATGGTTTGTTGTTTTCTGCCAGTACACCATTTCAAGTGGCACAATTTCTTCCTCCCGGTGGTGGATATGCCGGTTTCTTACACGGGAAAGTAGTGGATATGTTATATTTTCCTGTCTATCAGGGATTTTTACCTGAATGGATTCCTTTCAAAGGAGGAGATTATTTTGTCTTTTTCCAACCGGTCTTTAATATTTCTGATGCAGCTATTTCTGTAGGAGTTATCCTTATTTTGTTATTTCAAAAATCTTTCTTCAAACATAAAGTGCAGAAATAATAATTAAGATAAGCTAAATGCTTTTGTAGCTAATTTTTATTCCCTAACAAGGGGTAAAGTAGAACATCGCAATAAGCCTTCTTGTTTAGCAATTTCTTCATAGGCTACTTCTTCCACCTGTATGCCGTTTTCCCGTAACCAGCTATTCAGACGATAGAAATTCTTTTCTGAGACAACAAGATTTTTATCAATTGAAAAAATATTGCTATTCATATTGTACATTTCTTCCTTTGTGATTTCAAAAATATTTTCTTTTCCAAAAAAATGTACCAACCATTGATATTCTTTTTCTTCCAAAAAACCATTTTTGTGTATGATCGCCTTATTCTCTCCTACAGGTTGAAAGCAACAATCTAAATGAAGAGCATTATTCTTGGCATCCCAATTTGATTTTCTAAGATTAAAAGATTTTACTTTCTTTTGTGGAAAAAGCGTCTGAATAGCTTCCACAGCCGCGGGATTAGTCCGGGCAGTAATCAATTCGGGATAGTCTTTCCCTCTATAGGTACCAACGAAAATATAGTCTTCATGAGGCATCACATCCCCTCCTTCTATGTGTATTTCTTTAGGCAACTGGATCACATTTTGAGGATTTAAGGTTTCCTCAACTCCTTCTTTAATGGCAGAAAATTCTTTTTCTCTCTCAGGTAATATATTGGCTTTTATAAATTTATCCTCTAAAACAAAACCAATGTCACGTACAAAAATCTGATTACAATTTGCAAGTGGTTGAGGACGAAATACATGGACTCCATGCTTCTCAAATACTTTTACCAATTCCTCCATTTCACAAACCATATCGCTTTCCTTCGGATAGGTTCCCGCCTTTATATGTGCTCTGGATTTTGGATCGTAAGCATCTGCAATATTAGGAATGCTACCTATGCTATCTGCTCTGCCTAAGACAACGGCTTTTAATCTTGAGGTCTCATCAGAAAGGTGGAGTGACAGCATATCTCTTATGATTTGTATCAATTATTCGGCTACCGGGAGAGTCGATTTCTTCTTTACAAATTGCGTTATTTTCTCTTTCAAAGAAGCATTTACCGGTACGAGGGGTAATCTCAACTCTTCTTCAATATACCCTGCGGCTGCTAAAAAGGATTTGACACCGGCCGGATTATTTTCTTCAAACATATATTTGAAAGCCGGCAATAATTCATATTGAATTTTACGTGCCTCTACGAAATTTTGAGATTGTGCCCATTCAATTAATTGACTCATTTCTTTCGGGTAGCAGTTGGCCGCTACCGAGATAACGCCTTCCATGCCAATAGATACTTGCGAAAGGGCTAAGAGATCATCACCGGAAACAACCGTAAAATCCTTCGGTTTCCGATGTATAAGTTCCATCGCAAAGGATAAATCTCCGGTAGCATCTTTAACTCCTACAATATTATCAAAATCTTCTGCTAATCTCACGATAACATCTACGGGAATGGTTTTTGCCGAACGACCGGGAACATTATATAAAACAATGGGTTTGGGGCTTACCTTTGCCAAGGCTTTGTAATGCTGATACAAGCCTTCTGATGAAGGTTTGTTATAAGCCGGACAAGCACTCAAAATAGCTGTTGCTCTTTCTAAAGGAAGTGTTTGAAGTTGTTTAACGATTTCTTGAGTATTATTTCCCCCTACTCCAACAATAACAGGAACGCGTTCTCCTACTTTTTCAATCGTGAAATGAATAATTTCCTTTTTTTCTTCTATACTTAGCGTAGGTGTTTCTCCTGTGGTGCCTAAGCTAACAATATTTTGTACACCACCCGTAATGACATGATTAATTACTTTTTCTAAAGCTGTAAAATCTATATTTCCGTCTTTTTTAAAAGGAGTAATAATTGCTACTCCGGTACCACGAATCTCAGATACTTTCATTTACTCTACTTTTGGGGTTCATCATAAAAACCCATATTTGAATATTTTTCTATACGTTGATTAATTCTTTTCTTGGGACTTATTTTTTCTAGTTGGTCTGCTGCTTTTAAAATGTATGCTTTCACAGATGCAGCTACGGCTTCATAATCCACATGAGCGCCCCCTACCGGTTCAGGAATCACTTCGTCTATTAATCCGAATTTTTTCATATAATCGGATGTCAATCTTAACTGTTCTGCTGCCTTTTCTTTGTGATCCCAGCTTTTCCATAATATAGTCGAACAATTTTCAGGAGAGATAACGGAATACCAGGCATTTTCCAACATAAATGTTTTATCTCCAATTCCTATTCCTAAAGCTCCACCGGAAGCACCTTCTCCGATAATAATACAAATAACGGGAACGGTCAACTTGATCATTTCAAATAGGTTTCTGGCGATGGCCTCTCCCTGCCCTCTTTCCTCAGCTTCTAATCCCGGATAGGCTCCGGGTGTGTCAATGAAGGTGACAATAGGGAGATTAAACTTCTCTGCCAATTTCATTAGACGCAGCGCTTTTCGATATCCTTCCGGATTGGGCATCCCAAAATTCCGCTTCTGCCTCATTTTAGTACTCACCCCTTTTTGTTGCCCGAGAACCATGAAGGACTGACCATTGATCTTTGCTAAACCTCCTACCAATGCATTGTCATCTCCGTGATTTCTATCCCCTTTTAATTCTACGAACTCATCACTAATACGTTCGATGTAAGCAAGTGTATAAGGACGGTTTGGATGTCGGCTGACTTGAACTTTTTGCCAACTATCTAAGTCTTTATAAATTCTTTTTCTGGCAGCTTCTATTTTTTCTTCAATATCTTCTATCGTAGAATCTACATCTACATCGGAGGAATGTCCAACCTTTTTTATATTCTCTATCTGATCATAGAGTGCTTCAATAGGTTTTTCGAAATCTAAAAATTGCTGTGCCATCTAAAAATGATTTTGAGCGGTAAAGGTACACATTTCTCTATTGAATTCGAACAGAAAAAAGCCATCTTTTTTGTTGCATTCGGTCTGGGATGGCGCTTGGATGTCTTTCTTTACAAACTTATCCGGGTTGATTGGGTTCATTGAATGGGTTAGATGAGCAGAGTTACTTTTTACTCCTCCTCTCCTCTTCGAAATGGTTGCGAATTCATATTCTTGAAGAACTGATAAAGAGAAGCTGTAATGAGGAGATTGAGACGTATTATAAATTACTCTCGTTGCTTATGAAAGCAATTTCTGGCGAAGCATGAACTCGATTTTTTTATTTTCATCCAGCAACTTAGAAGTCAATTCTTTTTGTTCTTTTCTAGTGGTATACAACTTTCCTGCTAAATCGATATTCTCTTTTAGTTCATTTTCGTCCCAAGGCTTAGAAAAGTATTTAAAGACATGCCCTTTGTTGATAGCATTGATTACAGCTTGAATATCTGAATACCCGGTTAATAACATGCGGATGGGTTCGGGATGAGCATCAATAATACTTTCAAAAAATTCAATCCCGGTCATCTCCGGCATTCTTTGATCCGAAATAACGACATGAATCTCATTTTTATCCAAGATAGATTTTGCCTCTACGGGAGATTCTGAAATAAATACATTGTAAGTTCGCCGAAAATTGGCTTTAAATGCGGTCAAATTGTTGACTTCATCATCGATGTAAAGAACATTAATCTTTTTTTCTGACATTTTTCCCTCCACTGTTTAATCGGTTAACTCTACAAATATCATATAAACTCACACAAAAATAATACCTAAAGTAGCCTTTTTTTTATATTTTTGTTGAAAAAAGTTACATACATGACTTTAGACCTATTGAATAGTGCAAAGAAAAGAAGCATTATGGAAGGAAAATCAAATAGATGGACGACAAGCCCAATATTTTTTCGCCTTCAAAAAAAAAATGAAAAAGTAGCTCTTTTAAAACTTATAGAAGAAGATTCCCGAATAACGATTTCGGATACTATGACGGCTCAATTGGAGGAACTTGTTAAAATAAAGCATCCCTCCGTTCAATTTGGGAAAGAAGAGTTGAAAAAAGCGGTTAAAGAACACTTGGGGGCCACTTCTGAAGAATATTATGGGGTTTGGGTTTATTATCCTTGGAATAAAAATCTTGTCCATCTTCTTGATGAAGAAGAGTTTGTAACCTTAAGAACCAGCAGAAATCTATATAAAATCACGCCGGAAGAACGAACGTTATTAGCCAACAAAAAAGTAGGAGTAATTGGACTTTCTGTTGGACAATCTGTGGCGCTTACCCTTGCGATGGAACGTTCTTTTGGCGAGCTTCGTATTGCTGATTTCGATACCTTGGAGCTGAGTAATATGAATCGATTGCGAACAGGAGTACACCATCTCGGGCTTCCTAAAACCGTGATTACAGCCAGAGAGATTGCTGAAATAGACCCCTATTTAAGGGTCAATTGTTTTCACCGTGGAATCTCAGAAGATAACTTAGAAAATTTTATAAGTAAAAATGGAAACTTAGATGTTTTGATTGATGAATGTGATAGCCTGGATATAAAAATTAAGTGTAGAGAAAAAGCCCGACAAGTCCAAATTCCGGTTTTGATGGATACCAGTGACAGAGGAATGATTGATATTGAAAGATTTGATCTAGCTCCTAATAGGGAGATATTGCATGGACTCATCGATACGGAAGAAATTGATTTTACTCAAGTAATGGAGAATCCGGCACGGCGCATAAATATTTCAACACAAATTGCAGGTGGTGAGGCTATTTCTGAAAGATTAAAATATTCATTAACTGAAATTGGGAAAAGCATCTCTACCTGGCCTCAGCTTGCTTCATCAGTGGCATTGGGAGGCGCTGTAACCACTGAAATATGTAGAAATATTCTATGTAAAGAAAATATTCCCTCAGGTCGTTTTTATGTGGACACTCAAAAAATAATAACAGGTTAAAAAAGCTAAAACGATTATGGTTGAAGTAAAAGTATTTAGAGCAGATTTGGAACCGGAAGAATGCACTAAATATGTAGAAGGACATCGAAAAGTATTGGAAGCTTATGGCGTAACACAAGTTACCTCGGCTAATCTAAGCTGGATGAAAGAACCCTTTACCTATATAATTCTTGTCGAATCGAAAAGAACAGGGGAAGTGTTGGGCGGCGGAAGAATACAAATCGCCGGAGGCAAAACATCTTTACCCATAGAGACTGCCATAGACCAGATGGATCCTAATATTTTTAAAATGGTGAAAGCGGAGGCGAAAAATGGAACAGGAGAGTATTGTGGATTATGGAACTCAAAAAAAATAGCCGGTTTCGGTATTGGAAGTATTGTATTGGTAAGAGTGGGGGTTGCAGTGATGAGTCAATTAAATCTACAATCTATGTTTGCTTTCTGCTCCCCTGCTACCGTTCCTATTAGTAAACGTGTAGGGTATAAGGAAATTCTATCTTTAGGAGAGGACGGGACTTTTTACTATCCCAAAGATGACTTATTGGCGACGGCTCTACTTCTGGAAAATCCTGAAAAGCTTGAGTTTGCAAGACCTAAGGAACGTGAAATAATATTAGATCTTCAAAAAAATCCGAATCAGAGAGTCATGCATTATGGAAGAAAAGGAAATATGGAAATTGAATTTAACTTAAAAATAGAGAGACACTCAAAATTAGAGATATAATGGAATATGGTAATATTTTTTTATTTAATAAATTTCTTCTTTTTCATTCTACATCTATAAGTAATGTTTTTAAGGTTGCTTATTTACAAACCATAAAATAAACAATAATTAAATGATCTTTTTCTTTTGTATATTTACCTTTGAAAAGGTATTTTAACCGTTCATAACGGAGATCCCTTTAATTAATAAGTATTATTATGAAGCAAAAGGTACTCTTATCCTTATTCTCTTATGGTCTTAAAAAATTTTACCTATTTTTTTTTATTACTCCTTTTTTTATACTCTTGTCTCCTTGTGCTTGGGGGAATGGAACCCCGGAAGTAACTTTTGTCAAAGATCAGGGTACTCTAATAAAAGGGAAGCAAATAGCCTTTTATAAAGACAGTACCAATCAATTATCCATTCAAGAAATCCGTTCTAAAGTATTTTCTACCAGTAAAAATATCCCTAATTTTCGTTTTTCTAAAGCTACTTATTGGCTACGTCTCTCGTTGAAAAACGAAGGAAATCTCCACCGTTATGTACTAAGAATTGCTAATCCTAATTTAGATTCGGTTACCATTTATATACCCCAAAAAGGAGGAGGATTTATGGAAACGACTTCTGGCCTTTTAACAAATTTTGACTATCGTAAATATCAAACCCCGGATCCAATATTTCCACTCCCCCTTCTTAAAGATAGTATTAGTACAATTTTTTTAAAAGTACAATCTAAAAACCAAGTGTTCATTCCTGTCTTTGTTGGAGGGATAAAAGATATTTATTCTCAAATATTCAATGATCATAATATTTCTTTTGTTTTTTTGGGGATATTCCTCATTATGATTATTTATAATCTATTTCTTTATCTTTCTACTAAAGAAAAAAATTATCTTTTATATACATTGTATCTAATAGCTATTGTATTTACTCAGTTATCATTAAAAGGAGTGGGATACCAATATCTATGGCATGATTCTTCTTTTTTAACCAATAAAAGTATTGTCTTAAGTGGAGCTGTTTCCGGTATTCTTACCATTCTTTTTACTAAGTCATTTTTAGAACTTCGTAAGACCTTGCCCCTGTTTAATAAAGTTCTCAATGTATTTATTATTTTAGATGTTGTAGGGTTTCTTTTCTCATTCATATCCTTTTATTTTTTATCTTATCAAATTATTAATGCAGTAGCTGTCTTGGGTTGCTTAACAATTTTAATTGCTAGCTTAAAGCTCATTCAAGAGAAAAACAGACCGGCTATGTTCTTTTTTTTAGCATATTCCTTCTTTTTAATTGCAGTAATTTTATATGTTCTACGATTGTATAGTGTTCTTCCTTTTAATTTATTTACCAGACATATCTTGCTCCTTGGATCTAGTATTGAAGTAGCCCTGTTATCTTTTTCGCTGGCAGATAAGATAAACCAGTATCGAAAAGAAAAAGACATTTCCCATAAAAAAGCACTACGAGCAGCTAGAGAAAAAGAATTATTCATCGGGCAACAAAATCGTATTTTAGAAGGTAAAGTACAAAGAAGAACAAAAAAGTTACAGCGTACAAATGAGGAATTAAATATTTCATTGAATAAATTAAAAGAGGCGCAATCTCAGTTAGTAAATGCGGAAAAGATGGCTTCTTTAGGTCGCCTGACAGCCGGTATTGCCCATGAGATCAACAATCCGGTCAATTTTATTCAGTCCAATATCCGATCATTGGAGTTGGATATTGAAGACTTGAATGAATTATTGGCTAAATATAAAGAAATAACGAAAAGCAATATTGAGGAAAAACTAAAAGAAATTGAGGCATTAACTGAGGAAGTGGAGCTGGACGTTGTACAAGATGAAATTCCGAAGTTATTGGTTGGTATGAAAGAAGGAACAACCCGCACAACGGAAATCGTTAATGGATTACGTACTTTTAGTCGGCTAGATGAAAATATTTTTAAAGATACGGATCTCCATCAGGGGATTGATTCCACGCTCCATTTGTTAAAAAACATCCTCCCCGGTAACCTCAAAATAAAGAAAGAATATGGTACACTCCCATTTGTAGAATGTAATCCGGGAAAAATAAATCAGGTCTTTATGAATTTGTTGACTAATGCTATACAAGCAACAGAGAGCAACAAAAGTAAAAAAGAAAGAGAGGTTAGAATAGAAACTAATGCTCTGGAAAAAGAGGTGATGATTTGCATAGCGGATAATGGTCCGGGAATACCGAAAAAAATTCAGGATAAAATGTTTGAACCTTTTTTTACTACAAAGGAGGTCGGAGAAGGTACCGGTTTAGGTTTGTCCTTGGTTTTCAGTATTATTCAAAAACATAATGGAACAATTCATGTTGACTCTCAACCCGGAAAAGGTACCCAATTCTGTATTATTTTACCTATTCAACATAAGACTCCTCCGAATAAAGAGGTTAAAGATTAAGCTAATTTTTAGCTACATGGACGATCGCTTTCTACCTAACTGCTATAAGTCTTGCTGTCTCTGATATGCTTCACTTTTAGGTGACTATCATTATTCGCTACCCACGACAAATGCCCGGAAAGGAAACAGAGATGGGATTCAGAGGCGGCGCATGAAGGTTTCTCATTACGTTCGAAATGACAGGCATTATGGAGAGTAAGAGGGTGGATTCAGAGGCGGCGCATGAGGGATTTCTCATTACATTCGAAATGACAGACAGTATGGAGAGAAAGTGATGGGATTCACAGGCAGCGAATGAGGGATTTCTCATTACATTCGAAATGACAGGCATTATGCAGAAAAAGAGATGGGATTCACAGGCAGCGCATGAGAGATTTCTCATTACATTCGAAATGACAGGCATTATGGAGAAAATGAGAGGGGATTCACAGGTGCCGCGTGGGATATTTCTCATTACATTCGAAATGACAGGCATTATAGAGAGAAAGAGATTGTGGGAGTTTGGGGCAGCAAAAACCAAAACAAAAACCAAAAAAAATAAAAAAAAATAAATCTGGTGAATACGAACAACAG
>CAZYHV010000001.1:0-220540 GCA_964647485.1 uncultured Chitinophagaceae bacterium | reverse complement strand
AATTTATTTAAGATTACATATCATTCAGACTTGACCGAGGTGGGTACAATGGACCACTTGTTAACGGCTGGTGTGATTTATATGTCATCTATTTCACTACAAATTTTATTAATATGGTCAAGTCCATAGAGTAGTGATTTAACATCTACTTCCATTCATTGAAAAAATTGTAGAATTAAATTATAGTTCTGTCTTGCGTAGGTAGTGCTTTTAATAGGTTCTTGGGATTTGAAACATATTGGTTCGTGGTGTGCCATTCGGTTTCTTAACTTATTTAATTTTGCTAATTCATTAAATATGTAGGTATTATTGTACTGATGAGTTGGGGTAGAAGTAGGTTTTGAAGGAAATACTTTTAAAAGGATACGATTTGTTGCATTATATTGATTTTGAGCAAACATATAACGCCAAAAGCCAAAGCCGAGTTCTGCGATGAGCTTGTTAGGCTTATAGTGTGATAATTTTTTAATTGCATTATTGATATTTATTTTCGTTAAACGACACTTTTTATTGTCAAAAATTCCGTCTTTCGAGGCTCCTTTTCTTAACCAATCTTCCCCAAATTCTTCTTTGCATCTATCATCAATAGTATTTCTTAGCACAATTTCAAAGCAACTTATAATGGTGAATAATTCTTGGGTAAGTTGTAGATTTCTTCTGTAAAGTGTCATTGCTTTCTGTGAATTGCCATCACAAGCCTGTAAATATCGACTCATCCTAGCTTTGCTCATTACCTTTTCAAACTCCTTGTAGGTCATACTTTTTTAATTTGTTTGAAAAGTACAAAAAAATATGTATCTTTGTAATATCTTATTCCCATTAGTCCCTGAGGAAACTCAAACTAGTGGGTTTCGTTTTTTATGGAAAGCCTTTCAATTTTCTCTTCTGGATTTATAGCTTTTTAAATTGTTTTATGTACCGAACGTTTGTTTTGTAACACTTGCCGTTAACGTCTGACCGGCTTTGCGCTGGAGCCGATTACGAAGACGTAAACGTTCATTTTACCGTGAACCGAGCAAAACCGCTTTATTTTTTTGCTAATTTAATGCTTTTGAGCAAAAAATAAGCGGTTTTTGCGACAATCGAAGACGTAAACGTCAAGTTATACGGCTTAAGTTTAAAATAGCGTGTTATTTTGTATCTTTGTAAAAAAGGATAGTTATGACTAAGGAAGAAATCAGAGCAGCTATTTTTGATTTATCAGAGGAGGAGCGGCACTCCTTGCTGGCAGAGTTTTCAGTTGTTTCCGGTGAAGACGATATAAATTTGAGCCGAAAGGAGCTATTGAACAATAAACAAGGTTGTTGCCCCCATTGCCAAAGCAATAGTTACAGAAAACATGGTATAGACAAGGGAAGTCAGCGGTATAAATGCAAAGATTGTGGACGTACTTTTACAGAATTTACCGGTACATGGATGGCTCACCTCCATCATAAAGACTTGGTTGAAGATTATTTAAAATTGATGGAGGAGGAACTAAGTTTAGATAAAATAAAAGATCGTTTAAAAATTAATAAAAAGACGGCCTTTGACTGGCGTCATAAGATCTTATCAGCTTGTAAACAACAAAGCTCGGATCCGTTTAATGGAATCACTGAAAGTGATTAGACATTTATACCTTATTCTGAGAAAGGGAGTCGCAATATTAAAAGGAAGCCACATCGGCGAGGTAATACATCCAAACAGAAAGGCATAAGTAATAATAAGGTATCCGTAATAGTGACAGCTGACAGAGCCAGACAATTAGACTTTACCGTAGCCCGGAGAGGAAGGATAAGAAAGAAAGATATCGATAGGGCAATCGGAGCGTTAACGACTAGCCAAACGATTCTATGTTCTGACAGCCATGTGAGTTATAAGGGTTACGCCATAGATAAAGGTATTGAGCATCACCCATTGCGTTCAGATATGAAACAACGGGTAATGAATGGAATTTATCACATCCAACATGTCAACTCACTGCATAGTCATTTAAAAAAATGGCTGTCCAATCAGTTTTATGGAATATCTACCAAATATTTACAGAAATATCTGAACTGGTTCAGAATAAAACAACAGCTAAAGAAGTCAAAGAATTTTGTAAAGGACTTTGCTGAGCTATCTCTGAATAATATCACTGCAAGAAGGAACTATGAGCAAACGCTGGAACAATATTTAGAAATATGCGATTTACAACGCTAAAGTAAACTTAAGCCACTACAAATACGAAGGTTATAATCGTTCAGAATCCAAAACCTGACTTCGATCCAAACCACATAAAATTGCAATTTCTCAAACTTTTCTTTCAATTTTTCCGGGGTGATTCCCACGCCGATGTCTTCTTTACATGAGTTTACCGGTAAAAGATTACTATAATTGGGTTGCTCCATGTCCAAAAAAAAGCGCAAGTTTGCAGCTTAAAAGTCTCACTTTTGTCTACAAAAATCACCTTTAAGGAGATTAATAAATTAGCAATCCCTGCTATCATTGCGGGAATAGCGGAACCGGTTATTTCTCTGACGGATATTGCGGTAGTGGGAAATATACAGTCTCATTCTGTGGAAGCGCTGGCTGCTGCCGGTATTGTCGGTTCTTTTTTGTCGGCGATTATTTGGATTGTTGCACAGATAGAAACCGCAATTTCGGCGGTTATTTCTCAACACGTGGGGGGGCAAAGAATTCATGCTGTCAAGACGTTAATACCGCAGATATTGGCTTTTAGTCTATTATTAAGTCTTTTTATTTTTGGTGTCACTTCTGTTTTTGCAGAAACTATTTTTCGGGCTTACAATGCCGATGGACTGATTTTACAATATGCCAAAGAATATTATCGGATTCGGGCCATTGGTTATCCTTTGACTTTAACGACTTTGTCCCTTTTTGGTATTTTTCGTGGTTTACAAAATACATTCTGGGCGATGAAATGTAGTCTCATAGGAGCTGCTGTCAATGTGGTATTGGATTATATACTGGTGTTTGGAATTCCGCATTTTATTCCCGCCATGGGATTGAATGGAGCTGCTTATGCCAGTGTCATAGCACAGGCTGTTATGTTAGTGATGGCACTCTATTTTTTTCTTAAAAAGACTCCTTTTTCTCTAAAATTAAAGTCTAAAATAAACCCGGAATTGAAACCTTTGTTGTTGATGAGTGCCAATTTCTTTATTCGGACGATTGCACTTAATGTGGCCATCTATATGGCGAATGCTTATGCTACAGGATATGGTAAAAATTATATTGCGGCACAAAGTATTTTAATGAATTTATGGTTGTTTTTCTCTTTCTTTATTGATGGATATGCTGATGCAGGAAATGCAATTGGAGGGCGACTATTGGGAGCCAAGGACTATAAAAAACTTTGGAATCTGGGCATCGATACTTCGAAGTATTCTATATTGATTACTTTCATATTACTGGCTTTTTGTGGTCTTTTTTACCGACATATAGGGCTGTTGTTTAATAAACAAGAAGGCGTGTTAGCCGTGTTTACTGCAGTATTTTGGATGGTCTTATTGATGCAGCCTATCAATGCCATTGCCTATGTTTTTGATGGGATCTTTAAAGGGCTGGGGGAAGCCAAATATCTGAGAAATACACAAATGGCAGCCACTTTCTTTGGCTTTATTCCGGTCTTATTGATAGGCGACTATTTTGGGTTGAAATTATATGCCATATGGATGGCTTTTGCAGTTTGGATGATCATTCGGGGAGCAACTTTGATTTTTAAATTCCGTAGGAAATATTTGGTTGGTTAAGGCAGCCATTTTTTTTCAAAATCCGGTTTTCTTTTTTCTAAAAAGGCATCTCTCCCTTCTTTGGCTTCTTCCGTCATATAAGCTAATCGGGTAGTTTCTCCTGCAAAAATCTGTTGCCCTACCAGACCGTCGTCTGTAAGATTCATGGCATATTTGAGCATCTTTATGGAAGTAGGAGATTTGGCAAGAATTTCCTGTGCCCATTCAAAAGCAGTGTTTTCCAGTTCCTCGTGTGGAACAACCTTATTTACCATTCCCATTTCAAAGGCTTCTTGTGCCGAATAATTTCTACCTAAAAAAAAGATTTCCCTTGCTCTTTTTTGACCGACCATTTTAGCCAAATAAGCAGAACCATAGCCGGCATCAAAGCTGGTTACATCGGCATCGGTTTGTTTGAAAATTGCATGTTCTTTACTGGCCAGCGTTATATCGCAAACGACATGCAAGCTATGTCCTCCTCCTACTGCCCATCCGGGTACTACGGCAATGACCGCTTTAGGCATAAAGCGGATGAGACGTTGAACCTCGAGAATATTGAGTCGGTGCATACCATCTTTCCCTACATATCCTTGTTTGCCACGAGACTTCTGATCCCCGCCGCTACAAAAGCTGTAAACGCCGTCTTTGGGAGATGGCCCCTCGGCTGATAATAAAATGGCGCCAATGGAGGTGTCTTCCTGCGCATCATGAAAGGCTTCCAACAGTTCGGATGTTGTCTTAGGGCGGAAAGCATTGCGTACTTCCGGTCGGTTGAAGGCAATGCGTGCTACCCCTTTTGCCTTTTTGTAGGTAATATCTTCAAATTCCTTCGCTGTTTCCCAGTTTATTTTTTCCATGCTTTTTTATTTTATTCTGTAAAATTAAGAATATTAAAAAGCTTTTCTATGAGGAATCGGTTAATTTCTCTATATTGTATTTAATAATTGTAATTTCGTATAAATTTTAATAATGATGAAGAAAGGAAATATTTTAATTGCTTCTCTATTTCTGATGGTAACCTTTTTTTCCTGTTCCAAAGAAAAAAGTTTCGAAGGACCGGAAAAAGGAGGAAGTTATTTACCTCAGGACACTCTGCATTATGAAGATACAACTCTTCATAGTGGATTTAGGTTGATCTCCACGGACAGTGTAAAGGTGATGGACAGCATTACTTTTCATGCATATCAAAATATTCCTGATGACCATCCTCAGGATACCACCTATACGTTTCTGGGAGATTCTTCCGGATCGTATTATGTCAAATCTTTTTTAGCAGAATTAGGCGATAAAAAATTATTGGTTTTAAAACAAGATGCTGAGGTGGGAGATTCCTGGGTCAATACGGTTACTGTCAATGGGACATCTTTACATTTAACCTTCCGGGTCAAGGAAAAAGGTATTTCATACATGGTAAATAATCATACTTTTCAACCGGTTACCCATCTGAAAATTCTCGCAGAACAACTCGTTAATGAACCCGGTGGAGGAGGAGGAAGTATGTCATTCCCTGTAGGTGATGTGTATTTCGCTCCGGATGTTGGGATTATACAGTTAGATATCAGGAATCCATTAGATGAAAGCTCTTCTGTTCATTTATTGTTGACGAATATAGAATAAAGCATTTTAAAAAGAGGTCAAATGTATTTATATTGCAAGTCGTAATATGAAGTTAATCCGCCATATCCCGTTTCTTAAGTCGGTATTTTTTTATACTATTTCAGCCTTTGGTGGTCCACAAGGACATTTAGCCATGATGTTACGAACATTTGTGGAGAAAAGACGAGATGTGACGGAGGAAGAGTTATTGGAGTACAATGCTTTTTGTCAGTTGTTACCGGGGGCTTCTTCTACACAGACGATTACCTTGATTGGTTACAAAAGAGGAGGAGTGCCTTTGGCGGTATTAGCAATGTTGATTTGGGCGTTACCGGCTTGTTTGTTAATGACGGTGTTCTCATTTGTGATTTACGAATTTGATCCCGGTATTTTTCATTTTGTACAGCCGATGGCGGTCGGTTTTTTGGCTTATGCCGGCTATAAAGCTTTTAAAATTAGTATAAAAAATGTAGCAACGGCATGTATTATGGCAGGGGCCATGCTTGCTGCTGCTGTATTTAGCGGGCCTGCTGTTTTTCCTATTTTGATTGTGTTGGGCGGAGTGGTTTCTAATTTTAGCAATAAGAGAATTCCTGATACGAATCCTAAAAGGAAGAAAATCCCCTGGAAGCGGTTGTGGTTATTTTTTGCGGTTTTTGCCATAGCGGGCTTTTTTAGTGAATTTTCCCGGGCTCATGGTTGGCAATATTTTCGATTATTTAATATTTTCGAAAATTTCTATCGTTTTGGAAGCCTGGTATTTGGAGGAAGTCAGGTATTGATTCCAATGATGTTTGACCAGTTTATTACACGTCCTATCAATCAGGGAGTAGGAGCCATGATTTCTTCTGCTAACTTCCTGACCGGTGCCGGAATGGTACAGGCTGTTCCCGGACCTACTTTTTCACTGACTTCTTATGTAGGGGGAATGATTATGCGACCTGCGGGTTCAAGTTTGCAGATAATAGGTGCTGTGATTGCTCCCTTTGCTATCTTTTTGCCCAGCTTACTTTTAGTCCTCTTCTTTTTTCCTATCTGGAATAATTTGAAAAAGCACGTGTATGTTTTTCGTGCGTTGGAAGGAATTAATGCGGTTGTCGTGGGGATTATGTGGGCTTTTACTTTAATTCTGTTTGAAACCGTTTCTTTTAATTGGGTCAACCTGGCTGTGATTGTAGGTACGTTTCTGTTTTTACGATTTACCAAACTCCCTCCTCCTGTGATTGTCCTGGTCTGTATTTTATTGGGCTGGGTTTTTTGAACTCAATAACCTAATACCCCAATCAACTTAATCAACCAATAACCAAGTAAATTCAATCTCAAACCCTTATCTTTGCTTTTATTCATGCTTTACAGTGTAGAAGGAATTCATAAACCATTAATAAAACGAGTGAATGAGTAATCAAAGAACAGATATCAACGATTTAGGAGAATTTGGTCTGATTGATTTTCTGACAAAAAACATAGAAGTTCAGAATGCGGAAACCATCCTTGGGGTGGGAGATGATGGAGCTGTTATGGATTATTTCGGAAAACAAACGGTTGTTTCTACGGATTTACTGGTGGAAGGGGTTCATTTTGATTTGTCTTATGCTCCCTTAAAGCATTTAGGGTATAAGGCTATGGTAGTTAATATTTCGGATATTTATGCCATGAATGCCGAACCACAGCAGGTAACGGTGAGTGTAGCTATATCTAACCGTTTTTCGGTAGAAGCTATGCAAGAGCTATATGAGGGTATTTATCTGGCGGCCAAAATTTATGGTGTGGATGTAGTTGGAGGAGATACGACCTCTTCCACATCGGGTTTGGTTATCAGCATTACCGCTTTGGGTTCGGTAGCGCCGGATAAATTTGTTCAGAGAAGTACTGCAAAAAAAGGAGACTTGCTTTGTGTGTCCGGGGATTTGGGAGCGGCCTACATGGGGCTTCAATTATTGGAAAGAGAGAAGAAAATCTTTTTGGAAAATCCCAAAATACAACCGGATCTGGGGAAACGAACCTATCCTTTAGAACGATTTTTAAAACCGGAAGCCAGAAAGGATATTATTCGTTTTTTATCAGAGAAAGAAGTGACTCCGACTGCTATGATGGATGTTAGTGACGGAATTAGCTCTGATGTTCGGCATATATGCAAACAAAGTGAGCTTGGGGTGACGATATATGAAGATAAATTGCCGGTAGACGAAGAAACGAAGCGAGTGGCATTGGATTTTAATATTGGTTATACCATCTGCGCCTTGCAGGGAGGAGAAGATTATGAATTACTTTTTACTATTGATCAGGAAGATTATGATAAAATTACGCTTTCGGAGCAGATTAGTGTGATCGGTCACATGACCGATGTTTCCGAAGGATTACAACTTATTACCACCGGTGGTAATCAACATGAACTACAAAGCCTTGGATGGGATTCTTTTAAAAAAGAATAAAATTTTGATTGAATTATGCCTGTTTAATGATGAATTTGCCCCCCTTTTTGTAAGGATTTTTGTGATATTTTTGTCTTTTTTACTTTACGTTTAATGTTTTATTTTATGAAAAAACTATTCGTTTTATTTTTATCTTTTATTAGTGTAAGTGTAGCTTTTGCGCAAGAGCCCGATTCTACTTATTGGCAGGATGAATTTGTTAATGCGGTGAATCGTGAACCCATGCATGTCCATTTCTTTGCTTATGAAAATATGAATCTGGCAAAGAAAGATAACCCTAAGGAGTCGTCTTATTTTCAATCCTTAGATGGAGATTGGAAGTTTAAATGGGTGCCCAAGCCTGCCGATCGCCCGAAGGGCTTTTGGAAAACGAATTATGATGCTTCCCAATGGGATAATTTTCAGGTCCCCGGGATGTGGGAGGTGAATGGGTATGGCTTCCCCATTTATACCAATGTGACTTATGATTTTGCCTATTTGCTTCCTCATAACAGACCGAATCCCCCTCAGGTTCCACATCAGTATAATCCGGTAGGTTCTTATCGAAAAGTAATTACGGTAGATAAGGATTGGAATGGAAAAGATATTTATTTGCATTTTGGGGCGGTTCGTTCTGCTTTTTATGTTTGGGTCAATGGACAGTGGGTTGGTTATAGTGAAGATAGTAAATTGGCAGCAGAATTTGATGTGACAAAGTACATAAAACCCGGTCAGAAAAATGTGATTGCCTTTCAAGCTTATCGTTGGAGTGACGGATCTTATATGGAGGATCAGGACATGTGGCGCTTTGGTGGTGTAGAAAGATCAGTTTCATTATATGCTCGTAATAAAGTTCACCTTCGCGATGTACATGCCATTCCCGATTTAACGAATGATTATAAAGATGGGAAGTTGACTGTAAGTTTGGATTTTCTCAATAACGCCAATCCTCGCTTGAAGAATTATCAGGCAGAAATTAGGCTGGTTGATGATGCCGGTAAGTTAGTCAAAAAATCTGAAGTTCAATTAGGGGATTCTACGAATTACCAAAACATTGTTTTACAGGTGAAGAATCCCAAAAAATGGAATGCAGAAACACCTAACTTATATTCTCTTTACGTGAGTTTGAAAAATGATAATGGAAGTACAACAGAAGTGATTCCTCAGAAAGTAGGATTTCGTAAAGTAGAGATTAAAAATAATTCTTTATTGGTGAATGGGAAAGCCATCTTCATTAAGGGTACCGATCGGCATGAAATGGATCCTTTGACCGGTCAATATGTTTCTCATGAAAGAATGGAGCAGGATATCCGGACAATGAAGAAGTTTAACATCAATGCAGTACGTACTTCTCACTATCCCAATGATCCGTATTGGTATAAGCTGTGTGATGAATATGGTATCTATTTGGTGGATGAAGCGAATTTGGAGAGCCATGGAATGGGGTATGGAGAAAACTCTTTGGCCAAGAAGCCGGATTGGTTCTTGCAGCATATTCAACGGGACAGAAGAGCGGTAAAACGTGATATTAATCACCCGAGTGTCATTATATGGTCGATGGGAAATGAAGCCGGGATGGGCGTTAATTTTGAAAAATGTTACCGTTGGATTAAAAAATATGACCCTTCCAGACCCGTACAATATGAAAGAGCCGGAAACTCTGAATATACCGATATTTATTGCCCGATGTATCCTTCCCCTCAGAATATGGTCGATTACGTGAAGGATGATGGACCAAAGATTACTTTCTCCGGAGAAGCGCCCGGTATGGGAAATACAAATAAAGCAAACGGAAATAGTGGGAATACAGGAAATAAGGAAAGCGATCGCAAACCTTTTATTTTATGTGAATATGCGCATGCTATGGGAAATTCTATGGGAAGCTTTAATGATTATTGGGATACTATTCGGACTTATTATCCGGCGATGCAAGGTGGATTTATTTGGGATTTTGTAGATCAGGCTTTACAAAAAGTGACAGATCGAGGAGATACGATTTGGGCTTATGGCGGAGATTATGGCGTGAATCTGCCAAGTGACTATAATTTTAACAGTAATGGTTTCTTTGCTCCTGATCGTACACCCCATCCCGATGCTTTTGAGGTTAAACATCAATACCAAAATATTCATACCACAGGCATTGACCCTATGGCAGGGAAAGTGCAAATTTATAATGAAAACTTCTTTAAGAATTTGGATAATGTGTATTTGGAATGGCAGGTTGTAGCAGATGGGAAAGTTATCCAAAAGGGAAAAAAAGAACAGATTGATGTCGGTCCACAAGAAAAGAAAGAGATAACAATTCGCTATAAATTACCAAGGATGGCTTATCATGATGTATTCTTGAATGTCTTCTATAAAACCAAGACTAAAAAAGATTTGGTACCCGCAGGGTGGACTGTTGCCAAGGATCAGATAACCGTTATCCATCGTGATCGCCCTGCATTGCAGCTGCAACAGGCAGGGGAGGTGCAGGTAAATGATAATGATAAAGAGATCACGGTATCGGGGAATGATTTTCAGTTGGTATTTGATCATAAGACCGGATTGCTTACCGATTATACTGTTCATGGAGAAAATTATGTAAAGGCAGGCTATAGTTTACGTCCGAATTTCTGGCGTGCGCCTACCGATAATGATATGGGCGCCGGTTTTCAAAAGCGTTTAATCAACTGGAAACGCTCCAGTCATGATCGTTTCTTGTTGAGCTATTCCATAGATGATACGGATCCGCAGAAAGTTAAGTTAAGTATGAAATATGGTTTGCCTTATGTACATGCTAAACTGTTTGTGGATTACAGCATCAATGGAAAAGGCGCTATTATTGTTTCTCAACGCCTGGCAACACATACTTCGGAAAAAGAACCGATGCTGCCTAAATTTGGTATGCAGATGATGTTGCCACAATCATTTAGCCATATGAAATGGTATGGTAGAGGTCCTCATGCAAGTTATTGGGATCGAAAAGATGCAGAGTTTGTTGGAATTTATGAATCTACTGTCAATCAACAATACTATAAGGATTATGTTCGACCTCAGGAGAGTGGGAATAAATCCGATATTCGCTGGCTGGAATTGACAAATGATCAAGGCGTAGGATTAAGAATTACATCAGATACTTTAATAAATATCAACGCTTTACCGTATTTAAATAAGGATTTGGATGAAGGATTGGAAAAACATAATGCCCATTCGGGAGAATTGGTTCCGAGAGAGATGACGGTATTGAGTATTGATTTACAACAAATGGGATTAGGAGGTATCAATTCCTGGGGAACATGGCCGCTAAAGCAATACCTGTTGCCCTATAAGAATTATAGTTATCAGTATAAGATTCAGCCGATTCAATAATCCCCAACAGGTTGATTTTATCAAAAAGCCGTAGCAGAAAAAACTGTTACGGCTTTTTTGTAGTTTGAGGAATGATGATATATAATAATTTTGTATGTTAGAATAAAAATTGTACTTTTAGGTAATCCTTTGGCTTTAAAATGATTGAGATGTTCCCTTCAGATGCCTCTTCGAAATTTTCTATTGTCCTTCTTTTGGGGGTATATTTGTTGATTACTTCCTCTTTTACATTAAATACCCGAAAGGCAGGTGATGTTCAAAATGTATCTGCTGCTGCAACAGATACTGCAGGAAATGCTGTTATTCGGGGATACGTATTAGGAGATGAAAACAAAGATTCTTTGCCCGGAGTTAGTATCTTTTTAAATGGTACATTAAGAGGAATCACCGATGCGGCGGGGCACTACTCCATTCAGGTGCCGGATAGTTTATTAAAGGATAGTATTATTTTTAAAATAGGATATCTCGGATTCCATACAGTTAAGGATACCATTTCTCCGGATGCTTTACCTCTTCAGAAAAAAATTATTTTAAAAGCGTGCGCTAGTCCTGAGCGCTCTATCATTGTTTGTACCATCAGCCGGGAAGACTGGATGGTGCAAAGGTATTGCTCAAATGATTAAAAGCTATGTCGGCTTTTCTATTTTAATAAGAATACCCGTAAAAGAAGCAAGGGCCGTAAGAATAAAAAAGAGCAGGCTGATCGCTACGGCCTGGGTAGAAATAACGCCCAATAGGGGAGCACCTACTACAAATACCAATTCTCTGGCGCCGGCTCCCCCAATCGTAAAAGGAATAACCGCAGCGATAGAACTGAGTAAAAACAACAGGAAATAGGCCAGTAAACTGCCTTCAATGTGTAGCGCCCGGATGAGACAAAAGACGGATAGCAATTGTAGTATCTGGATCCCTAATGACCATAAAGAAGTCCTGAACAGAATGGGGGCATAAACAGGAAATAATTTTTTCAAAACCAGGACAGCTACAAATAAACCAATACCATATCCTCCGATGAGCCACCATTCGGGAAAAGGAAGAAAGGAGGAGGGGAGCATGCCGGTTCCTCCCAGCAAGACCACCAGAAGACCAAGAATAGCCATGCCGTTGAGCCGGTCGATCAGGGTAGCGGTAATGAGTTTCCTAACCGGTTTATGATAGGCTTTATACAGATAATGTACTTTATAGCCGTCTCCGCCAATGCCGCCGGGCAGAAACAGGTTATAAAACATCCCTTTGTAATATAATTTCAGGTTCAACAGATAGCCTAAAGGTACTTCCAGCGCATGATAAAAACTTAAAAGTCTTCTTGCACTTAAAAATTGGGAAGCGTTGAAAAACAGGAAAGCCGGAATAATCCAGACAAGATTAGCCGTGGACAATAGCTCCCAGGTCTGTTGCCAGCTTATCTTACGAAAGATAAGGTACAAAGCCAGCCCCGAGAGCCCAATCTTCAATATCCATTTGAGCCAGGTCTTCATTGACTCCCTTTAAAAATGCGTTTGATTTTATAGTTCCTTTTGGATTGAGATTCATAATAAATACGCATCAGCACCTCTGCCAGAAATCCAAAAAGGATAATTTGTAAACCTCCTAATAGAAGAATTAATCCTAAAATTAATAATGGACGATCCCCAATTTGAGCCCCTCCAATCTTTATAATCAATAAATATAAATTGATAATTACTCCAATACTGAAAAGGAGGATGCCCGGAGGGCCGAAAAGATGCATGGGGCGCTGGAAGTATTTTTGAAAGAAAACAATGAATAATAAATCGCTCATGACTCTTGTTGTTCTTCCGATTCCATATTTAGATTCTCCGTGAACACGGGCATGATGATGGACATCTACCTCGGTCATATTTGCACCCTGCATGGCAGCAAGTACCGGAATAAAACGATGTAATTCTCCATATAATCCCATTCCTTTTGCAATATCTTGTCGGAAAAGCTTTAGGGTACATCCGTAATCGTGAAGACGAACATCGGTCATTGCACGAATGAGACTATTGGCAATTTTGCTGGGAATCTTTTTTAGCTGAATATCCTGCCGATTGGCTCGTCGGCCTGCTACGACATCCCAATCTTCTTTTTCTGCTTTATTTAACAGCATGGGAATATCCTTTGGATCATTTTGTAAATCGCCATCTAAGGTTACAATATATTCCCCCTGCGCCTCTCTTATACCGGCAGCCATGGCAGTAGTTTGCCCATAATTTTTATTTAGCTCTACCAATTTTACTTGTTCATAGGCATGTTCCTTAATGAGCGGAATGGTCTTATCTGATGATCCATCATCCACAAGAACTAGTTCATAATCGATCTCTTCCATGGCCTCTTTTACGCTTTTTAGCAAAGGCTGAATATTGTCTTCTTCATTGTATAAAGTGATTACAACGGATACTTTCATGGATCAACAGTTTTATTCTTCCTGCAAAGGTGCAGTTTGTTGGTAAATATAGGAAATATGAGAATTAAAAATTTCATGTCTCTTTTGGATAAGTTGAAGGTCTTTTCTGGATTTGAGGGGTGCTTGATCTTTTGAAATACTGATGATAAGTGCATTCTGATGGTTTTGTAAGAAAGCATCTAGCGCACTACTGTCTTCCAGAAAGGGGATGGGATGTTTAGCATAAAATACGAAATCGTCATTGAATTTTTTCCAAAAAGCAATGGGTCGATCTTTATAAAGCAGATGTTGGGCTTGCCTTACCGGTGTTTGCGCATCTAATTGAGGGTAGGGATAAACGAAAATGACTAATGCACTCAGAATGAAAGTACCGGTGATAAAATAAAAGCTTTTTGCGAATCGTTTTTTTCTGAAATAATAGAAAGCGAATATTCCGCCCACGGGAAAGAGGATAAAGAAAATAGTCATCCAGCTTAGCGATTGCAATTCCGGTAAGGATTTTGACCAGAAGTAATACGCTATCGGCAATCCGATGCAGATGATGAGCAATAGAATATAAGAAATGATTAAGCCTTTTCCCTTTACGACTTTTTTGCAAAGATTATTGAGATAATAACCCAACATAATTGCGATAAAGGGATATGCCGGTACGGTATAATTGATGAGTTTCGTCCTGGATACGGCATAAAATCCAACAATACAGGCGAAAGCAAGGAAAGATAGTAATAAAATATCTTTTTGAAACATTCTTTTCCAAGTATGTCCAATGGATTGGATAATAAATAAGGAGAAGGGAAGCATACCGAGAATAACGAATAAAAAAGTGAGAATAAATGGACCGCCGTGCCCTCCCATAGTGTCACTAAAACGATCTACATTGTGAGTGATAAAAAAACCTTCTGTCCAGGCACCGTCTGTTCTCAGATGTACGAGAATATACCAGGGCGCAGAAAATAATAGAAGCAACAAAAGCCCCCACCAAGGTTTTAATTTGCCTATGGTTTTCCAATGAAGACTTCTTTTGATAACAAGAAACAAGAGAATGATGAGTCCCGGTAATAAAACACCAATAGGACCTTTTGCAAAGACGGCCAATCCCAGAAAGATATACATCAGCGCCCACCATTTCCACTTTTCAGAGGACCAACCTTTCAAAAAACAATATAAGGCAATGGTATTGGTGAGGATAAGGTAAGGATCCGGTGTAGCCAGCCGGAATTGCACCATGCAATGAATAGAAGCTAATAGTGTTAAGGAAGCCCACCAGCCTACTTTTTTTCCCAGATAAGAAGAGGTAAAGAAAAAGGTGAAAACAATGAGGAGCAACCCACAAACGGCCGAGAAGAAACGAGCACTTCCTTCACCAACGCCTCCAACAACATAAGAAGCAATCATCGCAAAGTATTCCAATGCCGGTTTATCGGTTCGTAAATGGTTGTTATAAATAGGGACAACCCAGTCATCATTGACCAGCATTTCTCTGGCACATTCCGCATTTCTTGCTTCTGCTACCTGATAAAGACTGATGCTTCCCAATCGAATGAAAAGCAAGGCCGCACTGAGAATAATCAGAATATAGATGTATTTATTGGAAGATTTTGTCACTTTGAAAATAATTATTTAGGAAAAGTTATCGTCGATATTAAAGAGGGCTGTTGGAGGAGAAGGGAGAGTCTCGTCTGTTTTTCTATGACTATTTCATTGTAGCTCTTTTTTATTACAAACTTACATAAGTAAAAAATATTCTTTAGGATTTATTTGCAATCTCCTTTTTGATTATATCCTCCCAGAAATCCATATGCTTAGACTTACTCCATCCATGGCATCCAAAAGGGAGTTTATTACCGTTCTGCTTATAGGCAATGGCGGGTTTAAGATCAAAAGAGAATTGGATGGCTTCTTTGTAGGATGGGATGTCGAAATTGGGATTTTCCATGGCCCAAAAGACATCTTCATTATAACGAGTTTTTTGCGTTTTATTATTTTTATTTAAATATTGGGTAATAAGTTTTTGTTTATCTATAGATGTCTGATAAAAAGAAGAAATCCTTCTTAAAGAAAACCCTCCATTCCCTATTTGTCCGGTTAATAATCTCTTTCCTTGTAGCTTATATAGCCAAAACTTTGCAAACAAAAAGATTCGATAATATAAAGAAAAATATTTTGGTTTTTTAGTCCATGGAGCTCCAATATAATCGTACCCTTTTTTACACCAGAAAAGTAAATCATTTCGAAATACAAAAGCATCTAATTGATAAATTAACATATATTTGTAAGACTCGAATCTTTTATAAAATGAGGAGGATAGCATTAATGAATTGTAACCGTAAATTCCGTTAAAATAATGATCGGGAAAACTTTCCTCATTGAGTTGTTGATGTTTACTTAAAAGATCATCAATACAAAGAGAAGCAGGTTTAATAACAAAAATGGTAAATTCTCCTAGGATAGAAAGACACTGATTTAGAGATATTCTCTCATTATTTCCTAACTTTGTTTTATAAATAGGGATAACAATACAGACCTGATCTTCTCTCATTGATGTGTCTTTAATTTAGAGAATCGAAAGATAATAAATGAGAACAAATATACATTAAATCATTAAAGTTTGTTGTTTGGGAGTGAGTTGTTAGGTTGTTTGATTATATTATTAATGAGCGGTCATTTGACAATGGAAAAAATAAAAGAGATAGATTTGGTTTATCTATGGGTAGATGGAACGGATCCGGATTGGGTAAAAAAACGAAATCTTGCCGTAGGGTCTTTTGAATATAATAATGAAAATGATGTTCATTGTAAAGGTCGCTTTGTTGAGAGTGAAGAATTAAAATATTCATTGCGATCGGTAGCGAAGCATATTCCCTGGATAGGTAATATTTTTATCGTTACAAATGATCAGGTACCGGATTGGTTAGACAGGTCTCATCCGAAGGTCCATATAGTAAACCAAAATGATATTCTACCTTCCATGGCGATTCCCTGTTTTAATCCCAATATTATTGAGTGGTCGTTATATAAAATTCCTGACTTGTCTGAATTTTTTCTTTATGGAAATGATGATATGTTTTTAAATAAAGATATAGATAAAAAATTTTTTTATACCGAAGAGGGAGCACCAATTGTCAGACTGAGAAAGAAATCTTTGGGCAAGTGGAGATACAAAGGGAAAGCTTTGTTGGGGAAAAAATTAGGGCAATATAGACAGGCTATTTTGAATGCTGCCTTGCTTATTGAAGAAAAAACAGGAGATTTTTATGCCGGGATATCACATCATAATATGGATGCATATAGGAAATCCATTTGTAAAAAAGTGGTAGAGCATACCCTCAAACTCGAATTTGAAAAAAGGCTCTCTAATAAAACAAGAAGTGACAATGATTTACATCGTTCTGCCTTTGATTTCTATGCATTAGCTACAAATCAGGCTCGTTTGAGATATATTGATAATTATGAATCATTAAGGATACTTATACATAAAGGAAATCTGAAAGAGACAATAAAGGAGTATACTCCTACTTTATTTTGTTTAAATGATGGGGAGAAGGTAACTGATGAAGATCGAAGTGCTTTAGGGGCTTTTTTAGAAAGTTATTTTCCGGAGAAATCCGAGTTTGAAAATTAAAGATATCATTAAGTTGAAATATTGATATGATTAGGATAAAATCGGCTTCGGAACATCTCCGGGAAGAAGAGGAAAAGGAAGAAAAGAGAATAGATTTAGTCTATCTATGGGTAGATGGAAGCGATAAAAAGTGGTTACAAAAGAGGTCAGAAATTACGGGTAAACCTTTTGATGATACTGAGGCTAATACGAAAGCACGATTTACGGATAATGAAGAGCTAAAATTTTCCTTGCGGTCGGTAGAAAAATATTTAGGATGGATACGGAAGATATTTATAGTGACGGATAATCAAACGCCTCACTGGATAGATGCTTCAAATCCAAAGATACAAATAGTGAATCAGAGGGAAATCCTCCCATTGGAAGCCAATCCGTGTTTTAATTCTAATGTGATAGAATATTTTTTGTATAAGATACCGAATCTCTCTGAACGATTTCTTTATGCAAATGACGATATGTTCTTTAATGCGCCTTTAGACCCTCGTTTTTTCTTTGCAGAAGATGGCTATCCAATAGTTAGGTTAAAGAAAGATCGTTTTAGGAAGACTTATAGTAAAATAAGAAGGATGATAGGAAAGGAGTCCGGTCCATATCGCCATATTATTGATGCTGCGATTTCGCTTATTGAACATAGGTATGGGAAAAATTATCATGGCATTCCTCATCATAATGTAGATGCTTATCGAAAAAAAGATAATAAAGATGCAGTGGAGGATGTTTTTAGATCAGAAATAGAACAGTCGGTGAGTAATCATATAAGGTCAAAAAATGATGTACAACGCTTTACTTTTAGTCTGTATGCTTTAGCCATTGGTCATGCTCATCTTGAATATGTTGGAAGAAAAAACGCTTTAAGGAACCAAATTTATAGGGATGATGCAAAAAAAAGAATTGAGAAATATAATCCCGCTCTCTTTTGTATGAATGATAATCAAAAAGCCACGGATGAGGATCGGCTGAATGCAAAAAGCTTTTTGGAATCTTACTTTCCCGAAAAATCTTCTTTTGAGAAATGAGGGGGTGCCCTCTCTGAGGTTGGGAGATGTTGTCTATAGCGTATTGGGGTACAAAGATGTGACCTCTCCCAGATGGGTGGCGTAGAAGTTTTATGGGGCTCAAGAGGTGAAAAGGGGGGAGTAGTAACGTCTTGTGTGACATCGTAGATGTCGTATGTTTGTATCCTAGGGTTACTCTACTTTCTGTCGACCTCAGAGAGATCGCATAAAAATAAAGCGTTTGATCTGGTCATCTTTTTAGGTGCACTCAATGACGTAAGCAATAGATTATAGCTCAAATTTTGATTTTTGGGGAAGGATACTGTCAAAAGCCTGTGCTAATTCCTTCATGGTTTGGTCATAATTTTTCATATGCTCATTGTCATTCAGACAGATGAGTTTAAAGCTTTGATTCTTAATGGCATCAATAGCTTTTTGTGCTTTAAATAAAAGTGGGAACATCTTGGTATCCCGGTAAGTATTATAAGGATGAAAATTAGACTTACAGATTTGCCAGGTACGAAAGAGTTCCGGTGATAGTCCGTCGGGATGACGAAATCGGTGTGCAGAGGCCTTTATTAAAGCTTCTCTTTCCTTGTCCCAAACTTCTTCAAAGGTCTCTTTGAGGAAAGGTTGAGCGTTGTGTGGTGTCTTTAGCGTTAAAAAACTATTGTACCAGGAGAGTCTTTTTGTTAACTTTCCTCTATGTCCATAATCCGAAAGATACCATTTGTCGTGATCACGCTTTAGGATCTCTTTCTTATCAAAATGTTTGTTGATGATTTTGATATTATTTCTGAGGTTTTTATTCCATAATGAGAGTCCCCAGTTCATTCTGAAAGCAGCAATATCCTGAGGCAGTCCATCTTTAAAAAAACGTTCTTGTTTCAGATGGTTGGTGATGAAGAAATCATCATTAAAATAAACGAAATGCTCTGTTAATTCAGGAATTTTATGCAGATAGAATTCTAAGACATTAGAATTAAAAGTAGGCAGAAAACGAGAAGGAATGTAGTCTTCATGATGAATGAGACTTAATTTAGGGTGATTGGGATTCAGCCAGTCAGGTTTTTGATTACAAGTGACAAAATGAATCTTGCGTACCCAGGGAGCAAACTGCTCAATACCTCTAAACCAATATCGTAACAGTCCATGGTCTCTAAAACGTGCTTCAGTAACGGGGTTTTTACGATTATCTATTTTTCCGGATTGTGCAGCAAAGGATTTTTTCCATTCCGGATCATTCATATCCACCCAAGTAACTACAAAGTCAATGTCCATACCTTCTGTTTAGAAATATAAATTCCATGTTGCGTACAAAGATAACATCTTTATGGGAGTCTAATAGACTTTATGTCTGTCGAAAATGCAAGTGGGTAAAACTATCCGACAATAAGATAACAGATTTTACCCGTATTTGAGCTTACATTGACCATTAAAAAAACACTTCTTACCTTTGCTAAAAATTATCTGGTATGAGTGTTTCAGATTTTGATCCCAACGCACCGGCTTGTGTGAAGAATAATATCTTTTCACTGCCTTCTTCAGAAGAAGAATCCGGTGTTATATTGTTGCCTGTTCCCTGGGAGGTGACAGTTTCTCATCGTGCAGGAACAGCCCGAGCACCGGAATATATCTTTGCAGCTTCCCAAAAGATCAACCTTTATGATCCGGAGAGCCCGGAGGGATGGAAAGCCGGTTTCTTTATGAAAGAAATAGATAAGGATTGGTTGTTGGAGAATGATTATTTGAGGAAGGAAGCAGCACTCTATATTAATTTTTTGGCAGATGGCGGAGATGTAAAAGAGAATGATTTTATGCAAAATAGTCTGCATGAAATTAACAAAGGCTGTGAAAAGTTGATGGATTGGGTCTATCAAGAAACGAAATCCCTTTTGAATAAAGGGAAATTCGTTGGGCTGATAGGAGGAGATCATAGTAGTCCTTTAGGATATTATAAAGCGCTCAATGAGAAATATGATGACTTTGGGCTTTTGCATATAGATGCGCATTTGGATTTGAGAGAAAAATATGAAGGGTTTACCCATTCTCATGCTTCGATCATGCATAATACACTAGAGCAGATTCCGGCCGTTTCTAAGTTGGTGTCTGTTGGTATACGGGATTATTGCCCTAAAGAACTTCGGAGAGCCACAGAAGAAAAAGAGAGAATGAAGGTGTTTTTTGATCGGGACATCAAAAGACAATTGTGTGAAGGAGCAACCTGGAAAGATATTTGTGAACAGATTGTGCAGGAACTCCCTGAAAAAGTTTATTTAAGCTTAGATATCGATGGCTTAGATCCGAAACTATGTCCAAATACCGGTACTCCTATTCCTGGAGGATTAGAGTTTTGGCAGGTCGATTACTTGTTGAGCAGTATTATAGAAAGTGGTCGACAATTTATCGGTTTTGATTTGGTAGAAGTTGGCTTTAAGAGCAATGAGTGGGATGCAAATGTAGGAGCTCGTATGTTGTTCCGTTTATGTAATCAAGCAGTGTGTATGGGAAATCGAAAAACTAAAGCCTAAAAGGATTTTTTCAATGAAGCAGTTCTTTTCTTATATAATGTTGGTCTTTGTGTTCGGTGTACTATGGATGGGATGTACATCGTCAACGCAACATCAAAATCAAGGGCAAACAGAGAAAGAGGGTACGCAACATAAGGGACTGTCGTCCTCTGTACCTAATAAGAGTTCTGATTCTATTCATATCCTTTTTCCCAAAAAAGGGGATACGTTGAAAGGGCAGCAAAGTTATACACTAAAATGGTCCGGGGGGCATGATACCTCCATAACAATTTTCATTATAGATTCATCATTGGAATCTGAAGGAGTCTCCGTCAGTATCTCAGATAGGATTTATAATGTCTCCAATAATGGTTTGTATAAGTATAAATTGCCTGATCGGTTAAAAGCCGGTACTTATAAAGTTAAAATTGGACATACGACCAGTGGGTACTTTAAGATTATAGGCAAAGAATAGAAAATGCTGTCTTACTCTTTTATCTTACCCAACAACACACCTGATACATTCCAAAAACTAAAGCTCTTACCTGCAGGTTTTCCTTCAGGGATGGCTATCGTCATAGTATGCCATCCGGGAGTTAAATCAGGTAGGGGAATAAATACAGGGTTGGTTGTTGTTCCCGGGCACCATCCGGAACGACTGTAGTCAGAAGAAGAGAGTCCATTGGAAAAGTTTCCTGAAGAAGGGTTCTCTAATCGGTAGGTTGCACAATCTGTTCGCCAGGGAGTGTAGGCGTATACTTTTTTCCCATCTAGATAAATTGTATTTTTCTTAGGGTTGAATTCATCTCCGCCGTCCCAACCCCCATGACCGGTACTGATGTAACTCAATCTTAAATCTTTTACACTATCGGGAACAAAAAAACGGGTGGTTAAAGAGTCGTTTCCAAATAAACGACCATAATTTTGTCCACTCATCTCCATTATATTTAAAGTATTGAACAAGGAGGATACCCAAAGGTTGCTTGAGTCTCTGTTCTCTTTATAATAATTGAGCTTTAGTGATATTGTGTGTCCTTTTTTATCATAATTGCCAATGTATGCGCCAATCCACACATCTCCTTTTAATTGAGGTAATAAGTTGGAAACGTCTTGTACATAAGTTACTGAATCTTCCCAATGATAGCCACTTATTTTTACTTTATCATTATAGGCATTGACTCCAAACGGAGTATAAAATCGGATGAGTTCAATGGGCGGATTATAGTTAGGTGTTTTGACAATTCCCTGGTAAGCATTGTCTTTATTATCTGTATAAACAGGCAATGCTTTAATTCCTTTTTCCAAAGCATCTAAATAAGTGATAGGAGAGTGCATGGGAATAACAAAGATGCTGCCGGTGCGATCATAAGCATCTCCATTGGAATATTGGGTAAGGGAAGCAAATACATTCCCTTTAAAATATTTTGGCAAGTGGACTTTTTTTGCAATGACTGTTCCGCTCGAAAAGTGATATACTTTTAGAGCTTGTCTTCCGTGAGGGTTGGAAGTACTATCTCCAAAGTTAATTTGTTGGTCTGTGAAAATGGGAATAGAGGTATAGCGACTTTTAATTAAAAGAGAACGGAAGGTGGAAGGTTGAACGATTTGACCCAATATAGGTTGTCGTTTCAGTGAATCCGGAATAGTAGAAGAAATATTTTTTGCAAAAATTTCATGGTTTCCGTTACGTACGATTTTTAGTACCAGACCTTGATAGGGGGCAATGGAAGGTTGGGGAGATCCTTTCAAAGGAGAATTGGTGGTGTACCAGACGTCTATTTGATTAGAACGAATGACCAGATGTGCTTTATGGCATAAAAATCCTGCAATGGTAGCCGTATCCTTCAATAATTGGATCTTTTGCAAGGAATCAAAAGCTCTTTTCTTACTAAAATATTTCCCTTTTATTTGAATTGTTTCAAAGACAGCTTCCTTCTGATAATCGATAAAATCTTGTTTTTTATCCTTCGTATTGGAAAATAAATAAGCTAATCCATTATTGTAGATAAGCCGTAGCGGATATTTTTGGCGAATTTCTTTTCCATGGCTTTTCAAGCCGTAAGTAATGACTCCTTTTTGCCCGTAAGTTTTTCCTGCCCATAAAAATAACGAAATGAAAAGTATTGTTGAAAAGTATTTTTTTTGTATCATAAAAATGCAATATAGGTCTTTTTGGGAATATCATATAGGGAGAAGGGTATTTTATACTTTTTTTGCTTTGACCAATTAATTCTATTTCACTACCTTCGCGCCGCTAAAAGTTCTTGAATAACCTATATCATGATCAGTAGAAGAAACATTCGGATTAAAGTGATGCAAAATCTCTATGCTTTAAAAGCTTTGAGCGTTTCCGAAGGAGATGAAGTTCAGAAAAACGTTAAGATTGCTCAACAACAGATTTTAAAAAATATGGAGGAGAGTAATCGCATTTTTATCCATCTTTTATATGTGATGATGGAAGTGGCTAAATACACGGAGAAAGACGCCCGTAAAAGAGCCGCAAGAAAACGCCCCTCTCAGGATGATCTTCATGTGAGTACAAAATTGGCACATTCTTATTTTGTAGAGGAGCTAAAGAATAATGAAAGTTTTGAAAAGAAAATAAGAGAATATTTGATTGATAAGAGGGTGGATTCGGAATTTATTAGAGGATTATATCTTCGGTTAACAAAGAAAGAAGAATATAAAAAATATGTACAAGAAGAAGATAGTAAAACGAATGATCAAGAACTTTTAAAAGAATTCTTCGCGACTTTATTATTTGATGATGAAGAATTTAATCAGGTGATGGATGATCATTATATTCAATGGCAGGATGATTTGTCTGTAATGGAAATTTTGATCTCTAATTTTTTGAAAAAACCTTCTTCTTTCCATTTTAATCATTTGCTGAGTGGTGAGAAAAAAGAATATGCTACGGAGCTTATTCGTACAGTAATGGAAAAGCAGGTCTATTGTCGGGAATGGATTAAGCCTCGATTGAAGAACTGGGATCCGGATCGAGTGGCTATTATTGATATGTTACTTTTACACATGGGCGTATGTGAATTTCTTTATTTTCCTACGATCCCGCCACGGGTAACCATCAATGAATATATTGATTTGGCTAAAGATTATAGTACCAACCAGAGTGGACAATTTATTAATGGGGTATTGGATAATATTTTAAAAACGCTAAAAAAAGAGGGAAAGTTGAATAAAGTAGAAAGGAAACATTAATCAAAATTAAAATGATTACTTTTGCGACGTGAAAAGAAGTCGGCACATAGTAGTTTTAGTTTTTGGATTCCTCCTTTTATTCCTGATGTCTTGTCATGGAGGGCAGGGGAAAGATGGTTTTACCCAAACGACAAGGGACGAGCAAAAGGCTATGAATCATGCTTTGACGAAAGAACCTGATAAGTATCCTGTCGTCAGTGTAGTTGATTCTGTACATGAATTTGGAAAAATAAAAGAAGGGGCGGTAGCGGTTTATGCCTTTCCTTTTAAGAATACGGGGGCGAAGCCTTTAGTGATTGATAAAGTGACGACTACTTGTGGTTGTACCATTGCAAATTATCCTGTGCAACCTATTTTACCGGGGAAAACAGGGAAGATTTCGATTCAATTTCATAGCAAAGGAAAAATGGGAAGACAAATAAAACCAATATTTATACATGCAAATACGCATCCTTCTTTATCTCAACTGACGATTACAGCAGAAGTACTTTCCTCTGAAAAAGACAGTATCTAAAAACTTTATCTTTAATTTAAACTTTAAAAACAAGAACAGTAACATGATGTACCAAGCGTTAAACACTTTATTAATGGCTCCCTCCGGCGGAGATGGAGGTGGCGGAGGCGGATTGTCCTTTATTTTTATTGCCGCTATGTTGTTGATTATGTGGTTATTTATGATCAGACCGCAATCTAAGAAAGCAAAAAAGCAAAAGGAATTTAACAACAGTATTCAGAAAGGAGATCGTATCGTAACCATTGCCGGTATTCACGGTCGTATAAACAAAGTAAATGAAGATGATACCTTACAGTTGGAAGTAAGCCCCGGTTCTTATATGACCATTGAACGTTCTGCTATTAGTATGGAATTTACTCAGGGAATGGAGAAAAGGAAAGAAAACGCAGCTACCGGTAAGAAATAATGAAAATTATTGGTATCACGGGAGGAATTGGCTCAGGGAAGACCACCGTTTGCCGAATGTTTGAAACATTAGGGATTCCTGTCTTTTATGCTGATGAACAGGCAAAATTTCTTATGCAGCATGATGAACAGGTAAAACAGAGCATAAAAAAACTGTTAGGAGAGCGAGCTTATAATGGAGCGGGAAAGCTAAATAAGGCTTTTATTTCAAAGCAGATTTTTGAAAAGCCCGAAATGCATACATCCTTGAATGACATTGTCCATCCGGCTACTATTCAACATTCTATAAAGTGGGCTGATAAGCAGTCAGCCCCTTTTGTATTAAAGGAAACGGCTTTGATGTTTGAAACAGAGGCCTTTCATTACGTTGATAAAGTCATTGGTGTTTCAGCCCCCCTTGTTGTACGAATTCTTCGAACCATGAAACGCAATCAAATGACAAGGGAGGAGGTTTTGAAACGCATGAAAAAACAGATGGATGAAGAAATGAAGATGAGACTTTGTGATTGGGTGATATTAAATGATGAGGAACATCCACTGATTCCACAGGTGCTTGATTTATATAAACAGTTGTAGCCTTCTTTCCCTAAATCAATATGCAATCTTTGAAGCTATTCTATCCTTATTTAAAAGCTTTGACCAAGAAAACATATTCCTTTAGTTTCTTAATTTGATTTATTCGATCTAAGTGCTCTAAGGTGAAATGATTACTCTTTATGTTAGGAGCAGGAAGATCCTTTGGGATACTATCTCTTATTTTCAACAGGTAGGAAGACTTTATAGCAAAGGCAATATTGTCGGTAGCGGATTGTTTACCGCTGATAATCCCCAATATTTTCCCGTTTTTATCGATTACCGGACCTCCACTACTTCCAGGATTGACCGGTAGGGATAATTGATAGGAAGAAGAATCTCCTTGAAAGCCCGAAGCAGCACTAATATACCCTTTCCCATAGACAATGTCATTTCGAGGATATCCCAGAGTATAAATATTTTCACCTAAATAAGCGGTATCTCCGAGTTCAAAAGGCAATGTTGGAATAGAGAATGAGGAGTCTTCTATTTTTAAGATGGCTAAATCATATTTTGCATCTTGAAAAACCAACTTGGCTTTATAAGATTTTTTCTCGCTGGTTAGCACATGAAGAGAATCAGCACCCTCTATGACATGAGCATTTGTAGCGATGTATCCATTTGTAGAAAGTGCAAAGCCCGTTCCACCGAATTGTTCGGTAGATGAGGTAGAGGAGTTCGTCTCAACCACATTTTTAAGGTCTTTTTGTGATCGTTTGATATCATTAATTTCTCTCTTTAATTCAATAAAGTTATTTCCACTTTGAGAAATAATATATCTGTTGGTCTGCCAAAGAGCAGTGATAGAGAGCAAAAGTGCAATAGAAGCTGCTATAGCCACTGCTTTCCATAGAACTGTAACTTTAGACCTCTGTTTTTGTTTCCACTTTTTCGCTCCTTGTTTAATGAAATTTTTTCCTTCCTTATGTTCTTTTTTTAGTGCAAATTGTTGCCTGAGATGAAGCTGTTCTTCATAGCAGGCATTAGCTTCCGGATTGCTCCTACATTCTGCTTCAAATGCTTTCCGTTCTTCTTCAGAAAGTTGATGATCGATATAGCGATCAGCTCTTTCTATAAATGTAATCTTGTCCTTCATCACTGATTATATTTTGTTTCTTCTTTAAAAAATATCTTCTTCAACCGCTGGAGACATTTATATTTTTGTGTTTTTGCATTGCTGGCATTGGTATAATGAAATTTTTCTGCTAATTCTTTCATAGAATAGCCTTGAATATAAAATCCTTCCAGCAAATCTTTACAGGGGGATCCTAAATTTTCTAAGGCTTTATTCAATTTATCAATTTGTAATTCTTTTTTCTGATGATTTTCTATGAGTTGTTCTATTTCTGAAGGCGTTGATTCTTCTTGTTTATAAGAATCAATAGGATATCTTTTTTGCTGTCGCAGTTTTTTTAACCAAAGCCTCTTGCAGATGGCATATAGAAAAGTCTGTAATTGGGAAGTTAAGACAAAATCTTTAGAATTTACTTTTTCATACAAAATGATTAATGCTTCCTGAAATAAATCCTCTGCAGCTTCTCTGTTTCCACTGTTATCTATAATCATCCGCTCTATCATAGGAAAATACAAATCATAAATTTTATATAAGGCCTTATTTTCCTTTTTCGAAAGCCCCTCTAGTATTTTCTTATCTTCTTTCGTTTTTGAAATCTTTCGTTTCAATATATTAATATCATTTTGCTGTGAAGGTAACCCAAAGAAACTAAGTTTTTTTAAAAAAACATAAATAGAGGGTTACCTTTTTTGGTTATGGGTATTAAAGAACAGATTTAATCATTAAAAAGTATTGATATTATGAAAAACGTATTGAAAGCAGGTGTTTTAGCCTTGGCGCTTGGATTATTTGTAACGGCTTGCGGGCCAACGAGTAATAATGGTAATAATCAGAATTCTGAAGATGGCGTAGAGCAACAAGCTCCCGGCGGCACTCAGGATCAACCTATGCCTGCAGAAGGACAGCAAAATACACCTCCCGGACAGAATCAACCTGCAGAGGATACTTCTTCCAATGATGCTGGTCAGCCTGGCGGAGGAATGTAAGTATAGAAAATGAAAAAAATAGATCAAACCATCTCTTCGGAGATGGTTTGTTAGTCTAAGAGGTATTGTTCATTTTTTAAAAGTAGCATTATGAAAAGGATAATAAAAATAGGAGCATTGTGTTTAGGATTGGGATTGTTTGTAGCAGGGTGTGGAAGTTCAAATCAAACCCAAGAAAAGAATTATCCGCAAATGCAACAAAATCAACCAATGCAAAATGATCGGATGAATCAGAATAATCAGCGGATGAATCAGTCCCAACAGCAAACAACACCGCAAAGGACGACTCCGCCTGTCCAGAATGGGTCAGTCAACAGGAGTCCGGCTTCCCATTAATTAAAATTTAGGTTTGGTAATCTAAAGTTCGATAAATCGTTAAAATAAGCTTTATAGCGCATTCTTATTTGGATAATTTCAAAAAGAATGCGCTTTTTATTGGATATTTAAAATAAAGTGATAACTTTGCCATGCAAAAAATAAAAAAATGATTGTATCAACTTATTTTTTTAGCTTCTACTTTTACTTTTTCGGAAGAAAGAGCTGAGGTTGATATGTAATAAAAAGATGAAATGAGGCCTCAGAATTTTCTGAAGGCCTTTTTTATTTTAAAGAACGAAATAATGATATTAAGACAATATAAATTTAGCAACAATTTTTTTTACTTCTTTAGTACTAAAGCAGGTGGGGATTTATTGTGCTAATACATTACTTTTTTTAATTCCCGTCTGCATCAAGGCGGGAATTTTTATTATAAGTACGTTTGATTAAATAAAAATAAATGGCAAAGAAAATAGCAATACAGGGATTTAAAGGATCTTTTCATCAGATTGCGGCGCAACATCATTTTGGGCGGGATATAGAGGTTTTACCTTGTGCCACCTTTTCAAAGGTAGTAAGGACCGTATCTGAGGGAGAAGCTGATTCCGGATTGATGGCAATTGAAAATTCTACTGCCGGGAGCATATTACCGAATTATGATCTTTTGCAACGATCAGATCTTTATGTAACCGGGGAAATATATTTGCATATTAGACAGCATTTGATGACGATGCCTGATTGCGAAATGGAGGATATTACAGAGGTGCATTCTCATCCTATGGCGTTGTTGCAATGTAGAACCTTTTTGGAGAAATATCCTCACTGGCGGTTGGTAGAAACAGAAGATACAGCTTTGAGTGCAAAGCACCTTCAGCAGCATCAAACGAAACATATTGCTGCTATCGCAGGAGATTTAGCTGCAGATTTGTATGGTTTGAAAATCCTTCAAAAAGATGTCAATACGGAGAAGAAAAATTATACACGTTTTTTGGTTTTGAATAAACAAGAGAAACAAAAGGATAAAGTGAATGATCATAAATCTTCCCTCTATTTTCAAGTGGAAAACGATGCCGGATGTTTAGGAAAAGTATTGAATTGCATTGGAGAGAAACATATTAATCTTTCCAAATTGCAGTCTTTCCCTATTCCGGGACTAAGTTGGCAATATTATTTTCATGCAGATTTAGAATTTTCTACCCTGGAACAATTAGAGGATGTCATAGAATGTATGAAGCCATTGACTAAGAAACTGAGAATATTAGGTATTTATAATAAGGGAGTGACGGTGTGAAGAAAAGGAAATATCCAAGAAATAGCAATAATACCATTTATCCATATAGCCACATAAAAATATAACCATGATTATACCAGTAGCAGAAAGATTAGGCGAGACGAAGGAATACTATTTCTCTAAAAAATTACGGGAGATTGGAGAAATGAATAGATCGGAGCCCAAAGTTATTAATTTGGGGGTGGGAAGTCCGGATCGACCACCTCATGAGAAAGTTATTGAAACCCTGCATAAAAGTGCACTAAAATCCAATACGCATGGTTATCAAAGCTATAAAGGAGCTCCCGAATTACGAGATGCTTTTGCCGGGTGGTATTCTCGCTTCTTTCATGTGGATTTGAATCCGGAGAACGAATTGCTACCATTGATAGGTTCTAAAGAAGGGATTATGCACATCAGCATGACCTTTTTAAATACAGGAGATGAGGTATTGGTACCGGATCCCGGCTATCCCAGTTATCGGTCGGCTTCCCAACTGGCAGGAGCTACCTGTATTCCCTATGATTTAAAAGAAGAGTTAGATTGGCAACCTGATTTGGAAGCATTGGAAAAGAAAGATCTGAGCAAAGTGAAACTGATGTGGATCAACTATCCTCAGATGCCGACAGGTACAAAGGCAGATTTAGAATTATTTAAGCAGTTGGTGGAATTTGCAAAACGAAATAATATCCTTTTGTGTCACGATAATCCGTATAGTTTTATTTTACCTCCGGATAATAATATTACCCCTCAGCCATTGAGTATATTATCTGTTAAAGGTGCAAAGGAAGTGGCGGTCGAATTAAATTCTCTAAGTAAATCTCATAATATGGCAGGTTGGCGAATTGGTGTGTTGGCTGCGAATGAGGAAATTATCGGAAATGTTATGCGTTTTAAAAGTAATATGGATTCGGGAATGTTTCTACCTATGCAATTAGCTGCCGCGAAAGCATTGTCTTTGGAAAGTGGATGGTATAAAACCTTGAATGAAGAATATATAGAAAGAAAGAAAAAAGCGAAGGAATTATTGGACTTAATAGGAGGTCAGTATAGAAAAGGGCAACAAGGATTGTTTTTATGGGCAAAAGTACCTGATGAATATGAAGATGGTTATGCCTTGAGTGATCGATTTCTCTACGAGGCACGCGTATTTATTACTCCGGGAGGAATTTTTGGTAAAAATGGTGAGAAATATGTGCGGATTAGTTTGTGTAGTACAGTTGCTACCCTGGAAGAATCAATAAAACGTATTCAAAAAGTATTAAAAGAAACCTTTCAAAAAGAGACCTTAAGCTAATGGTAGTTACAGTAATCGGAATAGGACTAATTGGTGGTTCACTGGCCATTTCTTTAAAAGAAAAAGGATTTGCCGATAAGGTAATAGGAGTGAGTCGTACTGAAAAAAGTATGGACAAAGCCATTGCATTAGGATTGATTGACGAGAAATCGACATTCGATATTGCTGTCGAACAGGCTGATCTCATTATTTTGGCGGTGCCCATGAGCGCTTATGACGCTTTGCTACCGAAAATATTAGATAGGATTAACAAGCAACAAGTTGTTATAGATGTAGGCTCTACCAAAGGGGCTTTTTTACAGAAGATTGAAAACCATCCGATGAGAAGACGTTTTGTTGCTACACATCCTATGGCAGGTACGGAATATTCAGGTCCGGAAGCTGCAATAAGCGGACTTTTTGAAAAAAAATGTGTGGTACTTTGTAATCAAGAAGAAAGTGATACGGATGCGGTAACCTTGGTAGAAGATATGTATAAGTTGTTGGATATGAAGGTGATTTATATGAATGCCTCAGATCATGATGTGCATGCTGCCTATGTATCTCATATCTCTCATATCAGTTCTTTTGCCTTAGCATTGACCGTTCTGGAAAAAGAGAAAGAAGAAGACCGTATCTTTGAGCTTGCAAGCGGAGGGTTTGAATCTACCGTTCGCTTGGCTAAAAGTTCGCCGGCCATGTGGGCGCCTATTTTTATGGAAAATCGATACAATGTGTTGGACGTTTTATATGAAATGATTTTTCAACTTAAAAAAATGAAACAAATGTTGATAGACCATGATGAAAAAGAATTTTATGAACTCATTGAAAAGGCAAATGAAATTAAGAAGATTATTGAGTGAGGATCGTCAACTAGTCAACTAGTCAACTAGTCAATTAGTCTTTTAGTCGAATAGTCAATTAGTCAGATAGTCAGATAGTCAGATAGTCGAATAGTCAATTAGTCGAATAGTCAGATAGTCGAATAGTCAGATAGTCAATAATTTTAACCATATAACTATATAATCATCAAACAATTAAACCATTTTCACCCTGAGCTTGTCGAAGGGTAACCATTTAACAATTCAAAACATGGAAAAAACAGCAACAGCACAGACCGTTTGGGAAAAAATGAAAAACAAGAAGCCTATTGTTATTTCCGGTCCTTGTAGTGCAGAAACGGAACTTCAGGTATTGGATACAGCTATTCGGCTGGCAAAAACCGGGAAAGTAGATATGCTTCGTGCCGGAATATGGAAACCTCGTACAAAGCCGGGTAATTTTGAAGGTATTGGCAGAGTAGGACTTCCCTGGTTAGAAAAAGCAAGAGAAATCACCGGACTACCTTTTACGATAGAAGTAGCTACCGGGAAACATGTTGAAGCCGCTTTAGCCCATAAGGCCGATATCTTATGGATTGGGGCACGAACTACAGTAAATCCTTTCTCTATTCAGGAAGTAGCTGATGCCTTAAAAGGGGTGGATGTCCCGGTATTAGTCAAGAATCCGATTAACCCGGATCTTAATCTCTGGCTGGGCGGGCTGGAAAGAGTTGAAAAATCCGGTGTGAAACAATTAGGAGTCATACATCGCGGTTTTTCCAATTTTGGAAATACCGATTATAGAAATGCTCCCATGTGGCATATCCCCATTGAATTGAAAAGACAAATGCCGGACTTGCCTATTATTTGTGATCCGAGCCATATCTGTGGTCGTAGAGATACGCTTTTGGAAGTAGCACAGAAAGCAATCGATTTGGATTTTGACGGATTAATGTTAGAATCTCATATTGATCCGGATAAAGCATGGAGTGATGCTAAACAACAGATTACTCCGGAACAACTAGGAGAAATGATGGATGAAATTGTTTGGCGTCATGAGGCAAAACATAAGGAGGAATTTTTGGATGCATTAGCTAAATATAGAGAACAAATCAACCACATCGATGATGAATTGATGACTTTGTTGGGAAATAGAATGAAAGTAGCCGAAAAAATTGGAGAATATAAAAAAGAAAATGATATTACTATTCTTCAAACCAATAGATGGAATGAAATTCTTGAAAAGGCAGTTGAAAAAGGGGAAAAATTAGGATTGACAGAGAAATTTGTTGCTAAATTCTTTGATGCAGTACACATCGAGTCTATCAATAGGCAGAATCGGGTAATGAATGAGGAAGAATAATAAAAACTAAATTTTTAAAAGTGGAACATCAACAATATGTTTTTTCGGGGAAAGCCGTCAATTACTTCTTTGATGCTTCTCTTTCCAATCTTTCGGAATACACTGATATCGACCGAACGATATTGATTGTAGATGATAAAGTAAATCATTTGCATGCCGAGAAATTGGAAGGATGGAGAAAAATTGTTGTCAAAGGAGCCGAAGAGAGTAAATTATTACCTTGTTTTCAAAAAGTGATTGATGAGTTAATTGCGATGCAGGCGGATCGAAAAACAAGGTTAGTTGGAATTGGAGGGGGGGTAGTTACAGATTTGACCGGTTTTGTGGGAAGTGTCTATCTGCGTGGTATTTCCTATGGTTTTGTACCCACAACCTTACTTGCTCAGGTAGATGCGTCTATTGGAGGAAAAAATGGGGTGAATTATGGGAAATACAAAAATATATTGGGCGTCATCCGCCAGCCTGATTTTTTGTTGTTTGATTACCATTTATTGGATACCTTAGAGGAACAGGATTTGTTTAATGGATTTGCAGAAATTATTAAATATGCTTGTTTTTCGGACAACATGCTTTTTGACTACTTAGAGAAAAATAAGGAAAAGGCATTGCAGAGAGATAAAGAGGTCATTGGGTATTTGGTTCGTCGATCTGCAGAGATCAAATCAAAGATTGTAAAGGAAGATGAATTTGAAGGAGGATTGCGTCGGCTATTGAATTTTGGGCACACGGTCGGTCATGCTGTTGAAAAATTGGAAAAAATTCCCCATGGGCAGGCTGTTGCAAAAGGGATGGTTATTGCAGCACAATTTTCTACGGTCATGACCGGTTTGAAGGATGATGTAGTAGAAAGGATCAGGCGGTTATTACAGGGCTATCATTTACCGGTAACCATTGGGAGTGCTCCAGAGGATATTGAGAAGCTGTTTGTGATGGATAAGAAGCGAGAAAGAGAGGTTATCCATTTTATCCTGTTGAAGAAAATAGGAAAGGCTGAAATCAGACCTATTCCACTTTCCGGCTTGTCTGAGCTGTTGAATCAATTTATTGAAAAAAAACTAGTAGAATAAACACATGGATGTTGTTATATCACCGGGAAAAATTGAAGGAAGAGTCCCGGTAAACCCTTCGAAGAGTGCAATGCAGCGTGCTGTAGCAGCTGCATTGATGGCCAGAGGAAATAGTATTATTACCAATCCCGGCGTCAGTAATGATTGCGTTGCTGCTCTTAAGGTAGCCGAAGCATTAGGCGCTGAGGTAGATTTTAGTCAAAAAAAAGTGGGGATAAAAGGACAGGGAATTGAACCTGAGAATACGACTATAAATTGTGGAGAATCAGGATTAGGGATTCGCATGTTTACCCCTATTGCAGCTTTGAGCGACAAAGAAATCACCATCGTAGGAGAAGGGAGTCTGAAAAAGAGACCTGTACACTTTTTTGAGAAAGTATTACCTGAATTAGGAGTGAGTTGCAAAACGACGAATGGTCGACCTCCTCTCACGATAAAAGGACCTCTTCAACCCAAAGATATTACTATAGATGGTTCGCTGAGTTCTCAATTTCTTACCGGACTTCTTATGGCTTATGGTGCTGCAGCAGAACAAAAAACGATTACCGTAAAAAATTTGACCAGTAAGCCCTATATTGAGCTGACCCTGAGTATTATGGAATATTTTGGGATTACCGTGGAACATGAAAATCTGGAGAAATTTCATTTTGGTGCTTTGCGCTCCTATAGAGCTAGAGATTATATGGTGGAAGGAGACTGGAGTGGTGCTGCATTCTTATTGGTAGCCGGCGCCGTAGGAGGACAGGTTGAAGTTGATAATTTGAATGTGCTTTCTACACAATCAGATAAAGCTATTTTAGAAGCGATACAAAAGGCAGGAGGAAAAGTAATGAAGGGCATGTTTGCTATTGTGGTAGAAAAAGATCAACTCAAACCTTTTGATTTTGATGCAACGGACTGTCCGGATCTATTCCCGCCTTTGGTTGCTTTGGCGGCAAATTGTAAAGGAGTAACGAAAATAAAGGGAGTCAAACGTCTAAAACATAAAGAGAGTGATCGGGGAGCTACTTTAAAGGAAGAATTTGCGAAGATGGGAATTAAAATTGAAATTAAAGGGAATGAGATGTTGGTACATGGAGGCTCAGGAATTAAAAAAGCAGATGTGCATTCTCATCATGATCATCGTATAGCAATGGCTTGCGCTACTGCTGCTATCAATGCAGATGGACCGGTGAAAATTGAAGTGGCAGAAGCCGTAAACAAATCTTATCCCGAGTTTTGGAGACATTGGCAAAAGCTAAACGGGAAGGTACAAGCATTAGCAGTAACGAAATAAAATAAGAATGAATACTTTTGGAAGACTCTTTAGAGTCCATATATTTGGAGAATCTCATGGAGAAAGTGTAGGAATTAATATAGATGGTTGTCCTGCCGGTCTCCCTTTTGAAGTTGAGGATTTTATGCCCGATTTAAAGAGAAGACAGGGCGGAAAAAAGGGAGGAACACCCAGAAAAGAACCGGATATTCCTATTTTTAAGTCAGGAATATTTGACGGTCATACGACTGGGGCACCGATTACGATTCTTTTTGAAAATACCAATACACGGTCGAAAGATTATAGCAAATTAAGAGCTTTCCCTCGTCCGGGACATGCTGACTTTGTAGCCTCTGAGAAATATGGTGGTTTTGAGGATTATAGGGGGGGAGGTCACTTCTCAGGTCGGTTAACTGTATGTTTAGTAGCCGCCGGAGTGATTGCCAAGAAAATATTGAATAACTTGAAGGTCGAAGCTTATTTGACAGAGGTGGCCGGAGAAAAAGATCCGGAAGAAGGATTGAAAAAAGCCATTAAGGCAAAAGATTCTGCCGGGGGCATTGTGGAATGTAAAGTAGAAGGCCTTCCTATAGGATTGGGAGAGCCTTTCTTTGACTCTGTAGAATCTCTTTTAGCACATGCGGTCATGGCTATTCCTGCCATTAGAGGAATTGAATTCGGTACCGGATTTGCCGCTGCAAAGATGTTTGGTGCTGATCATAATGATGCGATTATAAATACGGAAGGAAAAACGAAAACAAATCATGCCGGAGGAGTGGTTGGAGGAATATCCAACGGGAATCCACTGGTATTTAGAATAGCTGTAAAACCGACATCTTCTACTCCTCAAAAACAAGAAACGTTGAATAAGGAAACCGGAGAAGTAGAGTCTTTTCGTGTGGTAGGTCGCCATGATTTATGCATTGCGCTTCGTGTCCCTGTGGTATTAGAAGCCGTAACGGCTCTTGTTTTGGCCGATTTATTGATGTTAGAACAACAGAGAGGTCGTGTTTGGAAGTGAAGAAATTCCATTAACTTTGGAATAGAAAGTAGAAATATCCGGCTATGCTGAGTACTGAAGAAATGATCATAAGACTTGTTGTTGCTGCATTATTAGGTAGTATTGTAGGGTTGGAAAGAGAGCGCCATGACTGGGTGGCGGGGCTCCGGACACATATGTTGGTTTGTGTAGGCAGTGCATTGATTCTTATTGTATCAACTTATGGCTTTTTTGATGTCATAAGTAAGGATCGGATTGTTTTGGATCCTTCGCGTGTAGCGGCACAGGTGGTGAGTGGTATAGGATTTTTAGGCGCAGGAACAATTCTATATCTCCGACATAATGTGATTAGGGGGTTAACAACAGCTGCCGGACTTTGGACCGTAGCAGGAATCGGTCTGGCTATCGGGAGCGGACTATATATTCCTGGCGTAGTGACAACGGTGATTGCAGTCGTTATCTTGGCACTGGTAAAACCCCTAGAAAAACTTTTTATCCTTCGAAATAAAAGTAAAGAATTTACAATCGTTATCGACAGAAAAACATCTTTTGATCAAATTGACCATACGTTTAGTAAATTAAAGCTGAAAGTGGTCAGGATGGATATCCAACAAAGTGATAAATCTTCCGTAAATTCAATAGATATTATCCTGGCCAAAGGAGTGAATAAAAAAGACTGGCCTAAACTGCTGGATGCGCTAAAGGAGATAAAAGGCGTTCAGGAAATTAAATTTCAAGCAACAAGATTCAGTAAGAAAGCTGAATAGGAAATGTGCTTTCTTTTTAAAACATAGAATCGTCCTATTCTATAGCGCAGACTGTATGAAAATATTTATATTTGCTCTGTTATTATCATATAAAATATTTTTGTATTAATGAGTGAAGAAAATCTGGAAAATAACCCGGAGCTTCCATCCGATACCTCGGTAAAGGGATTGTATGAAGACTGGTTTATTGATTATGCCTCTTATGTTATATTGGATCGTGCAGTTCCGGCTGTTGAAGACGGATTGAAGCCTGTGCAAAGAAGAATCCTTCATGCCATGAAAGAAATGGATGATGGTCGATTTAATAAAGTAGCCAATATTATTGGGCAGACCATGCAGTATCATCCTCATGGAGATGCACCTATCGGCGATGCTATTGTAGGATTGGGTCAAAAGGATTTGCTTATAGAGACTCAGGGGAATTGGGGAGATAACCGAACAGGAGATTCAGCAGCAGCTTCTCGTTATATTGAAGCGCGACTCTCTAAATTTGCTTTGGAGGTCGCCTTTAATCCTAAAACAACTCCCTGGCAGTTAAGTTACGATGGTCGTAAAAAGGAACCATTGACCCTTCCAATGAAATTTCCTCTGGTCTTGGCACAAGGGGTAGAAGGTATTGCCGTCGGCTTATCTACAAAAATATTACCTCATAACTTCTGTGAATTAATAGAGGCTTCTATCAAGCATTTGAAAAACAAACGGTTCAATTTATATCCTGATTTTCCTACAGGAGGAATTATAGATGTGGAAGAATATAATGACGGAAAAAGAGGTGGGAAAATAAAAGCTCGCGCTCACATCGAAATAAAAGATAAAAAGACTTTATTGGTAAAAGATACGCCTTATGGAGTGACGACTACTCATTTGATTGATTCTATCACAAAAGCGAATAATTCCGGAAAGATTAAAATTAAAAAGGTGGTGGATAACACTGCCGAAAATATTGAGATTGAAATCCAACTACCTTCCGGAGTTTCACCTGATATTACAGTGGACGCCTTGTATGCGTTTACTAACTGCGAAGTTTCCATTTCCCCGAATGCTTGTGTGATTATGGACGATCAACCCCATTTTTTAAGTGTTAAAGATCTTTTGAAACTTTCAGTAGAACACACAAAAGGACTGCTTAAAAAGGAATTGGAAATTAAACTTCATGAATTACAAGAAGATTGGCACTATTCTTCACTCGAAAAAATATTTATTGAAAAGAGAATTTATAGAGATATTGAGGAAGAAACCACTTGGGAAGGGGTGCTTACAGCCATTGATAAAGGTTTAGATCCCTATAAAAAATTATTTAAAAGAACCATTACACAAGAGGATATTATTAAATTGACTGAGATTAAAATTAAGAGGATCTCAAAATACGACAGTTTTAGAGCAGATGAGCATATTAAAGGGGTAGAAGAAGGAATTGAACAGGTAGAATATGATCTGGCTCATTTGGTGGATTTTGCGGTTGCCTATTATAAAAACCTTTTGAAAAAATATGGGAAGGGACGAGAGAGAAAAACAGAAATACGTAGCATAGAAACGATTAAGGCCCGTCAGGTAGCAGTAGCCAATACTAAATTATATATGAATGCGGCAGATGGTTTCATTGGTACTTCATTGAAGAAAGATACGTTCGTTTGCGAATGCTCTGATCTTGATAATATTATTGTTTTTACCAAAAATGGAACAATGAAAGTGGTCAAAGTGGCGGATAAAGTGTTTATAGGGAAGCAAATTCTTTATGCAACGGTCTTTAGGAAGGGGGATGAGAGAATGACCTATAATATGATTTATAGAGATGGGAAATCAGGAATTACTTATGCGAAGCGGTTTAATGTTAAGAGTGTTACACGAGATAGAGAATATCTTTTAGCAGGGAAAAATAAAAAGTCCAAGGTTCTTTATTTTACAGCTAATCCTAATGGAGAAGCAGAGGTGGTTAATGTTTTATTGAGCCCGTCTTGTAAAGCCAGAAAGAAAAATTTTGATTTCTATTTTGAAGAGATATCTATTAAAGGTCGAGGATCGAAAGGAAATCAGGTGACAAAATATCCGGTGAGAAATATACGATTTAAAGAAGCCGGCAAAACAACATTAGGTGCTTTAAAAATCTGGTTTGATGACACTATCGGGAAGTTGAATACGGATGAACATGGAATGTATGTAGGGGCTTTTGAAAATGATGATAAGGTTATTGCATTCTATTCGGATGGATCTTATGAAATGACGACTTATGAACTGACTAATCGGTATGATCAGAATGAATTGATAGGAATAGAAAAATTTGATCCCGAAGGGGTGATTACTACCATTTATTATGATGATGAGAAGAAGCAATATAGTATAAAACGTTTTCGTATAGAAACGCAGACAGAGAATCAACGTTTTATTTTTATTAAGGAAGGAAAGGGGAATTATCCCGAACTAGTAACAACGAAAAAGCATCCAAAAATTATACTGCAGAGTGGAAAGAAAAAATCGGAAGCGGAGGAAGAAGAAATTGATCTTACCGAAATAGTTGATGTGATGGGATGGAAGGCTTTCGGCAATAAACTGATTGATAAGAAACGGTTTTTGGGGCTAGAGTTGCTGGAAGAAGAACCTGAAGAGGAAGAAAATGAAGAAGAGGAGCAGAGGGAAGAAGAGGAAGATAATAGTACCCAAGGAAGTTTATTTTAGCTTCTTGTTCTTTAGTTTTGGTGGATTTGTTGGAAGGAATTATCTTTGTGCCCCTTTATTTAGTGGAATCCTGAATGCCCGAGTGGCGAAATTGGTAGACGCGCTGTGTTCAGGTCGCAGTGCCGGTAACGGCATGCTGGTTCGAATCCAGTCTCGGGCACATTCATCTATATCTTTTTGAGCAAGTTTTCTCCTTTTTATTTTGTCAGTTACTGCGATAATCAAGCTGGGACTGATAATATTTCTTTTTTAACCAAAATGAAACTTTCACCAGTAAAATTAGTGCCGGTACTTCTACTAAAGGTCCGATAACTCCTGCAAAGGCTTGTCCTGAATTGAGGCCAAAGACAGCAATGGCAACGGCTATTGCTAATTCGAAATTATTTCCGGCTGCTGTAAATGCTACGGAGGCGGTTTTATCGTATTTTGTTCCCATTGATTTGCTGACAAAAAATCCTATGATAAACATGATAACAAAATAGATCAAAAGAGGGATGGCAATGAGGAGTACATCTTTGGGAATGGCTACAATTAATTCCCCTTTTAAGGAAAACATGATAATGATCGTAAACAACAGTGCCATCAGTGTCAATGGAGAAATGGACGGAATGAATTGATGATTATACCATGCTTCCCCTTTTAATTTCACGAGTATATATCGACTTAAAAAACCTAACAAGAAAGGAATTCCCAGATAAATAGCAACACTCTTACCGATGGTACCAATGGAAATATCTACTATTGCCCCTTTGAAACCAAAGTAAGGAGGCAAAACGGTGATAAAAATCCAGGCGTAAAAACTATATGCAAAAACCTGGAAAATGCTGTTTAGTGCAACCAGCCCTGCACCATATTCACTGCTCCCATCAGCCAAATCATTCCAAACCAATACCATTGCGATACAACGTGCTAAACCAATTAGAATTAATCCAACCATGTACTCAGGATGATTTCTTAAGAAAGTGATGGCTAAGAAGAACATGAGAAGAGGGCCTACAATCCAATTTAAAACCAGAGAGATCGACAATAATCTTGTGTCTTGAAAAACTTTAGGTAGCAAGGCATAATTGGCTTTTGCTAAGGGAGGATACATCATAAGGATTAATCCAATTGCAATAGGAATATTGGTGGTTCCCTTACTTAAGGAGTTGACAAAATTAGGGAATGTAGGGAAAAAGTATCCAATCCCAACGCCAATAGCCATTGCGATAAAGATCCATAAGGTTAGATTTCGGTCGAGAAAACTTAAACGTTTCATGGAAAAATTAAATGTTTTTTTCTACTTAGCAGCAGTCTGTTTCAGGTATAGGTTGATTCAAAAATACGTTCATTACTTTTTTCATCCTTGTCCATTGTTCGGAATCAATACAATAGCAAATGCTTGTTCCTTCGACATTTCCTTTAATAAGTCCTAAAGATTTTAGCTCTTTTAAGTGCTGTGAAATAGTGGGTTGTGCTAATCCAATTTCTTCTACTAGATCTCCACAAATGCATCTTTGTATTTTAAATAGATGCTGTATAATGGCAACTCTTGCAGGATGACCGAAGGCTTTTGCAAAAAGGGCGATTTGATTCTGTTTCTGAGTAAAGAGGTCTGATTTGATTACTCCCATTCTTTTATTAATTTGTTTATTGCAATATTACGATTAATTTAAGTATCCGCAAATACAATTTTTTAGAATCTTGGATTAGGGGTACTGTGTTATCTTTGTATTATATTGATTTTATCTTTCTATTTATTCATAATGTACCAAACTAAAAAGCTCCGTATTATAGGGACGGAGTGTTTTGCTTCCATTCAGTGAATCCAGGGCTATGATAAAATTAAAGGAATGGATTTTACCTTGTAATTTTTGGATAAGTTGTGCTGCCGCTGTTGCTGTACCTCCGGTTGCTAAAAGGTCATCATGAATCATTACTTTTTGACCGGGTTTAACAGCATCGGTATGAACTTCAATCTCTGCTTTTCCGTATTCAAGATCATAGGTTTGGGAAATCTTATGAAAGGGTAATTTCCCTTTTTTACGAATAGGAATAAAAGGGACTTGAAATCTTTGTGCCAACAGGATACCAAACAAAAAACCTCGGCTTTCCAGTCCGGCTACAATATCCGGAGGATCTTTAGCATATTTATCACCAATATACTCCGTAATTTCCTTAGACAATGGCGCATCTTGTAAAATAGGAGTAATATCCCTAAAGATGATTCCTTTCTGAGGGAAATCAGGAATGTTTCGGATGGTATGATAGATTCTTTCTTGTAACATCTTCATTTTTTTATTCCCAATTTGGAAGGTTGTTAAGAAATGTCCAATGGGTATCTGTTCTATGGATTCCGAAGGTCTGAGCGCCATTGGTCAAAACGAGATAGGGTACTTTTAAAGTCATGTTATAATTGAGAATTTGACGGAGTGTTTTCTCATTAAGTTGAACTTTTCCTTCTTTACATTCCACAATCATCCAGGGCTTGGATGCCTGATAAACAACGATATCATAGCGTTTACTTAACTCTCCGATTTTGATTTGCTTCTCTACAGAAAGGAGAGAAGACGGATACTTTTTTACTTGGATGAGGTATTGAATGAAGTTTTGTCGTACCCATTCTTCCGGAGTAAGTACGATTCTTTTCTTTCTTATCGGATCCCAAATCAACTGTTTGCCCCCGGATGTTGTTATATTAAAGTCGGGGGAGGGATATTGTACCGAAATAAGAATTGGTTTTTGTTGCATTTTACAAAAATAAGCCGAATTTAAAAGAAAACGTATGGCATTAAAATCAAAAAAGGAGATTGTTACCAATTGGCTACCAAGATATACAGGAGAAAAGCTCGATAATTTTGGGGATTATATCCTGTTATGCAACTTTTCGGATTATGTGGAACGGTTTGCTGATTGGCATCATGTTTCAATAAAAGGGGAGGATTATCCAATGCAATGTGCTACTGCAGATGGCGTAACGATCATTAATTTTGGAATGGGGAGTGCCAGTGCGGCTACCATCATGGATTTGTTGAGTGCCATTCAACCCAAAGGGGTATTATTCTTGGGTAAATGTGGCGGATTGAAAAGAGGAAGTCATGTAGGAGATTTAATTTTACCGATTGCTGCGGTAAGAGGAGAGGGGGCATCAGATGATTATTTCCCCCCAGAAGTGCCTGCTTTACCTGCTTTTGCCTTACAAAAGGCTATTTCAACTACGATTAGAGAGTATCATCGGGACTATTATACCGGAACGGTTTATAGTACGAATAGAAGGGTGTGGGAACATGATAAAGGTTTTAAAAAATATTTGAATGAAATTCGGGTAATGGCCGTAGATATGGAGACTGCTACCCTCTTTGCGGTAGGTTTTCATAATCATATCTCCACCGGTGCTTTATTATTGGTCTCAGATAAACCCTTGATTGCGGAAGGAGTAAAAACGGTTGATAGCGATAAGAAAGTTTCAATTAATTATGTGGATATGCATTTAAAAATTGGAATCGATTCTTTAAAACAATTGATAAACAAAGGGGTAACAATTAAGCATTTACGGTTTTAGTCGGATAGTCGGATAGTCGAATAGTCTGGTAGTCGGATAGTCTGGTAGTCGAATAGTCTGGTAGTCAAATAGTCTGGTAGTCAAATAGTCGGATAGTCGGATAGTCGGATAGTCTGGTAGTCAAATAGTCGAATAGTCGGATAGTCAAATAGTCGGATAGTCAAATAGTCTGGTAGTCGAATAGTCAAATAGTCGAATAGTCAAATAGTCGAATAGTCAAATAGTCGGATAGTCAAATAGTCTGGTAGTCGAATAGTCTGGTAGTCGAATAGTCTGGTAGTCGAATAGTCAAATAGTCAAATAGTCGAATAGTCGGATAGTCGAATAGTCAAATAGTCGGATAGTCAAATAGTCAAATAGTCGGATAGTCAAATAGTCAAATAGTCGAATAGTCGAATAGTCGAATAGTCGGATAGTCAAATAGTCGGATAGTCAAATAGTCTGGTAGTCGAATAGTCAAATAGTCAAATAGTTAAATAGTCGGATAGTCTGGTAGTCAAATAGTTGGATAGTCCATAGACTAAAGGACTAAAAGACTAAAGGACTAAAAGACTAAAAGACTAAATGACTAAAGGACTAAAGGACTAAAAGACTAAAGGACTAGAAGACTAAAGGACTAGAAGACTAGAAGACTAAAGGACTAAAAGACTAAAGGACTAAAAGACTAAAGGACTAAAGGACTAAAGGACTAAAAGACTAGAAGACTAAAGGACTAGAAGACTAGAAGACTAAAGGACTAATAAACTTATTAATGATATTCGATATTTCCTCTGCTTTATGAAATACCATGAGGTGGGTTCCACCTTTGATTGTATGATGGGGGTGTACAAAATAGATAGGAAGCATGTGATCTCTACTACCATGTATATGAGTAAGATTGTCGGGAATAAACTCATTTTCCCAACCGGCTACCCGATCCCAAGCCCACTTAAAAAAGGTTTCATCGGTATCTTGAATAATTTCTTTCAATAGCTTCTTTTCTGCTTTATTTTTTGGCCCAAAAACCATACTTCCAATCATACTATTAAAGAGTAGCCCTACTTTCATAATGAAGCTATAGTGAAACCATCTATGGATTTTGAAGTACTTTAGTAGGTGAAAATAAGGAGGAATTTCGTGTTTTGTTTTGGCACTTGAAATGAGGATGATTTGTTCTACAGGAATAAGTTTACTGATTTCTATGGCCATCATTCCTCCCATTGATACGCCGATGATGATAGGATTGGGCGTTGGTATTTGTTGTAGCAGTCTTTTAGCATAATCTTCCCATGTTTCTCCTTTTTTTGGGGATATCCAGTGTATATAATGCGAATGGACATGCTTGATGTCTAGATATTGGAGAAGACGTTTGTCAGCTCCTAAACCGCTTATGAAATATACATCTTTCATGGAAGGAGAAGGATAATCGAAGGTAGTTATTTTTGAGCAATCATAAATAAAAAAGGTGGTATCTGCTTTATAGATACCACCTTAAAGAAAAAATTAAACCTTATCATTAATCATTATCCTTTTCTTCTTCTTTTTGGTCTTCTTCCTTTTTCTTATTGGAAGAATCTTCCTTTTTAGGGGCTGTAGGTTTGTCAGCCTTAGGAGTTTTCATTTTTTCTTTGATTTCTGCTAAGGCGTCTAGGTCACCAAAGGTAGATTTTTCCACTTTGGATTGTACATTCTTGACGGCCTTCTTGGTTCTTTTAGCAGATGCTCTTTTTTCTCTGTTGGCAGCTGCTTTTTCATCGGCAATTTTTTGTTGCCAAGTACGGGTGTGAGATACGATAATACGCTTATCATCACGATCGAATTCAATAATCATGATATTAATTGTATCATCAACTTTCAGTTCCTTATCGTCTTCTGTTTTTAGATGACGAGCAGGGGCGAAAGCTTCCAATCCATATTCTAATTGTACACTAGCACCTTTGTCGTCTCTACGTACAATCGTTCCTTGATGTTCAGAACCAATAGGGAATACACTCTCAAAAGTATCCCAAGGATCTTCCTCTATTTGTTTATGACCGAGAGATAATTTTCTATTTTCTCTGTCGATGCTGAGGACTACCACATCGAGATCTGCTCCTACTTTGGTAAATTCATTTGGATGACCGTAACGTTTAGTCCAGCTTAGATCAGAAATATGAACCATGCCACCAATGCCGGTTTCCATTTCAACAAATACGCCATAAGGTGTAATATTTTTTACCACACTCTTATGTTGGCTATCTACAGGATATTCTTCTTCTATTTTATCCCATGGATCTTCGGTCATCTGCTTAATAGAAAGGCTCATCTTGCGGTCTTCCTTATTCAGTGTAACCACTTTAGCTTCATATTCTTGTCCCATATCGAAGAATTCCTTCGCATTGATGGGGGTGGAAGACCAGCTAATTTCGGATACGTGAATCAAACCTTCTACTCCGGGAAGGATTTCTAAGAAAGCACCATAATCTTCAATATTTACAATTTTACCTTTCACGGTAGATCCTTCTTGAATTTCTTCCGGTAAGGTATCCCATGGGTGAGGTGTTAATTGTTTCAAGCCAAGGCTGATACGTTTTTTCTCATCATCGAAGTCAAGTACTACTACATTAACTTTCTGATCTAATTGTAGTACTTCCAGTGGATGATTGATTCGTCCCCAACTGATATCGGTAATATATAATAAACCATCTACACCACCCAGATCGATAAATGCTCCAAAGTCGGTGATATTCTTGATTGTTCCTTCCAATACCTGACCTTTTTCCAGCTTACCGATAATTTCTGCACGTTGTTGTTCAATATCACTTTCAATAAGAGCTTTATGTGATACTACTGCATTGCGAATCGCTTCATTGATTTTTACTACTTTGAATTCCATGGTTTTACCCACATATTGATCGTAGTCTGTAACCGGTTTTACATCGATTTGAGAACCGGGTAAGAAAGTTTCTAGACCATTGATATCGACAATAAGTCCACCTTTTGTTTTATTGATGATGGTACCAACGATAACTTCTCCGGTCTTGTAAGCATCCACGATGTTTTCCCAAGAACGAATAATTCTTGCTTGACGGTGACTCAAATTTAACTGTCCATTGCGATCTTCTTTTTCTACAACATAAACTTCAACTTCGTCCCCCTTTTTCAAGTCAGGAATGTCTCTGAACTCATTTAAAGAAATCAAGCCATCGGATTTGAATCCAATATTGATAACGGCATCTGTATTGGTAATGCTTTCAACAACACCTTTAATCACTTGCTCTTCTTCGATGTCTTTGAAAGTACCATCATACATGGCTTCATACTTTTCTTTTTCTTCTTTAGAATAAGTAGAAACATGTTTTTTGTCTATGGACCAGTCAAAATCGTCATGAGCAGATTCCTGCGGTTGCTCTTCTTTCTGCTGTTGATTGTCAGCTGTTTCTTTGGTGTCCGCTTTCTCTTCGGTCGCTTCTTCTTTTGTAGTGTCCTCTTCGGTCACTTCTTCATTCTTTTCAGCGGTTTCTTCTTGTTGATTTTTTTCAGCAGTTTCATTTGTTGTCGCTGTTTCTTTCTGCTCTTGTTCAGCGTTTTGTTGTTTTAAATCTTTGTTTTCTTCCAAAACTTTACTTTTTAATAACTTTTTAGTGGAATTTTGATTAAAAATAGATCCTATTGTCACTTCCACAAAGGTGATAATCGGTCTTTATAATGGAGCGCAAAGGTAGAAAAATATTTTGGTGGTATCAAAAGAAATCATAAACTAATGAAATCCTGATCAAAAGGTGAGTCTTTTTCGGTTTTGAGGGGATTGAAAAGGTGATATATAGAAATATTTAGGGTAGAATCGAGTTAAAAAGGATATTTTTTTCTAGAAGTTTCAAAACTATGTAGAACTTGCTTTTTGTGGGGTTCATATTGAAGTAGGATTATACATCTTCATAGCATTCATTGCAAATCTGAACTACTTCCTACTTATAAACAGGCTCTGTGTAGAGGAAAGAGAAAATTAGAGGGAAACTACAGAAATACATCAAACCGTTTTCTGTTCTGTTAAGTTATTCCGAAAGATACTTGAGCATGAATAGATATTATGTTCAGAATGGAGTAATAATCAGCTTCGACTTTAAGGATCTATACTATTCCATTTTATTGGAGTAAATGAAGAAGTAAAGACAGGATTGTTGAAATGAAATGAATTTGTCTATTTTTGCCAACCTTTCTATGCGGCAATTGATTCTAAATATCATTGATTTTTTTTATTTTCCTTTTATAAAAAAGTGGGTACCTTTAAGGACTTTCAGGTATTTGGCTTGTGGGGGCGGTTCCACCTTGTTGGATTTAATTGTTTATTATCTGAGTTTCCATTTTATTGTTCATCAGCAGATGGTTCATTTACCTTTTGTAACGATAAGTGGATATATTGCTGCTTATATTATTGCCTTCTGTGTCAGTTTTCCGGTGGGTTTTGCATTGTCTAAGTATGTTGTTTTCCCTGAATCTTATTTGAGGGGAAGAGTACAATTGATAAGATATTTACTTATTGTGGGGCTTAATATTTTGTTGAACTATGTATTGCTTCACTTTTTTGTTCAGGTATGTCATTTATTCCCTACAGTATCTAAAGTCATTATAACTATCCTTTTGGCGTTATTTAGTTATTTTTCTCAACGGCATTTTACCTTCAGAATGAATTCTGATGTTCATGAAGCTGATAAAACGGCTTACCGTGAGAATAAATTTCGAGGGGAGAACAAAATAGCCAATGAGCAGAAAAAAGAGTGAAACTTTTACTTGAAGATTAGGGAACTGGTATCATATTTGCGAGAAATAAGAAATATTGATACCTTTACAGTTTGGTATTCCTATTTTGCAAAAAATAAACGAGTAACATGGATAAGGAAGTTGTAGCAATTCTTGGTAAATTGCAAGAACTCAAAGAGGAAGAGGCTTCAAATGATGAAGTTTATTATTATGCTAACCTACTCTCTCAAGAGCTGTTGAAGACTCGACAAAAGGAGAATGAGCAGTATTCCAGTCGAAAAATTTCTGTAATTTTACCGCAATACGTTAAAAGGGAGGAACTTGTAGGAAAGGAAATTCCTTTGCAGGAAGAGGGAACGGCAGAAGAAAAAGAGACTGAGGTGGAAGTAGAGGAGGAAGTATCACAAAATACCTCTGAAAAAGAAGAGGAAAAAGTGGCGGGTGTTGCAAGGAAGGAAAAACGAGTTCCTGTTGGGGCTGGATTATTTTCTTCCGAATCAGTAGGAAATGATCCTCAAACTTCTTTGTTTGGAGATAGTTTTGGTGGAAAGGAAAGATCAGAGAATGGTGATGAGAGAAAAGAAGACAATCATCTGGAGAAAGAGCTAAATGAAACAAGAAAGAGCACAGTTGATACTTCTCCCTCATGGAATGACAGATTAAAGTTAGAGCATGAAGAATTAGGAAACCGTTTACGTAATGCACCGGTAAAGAAATTGAGCCAGGCTATTGGCATCAATGACAAATTTACTTTTATTAATGAATTATTCAGGGAAGATCAGGCTCTTTATAACCGTTGTTTGAAAACCATTGATAAATGTAAGAATTTGAATGAAGCCATGTACTGGATCAATAGAGAATTAAAAATAAAATTAGGGTGGCAGGATGATAATAAAACCGTTCAGGAGTTTTATGGTTTAGTGAAGAAACGTTTTGCTTGACAACCATAAAGATAATTTTATAATATAAAGGAGGTAGTTTCTATTTAAAGAAGGTACCTCCTTTTTTGTTCTCTGTTCTAATTGTTTAGGACGCACTCAGCTTCCAAAAGTTGATAACCCTAAAGATGTTTATGTATAAGTATTCAGCCTTCTCCTGTCAGGAAGGTTGAATACGAAAAGTCGAATAAATATAATATAGCTCTCTGTTATTCTAATTTTCAGAGAGTTGAAGTCCAAGTACTTTATGAGAAGATTTCCTTACTTCCATGGCTAAAGTCCCATCCTCAATCAATGATCTACCATAAGAGGGAATCATTTCCTTGATGACGTCAAGCACTTCTTTTTGTCCGATACTTTCGGGGAAGCACTTTTCTAATACATCCAGAATGATATGAACCGATGTGGAAGCTCCTGGAGAAGCACCTAAAAGAGCGGCAATAGATCCATCTTTAGAATGGACTACTTCTGTTCCAAAAGCCAATACACCGCCTTCCTTTTTGTCTTTTTTGATTATTTGTACTCGTTGTCCGGCATTGCTCAGATCCCAATCTTCCAATTTAGCTTTGGGGTAGAAAGCTTTGAGCGAGGTTAACTTTTCTTCCGGTTTTAGTTTTACTTGCTGAATCAAATATTTTGTTAGAGAAAGGTTGTCTACTCCTGCTTTGAGCATAGGCAGAACATTATTGGCACGCAATGATGCAGGTAAGTCCAGGTAAGAACCATGTTTTAAAAACTTAGTAGAAAAGGTAGCGAAAGGTCCAAAGAGCAATTCTTTTTTTCCTCTAATGGTTCGGGTATCTAAATGAGGAACAGACATAGGAGGTGCTCCCTTCGCAGCTTTTCCATATACCTTTGCTTCATGTTTTTCGATAACTTCTCTGTTGTTACAGCGTAACCATTGTCCTCCTACCGGAAAACCACCATATCCTTTTCTTTCGGGAATACCTGACTTTCCTAATAAAGAAAGGGCTTTCCCTCCGGCACCAATGAAAACGAAATCAGCCAACATTGTTACTTTTTCCTCTGATTTTCTGTTTTTGGCTGTTATGGTCCACATCTCGTCACCTACTTCTTTTTCAATATCGCTGACTTCCCAGCCAAACATCATTCCGACTCCTTCCTGCTTTCTCAAATAGTTAATAAGGTAACGCGCCAGATAGCCAAAATTAACATCGGCGCCTTCAATCATTCTACTAGCTGCCACTTTTTCAAATTTCGGACGATTTTCCATCATCAAAGGAACCCATTCTTTTATTTTTTCAGGATCTTTTGAGAATTCCATATCCTTGAGAAGTGGATTCTTATTGAGTTGATTGACTCTTTTTTCTAAGAAATTTACATCTTTTTCTCCACGAACGAAACTCATGTGGGGAACAGATTTTATAAAATCTCCCGGAATTAAATTATGGGAAACCATCCACGCCCAAAACTGTTTAGAAATTTCAAACTGTTCATTTATGCGAAAGGCCTTATCGCAATTGATTGAACCATCCGGCATTTCTGGAGTATAATTCAGTTCACACATCCCGGCATGTCCGGTTCCGGCATTATTCCAGGCTGCAGTGCTTTCTAATGCCATGCCATGTAGTCTTTCTAATAGCGTTACTTTGCAATTGGGGTCTATCTTCTTCAAAAAGACCCCTAAGGTTGCACTCATTATTCCGGATCCAATGAGTAAATATTCTTTTGGTCTTGTTTTCTTTGCCATGTCAAATAAAAGATGAAACAGTCAAAATAAAATTTATTGACACAAAGGTACAACCTAAAAGATAACAAAAGGAAGATCTCTCTTATTTTTTACCTCTTAAGACAATCTTTACCAAAAGGTCATTAGTAAATGAAAATATCACTAATGACCTTGTAAAGATATAAGTTTTGAAAAGATCATTTCCATCCGCCGCCTAAAGCCTGATAGAGATTAACCATTGAATTGAGTTGTTGATATTTGGTATCCGCTCTGCTTAATTCGGCATTTAAGGCTTGATCTTGGGCTGTGAGCACCTCCAGGTAGCTGGCTAAACCGTATTTTAATAATTCTTTGGAATAATCGGTTGCTTGCTTTAGTGCATCTACTTGTTTATCTTGAATAGCCATCTTTTTGGTAGCTGTTTGATAATCTTCCAGTGCATTGGACACCTCTTCTCCTGCGTTAAGAATGGTTTCTTTATAATTTAACAACGCAATTTCCTTTTGTGTCTGAGCTACCTCATATTGGGTCCTTATCTGTCTATGTTGCAGGATGGGTGCTAATAATCCTGCACCAATCGATGCCAGGAAAGCATCTCCGCTAAACCAGTGATTGATTTCCAGGCTACTTAAACCTACAGAAGCAGTAAGAGTTAGCGAGGGATAAAAATTTGCTTTGGCTACATTTTCTAATTCGAAGGCATCCATTAGACTATACTCTGCAGCAATCACATCCGGCCTGTTTTTTAGCAAAAGGGTAGGAACCCCGGTTTTTAATTCTGTAGTAATCTCTTGTTGGGGGAGACTCGTTCTGGTAATCTTTTGTGGATCCTGAGCCAATAGAATACTAAGGGTATTTTCCAAATGCTTAATATTATTCTGTAATCCTAACAGAATGACTTGTGCATTATAAACTTGAGCCTCTGTCTGTTTGACTCCTGCTGCTGTTACGCCTGCATATCCGGATTCCTTCAAACTTTTTGTTACTTCTAAGCTGTTTTTTCTATTTCTGATAGATGCCTTAGTCAGGGTAACTTGTTGATCTAAAGAGAGTAGTTGATAATAGATAGAAGCTACAGAAGCAATCAATTGTGTTTGAACGGCCTTATGAGCGGCAATACTTTGCAAGTATTCAGCCCGTACTGCTTTTTCCTGACTTCGGATTTTACCCCATATATCTGCCTCCCAGGAAAGATTTGCCGAGAGATTAAACTGTTGTAACGGATCTTTTCCCGATGCGGCATATTGACCATATTTAGAAGGGTGCAAAAGGGTGTATCCCCCTTGTGCATTTAACGTTGGCATTTGACCGGCTTTCCCTTGTTTGAGATAGGCTTTCGCTGCATCAATATGTTGTATGGCTATTCGGATATCAAAATTGTTATGAATAGCTTCCTCAATATATCTTTGCAAGATGGTATCGGTAAATACCTGTTTCCAGGGAACATCCGCCATAGAGCTGCTGTCCCCTGTAGTGGTCTCCATTCTGTATAACGAATCGGTATGGACATCAGGCCGTTTATAATTCTTTGCAACGAAGCATGATTGCAAAAGAAATAGTCCGACCGGAATGAAGATAATTTTATTTATACTTTTCATGATTATTCTTTTTCTGACTGTTTTTGAGGATCGACTAATTTTTTAGGGCCGCCTGATATTTTTTCTTGTAGCCACTGGAAGAAAACAAAGAAAATAGGGATGACAAATACACCAAAGACGGTTCCTATAAGCAAGCCACTGGCAGCACTTGTTCCTATAGCCCGGTTTCCTACTGCTCCTACTCCGGTTGCCAAAGCAAGAGGTAAGATCCCTAAAATAAAGGCAAAGGAAGTCATTAAAATAGGTCTCAAACGGACTCTGGCTCCTTCAATGGCCGAACCAATGAGAGAATGACCGGCTCGTCTTCGTTGGAGAGCAAATTCAACAATTAAGATAGCATTTTTCGCCATTAATCCTAACAACATAATAAGGGCAATTTGGAAATAAATGCTGGCAGTTAATCCCATGAACTTTGTTCCGAAATAGGCACCAAAAAGTCCAAGAGGTAATGAGAATAGTATGGACAAGGGAACCAAATAACTTTCGTATTGTGCTGCTAAGATAAAGTATACGAATACGATACTTAAAATAAGAATAAGTATAGCTAGATTTCCCGATTTTACTTGTTCTCTGGTAATTCCTTCGTAATCAATGCTGAAAGTAGAAGGTAAATTATTCTTAGCGACATCTTGAATCGCAGAAAGAGCTTGTCCGGTTGAATATCCGGGCGCAGGAGCACCATCAATTTTAGCGGCATTATAAAGATTGAATCGGGTGACGGATTGAGGCCCATATACCCTTTTCAGAGTGACAAATTGAGATACGGGAATCATCTCTCCCTGGTTATTTCTAACATATAATTGGTCAAAATCCTTTTTGGTGCCTCTATCCTTAGGTGGAGCCTGGATAAAGACTTTGTATTGTTTACCAAAACGCACAAAGTCGTTTGTGTAGATACTTCCTATGTATCCTTGCAATGTATTGAATATGTCCGTTACAGATACACCGGCAGCTTTGGCTTTCAATACATCCAAATTCAGATCGTATTGAGGATATTCCGTTGAAAAGGAGGTGTTGGCATACAACAATTCCGGTCTGGAATTCAATTTCATGAGAAATTGCTTAGTTCGCTGATCCAGATTTTGGAAAGTTCCTCCCGATTTGTCTTGGAGCTCAATAGATACCCCGCCGGATACCCCGTATCCCGGTATACTCGGTGGGGAGAAAAACAAGATTTGTGCTCCGGAATATTTTGCTGCAATAGCAAAACATTTCTTTGTAATAGCATCTACAGAGAGCGAATCTGCTTTTCTTTTGCTCCAATCATCTAATTTTACAAAAGCAATAGCATTGTTCGATCCGGCTCCTCCTAAAAAGCTGAATCCATTGACCATTGAGGCTCCTCGTACTCCTTTTAGTTTACTTACTTCACTAATTACTTTTTTATTTAAGGCCGTAGTACGATCTAAAGATGCTCCCGGAGGTAATTGGATATTTGTAAAAATAATTCCTCTGTCTTCAGCCGGAACAAAGCCGGAAGGAGTGATCTTTGCAAACCAGAAAATACCCACGATAGATAGAAGGACAATTAAAGGAGCGATCCATTTTCTTTTCAGCATCCCTTTTACCGCTCCGATATAATGACGAGTAGTATAGGAAAAGGCCGTATTAAAACCGGAGTAAAAACGCTGTAAAACATTCTTATTTTTATCTTCTTTCTTTGGTTTAAGGACAATTGCACAAAGCGCCGGACTTAAGGTTAAGGCATTAAAGGCCGATATAACAATGGCAATCATCAGGGTCATCCCGAATTGGTTATAGAAGACTCCGGTGGGGCCGGTTAGAAATGTAACCGGAATGAAAACGGCTGCCATGACCAGTGTAATGGAAATAATGGCTCCGGTTAGTTCATTCATGGCACTTCTTGTAGCCATTTTTGCCGATTGATATCCCTCATCAAGCTTTGCATGTACGCCCTCTACAATCACAATGGCATCATCGACGACGATACCAATGGCTAGTACCAACGCGAATAGTGTTAAGAGGTTTAAAGTGAAGCCAAAGAGATTGAGAAAAAAGAAGGTACCTACAATAGATACCGGTACTGCGATGGCAGGAATAAGCGTAGACCGGAAGTCTTGTAAAAAGACAAAAACGACGATGAATACGAGGATAAAGGCTTCTATCAAGGTATGGATAACCTTTTCTATAGAGGCATTCAAGAATTTATTGGTATCGAAATCAACCCCCCATTGAATGTCTGCCGGAAAGTCTTTCTCGAGATCATCCATCTTGTCATAGATGTTGTTTACAATATCCCGGGCGTTAGAACCTGCAATTTGGTAAATAGCCATAGACACTCCCGGATGGCCGTCGATGGATGAATTAACACCATAACTTTCCGACCCCAGATCTATTTTGGCTACATCTCCAAGGTGCAGATATTCACCATTATCCAGCCCTTTTAAAACGATGTTTTTATATTGTTTGACGGTATTATATCTTCCATCATACGTAATGACATATTCAAAAGCTTTTCCGTCATTTTGTCCTATGGTCCCAGCAGCTGCTTCCCTGCTCTGTTCATTGATGGCAGTAGCTATATCTGTAGGCGTAAGATCATAAGCATTTAACTTCTTAGGATCTATCCAGATACGCATAGAATATTTATTGGCACCAAAAACACGCACATTTCCAATTCCGTCAATTCTTTGCAAAGCCGGGATGACGTTAATCTCTAAATAATTTTGAACGTCCTCTACATTATACTTACTTGTGTCCGTAGTATAAGCGTTCATAAACATGATAGAGCTGGTTTGCTGTTTTGCAGTGACCACTCCTGATTGTGTTACAGCCTGAGGAAGTATTGGGGTGGCACGACTTACTCTGTTCTGTACGTTAACAGCCGCAATATCGGGATCCACTCCTTGTTTGAAATAGACGTTGATGGATGCTCTTCCATTACTGGATGTAGAGGTGATGTAGTCCATATTTTCTACCCCATTCACTTGTTCTTCAATTGGGACGACTACACTTTTTAGTACATTCTCTGCATTGGCTCCCGGATAAGTTGCGGATATTTGAACGGTGGGGGGGGCAATGTCAGGATACTGAGTAATAGGTAGACTGACAATGCCAATAATACCTAATATGACGATAACAATCGAAATAACTGTCGATAGGACAGGACGATCGATGAATTTCTTAAACATACTTGTTTATAATTTAGAATACAGTTTTTATGTTAGCAACACTGTCTATTGGTGTAGGAATTGGTTTAATAGGAGTGGCTCCATGTAAGCTCTCAGCACCCTTAGCAATGATCTGATCTCCGGGTTTTAATCCGGATTTTATAATAGAAAAGTTGTCAATATTTGTTGTAACCTGAATGATAGCCGGTTTTGCGATGGTATCACCAAATACTTTATAAACATAGGTTTTACCTTGACGTTCATAGGTCGATAGTACCGGAACAGCCGGTACTTCATTGAATTCCTTCGGAATCAATATAGTGCCACTACTTCCATTGGCTAACAGATGATTGGGATTATGAAATCCTGCTCTAAAACTTACCGTTCCGGTCGTTGGATCTACTTGTGCATTAACCGTTTGAATTTCTCCTTTGATGGGATATATTTTTCCGTTGCTCAACCTTAATTGCACCGGAGGAAAATTTTTAATCTTCGACTGTAGATTGTCTCCTTCGGTATTTTGCAAAAAGTCTAGATAGTCGGTTTCATTCATAGAGAAATAGACATAGACATTTTCTGTGCTTGAAATATTAGTTAGTGGCTGAGAAGACGGACCTACCAGAGAACCTTGACGAAACTGAATGGATCCTACAAAACCACTTATAGGACTTTTAATATTTGCGTATCCTATATTAGCGGTGATTCCTTCATAGTTGGCTTTTGCTTGTTCCAATTGTGCTTTGGCAGTTTCTAAATCTACTTTACTGATAATTCCTTTTTCAACCAAAGGTTTTAATTGGTTAACTTTTACTTGAGCCGATTTAATGTTGGCTTTTGCTGCATTGGCATTTTCAGAAAGACTGCGTGTCTCTAATTTGAATAAGGGTTGTCCCTTTTTTACCCATTGTCCCTCATCGACTAATACGCTTTTGATATAGCCACTGATTTTAGCCCGAACCTCACTATTGATGGTTCCTTTTATTCTTACAGGATAAGTAGAATAACCGGTAAAGTTCTTAGCAGGAACTTTTACAACAGGAGCCGGAGTCGGCCCCGTACGTTGTGTTTGTGCATTTTGTTGATTTTGTCCACAAGATACTGCCAAGAATGACAATACTGTTAAAACATAGATTAATTTTCTATTCATTGCTTAGGTTTTAGAAACGGTTTGTTTTGATGTTAAATTCTTTTTTAATCTTTTGAATGAGGATATAGATTCCTCCAGAAAGATTAATATATTTTGATGATATTGTAGATTGCATTGCTTTTCAGGTAACTCTTTCGATAGTTTATTGTACTTCTTTTTATATTCTAGAATCTCTTTTTGAAGGAGATATTGTGTTTCACAGTTTGCAATTTTTTCATTAATGAATTTAATAAATTGGTTGGAAGTGGGAATATAATACCTTTTTCGATCTCCCGGTTTTGTAAAATATTCTATCCGGTTAATACTTTCTAGAGTATTTAAATGAGTACAAACAGTACTTTTACTTGCTCCAACTTCATTAATCAGTTGCTCAAAGGTAATCCCTGCTTTACAAGTTAATATAATCGATGCATAAATTCGGGAAGCCACCGGTGAAAGTTTTTCTTCTTTCTCGATATGAACCCCGATCTTCTCCATAAGATTCTGCCTTTCTAACAATAATTTTTCGTTTGTCATGCTTCGACGATCTTAATTTTCGCGCAAAGGTAGGGTTAGTTCGGTTTGTTCCGAACAATTAGAACGTTAAAGACTTGTTAATTAGTTTAACGTTTAAATTGTAAAGTTTGTTGGATGGGATGATTTTCGATGGAGAGTAATTCTCTTTTGCGCCAAAGACCTCCACTGTATCCAATCAAATGACCATTGCTTCCAATTACACGATGACAGGGAATGATGATTGGAACTGGATTTTGACCATTGGCACGGCCTACAGCACGAACGGCTTGCTTATTATTTATTTGTCGAGCGAGCTTTCCATAACTGATCGTGGAGCCATAGGGAATTTGTTGGAGTGCTGTCCAGACCTTTTTTTGAAAGGTTGTCCCATCTGGTTTCAGTGGAATATTAAAAGTTTGTCTTACTCCGGCAAAATATTCTTCTAATTGTTGTTTTGCTTCCTGACAGCACTTATTGGGACGTTGTATTTGTTCGACTTCCTTTTTATTTTCAATGTAATCAATAGCTGTTAAGGCTTGTTGGGATGCCTTGAGATGTAAATACCCTACGGGGGACGTCATTATTAGATTATAGACAGCTTCTTTTTCCATCGTTTATTGAGCTAAGAGAGTCGTGAGTTTTTTTGTTAAATCTTCCGGACTCAAGTCCTTTGCAATAATTTCTCCTTTGGGATCGATTAGAAAATTAGCCGGTATAGCATCAACCTGATAGATATTGGCAGGAGAGGAGCTCCATCCTTTCAAGTCACTCATTTGTTCCCAAAGCAGTCCGTCTTTTTTTATGGCATCTGTCCAGGCTGCTTTTTTACTGTCTAGGGAGACGCCCAGTAGGGTGAAATTTTGATCTTTGAAACGGTTATAAATTTTCACCCATTTAGGGTTAGCTTCTCTGCAAGGGGCACACCACGACGCCCAGAAATCAAGAAGGACATATTTCCCTTTAAAATCCGATAATGCAATGGTCTTTCCTTGAGGATTGGGTAATTTTAATTCCGGAGCTGTATCTCCGATGTTCGCTGTTAAATTTTTTCCGGTGTTGTTGAATATTTTTACAAAGTGATTGACAGCATCTTGTATTTGAAAATTTCCCGGGAAACGATTGGGTAATCCTTTGATAATGGTTTTCCCTTCTTCCTGCAAACTGTTTTTATCCAAAATGCTTAATGCAAATAAGGCGATAGTCGGATTTTGGGTGGTTTTTGCTTTTTGCAGAATGCGGTTATGTAGCTCTTTTTGCTTTTTGATTAAATCTTGTTGCTTCACATATGTCATACTGTCGGATAGGGGATGGGTAGGGTTGTAAATACTTTCCGACAGGGTAGTTAGTTTTGAATTTTCCTGATTTAGTTGCGTGATAAAATTTTGAAGTTCTTTTGAAGCAGGAGAACCTTTAATTGTAGGTTGCCCTTTTTGGTTGAAATCTCCGAATAATTGGATATCCCTTTTCCCGCCAATCAACAATTGTGTATATTCCTTTCCGATACGTATTCTGTACAACATCGATTCTTTGGTAGGATAGAGATGAAAAGTGAAACTACTATCTTTTTGATTATAAGAGGTAGTATCTATAGTTACAGTATGGGTTGGCTTTAAAATATCCAAATAGACCTTTTGTGTTGTTTGTGGAGGATGCTGCAGGGTGACTTTCAAACTTATTTTCTTTGACGCATTATTTTTGCAGGCGTTCAATAGGCAACAGAAGGTGATTAAGAAGATCCCTATATTTATTTTTTTTATCATGATATCGATTTTATAAAAAATGAAACTACCGACAAAATTAATAGAGAATTGTAGATAATGAAGAGAAAGGTACGGAAGTTTTATGAATTACTGACATAATTGCAGAGTTGCTGGTGTTGGCATAGTGATTGACTAAGTAAATAACGAAATTAAAAATTAAGCGTTTAAAAGGAAAAATTAATACTATGGGAAAAATAATCGGAATCGACTTAGGTACAACGAATTCCTGCGTTGCGGTTATGGAAGGTAACGAACCGGAAGTGATACCTAATGACGAAGGGGCAAGAACAACTCCTTCCGTTGTAGCATTTTTAGAGAACGGAGAAAGAAAAGTAGGGGCTTCTGCAAAACGACAGGCTATTACCAATCCGAGTAATACAATTATGTCTGTAAAACGTTTTATGGGACGTCGTTTTGATGAGGTTTCTAATGAAATTCCACATTGGAGTTATAAAGTAGCCAAAGGAGATAATAATACAGTACGTATTGATATAGAAGGACGACTTTACACTCCGCAGGAAATTTCTGCCATGGTTCTTCAGAAAATGAAAAAAACAGCTGAAGAGTTTTTAGGACAGGATGTAGAGGAAGCGGTTGTTACTGTGCCGGCTTATTTTAATGATTCACAACGTCAAGCAACCAAGGAAGCCGGAGAAATAGCCGGACTGAAAGTGAGCCGCATTATTAATGAACCTACTGCAGCAGCACTTTCTTATGGTTTAGATAAAAAAACGACAGATAGTAAAGTAGCAGTGTTCGATTTAGGAGGAGGAACTTTTGATGTTTCAATCCTTGAATTAGGTGATGGTGTGTTTGAAGTAAAATCTACTCATGGTGATACGCATTTAGGAGGAGATGACTTTGATAAGGTAATCATGGATTGGTTAAGTGAGGAATTCAAAAAGGACGAAGGAATCGATATCAGTAAAGATCCGATGGCATGGCAACGTCTAAAAGATGCTGCAGAGAAAGCAAAGATTGAATTGTCTTCTTCTCAGGAAACAGAAATTAATCTTCCTTACATTACAGCAGTAGATGGTGTTCCAAAACACCTGGTACGCAAATTAAGCCGTTCTAAATTTGAACAGTTATCGGATGATTTAGTAGAACGTACGCTGGAACCTTGTCGTAAAGCATTAAAGGATGCAGGTTATGAAAAATCTGAAATTGATGAAGTCATCCTAGTGGGAGGATCTACTCGTATTCCTAAAGTGCAGGAGAAAGTAGAAGAATTCTTTGGACATAAACCACATAAAGGAGTGAATCCTGATGAAGTAGTTGCTATTGGTGCGGCTATTCAGGGAGGGGTTCTGACCGGAGATGTAAAAGATGTATTGTTACTGGATGTAACTCCATTAAGTCTGGGTATAGAAACCCTTGGCGGGGTAGCTACAAAGTTGATCGAAGCCAATACAACGATCCCGAGTAAGAAGTCGGAGACTTTTTCTACTGCTGCCGACAATCAACCTAGTGTAGAAATTAATGTGGTTCAGGGGGAAAGAGGAATGGCAAAAGATAACCGTTCTTTAGGACGATTTATTTTGGATGGTATTCCTCCGGCTCCGCGAGGTGTTCCTCAGATTGAGGTAACTTTTGATATTGATGCCAATGGTATCATTAATGTGTCTGCCAAAGACAAAGGAACAGGAAAATCTCAAAATATCCGTATCGAAGCCGGTAGCGGATTGACCGAAGAAGAAATCGAAAAGATGAAGGCAGATGCGAAAGCGAATGAAGAAGCTGATAATAAAGAAAAGGAAAAAATTGAAAAACTGAATCAGGCAGATGGTTTAGTTTTCCAGACGGAAAAACAGCTGAAAGACTATGGAGATAAACTTCCTGCAGATAAGAAATCAGAAATTGAAGAAGCCTTAGGTAAATTGAAAGACGCCCATAAATCTCAGGATATCGAGGCCGTAGATAAAGCGATGGAAGATTTGAATCAGAAATGGACAGCCGCTTCAGAAGATATCTATAAAGCGACTCAAGAACAACAGGCCGGAGGAGAACAACAGCCTGGAGGGGAAGGTGCTCAACAGCAATCTGAAGGAAGCGATGATTCTGAAGATGGTGGTGATGATGTGACCGATGTTCCCTATGAGGAAGTGAAATAACCATTTTCCCGAAATAAATCTAAAAACCGGATCGTTGTATGATCCGGTTTTTTTATGCTATTTTTGTTTTACAACAAAGGCTCCTCTTAATTTTAAAAATATGGATATTGATATTTTACATATACTGGATATTTTAGGAACTGTAGCCTTTGCAATCTCCGGAGTACTTGCTGCAATGGGAGAAAGACTAGACTTATTTGGCGTGATTATTATCGCTTTTGTAACAGCTATAGGAGGAGGTACATTAAGGGATTTATTGGTAGGAGTAGAGCCCGTTTCTTGGATGCAAAATATTAGCTATACCCTGATTATACTTCTCACGGTGGGTATAACCATCCCTTTTAACCGACCAATAGGGAATTATAAAAAGACACTCCTACTGTTTGATTCCATTGGATTAGGCTTTTTTACCATTGTAGGGGTTCAAAAAGGGATACTGTTTGGATTACATCCGGGATTATGTATTGTTCTTGGTACCATAACAGCATGCTTTGGTGGTGTGATTAGAGATATCTTATTGAATAATATCCCTATTATTTTTAGAAAAAGTATTTATGCTTCCGCATGTATTATTGGCGCTTGTCTCTATCTTCTTTCTACACAAGTCTTTTCATTATCTTTAGCCATTTCAGATGTTATTTGTATTTGCGTAGTCGTTCTTATTCGTATTGGTGCTGTAAGATATGACTGGCATTTACCTAATATCTATAAGAAGAGGTAGTTATAAATAAATTATTGGTTGAGGTCAACCATTTAGCTTACACTTTTTTCATCCAATCTAAGTAGATCTTTCCAATTCTTTCAAACTCTTTTAAGAATCCATCATGACCATATAAGGAATCTATTTCATAATAGGCGGCATCCGGCATATTTCGAGCCAGGAAACGTTGTTCTTCCACCGGACAGAGAATGTCGCTCGTGATACCGATAATGAGGGAGCGTTGTTTTATACTTCCTAAAACTTCTTCAATAGAATCGGATCTTCCTCTTGCAATATTATGGGTATCCAATACTTTAGAAAGCAGCCAATAACTTTGTGCATTAAATCGTTTGACCAATTTATCTCCATGATGATGAATATAAGAGGAGGCGCGAAAATGATCTGTTTTTTGTATATCAGGATCAGTCTGTTGATTGACGAAGGTCTGATAATTTCTATAAGTTAACATCCCGATAGCTCTTGCTGCTTTCATGCCCATGGCACCGGCATGAGGAGAAGCATCTTGCCAAGTACAGTCTGCTTCTATGGCTATTCGCTGGGAGGTATGAATAGAAATACCCCAAGCACTTTCTGAAGCCCCGGTAGCCAATAGGAATAAACGGTTAACGATTTTTGGTTCTATAATCGCCCACTCCATAGCTTGATACCCGCCCATAGATCCGCCGGCTAAGACTTCAATATGCTCGATTCCTAAATATTCTCTTAATACAGTGTGGGCTTTTACCAGATCTCTGATGGTCATTCTGGGAAATCCATTGTAATAAGGTCTTCCGGTATTGACGTTGACAGTTAAAGGACCGGAACTTCCATAACAAGAGCCCAAAATATTTGCACAAACAATAAAATGCTTATTGGGATCCCAGACTCTTCCTTCTCCTGCCAGACCACTCCACCAGTCTGTGACATTTGAATTGGCAGTAAGTGCATGACAAATCCAAATGACATTGTCCTTTTTCTCATTGAGCTGCCCATAGGTGTGATAACCGATGGTGATTTCCGGCATTACCTCTCCCGATTCCAACTCAAAAGGTTTTTTATATGTGTAGGTCTGAAAAGACAAGTTATTGTATATTGCAGTTCAAAATTAATTGAGCGCAAAATTAAGGTTTTGTTTAGGGTTATTTAAAATAAAATTGAAATACTTTAAATTATGAAGATTAAATTACAACGAGTGGATGATGCTTTTAACATGAAAGCAACGGATGAAAAAGGACATGAGGTTTATATGGACGCTTCTGAAAAGGTAGGCGGACACAACAATGGAGCTCGCCCGATGAGCATGCTGATTATGGGAATGGGAGGATGTGCTGCCATTGATGTCGTGATGATTTTAAAAAAACAACGACAGAAGGTAGAAGATCTTTCCATCGAATTAGAGGCGGAAAGAGAAGAAGGAAAGGAACCGGCTTTATGGAGTAAGGTGCATGTGGTTTTTGAACTTAGTGGAGAAATAGATAAAAAGAAAGCCAACAAGGCGGTTGATCTTTCTATGGAAAAGTATTGTTCTGTTGCAGAAACTTTGAGAAAAGGTGGAACGGCTCTCTCCTGGGAAGCTCGTATCCAATAATTTTTAGGTTCAATATTTACCTTCGGGAAAAGGGGATAGTGGGAAATCAATTGTACCTTTGTATGGTTAAAATCATTTCGTTAAATTATTTAATTGTATAGATGAGTCCTAAAAAACTTCATAGTGATTCGGAGGTTATTCGTACCCGAACACCTCAGTCTGATGCTATGGAACATGTATCCCCTTTGTATTTGACTTCCAGCTTTACTTACCAAAGTGCTGAGGAGATGAGAGCTGTTTTTGCAGGGGAGCAGCAGGCCAATATTTATAGCCGTTTTATTAATCCTTCTGTAACGGAATTTCAAGAACGAATGAAAATTTTAGAAGGTACAGAAGCTGCCATGGCAACGGCTTCAGGCATGAGCGCTAACTTTGCTTCTTTTATGAGTCTGTTGAGTGCAGGAGATCACCTTTTATCCGGACGTGCTATTTTTGGTTCTACTCATTCTATGCTGACTAAATTTCTGCCTAAGTGGGGAATCTCGCATTCTTATTTTGATATGCGTCATCCGGAGGAGCTTGAACATCTGGTTCGCCCTGAAAGCAAGATTTTGTATGTAGAAACCCCCTCAAATCCCGGGTTGAATTTGGTAGATTTAGACTATCTGAATCAATTTGCGAAGGCACACGATTTAATATTTATAGTCGATAATACTTTTGCTACTCCTATTTTACAAAAACCCAAAGAATTTGGAGCCCATCTCATCGTGCATTCTGCTACAAAGTGGATTGATGGTCAAGGCCGCACGCTTGGTGGAGTTATTTGCGGAGATCAGAAGTATATTGATGATATCTATTTGTTTTGTAGGAACACTGGTCCCTCTCTGTCTGCATTTAATGCCTGGATTTTGAGCAAGGGATTGGAAACCTTGTCTGTTAGAATTGAGAAGCATTCAAAGAATGCTTTACAGCTTGCAGAACGGCTTTCTGATCATCCGAAGATTGCCTATGTAAAATATCCTTTTTTAAAGTCTCATCCGCAATATGAGTTAGCTAAAAAACAAATGTCTCTGGGGGGAGGTGTAGTTTGTTTTGAAGTGAAAGGAGGAATTGAGGCGGGAAGACACTTCCTGGATAGGCTAAAAATGTTGTCTATGACGGCTAATTTAGGAGATGTTCGCTCTATAGCTAGCCATCCTGCATCTACAACACATGCTAAGTTAACAGAAGAAGAAAGATTAGAAACGGGAATTACCCCCGGATTGATAAGGATTTCTGTGGGGTTGGAGCATATTGATGATATCATTGAAGATATTGAACAAGCATTAGAATAATTTCAGCCCGCTTTATTCAAAAGGAATGAAAAATCATTTTGTCAAGAAAGGAGAATAAAGCGGGCTGATTAATATTCGTCTAACCCGCATTATTCATCACTTTTTGGAGACGGTCGTGTAAATGCTTTTTAATCAATTACCTGTGTAATTATCTGCATTTTAGCCATTCCCCAAATATGAGGAATGGTTTGGAATTATCTTTTTGCATCTATATTTTGGCTTACCTCAATAACCCCTGTGTTACAAACTCTTTGCAGTAGGCTACTACAGCGGCAGAGTTCGATGCGTTTCGAGGGTACTCAATGTAACCTGTAGCTACAAAAAAAGCTAATCCCATGAATAAAGCGGGCTAAGGTTGGATGGGAATTTTATGATATCCTTGTTTTTCAGGAAAAATAGCCCAAGTTTTCACCCCATAAATATCATGTTTCTCTTGAATTTTCTCCGTAGTATCTTTGGGTAAAGAATAATAAGGATAACCTACTAAAAAGGAACTGGAATCTTTTGTATATACTGCTACTTGATATCCCCATTTGGTCTTTTGTTTACAATCTTTTATAGCTTTGACTTTGGAAGTGGTTTTCCTGTAAATAATGGCAAAATGAAGAGAATCATTGGTTTTGCGAGGTGCTTGTTGTTGTACAGAATCCTTTGAAAGAGAGGTAGATGCAGAGGAGGAAGCGGTATTATCTTCTGTGGAGGTATGCTCCCCGGTATTCTGAACGTGTTGGACAAGGAGATCTGTCCCATAATAAATATAGAAAAATCCGGCGACGATAATTACCCCTACAAAGATGAGTAAGGTATATAATAATTTTCGTTTTTTGTAGTCCTTTTCCTCTTTTGGAAACGGATCAATATCATATTCGGGGTTTTCCAGATGTTCTTTGGGATTTTCTATGGGTTGAAAAAAGGAGGAAGACGATGTAATGAAATTAAGCGTACTCTCTCCCTTTTGTTCTAAATAACCTACTCCCGGAATTTGGATTTTATTTCCTGTTTCTAATTTGGATTTTAGATGAGTTTGAGTTTCGTTCCAGATAGATTTTGCTCGATCATTGTTGACTTCGAATTCTTCTTTTATTTCTTCGATGATATGAAAAGCATCTGCTCTGTTGTCTTCCTCGACAGAGAAACTGGTGAAAGGAGGGATGATTTGATGCTCTTTTTCTACTGCAGGATGATACTGAGCCTTTAATAATCCTATTCCGGGCAGAAAACAGGATTCTCCCTTTGTCAGGATGTTGGCAATAAGCTTCAGTGTCTTTTCTATATCAATTGAACTAGCCATTTATAATGAAAATTTCTAATGGTAAGGTCTTTAAAAAGCAATCATTAAACCACCAATAATATTAAAGCCCATGGATGGATATTGATTCCAGCGTTGATAATGATTATTGAGGAGATTGTTCATCTTTAACCAGATACTGAATTGTTTGGTGATATTATAATTTCCTCCCAAATTGATATCAAAAGCGCCATCTGTTTTTTCCGATCCTCCGGTAGTTGTTTGATACCAACTTCCACTTAAGGCATATAAATCCGCGCTGAGGTCTAATTTATCTAGGGCATGATACTGTAAAGATAAATTAGATTCAAAGGGTCTTAAGCCCCATGGCTTTTCCTCGGTATCCTGATCATAAAAGTTATACCAGGTACCGCTCAATTGGGCATTGAATTTCTTTCCTAAAGCATAGCCAAGCTCAGCATGGAATTCGAAGCTCTTTAAGTCTTCCTCATTAACGATTTGAAAGCGATTATTTTTTGCCGGATTTACCAGATATAAAGGACGGTCGTAGAAATCGACGGAGGCTATTTTTACATTGTAACTGAAATGACTGTTTATGGCTCCTTTTATTCCGGTATATCTCTCTGCTATACGTGTATTGAGCAGATTTCTGAAGCTACCGATAAAAGGATTTTCAGCGATGATATTCTGATAGGAGTTTTTGTCGAAGTGAGTAATCCAACCACTGCTAAGAATAATATTATCATTGAGAAGGTTGGTCTCGTTTACAATATTTGGAAACAGATAGAATGACCCTTGAGACCAGGTGGGCGTAACTCCCACAGTAAGTTTAAACTTAGGGTTAGAAATATTAAAAGTAGGAGCGATGGCAACGATATTGTTAGAAAAAGAGCTGTCATTGTCTTTATACCTCGAAAGATCTGCCCGAAAAGCGGCTCCTATAGTCATGTTATTGCCTATAGATTTTTGTGCAGGAAGATCTAAAGAGAAAGAAGTCTCTTTTCTACTGTATCTATCGAAGAGAGAGGTTACTCCTATTTTAGGTTGGTAATCAATACCCAAGCGATTAGATTTGATATTTTCTCCCCCTAATTGAAAAGAGATGATATTATAGGCCTGCTTGATACTGTCTCTTGTCTTGGGGGGATTATCATGATCATATCCGTAATACCGTAATCCTTTTCGGTCAAAACCTACTTTTGCATAAAATACATTGGAAGGAGTATAATATTTTCCATGTAAAAGTAAATCCAACTTACTAAATTGCTGGTCTTTTATTTTTCCCTTCGAGGAAAGATAATTAAAATTGAGACCTATTTGATAAGGAAGTTGATCTCCATTACTAAATCCTGCCTGGATGAGGGGAGTACTCAAATTACCGAAGCCGGCTTTGATATAATTGTTATAAAGGGTGTGATAGGTTGTATCTATTCCCATTGCTAATGGACGTAAAGCGACCGACCGATATGAAAAGTCTAGATTTTGGGAAGGAATAGAATATACCATATTAGAGTGTTCTTGTTGAACGTCCGGTACATCTGCATTTAAATTGATTTTGGCTGCCGCCGGCAATTTAGGTTGATACACATTATAAATGTCTATCGTTTGTTGTGACAGACTGTCGTCTTTATTCTGTGCGTGAACGGTATCTATCCCTAAAATCAAAAAGAGAGAAAGACTGATATATAAAGAGAACCTTTTGGACATCATATTTATTTTATATCTTTTTTTTTAACTGAACAATAATCAATTTAGTTGTTTGGCGTGGAGCTCGAATCTTTTATTTTAGAATGTGCTTGTTCATCTGCTTTCACCTTTTCCAACAGCGATTTAGCTTCATTTACGATTTCTTCCATGTCAGAATGGTCTATGATGCTCTGTAGTGTAGCTTTGGCATTGAAGTAATCTTTTTCTTTCCAGAAGATTTTTCCTAACAACACATAGGCTTTGGCCACCCAAAGGTCATAAGAAGGTGTCTTTTTTATAACGGAGAAGGCGGCTTTCTCTGCCTCTGAAAGCTGGTTCTCCCGGAAGGTACATACGGCAATATAGTATCTGGATGCTGCTCCTAATTCAGAACTTGTCAATTCAGCCACTTTTTGGAATTCTGAAATAGCGGTATTGCAATCTTCCTGTTCCTGAGCTGCTCGACCGAGATAAAAATGGCTAACGATTTGATCTCCTGTACTCAGATCATCCAATCCAAGTAAAGCGTGTGCAGCAGATTCTACTTGATCCCATTTTTGCAATTCATAATAACTTCTTAAGATTCCGCGTAAGGCAGTCAGGTTATTCTTTTTATTCGTTGCAGAAGTCTTAAGTTGTTGATAATCATTTAAGGCTGCTGCATAATCTTTCTTCTTATTAAAGTTGATATCGGCGGCCTGGTAGGCTGAATGCTCCAAGAACATATTGGCTTGTTCCTGAATGACATATTCATAGTCGGTTAATGCTTGATCATATTTTTTTTCTTTAAAGGCACTTTCCCCTCTATAATAATGAGCCTTGGTCTTAAAGTAACCTTGAGGATACTGAGATAAGTAGGTCGTGAATTGTTGAATAGCTTTTCCATAATTTTCATTGGCAAAACTGGATTCTGCAGTAGCATAGGTGAGGGAATCCTCTTCAGAAGCATCGAGAGAACGACCTATTGATTTTAAATAAGTAAAGTAACCTTGAGGATTTCCTTCATTGATATAACTGTTTTTAAGACTGACCATTGCTTCCTGAGCCTGTGTTGTACTAGGGTAATCCTGAATGAGCTCTTTATATTGTTTGATCGCTTGATTGTTGTTCCCCATTTGAGAATACGCCTGAGCCAGTTTTAGAGAAGCTTTTGGAATGTTCGGATTCCCCTTATTACCAACAACCTTCTTGAAAGAAGAGATGGCTTCTCTGTATTTTCCTTCATCTAGGTAGGTTAATCCCATCTGATAGTTGGCTTCTTGATTGTAATTAGATTGAGGATGATTGGAAGAAACCTGACTAAGGAGATGGAGCTTTTGTTGGCTATTACCGGCTATTCCGGCAATGATTCCTCTTTGGTATAAGGCATAGTCGCTACCGGCTCCTCCTGCTTTAGCGACTTGGCTATATAACTCGTTTGCCTTGCTGTAATCTTTAAGCATATAGTAGGCATCGGCTTCTCTTAATTGGGCATCGTTTGCGATAGATTGACCTTTTGTTCCAAATACATGCTGTGCTTTTTGTAATTCGGGAATGGCCTTTTGATAAAGTCCTTTTTCTAGGTAGCTGTATCCCAGGTTATAGTGTGCGGTCTGTATATTCGCTTCTCCTAAGGCCGGATGCGTATCGTTTTCTGTAGAGAGGTATTTTTTTAGATGGGGAACAGCCTGAGTGTATTGCTTTTGTCGTAGGGCGATTTCTCCTTTCCAGAAGTGGGAAAGAGCAACGTATTTATGATCGATATTGTATTGTAAAGATTGATCCAGCAGTTGATTAGCCTTTTCCATTTGTCCATCATTAATTAATTGCATGGCGCGACCAAAAGTAATCCGTTGATAAGCTTTCTGAATACTTTTTTCATTCTTGGGTAGGTTATTTATGACCGATAAAGCATCCTTGTAGTCTGCTGTATTTGCAAATAATTGTGCAAGAATTTCTCTTGATTCTTGGTTATATTCTGATTGGGGATAGTCTTTTATGAAGGCCTTCAAAGTTTTTAATGCGGCATCCTGATATCCTAATTCAAAAGATAATTTTCCATAATTAAATTTTGAAATTTCTTGTTGTTTTGGATTATAGGAAGAACGTGCACCAAAAGCAAAAGCTTGTCTGGCTTCCGATTTTTGACCGGTTTTGAGATAACAATCTCCCAATATATACATGGAATTTTGTGCCAGAGAGTCTGTTCCACCACTTAATTGTTTAAATCCGGCAATAGCCTGTTCTAATTGTCCTGTTTTGTAATAACTATAGGCTAATTCATAAACGTCTTCTTTCTTTAGTGTCTTTGCTTGTTGTTCATATTCCTTTAAATAAGGGAGTGCTTTTTTATATTCTTTCTGTTCAAAATAGGTCTGTCCTACCAGGTGTTTTAGTTGTTCATTATAGTAAAGATTCCCCTTTTCCAGATAAGGAGCAGCATAGGATAATAATTGATCGTACTTGTCTTGGTAGTAATAGATTTCTGCAATGTAATAAGGAACCACTTTTTTATATTTAGGCTCTTTAGCGATCTTTTTAAAGGATCGCAATGCATTGGAATATTTTTTTTGTATCAACGAGATATAGCCGGTATAATAATTGGCCTGGACATAGTATTTATTGTGGATGTTTTTTACTGCGTTAAAAAGAGGAAGAGCTTTATCGAATTCTTGCAGGTTAAAATAAGCATAACCTTGTTCAAATTTCTTCTTAGCAATCTCTTCATTAGAGAAATTATTGACTCCCGTTTGTTCGAAATATGATACGGCTTTTCTATAATTTTTTTTCTTAAAATAGTAGTGTCCCAGTTCAAAACTCATTTTTTGTTTATTGGACAAACTTATCGCGTTTTTTATATATTTTTCTGCATGAGAAATAGCATGTGGTTGATCCAGGTTGATCGCACAAACCAAATAATGAAAGTTTGCATTTTCAGAGTTGAGCTGATTATTGGGAACCTGATTTCGGGTGGAATAATGGTGAATATACTTTTCATACAGGGGTTGTGCGTCAGCAAAAAGACCTTTCTTATAGAGATGGTTGGCCTCTTTTAGTAACTGGTGCGGATCCTGCTGAATAATGTTTTCTTGCGCAGAACTCGGCAGATATAACAGGAAGACGATGGAAAAGATAGACAAGAATCGAAAAAATAAAGAAGGGGTATTTTTTAAGTGGATTGTATTCATCTGTTTGTCGTTATATTTTTTTATTGTCGGCCTTCCCTTGCCGGAAGGTAATGCTAAACTTTGAAGGTAAAAATAATTATTGCCATTTGTATACCTCATTATTTTTATCCTATTAGGTTTATTGTATAAAATTTCTTTTACTGTCTTGGACAAAGATAGTAGATTATTACTTTTATGATGATTCACTCATCCCAAATTTGTGCCAATTATGTAAAAATAGGAAACTTCATTGGTTTAGTTAAAAAAATGGAATTATCTTTATGATAAAGCTCCTCAGAAAACAATAAAAAAATGTATAGTTCTACCGTAGAAATAAGAGTAAGATATGGAGAAACAGATACCATGGGATATCTCTATTATGGGAATTATGCCTTGTATTATGAAGTTGGTAGAACCGATTTGATTCGGACTGTGGGATTGACCTATAAGGCGTTAGAAGAGCAGGGGATTATCATGCCGGTGGTAGAATTTCGAAGCCGCTATCTTCGTCCTGCTCGTTATGATGATGTGGTTACTGTAAAAACCAGCTTGAGAACACTTCCGGAAGGACGTAAAATAACTTTTTATACCGAATTATATAATGAGGGGGGAAAGCTATTGAATTCAGGTTTTGTTACCCTCGCTTTTGTTGATGCAATGACTCAAAAATCTATTGCAGTTCCTAATATTCTAAAAGAGAGACTAAGGCCTTATTTTGGATAATTGATGTTTTATTGTTAACTTAGATTTCACATTTCTAATTAACAAATTTTCTTATGGAAAAAAACTACTCTAATGAAGATCAGATCTTATTGAATGCCTTACGAAAAGATAGTGAAAAGGCCTTTAATCAAATTTATGTTAAATATTGGGAGTTGGTTTATAATGATGCCTTTAGGAGATTAAAAAGTCCGGCTGCAGCTAAAGATATTACACAAGATATTTTTATTAATCTATGGACGCGGCGACAATCACAGGATATTAAAAATCTTCGAAGCTATTTAAGAGTAAGTGTAAGAAACAGGGTCCTTAATTTTTTTGAAAAAGAAAATCGATATCTGCCGTTTGAAAAATTACTGATTAAAATTAAAGAACAGGAAGATACAGATTTTCAATTGATTAAAAATGAGTTTATGACTGCATACAAGGAGTTGGTAGCGAAACTCCCCCAAAAACGCAGAAGGATATTCCAATATCATTTTGATGAAAACCTTAGTACGGATCAAATAGCTGAAAAACTTGAAATTTCTAGGAAAACAGTGCAAAATCAGTTAGGAAGAGCTGTTACTTCTTTGAAGACCGACTTGACTCATTTGTTAATTATAGTCGCTTTACTATGTTTGGGTTGATGATTTACCGATATTGTAAAGAAAACATTAATAAAAAGCTGAGTTTTGTTTTGCAAGTAGAGTAAAGAGAGATTGCTCTTTGAAACCAAACAGGAGTATCATCGTTCTATCAAATAAATTATACCTGGGGTAGCCTTTTAATCTCTCCATTACGATTTTACTTAAAATATAGATATAGATAGATCTGCTTGATATATTTATTTAACCCGCCCTTCTGTATCATCGTTATTAGAATAAAAGAATTTTCATTTGGGACTTTCTTCTTTTCAACTGTCCTAATAGTATAAAGGCAGTAAAACTACTCATGAATAAGAAAGATTTTATACAACTCTTAAAAAAATATCGGTTGGGAACAGCTACGAAAGAGGAGAAAAGGTTTATTGAAGCCTATTATGATCTTTTTGAGGTAGAATCGGGAACAGAAGATCTATTGGAAAAAGAAGAGAGAGAACGGTTGAAGCAGGAAATAAGAGAAAATATAAAAAAAGAAAAGGCATTGCCTGAAGGAGGGAAAAAAGTAGGAATCATTACTCTTTATATCAGAGGAGCAGCAGCTGCTATTGTTATCCTTGTTTTGTTAGGGAGTGGATTCTATTTGATTCAACAACAGAATAGCCAATCCAAGGAAAAGGAAACTATCGTTCAAAAGAAAATAAAAGAAGAAATCCATCCGGGAGGACAGAAAGCAGTGCTTACTTTGGGAAATGGACAAAAAGTCAAACTGGATAGTAACTCCCAGGGGAAGTTAACGCAGCAAAGCTTTGTTAAGATTAATATAGATAGTGGATCCTTAGTCTATGATTCTGAGAAAGATAGTAACCTAAAGATAACCTATAACACCATTACTACTCCTTATGGGGGAGAATATAGAATAACCTTGAGCGATGGAACGAAAGTATGGCTTAATGCTGGTAGTTCCTTGCATTATCCGGTAAAATTCAATGGAAACAAACGCGGGGTAAACCTTACAGGAGAGGGATATTTTGAAGTGGCTCAGAATGAAGATCATCCCTTTGTAGTAGAGGCAGAAGGAATGGAAATAAAAGTATTGGGAACCCATTTTAATGTAGAGGCTTATCCGGAAGAAAATACAGTGTCCACTACTCTGGCATCAGGAGCCATAAAAGTGGTCAAAAATAGCAAAACCAAGTTATTAGCTCCCGGAGAACAGGCCGTACTCAATAAGCGGGAAAAGAAATTGGTAGTGAAAAAGGTTAATGTGAAACAGATACTGGCATGGAAAAATGCAATGTTCTATTTTAATAATACCAATATACAGGAAATTATGAAGAAGATTTCCAGATGGTATAATGTGAAAACCAAGTATGAAGCTCAAGATTTGAAGAATAAAAATTTCAGTGGTGTGATCTCCCGATACAAAGATGTGGGAGCTCTCTTGAAAAGAATGGAACTAACAGGTACTATAGATTTTAAAATAGAAGGGAAAGTGATCACAGTAAAAGATTAAAAAAGCCGTTCGATAGTCTAATGGAGTCGCTAAACTGAAGAATATCGAACGGTGTGGCATAAAAAGAAAGATTGCTATAAAAGCAAGTCTATCAATATTTTAAACCTACCCGGGAATATCCGGGATAAAGCAAAGTTATGAAAATAAACTTTAACGGAAGTTCTTCGATCCAACAAGAAGGTCTTGTCTCAAAAATCCTTTTGGTTATGAAATTGACATTGCCATTATTATTACTATTTTGTATTCAGGTGAGTGCCCATGTGGAGGCACAAAGCATTACTTATTCAAAAAATAATGTTTCCCTGTCAAAGGTATTTAATGTCATCAGAGATCAAACCGGGTATGAATTTCTGTACAATTCAACGATGCTAAAGAACAACCCTAAAGCAGATGTGTATTTTCATAAAACCCCTTTAAAAAGTGCTCTAAACAAAGTTTTTAAAAACCAACCGCTTACTTATGCAATTGTTGGAGAAACGATTGTTGTTAAGAAAAGATCAACTCCCTCTTTATTATCGGCAGAGGATATGAAACCATTCCCTCAACACGAAGTGAGCGGAACGGTTGTGGATTCGGCATCAGGAGAACCATTGGCTGGTGTGTCTATTAAAGTAAAAGGTTCGCAAATAGGAACCTCTACTGACAATAATGGAAGTTTTAGTTTGACAATTCCTGAAAATGCAGTGATACAAGTGAGATATTTGGGATATAAACCGAAAGAAATTAAAGTTGGAAATAAATCTACTTTATCTATCATATTATCTTCTATATCTACAGGTTTAAGCCAAATTGTTGTGACCGGTTATCGAACGATTAATAAAAAACTTTTTAATGGATCTTCTTCTACCCTTAAAGCTTCTGATATAGAGCGACCGGGGATGTCTAATATCTCTCAGATGTTGGAAGGTGAGTTTGCAGGAGTCTCTATGCAGAATGTTTCCGGTACGTTTGGTGCAGCTCCCAAGTTGCGTATTCGTGGAGCCTCTTCCTTGTCTGGAGATAATAAACCACTGTGGGTAATAGATGGAGTTATTCAGGAAGACGTCGTTAATATTTCCAATGAGGCGCTTTCTACAGGAGATATGAATACCTTGCTGGGCTCTTCTGTTGCGGGCATTGATCCTGAAGATATTGAAGATATTACTATTCTGAGAGATGCTGCTGCTACCGCCCTATATGGAGCTCGTGCGATGAATGGGGTCGTTGTAGTAACTACTAAAAAAGGAAGAAATACCGAAGGGAAAGCTAGAATAAATTATCAACTTAATCTTACTCGGTATATCAAACCTTCTTATGCAGATTTTGATGTCTTAAACTCCGCCGATCAGATGTCGGTAATGATGGAGTTAGTGAATAAGGGATATTACCAAATGCCGGGAATTATAAATGGATCTGATGGAGGTGTGTTTTATAAAATGTACAAGGAAATAGGAACCTATGATCCGGTTACTAAGACTTATCAATTACGAAATGATAAGGCCAGTATGAATGAATTTCTGTCTCGCTATGCTAATGCCAATACCAATTGGTTTGATATTATTTTTAAGAATTCTTTAAAACAGAAGCATTCTCTGAGTATTACCTCAGGAACGAAGAATTTCTCAACCTATGCTTCTCTCTCTTTTTTAAATGATGCGGGTCAAACCATCGGCAATAAAGTGCAAAGATATACCGGGAATGTAAAAGTTGACTTTAATCTCGGATCGAAGTTTACCGGAGAAATCAAAACAACAGGTTCTGTCCGAAATCAACGGGCTCCCGGTACGCAAGACCAACAATCGGAACCGGTATATGGAACTTATCTGAGAGGATTTGATATTAATCCTTATAACTATGCCGTGAATACCAGCCGCATGATTACGGCTTATGATGAAAATGGAGATTTAGAATATTTTCGAAAAAATTATGCTCCTTTTAATATTATTAATGAATTGAATACCAATTACATGAAATTGAATAATATTGATTTTAGCGTGCAGGGAAAATTTGGATATCAGATTATTCCGGAATTGAAATATTCTATATTAGGATCCTATCGTTATGTCAAGGCTGAGACTCAAACCTATATATTAGAAAACTCCAATATGGTGCAGGCTTATCAGGCCGCAGAAAATCCAACAACGATTGGCTCGAATGAATATTTGTATGACAATCCTGATGATGCATATGGCTATCCGATGGTGGTATTGCCCAGCGGAGGGTTCTATAACGTAAATATGAACAATCTGAAGAGTTATTATATCCGTCATGAACTTAATTATAACCAGACTTTTAATGATGTGCACACTGTAACGGCTTATGCCGCTATGGAAGCACGTAATTCTGATCGACAATATGAATTCTTTAACGGGGTAGGGTATCAATTTGAAAATGGCGGATTAGTTAATCCTTATTATATGTATTTTAAAGAAGCAGGGGAAGAAGGAAAGCCGTATTTTGGTATGAGCCCCGGGACAGATCGCTTTTTGGCTTATATGATACAAGCTACTTATGGTTATGATAATAAATATATACTTACGCCTTCCCTACGTTATGATGGTTCAAATAAGATGGGGAAAAGTAAAACGGCCAGATGGTTACCAACTTGGAATATTGCCGGGAAATGGAATGTTTTTAGAGAAAACTTTTGGCCTAAAAATCATATCGTTACATCGGCTTTGGTACGTGCTTCCTACGGAATTACCGGTAATATCGGAAGCGCTACTAATTCGGCAGCCGTTTTTTATAATCAAATCTCTCGGCGACCTTATCTGAATGATCAGGAGACCTTGACATATATCTCAAGTCTTGAAAATTCTCAATTAACCTGGGAAAAATCAAAAGACCTGGATATTGGTTTAGAATTAGGATTCATGCGAAATCGTTTTTATCTAATGTTTGATTATTATAACAGAGATATTTATGATTTAATTGGTACAATAAAAACTTCAGGGATCGGAGGTCAATATGAAAAGACCGGTAATTATGCTACTTTGCATGGAAGAGGAATGGAATTGACGCTTTCCGGTCGGGTTATAGATACACGAGACTTTGTATGGAATGCTCGTTTTAATGTGGCTCATAATAAAAATAAAATTACCCGATTGGATGTAGATCCTTCTATATGGCGTGCCGTTTCTCCCAATGGAGCTCCGGTAAAAGAATATCCTCAAAGAGGTCTTTTTGCGGTAGAATTTGCAGGCTTGGATCATTATTTTGGATATCCAAAATACATTGGTACGCCGGAGGAAGGCAAGACAGGAGTGGAAAAACCGGTCACTACTTATGTAAATCTACAAAGTGATAAGATTGATAACTTAAAGTATATGGGGCCCATTGACCCCATCACTACCGGTGGATTTTATAATAGTTTTCGGTATAAAAACTTTGTTATCACTGCATTATTAAAGTTCTCTTATGGTAATGTACTCCGCCTTCCTGCCAATATCGCTGCTACGTATTCGGATATGCGTTCCATGACAAAAGATGTATTAAACAGATGGTTGATGCCGGGAGATGAAAAAAAGACTACCGTTCCGGCACTAATGGATGGAGTAAGCCAGCAACAAATAGTAGATAACAATGGCGGGGATGTGGATGCGGTTTATCCCTATAATTTGTATAATTATTCCGATGAGCGGGTGGTAAGTGGAGATTATATTAAATTGTCCAGCCTGACGTTGTCATATAGCTTACCCAAAGCTTTATATTCCCGATGGGGATTGACCCAGGCTTCCTTTACGGTAGCTGCGAATAATATCTGGACCCTCTATGCAGATAAACGTCTCAATGGTCAAGACCCTGAGTTTATGGCCTCTGGTGGAGTCGCGCTTCCTCAGCCAAAACAAGTTACCTTATCTCTTAAAATTGGTTTATAAAATAAATTTTATGAAATCGCTAAAGACACCCCTATTACTATTTATTGTTACATGCCTGGTATTTGGCTCTTGTAAAAAAGGTTACTTGGATGTGGCTCCGGACAACCGTACCCAAATCGATGATATCAAGAAATTGGCGCAGCTGACCGGATCTGCTTATCCTACTTATGATTATTTGACTTTTACCGAAGCGGCCTCTGATAATTCGGAAGACAAAGGTCCCGGCGTCGGCGATGTCAATGATGTACTTACCACCTATTATACCTGGCAGGATTATGATGGCAGTACGACCAATACGGCTGGAAATTATTGGAATGGTTGTTATGAGGCTATTGCTGCCGCTAACCAGGCCTTGGAAGAAATTCGGGATAGAGATTTTGGAGATGAAGCCCTGCCCTATAAAGGAGAAGCATTGGTGGCTCGAGCTTATGCAGCGCACATGCTAGCGATTTTCTTTGCCAAGCCTTATGAGAAAGATGGAGACAACAGCGCTCCCGGCGTTCCGTATCCTACCGAACCGGAAACGGTTTTACTGGCAAAATATAAGCGGGGAACAGTACAGGAAGTCTATGATCATATTGAAAAGGATCTGGAAGAAGGGATAAAATTATTGAATGATTCAAAATATAAAGTACCCAAATATCATTTTACAAAGGCAGCAGCTCATGCTTTTGCCGCCCGGTTTTATTTATTTAAAGGAGAGTGGAAGAAGGTGGTAAAACATGCCACTGCGGTAGTGCCTTCAGGGAACTGGGCCAGCAAATTGCGCCCGATTGCCGGCAAGTGGAAAGATGAAGGCTTTAAGCAATTCCACATTGATTTCAGTAAAACAGATGTGAAATCCACCTTATTGATGGCTAGTAATTATTCTACTTATCAACGGCTTTACACAACGCCTCGTTATGGGTATGGAGAAAACCTGGTCAAGATGTTTAGTGACCCGAACGTAACCGGGAAGAAGCTGGCTAATTTTATTATTAATTACGGCCTTCCTCATTATACCACTTACAAATGGAATGAATATTTTTTCTATGCTACTTCTTCTACCGGATACCCTTATATTCCTGTCATTCTCCTTTCGGTAGATGAAACGCTGATGAATCGGGCGGAAGCTTATGCTGAATTGGGAGAATTTGATAAGGCGTTGAAAGATATTAATACCTTTTACAGCGTACGTATAGATCATTATAATCCGCAATCTGATGCCGTTACGCTGGCTAAGATTAAAACTTTTTATGGCATTGATGATCCTAAAAAAGGAATTATCAGAACCATACTGGATGCTAAAAAAGCGGCTTTCCTGCAGGAAGGTATTCGCTGGTTGGATTTGGTTCGCCGACATTTAACTGTAAAGCACAATATGTATAGTCCTACCGGAGAAGAGAGCTTTGTGGAATTGAAACCGGATGATCCAAGAAGATTGTTTCAAATACCACAGGAAGCCGAGAAAGCCGGACTAACCCTGAATCCTCGTTAGATAAATAATTAGAACTATTGATTATGAAAAATAAAATTATTCGTTTTGCGATCTTTTGTTTCTTCGCAGGTACTTTCTTATCCGCCTGTAAGAAGGAAAGTTTTACTCCGGTAGATATGTCGGAGCTGAATCCTGATGAACCGGTGGCACACACCGCTTTAGATGACTGGTTAGACAAACATTTTCTGGATCCCTATAATTCAAGGGTTATTTACCGGTATCACCGCTATTATCATGAAGCCGATCGTAATGTATCTCCTCCGGATATAGAAGATGTTAAGCCTACGATGCAGATGGTGCTGGATGGTTACGTGGATCCCTATCTGGATGTGGCAGGGGAAGATTTTGTAAAAGAAAACCTGCCCAAAGAATGGGTGTTGTATGGTTCTACATCCTATGATGCTTCAGGAGTCGGCTATGCCGGAACGGCTTCGGGAGGAGTACGTATTAATCTGTTTGGACTCAACGGATTTACTTTGACCCCCTCTTATGTAAAAGGACGTTTACAAGTCATCCACCATGAATTTACCCATATTCTGAACCAGCGTTTTATCATGCCGGCAGATTTTCAGGAGATTACCAAATCCACCTACAACGGCAACTGGAAAGATACGGAACTGGATTCAGCCCATAAATGGGGGTATGTAACCGCCTATGCCAGTGAGAATCCTATTGAAGATTTTGCAGAAACCACTTCTCACCTGCTGGTAGCAGGGCAGTCCTGGTACGATGCCTGGGTTGTGAGTTCCAGTTCCGAAAAGGGTCGGCAGGCATTGCGAGACAAAGAAAGTAGTGTGGTAGAATATTTTAATGGTTCTTTGAATATTGATTTCCGGGAATTGCAGAAGGAAGTGCAGACCTACATTAAAGATGTTTTAAAAGATCCGACAACGACCTTTAGATACTGGCTTGATGCCGGATTGTATAAAACGGTTACAATTACTCCACGAGATGGCCTCTATGATACCTATCCTATTTCGCAGGAATTTATAGATGGATTTGAATCAATGAAGCAAGCCATTTCCGACTTTAATTCTATTTATACGCTAAATTATATTCAATTTCGATTTGAGTCTTCTACTTCTTGCGTTGTTAGGGCACAGTTTACCAATACGAATGGCAATGAATATTATGGAGATTACAGTTTTACTTATACGCTAGACACCGATACCGGGGAGATACAGTTTACTAAAGTAGCTCAGGCAGATGGAACTACCTTTGATAATGGGAATTTGTTTATCAATACTTTTGAAAATACACTACAAAAATACCTGGAAGACCACACCTTTATTGCCAAATGGATGCCGGAAGATGCGCCTGCAAGTCTTTATACCAAAACGGGAGGCTTTTACGTAAAAGGTGATCCTGCAGATGATATTTTTGGCATGTTGGGAGAAAGTTTATAGCAGCAAAAAACTAAAATTATGAAAAAAATACTATACTACCTGTTGCCCCTTGCTTTTGTTGCATTGTGGGGCTGTAAGAAAGAATCGTATGTAGCGAAATTTGATGAACTGCCTCAACAAAGAATGGCCGACCAGATTGATCTGGTGGAAACAACCCTGACGGGGGCGGATAATGGCTGGATTGGGACACTTCCTACCTCGTCGGGTGGAGGGTATGGCTTTTATATGCAGTTCGATAAAGATGGATTTGTAAATATGTATGCCGATTTGACGGCAAAGAGCGCTGCGGAAAATAAAAAATCCGAATTCCGTATCCGTCAGGATATGGGGGCGGCTTTGACCTTTGGCACTTATACCTATATTTCAATATTGAATGACCCGGATGAAGGCGCCTTTAATGGAGAGAAACGTTTTGGCTTTAAAAGCGATATTGATTTTATTTATGATCATTCCACGGAGGACAGTATCATTTTCATAGGAAAGCGATACCGACAACCTTTTTCCCTGGTGAAAGCCACCGCTCAGCAGAAAGCAAAATACATGAACGGGGATTATGAAACCGTTATTGAAAAATTCAAGCAGTTTTTTGTGGACAATCCCAATCTGTATTATGAAAACGGAGATTTGAAGGTTGCCGTGGAGGCCAATACCACCAACAGCATGAGTGCAGGAAAACGGATCACTTTTACGGCTCTGCTGTCCAATGATTCTATCGTCACGGAAACTCAAAAATTTGCTTTCACCATCGACCAAATGGCGATCCTGAATGGCGGACTGGTTTTCAATAAAGATACTTTTGTTTCGGTGCAATGGAAAGATGCCAACACGCTGTCGCTGTATGATAAAGCGGGGAATGAACATGTTCTTCAAAATAATCCGGCGCCCCTGTTGCCCCTTTATATGCTTTGGGGAACAAAATACAGTGGAATGCTTTCAGATTACATGAAAATCTATCCGGGAACATCTCAGGAAGGAGCGGATATGTTAAATTTCTATCATGATAATTTGTGTGGATATTTACCCTATTGTTTTGACTTCGGTCGTCTTAACTTTGAATGGGATGTAGTTAACCATCGTTTAGAATTGGATGGATTTGAAAGTCAAAATGGCGGAGAATCCGGATGGACTACAAAAATTACATTTGACTATACTGTTGATGCGGAGGGTGTTTATACTTTCACACTAAGAGATGATTTTAGTGGCGGGTATGTGAGTGAGATCATGGAGCCTCTGAAGGATTTTTTACTGAATAACAAGGTAAAATTTGATTATTATGTAGATAATGGCAACGTATATGGGGAAATGGCCAGCGTGGATGATCCTGATATCGTGATGACGTTTGTTTTGGAATAACGCTTTGATGATGGATGTATTATTGCCTGAGCATTTTATTTTATATGTCGTAATTTTGAATGTAGCGCTACTACTATTTGCCCTGTTTGTTATCCTTAAATATCAGGTTTCTACTATCATAAAATTTATTCTTTTAACAATTTCAATCTTTATTCCTGTTATTGGAAGCATTATGGTACTTTTATGGATCTTTATTAAGAAGGGTAAAAGAGCAAACAACTTTTGATAGGCTATAAAAAAATGTTGATTGACTATTCGCTGTTGTACAGCAGAGATGCCTTAAATGTGGCTAAAAGCCGAAATGGTTTTACGGGTTTTTAGTCCGTCAGCCTGTCTGCCTACAGGTAGATTAAAACTGACGGTAATCTCCAGGTTAAAAAACGCTAATAAATTAAAAGATTAAATCATGCGATTAAGTGGAACGTATATGGACAGGTTGGTTTATTTATTTATCCCGATTTCTTGTTTGGCAGCAGTGATATTATGGATATGCGCTTTAGATACAGAAATTATTGTGAAGGCTCCCATTATTCTAGCCCTTATATCGTGGTCCATTGATACCCTATATCTATTTATAAATTATAAAAATCCACAAAGGCTGATATTGGAAGGCCAAGCAATCCGATATGGGAATAATAGCATAGCATTTAGTGAAATAAAAAGTATGGAGATTATGACCGGTTTTTGTCTCAGATGGACGTATAGAATGATAAAAATAGAACTGTTTGATTCAAAGCCCATCTATTCCCTGGCGAAACCCTTATCTATTATCGATTGGATTCAGGGGAGGCGGCAAACCAAATCGGAAGAGCTCATACGGTCTGTCCCTGAACTTAAGGATAAGCTGATGACCGAAAATCGAGTAACGAAGAAAACAAACTAAACAGGTATATGATGGAAGCAAAACACTATTCTTTTAAAGTCCTCCGTTCCGGCCAGTCCAACCTGGTTACAGGTTTGCTCTTTTTATTGCCCTGTTGTTTATCTTGGTTACCGTATTTTCCAGGGTTGTATTTGGGTGGGGTAAGAAAGAAACTATTGTCAGTAGTTAAGCATTGTGGTCTTCGTTATTAGTCATTTAAATAGGAGAATGCTGTTATTCGACTGTCCTTCTTTAAAGATCGATCATCAATAAAAACCAAAAAAGAAATGTTTCAGGGATTAAAAAATGGATGGGACTATCCTTAAGGCTTCAGTAAGAGTCTTTTTCAAATATCCGGTTATTTCCTTTCATATTTGGAAATAATCTCTGTTTTTCTTATACTCGTTTATGATTAAAAAATTAAGTAATGAAATTTTCTATTTATCGACAGAAATTTGTGTTGAGTTTAATCTTTCTGCTTTCAATCACTTTATTGATTGAGGCATGCGGGAATGCTCATCAGCAAAGTTATTCACAAGATCAAATGGTACAGGATTTTGTTCAAAGACTAAACAAAGACTCCCTCATCGTCAACGCACACAAAAATTTAAATAAACTGGAGCAGGGGCTCCTTTCTGACAGATACCATCTATCGAATACAGACATGAACCTGGTTAAAAATAAAGAACCGGAACTTAACTCTTCGGAAGAGATAATTAACCTGTATAAAAAGGCCGGGATGACACATGCTGAAGAATATTATACACTTTCCCGGCTAAGGTTTGCTGTTACTGTCTATCTACAAAATAAGTATCCGGAATTATATAAACTTCCGGAGGAGACCGGAAAAACCATATTGAAGAAAGTTTTTTCTCCTCTTGATTCTACAGATGTAGTGAATGCCGCTCAAACAAGAATAACAAAGAAATAGTATTAATGATGAAAAACGTATGGTTCTGTCATTTGGTTCAAAAGAAACTGAAAAAAATTGGCAAATATACATCCGGTTGAAATATTATACTCCGAATTTCTTAAGCATTTGAAAATTTCAACATATCGACTTTCGAAGGAATTGAAGGTGCCCCAAACCAGAATTTCTCAAATTATAAAAGGGAATCTCAGGATTACGGCAAATACGGCGTTTCAGTTAAGTAAATATTTGGGGACTTCAGCTAAATTTTGGTTGGGACTTCAGGATGACTTTGATATAGAAGAAGAAAAAGGAGCTAAAAGAGTTGAGCTGGAAATGATAAGGAAACGCAAGACAAGGAGGGGGCGATATTTGTTAGAATTGGGAGGGAGAGGCCGAGGTAAGCCCGGCATGCAATATCGGATGCCGTATTACACCTGAAACTTCACCTCTTTTTCAACCTTGATTGGCAACTTTGCTACCAAATGCCCCCATGCCGCCTTGAAACCATCTTGAAAAACTACAACCGATCGTCTTTCAGAGCAAAGCGAACCTGCAGGCAGAGTATCTCATCCCTTTTAACCAAGCAGCAACGGAAGGAAATAGAAGATTAGCAATAAATTGAATAAGTTTTTTTATTTAGTAATTTTAACGTACCTTTATGAATACGCTATTGATTAGAATTGGGGCGTACCCATGCGGGAAAATTGCTGTTTGCCCTATATATTGAACATATTCAAGACGAGCAAAATTGTAAACCCTTTAATTTTTATTGTCATGAAAAAAGTACTTCTATTAATTTCTCTGTTTGTAGTTTCAATTTCATTAGGCAGTTTTACATCAGATCCTCGTGAAGTCGCTGCGAATTGTAAGCATACAGGAAACCCTCATGATTATTGTTATGCTTCTGATGGTACACATAACCTGAAAGTGGTTAAATGTAGACCAGGAGATGGGGATTGTTTTTATGACGAACCCACTCCACCACCTCCACCGCCTGAAAAGTAAGGTAATGCGTACATATTAATTTACATTAAATAGGAGAGTCTCAAATGATTTGCAGTCTTGCATATGATAGTCATCTCTTTATACTATAGGTATTTTGAAATTTTTAACTGCATCGGTTCTTGAATCAACAAGTAATCGAATGAATTTTATTTTTAAAAATAAATCCCTTTAAGGATGATACTTACCCGCCTCTTTTTATGCCAGATCATGTTGCTTCTTTTTACTAGTTGTTCTAGTCAGACTTCTAAAAAAGTACAAAAGGATTTTGATGCTTTCCCTGTTAACAGGAAATTAGAAGAGCAGCGCCTGTTGAAGGTCAGCGGGTTGCATCCGAATGATATGGGGCTTTATCAGGATTCTATTTTATGCCTGGTAAATTCTACCGGGAGACAAAAGCATCATTTTGCTTTATACAACCTGTCGCAAAAGGCTTTTATCTCCCCACGTCTGGCGTATGGAAGGAAAGCGGGACGGGCATTGAGTTTTCTCTCTTACGGCATTGAAAAACAATATGTATGGGCCTATGACATTAACAAAGAAAAGATCATTTTCGCCGGCGTGGATAGCGCGTGGGAACGGGATCACCCGCTAAAGGAGCGGTCTGTTCCCAAATTTTACTATTCGGTGCAATTGCTAAACGATACGACCCTTCTGGCCAGCGGAGATTATTATGCTGATCATGACAATTATAAGATCTCTATCCTTGATTTGCTCACGGGTAAAACCATCAGGCAGTTGATTCCCTATTCGGACAGTTCCTCTGCCCCCTACACCCGGGCACAAAAGATGGCCGAGGAAAGTTTTCTTTTTGTAAAACCAACCAAAGATAAATGCGTGCTGGCTTGCCGGTATGCGGATAGGATCGAAATCGTCGATTTGCATTCCGGAAAGTCAACCATGGTTCAGGGGCCTGAAGGATTTGAGTCTGACATGCAGGAGTTTACAGGGAATGACGGCATAAAAATAAGTACCCGGGGCCCCGAAACCCGCTATGCTTTTGTCGGGGGTGCAATGACCAATCATTGTATCTATCTGCTGTATTCGGGGAATAAAGACAAGACGAATCTTCCGTACTATGGTCAATATATTTATGTATATGACTGGAACGGGAAACCGGTTCAGCGGCTGGAACTAAAAAACAAGGTACTCGACTTTACCGTTACAGCGGACGATTCTCTGATATATACCTATAATCCCCGATCTAAATATATTAGCGTGGCAAAAATAAATAATTAATAATTCATGAAATTAATCAGCTATTCATTATTCTTAAGTGTTTTGTTTTGGTGTGCCTGTTCTAATCATAATAATCATAGAACCAATAATAAATTGGATAAAGGGGAAGATATAAAAATTATTATGCCTGAGAATATAGTGGTTTATAACCCATTTATAACAGATGTACGGGCTCGGTTCAAGAGTGATCGGCGTAAGGAATTTACTATTTATCCCCTCATCGATGTTTCCTGTGCTACCTGTTTACTGAAATTGGGAAAGTGGGATCAAATCCAGTTTCAGGATTCCCTTTTTAATAAAGAAGTCGCGATCATTCCCATTTGCTATTCAAGAGACCATTTTGAACAGTTAAAGTTTATATTTGAAAATCAGAAAATAGCCAAGATAAAGATTCCGCTGATTTTGGATGATTCCTTTAGGACTAGAAATAGAGCCCTGGCAAAACGTGGGGATTTTACCGCACTGACAGATAGGGAGAATCACATATTATTTACCGGTTTCCCACTCAAAGATAAAGCGGATAAGGAAAAGCTTTTTCAGCTTATACGTGATGACGAATAGTTTTTTATTCTAAAATTATTACAAAGATGAAAGGTCAAAAATTTATTTTATTTATTTTGCTCCTGATGGTGGCACAGGTTGCTCCTGCCCAGGAGCGGGTATCTGTTAATGTAGTGTATGAATTCAGCCATATCCGGGATCTTTCGCAAAAGGACAACCCCTACGTGATGAATATGGTATTGTCGGTGGGAAAAACGACCAGCCGCTATTGTACGGAAAAAGAGCTGCGGGAACATGTCAGCAAGAGCGAGATTAAAAAACAACAGCAGAAGATTGCTACTTCTCCGGGTCCTATGATTACTGTGGTGGGAGGTCCCGGAGTGCGGGTTACCAAATCCGGCGTGGTGGACCGGGAAGAGATTATGAAAAATTTTAGCGAAAAGAAACTCCAAATTACGGGTTTCGTTGGCCCCAAAAAATACAGGGTGGAGACGAGTCTGCCGAAAATAGACTGGACCCTGCAGCCGGAGAAAAAAAAGATTGGCGGTTATACCTGTCAGAAGGCGACAGGCCATTATGCAGGCCGGAAGTATATATCCTGGTTTGCGCCCGAATTGCCTTTTAGGGATGGTCCGTGGAAGCTCAATGGTCTGCCGGGATTGATTTTGGAAGCCAGAGACACTTCCGATGAGGTTATTTTTACTTTTAAAAGTATAAACAGAAATGAGGATCCCCATCAAACCGTTGCCTCAATTATGTCGAATTCCTCCAGCATTGAGACCAATTTAAAGCGCTATAAAAGAGGAAAGAAAGCTTTTCAGGAAGACCCCGAAGCTGTGATGTTGGCAGCATTTCCTGATGCGCATATTTATTTTATGGATATTGACGACTCAGGAAGCGGTAAGCCGGCAAAAATAAAAAAGTATAATCCTATTGAAAAAAAAGAATGAGTGGATGCCCTACCGGAATTTTACTACGGTTGTTTTGCTGTGTTTTATCTGCTTTGCCCATGCTGCCAACGCACAGCAACGGCCAATCAACGGAAAGGTTATGGACAGTGCTACGCAGATGGCTTTGTCGTTAGCTTCGGTTGCCATTGTGAATACGGAAGGAACAATTCTTCATTACACCTTCACGGATGATAGGGGAAACTTTTCTTTAATGCTTCCTTCCGGAACCGACTCTTTGTCTCTGTGGCTCAGGGCGACTTATGTCGGTTATCACAGCCGGCAGGCAGCTATCATGCCCTACCGGTCCTCCTACCAGTTGTTGCTTGCTAAAGATACCAACAGGCTGAAGGAAGTAGTTGTCCGTACGCCCCCTCCTATTAAGCAATTGGGAGACACCATCAGGTACAATGTTGAAGCGTTTGCAGAAGCGGAGGACAGAAGTATAGGAGATGTTTTGAAGCACATGCCGGGTATTGAAATCGCTGTCGACGGGACCATCTATTATAATGGGGAAAAGATCTTCAATTTATACATTCAGGGAGATGATCTGATGAATGGGAGGTATGGGGCAGCTACCCGGTCTATTCGAAAGGATATGATCAAGAGTATAGATATTATTAGGAATTTCCAGCCGGTAAAAGTGCTAAAGGATAAAATACATTCCGACAAAACAGCGCTTAATCTACAACTCAGAGACCCTCATAGCCTGAAACTTTCAGTGAATGCAATGGCAGGAGGAGGATTCCCCAAGCTATATGATGCCGCTGTTACCGGCATCCTGTTGAATGATCAGGTTAAGGCGCTTAATAAAATCGCACTCAATAACAGTGGAGTGGATTACTCCAATAATTTCAAACAATTAGGGACGGCTAATTTGATTTCATCCATTGGCGATGATCCTTCGAGATTTGATTTATCCTTAGCGACTATCGGCCCCCCGGATTTGCCGCTGCCCAATTATTATTTTAATCATTCGGGAATAATCAATTTTAATAACTTATACAAAACAAAGAAAGAGGTCAAATTTAAAGTGAATATACAGGCCTTTAAAGATAGAAACAGTCTCGATTATTTGAGCAGGACAGACAACTATCTGGATCACGATACCATCTCTTATAATGAGCAGCAGGCGCTTATGAACCACAAAACTCTGTGGAATACTTCCCTGAACGTTAGGATAAACAAAGACCGGTACTTCTTCAATAATGATTTGAATGTTGGGATAGCTGACGATGATAATACCAGTTTCATGGATTTTAATGATAATCATTTCAGCCAAAACGTGAATAAAAAAATCAGGAAATTCTCCAATAATCTGGATTGGATGCCGGCTTTACCGGGAAAAGGGATCGGAGAGTTGAGGTGGCTTATCCGTTATGATGAAGACGAGCAATCACTGGACATTGGAAAAGGGTATCATCTCCAGATACCGGATGCGGAAGGGAATTATGATAAAGTGATACAAGGCCTGACGACTCCTACCTTATTTTCAAATTTTTATCTGGGATATAAAAGACCCGGAGCAGTCATTAATCAGGAATATACAGCCGGTATCTCTATTACATCCAAAGATCTTCATTCCGATTTAAAATTTATTGAACAGGGAGCAGATACGTCTTATCCCGGACATGCAGGGAATGATTTACACTGGCGGCAGCACAATATCTATTTTACGGCCAGATATCAAAAGAAAGGGGAACGCCTGAAATCAACACTCAACCTTCCCGTTTCCTACAAATCTATTCATTATTATCAACGGGAATATAATTTGAATAAAAAAAAGATTTACCTTTTTTTTAATCCATCACTCAAAGTAGATTATGAGTTTGATCCTGAGCATTTCTTAAATTTTAGCTATGTCTTCAGCAATCATATTAGTGACATCTTTGGTGTATATAGAGGCGGTATCCTGAAGAATTATAGAACCTTTATGGCTAACGATGCAAATTTGCAGCATAAATCGACACATTCCCTTGCCGTTACTTTCAAGTTTCAAGAGTCGATTGATATGTTGTTTTTTAATACCGGCGTGAACTATGACCGAACTGCGGCGGATGCCATGCGATCTACCGAGTTTATAAATGACATTCAAAAGACGATCTTTCTGCCCTATCCTAATAAACAAAGCCACTTTTCTTTGCATGCGGGAGTGAGTAAATATCTTTTCAACCTGAAGTCCACGGTTTCCCTAAATGCCCGGTGGAGCAGATATCGGTATATGGAAATGATCAATAATAAAGTCCACCCTTTCCATAGCAATTCTTTGTCGTTTAGGGGGAAAGTGATGAAGAAAATAGGGGCGGCAATTACTCTGGTATATAAACCCACAGGGATTTGGAATACGGCTCATACGGACAGAAAAGAGAACGGAACCGCTGGTCTGTTATCGCATCATGCTTTTAGATTGGATCAACGTCTTTCACTGCAGATCAAACCGGTGAAAGGTATAAACATTAGCTCGACGGCCCGGCACAGTTTCAGTAAGGAATCAAACCAGAAAGGAGCTCAATACTTTTTTATGGATGCAAAAATAATGTATAGCAGCACTTCAAAACGAATCGATCTGAGTCTCTCCGTCAATAATATCTTTAACGTAACTACCTACGTACATTATGCGCTGGCTCCTTATCAGCTGACGAAAGATCTGTATAATATTAGAGGTCGTATGGGAATGATCCGGTTAAATTATTATTTTTAATTGCCTGCGATTGGAGCGTCTATCATTGGGCGGATGCAAATTTCTCCAAGCTGTCTTTGGATGACTTCTGGCATGCCGATCCTTCTACATTAATTTTGACTGTCCTCAAATACGGTAGATTGTACTCTGGTCGTATGATTGGTATTGCATGCGCTTATTAGAACCAACACTGCACTTGCCCCAATGATTCTTTGTTTTAAAACCCGCTTCATATTGAATAGATTTATGGAATCCTTTTTTTTGCTTTCCTTGTTATTCAAATATACGTTTTTTTAAATAAAATAGCTGTCTGAAAGTCGAAACCTTCAAATAACTGGAAGATTCCAATAAGAGTAGTGTCATCATTACATCAGCCAAACTGCGGAGTGTCAGCAATAAAATTATTGCATTCACAATTTCCAAATACTAATGTCTTATCATCATATATTTATTTGCTTCCCGGGATCTGTTTGCTATGCAAGAGTGATTGAGCTATAAAAGTGGATGAATCTGCTTTTTTGTTTTATTGGCATGTAGATTGTCAAAGTTCTTTCCTGATGATGCTTTGGTAAATTTGAGGGATACGGTAACTGCCGTCCTTTTTTGCTATATTTGTTTTCTCTATGGAAGAAAAAGAAGTAAAGGTCACCCTTATTACCATTGGCGATGAGTTGCTTATTGGGCAGACTGTGGATACGAATTCTGTGTGGATGTCGCAGCAGCTTATTGCGGCGGGTTTTTGGGTAGAGCGACGTATCGCCATTGCGGATGATCCTTTGGCGATAAAAAACACCCTGCGGGAGGAAAGCAAATCTGCAGATGTTATCCTGATGACCGGAGGGCTAGGCCCAACGGATGATGATCAAACCAAAGGTGTTTTATCTGATTATTTTGATGCGCCTCTGGAATGGGATGAACAGGTATTGGAACAAGTGAAAAAACGCTTAGCACATTTGGGGGGTACGTTTTTAGCACGTAATAAAGAACAGGCTTTAGTGCCGAATAAAGGTCAGGTTCTTTTTAATGAACGAGGGACGGCTCCCGGATTATGGTTTGATGAAAAAGGGACTATTTTTGTTGCCATGCCGGGAATTCCCTTTGAAATGAAAGGGCTGATGAAGGATAAAGTGATTCCTAAGTTATTAACCCACTTTAGAACTCCGGCTATTTTGCATCGTACCTGGATCGTTTCGGGAGTTCCGGAATCCACTTTAGCAGAAAGTTTGAGGTCATTTGAACGCAGCCTGCCTCCTCATATTTCTCTGGCCTATTTACCCGATAATGGAATGTTGAAGCTTAGATTAACAGCGAAAGGTTCCATAAAACAAAAATTAGCACATGAACTAGACCAGTACGGATCTTCTTTAGAGAATAAAGTTAGAAAATATCTCCTCATCATCGGAGATATCCCCCTTCAAAAACAGGTGGGAGAAGAACTTCGTCGTAAGGGATTATCTGTGGCTACTGCAGAAAGCTGTACCGGTGGATTTATTGGGCATCTGTTTACCGCTGTACCGGGAAGCTCTGATTATTTTCAAGGAGCGGTAGTGACCTATAGTAATGAAATGAAGCATCAATTGTTGGGGGTATCGAAAAATACTTTATCTAAAAAAGGAGCGGTTAGTGAGGAAGTTGTCCGGAAGATGTTAGAAGGGGTGTTGAAAAAATTAGATACTGATGTTGGAATTGCCGTTTCTGGAATTATGGGGCCCGGAGGAGGTTCTGCTGAGAAACCGGTAGGTACGGCGTGGATAGCAGCGGGTAATGATCGGCAATTATATACCAGAAAATTACAATTACGCTATGATCGGAAAAAAAATATTATATTGACAGCTAACTATGCCCTTATTCTTCTTTTGGAAGCAATAAAGGATATCGGAAAATAAAGCGCATTTCCTTACTTTTGTATCCACTTAATTGAAATAAACAACTTATGGCTATAATAGATTTAGAATTACCCCCCATGGGAGAGAGCATTGTAGAGGCAACGATACTTCATTGGAATAAAAAGGTAGGGGATGAAGTAGCAGAGGATGAAACTATACTGGAGGTGGCGACAGATAAAGTGGACAGTGATGTTCCTTCCTCTGTGGATGGAACAATAGCTGAAATTCTCTATGAGGAAAATGAGGTGGTGTCAATAGGTGAAACCATTGCGCGGATTGAAGTGTCGGATGAGGTGGCAGAAGAAGGAGAAGAGGCGGAAAATCTTCTCTTATCAGAGGAGGAAGAAGAAGAGGAAACTCCGGCTGAGGAGGAAAGGAAAGAAGAAGAGGAGACTCCGGAGAAGAAAATGGAAAATAGTCGTTTTTATTCTCCATTGGTCATGAAGATAGCCGGAGAAGAGGGCATTCCTTTAGGGGAGTTGGAAAAGATAGAGGGGCATGGTTTAGGAGGGCGAGTAACTAAAAAAGATATCCTTAAATATATTGAAGACAAGAAATCGGGAAAAACGCAGAAGACTCCCTCTGATAATGAAATAACTTCTGTTTCCGATGATACGCCCAATATTGAGAAAGAGGAAGAAGCAAGTAAAGAGCAATCTGTTGTGGAGGTAAAAAGAAGAGTTGATTATGGAGATGATGTAGAGGTGGTGAAAATGGATAGAAGACGTAAGATTATTGCTGAGCATATGGTTCAAAGTAAACGAATCAGTCCACATGTGACCAGTTTTAGTGAGGCCGATGTGACCAATATTGTAAAATGGCGTAACAGGGTAAAGAAAGAATTCCAGGAACGGGAAGGTGAGAAACTGACCTTTACTCCGCTCTTTATAGAGGCTATTGTAAAATGTATTAAACGTTTTCCACTGATTAACAGCGCTGTGGATGGAGATAATATTCTAATAAAGAAGGATATTAATATTGGTATGGCTACGGCATTACAGGACGGCAGTCTGATTGTTCCGGTGATTAAAAGAGCAGATCAGTTGAATTTGGTTGGCTTAACAAAACAAGTGAATGCGCTGGCTCATGATGCGAGAGATGGCAGTTTGGCACCGGATGCTACTCGAGATGGTACCTTTACGATGACCAATGTGGGGACTTTTGACAGCCTTGCGGGAACGCCGATTATCAACCAGCCTCAGGTAGCCATATTGGCGGTGGGAACCATTAAAAAGAAGGCCGTAGTTGTTGAAACAGCACAAGGAGATTCCATCGCTATTCGTCATATGATGTATCTGTCGATGTCTTATGATCATCGGGTCGTTGATGGTTCTCTGGGAGCTACCTTCTTGACTGCGGTTGCGAAAGAATTAGAACATTTTGACTTGAATAGAGAGATTTGAAGTGGAGAATAGCATTTCCTTTTTTTAAAATAGTTGCATTTGGGGATTATGAGTAACGAATAAGGTAAAAGTATTTACTGTTTTTGGAAAAAAAATAATAATTTTTAATAGAAGAAAAGCGTAGTGGATGCATGGGAAAGGCTATTGTATTCAATTCTTATAGCTGTTATACCTCGCTAAACTTATTGAAAGGTCGGATTTTTTAAAAAGAGCAGGTTCTTAAACCTATTTTTTTATAATTACCTTTGTGTCCAAATAAAAAGAGGTTTAGATGGAATCTGATCAAACGAAAATAATAGAGGATGTAGTCATAAAGTTTGCCGGAGATAGTGGAGATGGAATGCAGTTGACGGGATCTCAGTTTACGAGTAATACGGCATTGACCGGAAGTGATTTATCTACCTTCCCGAATTATCCGGCAGAGATACGTGCTCCGCAAGGAACGTTACCCGGAGTGAGTGGTTTTCAACTACACTTTTCGAGTCACCGGATATTTACCCCCGGAGATGCCTGTGATGTTTTGGTGGTGATGAATGCAGCGGCTTTAAAGACGAATCTTAGTGAGTTGAAAAAAGGAGGGATTATTATTGCTAATATAGGAGGTTTTGATAAAAAAAATCTTCGTTTAGCGAATTATCCGGAGGGAGAAAATCCTTTAGAGAATGATTCTTTACAAAACTATACTGTATATCCGATAGATATTACGAAGTTGACCAAAGAAGTTTTGAAAGGATCCGGATTAGGACGAAAAGAGCAAGAACGGTCGAAGAATATGTTTGTTTTAGGTTTCTTGTATTGGATGTATGATCGGAAAATGGAGAATACCATTGATTTTCTTAAAGAAAAATTTGGCAAGAAACCGGATATCCTGGATGCGAATGTTCGGGTATTAAAAGCCGGATATAATTTTGGGGAAACTACTGAAGCCTTTGGCGTACGTTTTAGAGTTAATAAAGCCAGTATGGAGCCGGGGACCTATAGGAGTATTACCGGGAATACAGCATTGGCTTATGGCTTGATTGCTGCTTCTCAAAAGGCCGAGACTCCTTTATTCTTAGGTTCTTATCCGATTACGCCTGCTTCTGATATTCTTCATGAATTAAGTCGGCATAAAAATTTTGGTATAAAAACTTTTCAGGCTGAAGATGAGATTGCTGCTATTAGTTCAGTCATTGGAGCAGCTTATGGTGGGAATTTGGGCGTGACAACTACATCAGGACCGGGCATGGCACTAAAAACAGAAGCTATGGGGCTGGCGATGATGTTGGAAATTCCATTAGTGGTCATTGATGTACAAAGAGGAGGTCCTTCTACCGGACTGCCAACGAAAACAGAGCAATCGGATTTGATGCAGGCCTATTATGGAAGAAATGGGGAAAGTCCAATGCCTATTTTAGCTGCACAGACCCCTTCAGATTGTTTTAATATTGTATTTGAAGCTTTCCGGATAGCAGTCAAACATATGACGCCGGTGATTGTCATGTCTGATGGGTATTTGGCAAATGGCTCCGAACCTTGGCGTTTTCCCAAAAGTAGAGATCTTCCTAAAATAACAGTCGCTTATGCAGAGAGATTGCAGGAGGGAGAAGAGCAATACCGACCTTATGTAAGAGATAAAAATCTGGTGAGAGAATGGGCTATCCCGGGAGTGGAAGGCTTGGAACATAGGATAGGTGGATTAGAAAAAGAAGATATTACAGGGAATGTAAGCTATGATCCGGAAAATCATCAGCATATGGTAGAGACCCGACAGAAAAAGGTAGATAAAATAGCAGAAGATATTCCCCTGCAAACCATAGAAACAGGAGCCGAAAAAGGAAAAGTTTTAGTACTTGGATGGGGCTCTACATTTGGAGCAATTAAGAGTGCAGTCAGCGATTTGGTATTGCAAGGCTATGAAGTGGCTCATGCTCACTTACGTTATTTGAGACCTTTCCCAAGAAATTTGGGAGAAATCCTTCATCGTTTTGATCAGATACTCATTCCTGAAATGAATAATGGTCAGTTGATAAAGATTCTGAGAGATGAGTTTATGATTGATGCAAAAGGCTATCATAAGATTATGGGAACCCCCATGTCAAAACGAGAATTGATGAACTGGATAAAAGAATATCTTTCCTGATAGGATATGAATTAGTTGTGCCGGGTCACTATTTTATTACCATTTTAGGTTTATAAACATTGTGATTCGAACAACTCCATTATTTAATTTGATTGAAGCGATATTCCCTCCGTTCAAAAAGATCTTGAAAAACTACAAATACCTGTCTTTCAGAGAGAAACGATGACTTCTGTTAACTTAACAGAACTATTATGATTTATAAAACTGTCGGTTCGGGCAGTTTTTTTATTTTTAAAATAAAAAAGCTATGTTCTATTTGAATGAAATAACATATTGGGGAAACAGCCCAAAAGAATATGCAGTGGCTGTAGGCATCGTTATTATTGCGGTGATACTCTTTCAAATTTTTAAAGGCTTAGCAAAGCGTGCTATCTATAAGAAAATGCAACAAACAGATTCACGGATAGGGGATTTGATATTGAGAGTTATTCGTTTTGGTGTATTGCCGTTACTTTATATTGTTGCTTTATACATTGCGGTGAATACGCTGTCGTTAAGTGTGTTTATGAAGAAGGCCATTGATATCGCAATGGCTGTAGTAACGGTCTTTTTTGTTGTTCGTATTTTGATTATGACGATTCAGACTGCATTAGAATACTATCTGGAGCAAAAAGGACGGAAAGAAACCAAAAATGCCCTGTCGGGGGTGCTTTTGATTGTGCAAATCGTATTATGGACTTTTGGACTGGTTTTTTTATTAGGAAATCTGGGATATGGTATAGGCAGCATCTTAGCCGGTTTAGGAATAGGAGGAATTGCTATTGCATTGGCTGCGCAAAATATTTTAGCTGATATTTTTGCCTATTTTTCTATTCTCTTTGACAAACCGTATGAGGTGGGAGATTTTCTGATTATGAGCTCCGGGGAGCTGGGAACTGTAACGCATATTGGAATCAAGACAACACGCATACAAAGCCTGTCAGGAGAAGAATTGATTTATTCTAATAAGAACATGCTCGATCAATGGATTCATAATTACAATCGGATGGAGAAACGGCGAGCCGTTTTTGATTTTTATGTTTCTTATGAAACCTCTCCGGCGCAATTAAAAAAAATACCGGAGGAGGTGAAAAAAATTATTAATGCGCAGAACAAAGTGCTGTTGGATCGGGTTCATTTTTTTGATTTTGGTGAATATGGTTTGCATTTTCAAGGGGTATATTATTCAATGGAACCCGGCTATGGAGCATACAGAGACAAACAACAAAATATTAATCTTTCTATCATGGAATTATTGGAAAAAATGGATGTCCAATTTGCTTTTGCGACAAATCGGGAAGTGTCTTTAAAGAAGAAGTCAGAATGATTGAAATATAATTCCAAATCTTTTATATAATTCCCGATTTAGAAGCGTATTTTTGCCTTACTAACCGAATGACTATGAGTTTTATTTTTGAAATTAAGAAAGCAGGAGCAGAAGCTATTAAGCATCTGTATCAGGAAGATTTTGATCCGGAAAGTTTGTTAGTCAATGAAACAAAACCTGGTTTTGATGGAGATTATACACTCGTATTATTTCCGTTATTGAAAATATTGAAGATGAATCCCGGGCAACTGGGGAAGGAATTAGGAGATTTTTTGATGAGGGAAAAACCGGAACTGATAGGTGGGTATAATATGGTTAAAGGTTTTTTGAATATTACCCTTTCAGAAGATTTTCTTCGGGAATTTCTGCATAAAAATTATAAAAATAAGGATTTTGGTCTGAGAGAATGGAACGGGAAAAAGGTGATGGTCGAATTTTCATCCCCCAATACAAACAAACCACTTCATTTGGGACACTTACGGAATATTTTTCTGGGACATTCTTACTCTAAAATTTTAGAAGCCTGCGGATATAAGGTGATTAAAGCCAATCTGGTAAATGACAGAGGAATCCATATTTGTCGTTCTATGGTGGCATGGTTGCATTATGGAGAGGAACAAACACCGGATGAAGCCGGGATGAAAGGCGATCATTTTGTAGGGAAATTTTATGTGAAATTTAATGAAGTCTATCAACAACAGATAACGGAATTGGTTGATTCCGGAATGAAGGAAAAACAGGCAAAACAAGAAGCACCGCTGCAAAAAGAAGCTGTAGAATTGTTGGTGAAGTGGGAGCGAGGAGATATGGATGCGGTCTATCTGTGGAATAAAATGAATGGATGGGTCTTTGATGGTTTTGAAGAAAGTTATCGGCAGATGGGGGTCTCCTTCGATAAAATATATAGGGAAAGCGAAACCTATTTGCTTGGAAAAGATATTGTGAAAGAAGGATTAGAGAGTGGGCAGTTCTTTAAAAAAGCGAATGGCTCGGTTTGGATCGATCTGACCGAAGAAGGGCTGGACGAAAAATTATTGTTACGTGCTGATGGAACATCGGTGTATATGACACAAGACTTAGGGACAGCTCAGCTAAAATATGATGATTATGAAATGGATCAGAGTATTTATGTGATTGGAGATGAGCAGAACTATCATATGAAAGTTCTGAAATTAATATTGAAAAAGTTGGGCAAAACCTATGCAGATGGCATTTACCATTTGAGTTATGGGATGGTGGAATTGCCGAATGGAAAAATGAAGAGTCGAGAAGGTACGGTAGTCGATGCGGATGAGCTGATGACCGAGATGATTCAAACTGCGAGAAAGCATACCGAAGAATTAGGAAAAGTGAAAGAATTCTCTGAAGAAGATTTGCAGACCTTATATGAGACCTTAGGACTCGGGGCAATGAAATATTATTTATTACGTGTAGATCCAAAGAAAGGGATGGTTTTTAATCCTGAGAAGTCTATTGATTTCCATGGTGTTACGGCTCCTTTTATTCAATATACCCATGCCCGAATTAAGTCTATTTTTCGAAAAGAGAACGTTACTGTAAACGATCTTGACTTTGATCTGCTTGCAGCTAAACCTGCTTTCCATGCTTTAGAAAAGAAGATTGTTTTACAGCTGGAAATATATCCTCAAATATTAATGACTGCAGTGGAAGAGAGAAACCCTTCTGTGGTAGCCGGCTATTGTTATGATTTAGCAAAAATATTTAATACTTTCTATAGGGAATTGTCTGTGAGTCAAGCCGAGAGTAAAGAGAAAAAACAACTGAGATTGCAACTTTGTGGCGCTACTGCTCAAGTTATCAAGAAAGGAATGGGGTTGTTAGGTATTCGGGTACCGGATCAAATGTAAAAATAAAAAAGCTATCTGACCATTAAAAATGGTTTCGGATAGCTTTTTCTTTATTCAATTTTAATTTTTTCTATTTATAAGTAGGATTATATAATGTATTAGAAGGAACGTCTACCGGAGGGTTTCCCTGATAACGATGCATATAAAGTGCAAAACACATCGCCAGACAAAAAGCTACTGAAGCTCCAATACCTAAATAAAAAATATAGCGTGAAGTAGATACCCAACTTGTTGATACATCTTTCAGTTCGTGTTTTTCGCGTTCTTTATCTGCCATAATATCATTATATTTTAGAGTACAAAATTAAGCATTGTATAATTAGCCACCAACTATTTTTTATTTTTTAATGATAATGGAAAAATTTTCTCCTTTTTAACATAATAATCCCAGATAATACTTCCTTTATAGACTCCCGATAACTTAAAATACGGAGAGAAGGAGAGATCCGGCAATTTGTTTTTATGCTCTTTTTTCCATTTGCGAAAGCTTTGATGGGCTTTCCAAATGCTTTTTACTTCTTTGAAATTCCCGGAACATAAACTTTTTAAGGCGGCAATACCATCTAATAGTTTTCTATTAAATAGAATGGAATCACGTTCTTCCGGCATCAAATTTTTATACAGCATAATGAGATTGTTGCGGAAGTTGAGGTATACTTTTCTGGGATTCCCCTGGGGAAGACTTCCTCCCCCAACATGATATACTATAGACTGGGGGCAAACCATTACTTTATATCCCATTCTCTGTAAGCGCCAGCATAAATCGATCTCTTCCATGTGAGCAAAGAAATCGGTATCCAATCCTCCTGATTCTCTATATAAGGAAGATTTGATAAACAAGGCAGCTCCACTTGCCCAAAAGATAGGCTGAGGATTGTCATATTGACCTTTGTCTTTTTCCACTGTTTTGAATACTCGTCCTCTACAAAAAGGATAACCATATCGGTCAATCCATCCTCCGGCGGCACCTGCATATTCAAAAAAGGCTTTATGGTGAAAAGCTCTTAATTTTGGTTGACAAGCGGCGATGTTCTCCTCTTTTTCCATTAAATCAATTACCGGATCAATCCAGCCGGGCGTCACTTCTACATCCTGATTTAATAAAACGAAATACTTTGCCTCTATTTGTGATAAAGCTTTGTTGTAGCCTCCGGCAAAGCCTAGGTTTTCATTATTTAAGATAATCTTTACTTCCGGAAAATGATTCCGGACAAAGGCAATACTATCATCTGTAGAGGCATTGTCGGCCACATAAATCTCTGCATTGGGGTATTGGGTAGAGACAACAGAAGGTAGAAACTTCTTAAGAAAGTAAGTTCCATTCCAGTTGAGAATAACAATAGCCACTTTGGGAGGTTCCATAGCTAAATAGTTTTTACCTTTGACGAAGCAAAGATAAGCATAAAGATGAGAAGCTATTTCATTTAAAACCATTACATTTACTACCAACAAAAAGTTTCAATCCCATTAGTTTATGTTGAAGAAAACCCCGTTCTGGAAATTATTACTTGCTCTCTTTGGGTTATTAATTGTTGTAGCCACTTTACTATATGTGAGTCATTTTACCTCTAGATTAAAACAGGAGGAAAAGCTGAAAATGAAAGCGTGGGTAGAAGCAAATCGTGAGATATTAACAGCTCCATCGGATGCCAATTTGAATATGGCAACCGAGATTATCGCTAATAATACTACCATCCCGATTATTAATGTGGATCAGGAAGGTCATATCTTAACCGTTAAGAATTTTGGATTTAAAGACTCAAGCGTGGTCGATAAGCATAAAAAATTTCTTCGCAAGAAACTTAAAAAGTTTAAGACTATTCATGCCCCGATTATTTTAAGGTATGCTCCAAATGATTCAACGAAATATAATAAAGTCTATTTTGGGGAATCGTCGCTTCTTCGACAAATTCGTTATTTCCCTTATGTGCAGTTAGCCATAATAGCCTTGTATATTGTGATTGTACTTATCGCTTTGAATAGTGCAAATAAAGCCAAGCAAAGTCAATTATGGGCAGGGTTAGCCAAGGAAACGGCCCATCAGTTGGGAACCCCTCTTTCGTCTATGGAAGCCTGGGTAGAATTATTGAAGGATAATAAAGATAATCAACCGATAGTAAAGGAATTAACGCATGATTTAGATCGACTGAAGATGATTTCTGTTCGCTTCTCAAAAATTGGAAGTATGCCGGAATTAGAAGAAACAGAGTTGATTTCACAAATCCATAATGTAGTGCTGTATATGAAACATCGGGCACCAAAATTAATTCGGTTTAGAGTGAATTCTCATGAAGAAAAGGATATCCCTGCGATGATTTCTCCTCTGTTATTTGATTGGGTATTAGAAAATCTATTAAAAAATGCTCTGGATGCCATGGGAAAAGAAGGTAGTATTACGATTGATATCACGACACATTCTGCACATACCTATATTGATGTCAGTGATACCGGAAAGGGAATGCCTTACCGAGATTATGAAAAAGTTTTCTCTCCGGGTTATAGTTCTAAAAAAAGAGGTTGGGGGTTAGGGCTGTCTCTGAGTAAACGAATTATTGAATCTTACCATAATGGACGTCTTTTTGTAAAAGAATCTGTTGTAGGAAAAGGAACAACTTTTCGTATCATGTTACGGAAATAAATTCTTTCCTAATTTTGTAAAAAAATAGGAAATGACAGAAAAAGAACTCTTCTATAAACACGTAGCGCAGACATCAGACGAACCGTTAGGTCTGGAAATAGTAAAAGCGGAAGGGGTGTATATGTGGGATGCCCGGGGGAAACAATATTTGGATATGGTAGCCGGAGTGGGAGTATGCAATGTAGGGCATGGTCGTAGAGCGGTGGTGGAAGCCGTACAGCAGCAAGTGGAAAAATATATGCATCTTATTGTGTATGGAGAGTTTATAGAATCTCCTCAGGTACAATATGCAAAAGCACTGATAGATAGCCTTCCTGCATCCTTAAATTCAGTTTACTTTACCAATTCAGGAGCGGAATCTATTGAAGGTGCGATGAAGTTAGCAAAAAGAGTGACCGGACGCCCCGATATAGTTTCTTTTCGAAAGAGTTACCACGGATCTACGCAAGGAGCGTTAAGTATAATGGGAGGAGAAGAGAATAGAAGAGGGTATGCCCCCCTTCTGCCGGGGATTTCTCACCTAAATTACAATGATCTTAGAGATCTGGAAAAAATTACAACACAAACTGCAGCCGTGGTAGTAGAAGTGGTTCAGGCAGGATCGGGCGTAATGATACCTTCTAAGCAATGGCTAAGGGCTTTAAGAGCCTGTTGTACAGATAAAGGCGTCGTACTTATTCTTGATGAAGTACAAAGTGGAATGGGGCGAACTGGTTCTTTGTGGGCTTTCGAGCAATTTGATTTTATTCCTGATATATTGACAACAGCAAAATCATTAGGCGGAGGAATGCCTTTGGGCGCTTTTATAGCAGATAAAGAGATGATGCATAGCTTGACCCATCATCCCATGTTAGGACACATTACTACGTTCGGTGGTCATCCTGTCTCTTGTGCGGCCGGTTTAGCAGCTTTTAACCTTTTGAAAAAAGAACTTCCTTCTTATTCTGTTTTTGAGAAAGAACATTTATTTAGAAAAGAGCTACATCATCGGGAAATAAAAGAAGTCAGAAGTAAGGGATTGTTAATTGCGATTGATTTTGGCTCTTTTGAGAAGTGTAAAAAAATTCTCGATCGTTGTATTGACAATGGTTTGATTGTAGATATGTTCCTTTTCGCAGAAGATTGTATACGTCTGGCTCCTCCTTTGATCATTACCGAAGAGGAGATAAAAAAAGCCTGTGCTATAATTATTCAATCTATAGAAGAAGTGTGTTAAGCCACAAATTAGTAATTTTGTCTCCATTGAAAACAATAATAAAATATGATGACTCCCATAAAAATGGTCGATTTAGATCGACAATATGAAAAAATAAAACCACAGCTTGCTGCTTCTTTTCAAAATATTTTGGACAATACAGCGTTTATAAATGGTGCTGAGGTTCATAATTTTACCCAAAAAATGGCAGATTATCTACAGGTGAAGCATGTAATTCCTTGTGGAAATGGAACAGATGCCCTGCAAATTGCCTTAATGGCTTTGGACTTACAACCGGGTGATGAGGTGATAACTCCATCTTTTACTTTTATTGCTACTGCTGAAGTTGTAGCTTTATTGGGTTTAAAACCTGTTTTCGTAGATGTGGATCCTGAAAATTTTTGTATGAACTATGAGGGAGTTAAGGCAGCTATCACCACTCGAACCAAAGCGATCGTCCCTGTACATTTATTTGGCCAAAGCACAGATATGCAACCGATCTTGCAATTAGCAAAGGAAAAAGGGATACCGGTTATTGAAGATAATGCACAAGCGGTAGGTAGTGATTATACCTTTTCTGATGGAGAAAAGAAGAAGACAGGAACCTTAGGTACGGTGGGTTGCACTTCTTTTTTCCCTTCTAAAACCTTAGGAGCTTATGGCGATGGAGGAGCCCTTACTACAAATGACGATCGATTGGCAGAAGAATTGAAAAAGATCGTGAATCATGGGCAGTCCAAAAGATATTATCATGATCGGGTAGGGGTAAACTCCAGATTAGACACCTTACAAGCTGCAGTCTTAAATATAAAGATCGATTTTCTGGAAGAATATATCAAGGCAAGAAGAAGTGCTGCAGCTTTTTACGATAAAGCATTGGAGGATATAAATGAGGTGGAAATTCCTCAGAGAAATCCCTATACAAAACATACTTTTCATCAATACACCATCAGAGTAAAAGGAGGGAAAAGAGATCAACTGTATCAGTATTTAGCAGAGAAAGAAATCCCTTCTATGATTTATTATCCGGTGGCTGCTCATGAACAGAAAATGTTTAAAGGGGTAAAAGGTTTGCCTTCGGTCTTACCTGTGACGGATCAATTAACCAGGGAGGTACTTTCATTACCCATTCATACAGAGTTGGATGAGGAACAGCTTATCTATATAGTGGATCATATCAAAGACTTTTTTGGATAGAAAAGAAGCATGTTATATAGGAATAACATGCATTACAGGGAAATAATTTTAGATACACTTTCGATAGAAGTAAACTTGAAAAGGAATATAGCCCTTCATATTTTAAACTTTTATTCCGTTGATTTTGTTATCTTCGTTATGTGAAAGGTTTCAAAATGAGTCAGAAAGGATGAACTCATTATTGAGTAGGAGAAAGAAAGGGTGCGTATTTACTATATTTGGCTTTAAATATAAACTATGCAAACAATCTTAGGAGCCTGTGGAGCAGTAGGAGATGCTTTGGCTAAAGAACTTCTGGAATATACCTCGGAAGTGAGACTGGTAAGTAGAAACCCAAAAAAAGTCAATCCTAAAGATGTTATATTTTCTGCTGATTTAAAGGATGAAGAATCTGTCTTTCAAGCAGTCGAAGGTTCTGATATCGTTTATCTCACAGTGGGTATTGAATACAATATAAAAACCTGGCAAGAGGAATGGCCAAAAATTATGAAGAATGTCATGAAGGCCTGTATAAAGTATGAAGCAAAATTGGTTTTTTTTGACAATATGTACTTGTACTCTTGTTCCGATTTGAATCCAATCAAAGAGAGTCACTCTGTTCGTCCTTCAACAAAAAAAGGAAAAGTGAGAGCTCAATTGGTTGAAATGCTTTGGAAATCAGTGAAAGAGGAAGGTTTAGTGGCGCTAATAGCGAGGAGTGCTGATTTTTATGGTCCCCAAGTGCTAAAAAATGGCATTCTGAGAGAGACAATAATCAAGCCCTTGAGTAGAGGAAGCACAGCCAATCTTTTTGCATCAGATAAATATCAACATTCTTATACTTATGTTCCGGATGCAGCACAAGCCACTGCTATTCTGGGAAATACTCCTAGCGCCTATGGAGAAGCCTGGCATCTGCCTACAGCTCCTGAACCCCCTACCGGAAAAGAATGGGTAGAACTTACAGCAAAAGCTTTGAATGTAAGTCCCAGGTATCGAATTATAAAAAAAAGATTAGCTCGGATTATTGGGCTTTTTATCCCGGAAGTACATGAAACGGTAGAGATGTTTTATCAATATAATCAAGACTATGTTTTTGATAGCAGCAAGTTTAATACCCGTTTCCGTTATACTCCCACCAGCTATGAAGAGGGTATTCAGAAAATTGTAAAGTCAGAAGGCTTGAGAAGAAAAGGATAAAGGATTCAATCCTTTATCCTTGGAGCCTATTCCCAATTAATCGAGACGTCTTTCTATCCTGAGCATAGAAAAACAATAAGAAGAAAACTCTTTTATAATGCCGAAAGAAAAGCCGCAATATCTTCCGAAGTGTTATAAAAATGTGGACTGACGCGTATTGTTTCTTTTCGCCAGGTGATTGAAAAACCTGCATTCACTAACCTATCAGCTACCGCCTTATCTGCCTTAAAAATGAGAATATGTAAACGATTATCCAGGTCTCCTTCTCCAATCACTTCAAAAGAAGAATTAGCAATTCCATGATGAAGTTGTTGGATTAAAGTTGAGTTATGGCGATATATTTTGTCCATCCCATCTTTTAATTTTTGTTTAATTCCTTCATGAAGTTGTAGCAAACCGGTCGGATTCATATGACCGGGTTCATAACTCTGGTTGGAAGGGGTATATTTCCAGTGAGCACCATCCGATTTGTCCAAACTTCCGAATCCGGCAATCCCGGGGGGATATTTTTTTAGGAAGCTTTGTTTAAAGCATAGCGTAGCAGATCCCATTCCCCCATTCATCCATTTATAACTGCTGCCAATCAATACATCTGCCGGCATTTTATCAAAACTTATGGGCATAGCTCCCATGGTTTGGGTTCCATCTACCATAAAAATTACCCCGTTTTCCTGGCAATATTTTCCGATAGTATCAATATCTACTTTGTATCCCGTTAAAAATTGAACATGACTAAGAGCGACCAATTCTATCTTTTCCTTTTGTATCTTTTCAATTACTGCATCCGTAGAAAGATGAAATCCATCAGTGCTTTCAATATAATAGGGTTCAAAGTGCCCTACTTCAAAAGGCATATTTAAAGAAGGATAATCAGCATCATACAGCAGTACTCTTTTTATTTTACCTATAAGTCCTTGCAATACAGCCGATAGGGCAAAAGAAAAATTAGGCAAAAAAGAAATTTGATTCTCCGTTGTATCCAATAGCTGAGCCGCATCTTGTCTTAAGGTCGGTAATTCTTTCTCCATCCAGTTATGAAAAGCCATATTCGGATCATTTCCAGCCTGTTCTAGGAAAGATTGAGCAGCATGAATGGCCTCAGGGGATAATAAGCCGGTTCCGGCTGTATTGAGATAAATCTGTTTCGAATTCATAGAGGCAAGGTACTAAAGTTAAATAAATATGGAAAGAAAAATAGAATTAGCCAAAGCTATATGAAGAAATAGAGTGGATTTTAGTATGGAACGTTTCTGTGCTTTCTTTTTTTTATGATTCTCTAGTAATTATATAATCCTCTTTCTGCAAGGAATGTTTTTGCCTGGTGGATCATTTCCGGCATAAAATGATTATACGCTTCTTGGAAAGCATCATAATGTAGTATGAAAGCCTTATAAACCTCATTGTTTTTTTCTAAATACCTAGCTCGATGATAAATCCCTCCGAAAGCATTGTTAGTGCCCTTCGTCGTATGATAATGATAGAGCCAGTCTTCTTTCTTCATGTGATAAAATACATGCTGAAATTTTTTGGGAAGCAGATTATAATAAGTATCTAATATTTTATATATTTTTTGGCTGTAGGTGGCAAGAGTATGCCCCGGAAAGATGGTTTTGTCAGAAGCTAAGAAATGATCATAAATGATGTCCATAAAAACACCGCAATATCTTCCGCTTGCCGGTCTGAGATATTCATTTGCTTGGTGGGTCGTAGGATGTTGATCCGTAAAATAGTCTATTTCATGATGTAAGGCTATTCCGTTTTGAATCTCTTTGGGGAAATTATCCTTTTCATATCCTGGCATAAAATCAGTAATAAGATTTCCTACTACAATCTCGGGGATTTCAAATGATAGATATGCATGTGCCAGAAAATTCATCGGATCAAGTTACATCTTAATTTTTAGGAGGGCAAATTTTTGACGTATCTTTGAAAAATGAATAAGGAGCATTCTATCATACAGAAGATGACCTCCGGCTTTTTGCTGGTTGTGTTTCTGTTTGCTATTGCTCCTCATAACTTCATTCATGATGTGGTTGCCCATCATCAAGATACGGTTGATCACTTTCATTTGGATACCGAAGTCAGTTCACATCACACGCACTGTAAGTTTTTACAAGTTGTCATTGCTCCATTTACTTCGGTAGATAATCATTTTAAGGCTGAAGTGCCTTTTACATATATGGATTACGCAGAAAGTATGCCTTCTTTCTATACAGAAGATACTTTTACTGCTTTTTATCTTCGGGGTCCTCCATTAAGCTAACTTTTTTGTGGAAAAGAGCAGCAGTATTCGTTTAGTTAAAGCGTCTACTGCTGTTCGATAGATACCTATATCCTTTTTAGAGCAAAAGGATGATTTCGAATAAAGATAAAATTTATATATGAAAAAAATGATTTTTTTAGCATTGGCTGTATTATCCTGTTGGTCAGCTTTTGCCGGTAAGAAAACACAGGATGGTGACGTTTATACCTTGAAGGGAAAAATAATCAATCAAAAGACAGAAGAGGTATTGCCCGGAGCAACGGTCTATATACCTGATATCCAGAGAGGAGTAGTCACTGACGAGCATGGATATTATGAAATCAATCATTTGTCGAGTGGGAAATATTTGGTGGAAGTGCGGTATGCCGGTTTTTCCACAACAACGGCTTATGTCCGTATTTCGGGGGAGAAACGGAAAGACTGGGCGCTTTCTCCGGAGATTATTGAAGGGAAAGAAGTCGTAGTTACCGGGATAAGTAAGGCTACCCAGTTGCGTAAAATGCCTACTCATATCACGGTTTTGGACCACGCTGCATTGCAGGAAAAAACAACGGACAACATCATCGGGAAAATAGCGGATGTGCCCGGCGTGAGCGCGGTAACCACCGGACCCAATGTAATGAAACCGGTCATTCGCGGTTTGTCTTCCTATCGGGTGGTGGTGGTCAATAATGGCATTCGTCAGCAGGAACAGCAGTGGGGCGCCGAGCATGGAGTGGATATAGATGCCTATGCCGCCGGTTCTATGAATGTCATCCGAGGCGCTTCTTCCCTGATGTATGGTTCGGATGCGCTGGGAGGGGTTATCAATGTATTGCCTCCCCGATCTGCTCCGGAAGGACATATTAAAGGTTCGATCGTAGGTAATTACCAAAGCAACAACGGATTATATTCTCTGCATGCCGGCATCAAAGGCAATACAAAAGGCTTTGTCTGGCGGGCGTATGGAACGACTAAACGTGCACACGATTATAAAAATAAGTATGATGGCTATGTCTTTAACAGTAAATTCAAAGAAAATGATTTTGGTGCAGAAATAGGACTGGATAAGGATTGGGGCTATAGCCATTTGTCCTTTTCTTCTTATGATTTGACGTTGGGCATTCCGGAAGGAGAACGGGATGCTGCTACGGGGGAATTTTTGAAAGAAGTCAATCGGAACGGACAAGCTGAAGATGAAATAGCTACCACAAAGGATTTTAAAAGCTATGATCCTTTTATAGGAAGGCAGCGTGTACAACATCGGAAGCTGACCTGGAACAACAAAATACATGCGGGAGACGGCAACAGTTTGAATGTAACCCTGGGATTACAACAGAATAAGAGGCAGGAGTTTGATGATATTCTTGCTCCTGATGATCCCGGCCTGGGTTTACGATTGAATGCTTTGAACTACAATGCGCATTATTCTTTCAGCGAAGCAGGAAATTGGGATTTTACCGGTGGAATAAGCGGGATGTGGGAAAATAATGAAAATTTTGGAAGTGAGTTTCTCATCCCCGATTATCATTTATTCGATATAGGGGCTTACGGGATTGCCAAAAAAGAGATCCACCGGCTTACGTTTACGGGCGGCTTACGTATAGATTGGAGAAATATCCGTGCGCAGGCATTGGAAGAGGATGGGAAACCGCTTTTTGAGGCTTTTGACAGGGACTTTTCAGCCTGGTCCGGAAGTCTGGGATTATCTTATCAGCTCTCTCCACGACTGGTATTAAAAGCCAATATGGCCAAAGGTTTCCGTGCTCCCGCCATTCCCGAACTTGCAGCCAACGGGGTACATGAAGGTACTTCACAATATATGAGAGGGAATACCCGTCTAAATCCCGAAAACAGTATGGAACTGGATGCCGGTGCTGCTTTTGAGTCCGACCACATCTCTGCCAGCTTGTATGGCTTTTTGAACAATATCCATCATTATATTTATTACAGGAAACTTTTAGCTGCCGATGGAACAGATTCTGTTACTGTCGATGAGGGGAAAGGATACCGGACTTTTCAATATGAGCAAACAAAAGCCCGTTTATATGGGGTAGAAGCCTCCATAGATATCCACCCTCATCCCCTGGATTGGCTTCATTTTAAGAATACTTTTTCTTTCGTCAGAGGAGAAAGAGTAGGAGGAGCAGATTCTACCCGTAATTTACCGCTGATTCCGGCTGCCCGATGGACTTCAGAATTGGGATTCCGTCTCTTACCGGAGGGGCCTGTTTTTCGGAAGTTGTTTGTGAATTTTAAATTAAAAAACACTTTCCGGCAAAATCATTTTATGAAAGCCTATCATACGGAAACCGCTACACCGGCTTACACCCTTTTGGATATTGAAGCCGGGTCTAATGTGGTCAATCGAAAGGGAAAAGTGTTGTTTAAAGTCTTTGTGACAGCTCAAAACATCACGGACGTAGCCTATCAGGATCATTTGAACAGATTAAAATACCTTCCCCTCAATCAAGTCACGGGAAGACGCGGTATCTTTAATATGGGAAGGAATTTTAGCTTTAAAGTGGTGGTTCCTTTTGATTTTAAGTGAAGTAGTTAGGAGATGAATTGTCGTATAGTTTAGGTGGGGATCCCTGAAAAAATGTGGATCTCCGCCCATTATATTTTGTACCGGTTCTTTTTTATTTGATTTTTTTCCCGAAAGCGATAAATCTATTCCCTTTTTTTAAAAGAATTGATTTAATTCCATTTTACATTTGTTTGACAATATTCTGACAAAACAAAATAATCTGAAATGAGAACTGTATCTGTATTGGAAAAGGAGACTCAGTCAACCGTTGAAAAGACAGTAAATGCTAAAGAATTGGAAAAAAGATGGATTAAATCCATGACCGGCTGTTTCAAAGTAGAGTTTAAATTTGTAGAAACTTTTGCTCCGGACGAGCAATATCAGTACGGAGATCGATATTTTGAGAATGCGAAGGAATATACCTTTATTATTGAAGAAACGGAAGATAAGATTTCTATCCAACATGTGTTGTTAGTGGTTCATAAAAATAAAGAATTACAGCTTGATAAAAATATCATCATTAAACACTGGCGTCAGGATTGGATATATGAAAATCGGGAATTCCTTTCTTATATCAAAGACAATGAGTGGGAGAAAAAGTATTTGGATGAAGAAGAAGTTCAGGGAACCTGGACACAAAAAGTCTATCAGGTAGATGATTCTCCTCGCTATGAGGGATATGGAAGATGGATTTATCAAGATGGAGTTGCTTATTGGGATAGCGAAACTGATGCGCCACTTCCTCGTCGTGAATTGACAAAAAGAAATGATTATAATGTTTTGCATCGCAGATGTAGAGTAAAGATTTTTGAGGAAGGAGGATGGGAAATGGAGCAAGACAATCAAAAGATTCTCCGTGATGAACAGGGAAAAGATACCTTAATTTGTATGGAAAAAGGATTAGAAACGTTTACTCCGGATAATATGGATACAGAAAGATATGAAAGATGGTGGTCAGATCGTCAACAATTTTGGGCGGATGTTCGAAAAGAATGGGAAGCCTTTTATGCGTCAAATGATATTGTAAAAGTCAATGTCAAAGTGGGAAAAGATATTATCTTCAGTTCTTTGTTTGGTTTAGCCGAAAAATTCTCTGCTTCCGCCTATGATAATAATAAATCCAAAGAGGCAATAATGGCTGTGTTAAAGAAACATGTGGCAGATTATAAATAAGGTTTGGATTTATAAAATGCTTATGAATTGCATCCCTGTTATTGTAAGGAGTGAATATATAAGAAGTTTGAAATCGTGTGAAGTGTTCTTTTATAGGTGTTTTAGCTTTATGATTCTCATTTCTCTCCTTATTGATACAGGATAATATTTTATTAAACAAGGGTAGGTATCCTATATTCTTTTTATATTGTATAATTTTATGATAGAAAAGCTATCGTATAATTGTATAAATAAGTTACAATGGATATAGAAAAGAATAGAAATTTTGGCGGGAGGGTAATGTTGGGACTCTCTATTGGTATCTTGTTTCTATTTTTTTCTAATCAAAGTGATGCGCAAGAAATCAAAGGCATACGGGTTGATTCTTCTCATCGTTATTTTCAAAAAAGCAATAAGCCTTTCTTTTTTATTGGCTACTATGGTTGGGCTCCTCCTGTACCAAATCAAAGAATTAATAGTCCAGCAACATTAATAAAAATGATTGATCTGGCAAATAGGTATCATCTTGATTATATCCGTATCAGTATGGGAATAAATCGTTTTCCTGCTACCCAAAATGATATACCTTTTCGATATGTCAATGGAAAGTATGATCTTGATCATTGGGACACTGCTTACTGGAAAGGATTACAATATCATGCGGAATATGCCGCAAAAAAAGGAATAATACTACATCTTGCTTTTTTTGATGGCCCTAATATTCGCGGAGGTAAAGCTTGGTGGCGCTATCGCAATTCACCTTGGAATAATAAAAACCTGATTGCACATTTATTATATCATTTTGAGCAACTTGATAAAAATGGTAACAGAAATATCGATGAACCGGGTGAGTTTTATCAAAAAACAGCTTTCCAACAAAATAAGGGTATTGGATATTATCAGCGTAAACTTATTGACAAAACCATTGCTACTTTAGCTCCCTATGATAATGTTTTCTATGAAATTGGTAATGAGACTTTTGGTGCTACTACCACCTGGAATAGAATGGTGGTGAAATATATAAGATCAAAGACGGATAAACCGATTACAATCGATGTTTATGGTCGATCTTTCAATATTCCCGACAATGCACAAGGATATGCTTCATCCAACTCTTATGAGGTGAAATCTTCTTTGGATTTAAAAAAATGGTTGAAATCTCATGTGGGTAGCGGTATGCCGGTTTGGTTCGATTCTGATGCTCCCCCAGTTTTATATAGAGGTCATCCGGATGAGCGTCGTCGTGCTGTTTGGTATAGCCTTACAGGAGGGGCTGCAGGATGGGGAGGATATCAGGAAGATATAAGAAATGAAGGAGCAAATACTCAACTGCTTAGAGATCTTCAATATATTAAACAATTCTTAAAAGTGACAAATCTTCCCTTTTGGAAGATGACTCCACAATATCAATGGATTAGCCATAGTAAGGAAAATAGTTTATTGGCAAAAAAAGGAAAATTTTATCTTGCCTATGTACGAATGGATACGACTGTTAAAATTAAATTGGAAAAAGGAAAATATGTTTGTAAAATATATAATCCTGAAACAGGAAATTGGAGGGGACAGTCAATATTATCTCCAAAGGAGGCAGAATATATTATTCTAAGGAAACCACAAGGACTTCAAGATTGGGTTGTTTATATAAAGACAGTTTTATAAAAGACAACTACTCAAATAGAGCATTCTGTTTTTATCTTCCCTGTTTATTTTAATAATTCCCTTCGTCTGAACAATTGTAGGGTGGCATTTCCTTTATTGTTTAAAGAACTCAACTGCCGGCTTTAGATTGCTTGAGCTCAAAATGCTCATAAGGGAAAAAAACTATTTAAGACAAATTTGTCTTAAATAGTTTTTTATTTTATCTTGCATAAGTATTGATAATCACTCACATTTTTAAAGAAACAAATATGAAAATATTAGCGTTTGCAGGCAGCATTTCTTCTACTTCTATTAATCGGGAATTAATTAAGTATGTGCTACAATTTTTTGAACAAGGTGACATTCATTTATTGGATTTAAATGACTATGAAATGCCAATCTTTTCTGAAGATAGAGAGAAAAATGGTTTTCCGGAAGAAGTCATTCAGTTGATGAAACAAATAGGAGAAGCCGATTTAATAATCTGTTCTTTGGCGGAGCATAATCGCACCTATAGTGCAGCCTTTAAAAATACTTTGGATTGGATGTTCAGAATTTCGTCAAGACCTTTTCAGGGGAAATCCATGTTTCTGTTAGCGACTTCTCCTATTGAAGGTGGGGGAGAGCATGTTTTAAAGCTGGCAGAAACTTTTTTTCCCACTTTAGGTGCAGATATCAAAGCTTCTTTTTTGTTCCCTTTGTTTGGAGAAAATTTTGATACAGAGCATACTTCCATAAGGAATAAAAAGATAGAAGAAGCGCTACATGATAAGATACAAGAATGTAAAAAACAATGTGATTTGGTTCTTCTCTAAAATGAATAATTCATCTTTTAAGAAGGGGGGGCAACCGTAAAGACATCAAATTACTGACCAGCTCTTATTTTCCTTTTTTGTAAAATAAAATTCCCAAATCGTTAATATTAGATTAACAATTCTCTCGTTTCTTTGCCCATTCATTCTTTCGGCTTGCTCCCGGTATGATTTTCTGTTAAGAAAATTTGTTTTAAAGAATGTAGAAATGAGTTTTTATCTGAGGGCAGGGTTGCTTTCACTCTTTATATATATTATTGGAATAATAAATGTATCTGCGCAGAAACAAGCTGTTACTGAAGATACATTGTTACAGGCAGATCGTCTATCTGGGGTGGTAGTCACGGCTACACGTAGTAGTCGTAAACTGTCTGATGTGCCAATACCCGTCAATATCATCGGACAGGATGAAATTCAATCATCGGGAGCAAGCCGATTGGATGAAATCTTGTCTGAACAGACGGGTTTGGCCATCATTCAAAATCATGGTTTTGGCATACAGATGCAAGGAATGAGTCCGGAATATTGTCTGATTCTTATTAATGGCGAACCCTTGATTGGAAGAACCGCCGGAACCCTTGATCTGTCGCAAGTTACTCTAAATAATGTAGAACGAATAGAAATTATAAAAGGACCTTCCTCCAGTTTGTATGGGTCTGATGCTCTGGGTGGGGTCATTAATATTATTACTGAACATGCGCAAAGGACAAACCTCAGTATTCAAACAAAATATGGAACAAACAATACCTTTGATAATACCTTCACCGGTTCTGTGAAATTGAATAAGAAAGGTGGCGCCATGTTTTCTCTCAATCGTTTCCATTCTGATGGATATGATTTAACACCGGATACCTACGGAAAGACCATCTCTCCTTATACCGATTATACTTTAAGAGGGGGAATTCATTATCAATTTACTCCCCATTTGAAAGTCTCTTTAAAGGGAAGATATTTTCATCAGGAACAAATAGAGGATTTTCACACCAATAGCGGAAAAGATACCCTTTCTGTGAAAGGAAAGGGAAAGGAGGAAAAGATAGGAATAACTCCGGAATTAAGCTATCGCTTTTCTCCCGATTGGAAGCTGAAATTACATAGTTATTGGTCGCAGTACAAGACCAAAGAACAGTTAAATGACGTGAAGTCCGATACAGCATATAATCATACTTTTTTTACTCAGAATTATTGGAAAGAAGAGCTGCAATCGGAAAATGTGTTGAGTGCTACTCAAGTGCTTACTTCCGGTATTGGATTTACGAGAGAAAGTATTCGTGCAACACGCTATCAGGAAAAGGAATTTTTATCGGATTATTTCTTATATCTACAACATGAATGGCATCCCACGCCACAGTGGAATATTTTAACCGGATTACGTTATGATCTACCATCTGCCTATCATTCCCAATTAAGTCCAAAAATAGCGGCTCAATTCAAGCTCAATGAGCATTGGCATTTTCAGGCATCCGTAGGAACCGGCTATAAATCTCCGGATATGCGACAACTTTATCTGACTTTTTCTAATTCTGTTGTAGGATACTCAGTGATGGGTGCGATGGTTGCAAAAGATGGATTGGCAGATATGCAAAAGGAGGGGCTGATAGATCGTGTTTATATTCAACCGGAAGAATTGGGAGAAAAGTTGAAACCGGAAAGTTCCATTGCTTATAATATTGGCGGAAGCTATACCGGCAATGCCGGATGGAAAGCGAGTGTGAATCTCTTTCGGAATGATTTGAAAGATATGATTGATACACGTACGATTGCAATGAAATCCAATGGACAGCCGTTGTATAGTTATCATAATATTCATAAAGTATATACTGAAGGATTGGAAACGGATGTTCGTGTTCCTCTTTGGAATAAACACTTTATCTTGACGGCCGGATACCAATTTCTGATTGCGAAGGATAAAGAAGTAGAAGAAGATATCCGTCAGGGAAACTTATTTATTAATGATCCAAAAACAGGAGTAAAAAAATTGACGATGTCGGATTATGGGGGGTTGTTTAATCGTTCTCGGCATAGTTTGAATATTAAACTCTCTTATCATACCGGAACCTGGTCTTTCAATAGTCGTTTTAATTACCGGGGACGCTATGGCTTTGCCGATATGAATGATGATCAAATATTGGATGCGGAAAATGAATATGCTCCCGGATATGGTCTGGTACATCTAAATATTCAGAAAAATTTTCTTCAAGGCAGAATAGCTACACAATTTGGGATAAAAAACCTCTTGGATTATAAAGACCCACAGTATCTATCCTATGTGTCGGGAAGACAATGGTATGTAAGAGCGACTATCCAACTTTTCAAAAACAGTAAATAATAAAAATCAAATAGTAAACACTTAGAAAAACTATCAAAATGAGAAAAAGCACCTTTAATTTGAGAAATGGCCTTGTATTATTAGTGATATGCAGCCTGGTTCCGCTATTTATGGTTTCTTGTTCGAAGGACAACGATGATAAAGCTACTCCGGATGATCAGGATTCAGTAAGCGTTACAAAAATCGAAAATCTACCGGCGGATCCGCATATCCGAGATGAGGATGGAAATGTTGTTTCGGGTACGAATGAATATACTTTCTTCCGGTTTAGCGATAGCTCGATTGTAGCCAATAGTGATTCGGCTACCGATAAATGGGATATAGGCTTTAGAAGCACTTCCGTTATTTTAAATGGAGGAGTCAATGGTCCCGGAAATGTAGAAGGACAAGTTGTCAAAAGTGTTTTCGAAGAAGTAGCTACAGCACCGGAAAAGGGATATCTCCAGGATACAGAAGAAGGAAATGTCTTTTCTGAATGGTATAATTACAATATGACAAAACATATTATTACTCCCGAGCCGGGTTATATATTGGTTATTCATACGAATGATGATAAATATGTAAAAGTGGAGATATTGAGCTATTATAAAAATAATCCATCAGAAATTACTTCTGATGATGCATCCGGCTATTACACCTTCCGTTATGTTGTTCAACAAGATGGTAGCAAGAGCTTCACAAATTAATTTCCTAATTAATTAAATAAAAAATAGATCGAATGAAAAAATTGAGCTTGTTTATATGTTCTTTGTTCCTGACCTTAACGGTATTCGGACAAAAAAATGAAAAAGTAGGAGTCTTGGTTTTGGCTCATGGAGGAGATTCCCTTTGGAATCAAACGATCTCGAATGCTGCCGCTCCATTGAAAAAAGATTATGTGGTCAATGTTGCCTTTGGAATGGCGAATCCTCATTCTATGCAGCAAGGGATTAACAGGTTAGAAAGTCAAGGCGTAAATACCATCGTGGCTGTTCAGTTGTTTGTATCTTCTTATAGTATGATTATTCGACAAAATGAATATTTGCTTGGATTTAGAGATCAATTAGCGGATCCACCTATGTTGATGATGATGCATCATGGTTCGGGAGGTCACGGTCATGGTCATGGAGAAAATCCTCATGCTGCTAAAGAGAAACATCATCATTCCTCTAAAATGGAAAATCATCATCAGATGAAAAAGGATGCAGATTCAACAGATAAAAAACTAGCTCCTTTGAAGATAAAAGCCAATATACTTTTAACCAAGCCGCTGAATGACAATCCTTATGCCGTGGATATCCTGATTAACCGAGTGAAAGAATTGAGTAAAAAGCCCAAGAGAGAAACGGTTATTTTGGTTGCTCATGGTCCGAATGATAAAAAGGATAACTATATGTGGGAAGCTACACTCCAGAATATTGCCACCCAGATAAAATCGGCTTTTGGAGTCCATGCTTTTAGAAATGTTACCTATTTGACATTGCGGGATGATGCGTCTAAAGATATTTATAATAAAGCAAAACAACATTTTAGAGAGGTCGTCGAGAAGGCGGACTTGAAGAATGGACGAGCATTGATTGTTCCGGTTTTGATGTCCAATGGAGGTATCGAAAAAAGATTACAAAAGAGGTTGGATGGATTGGATTATGTATGGAAAGGGCATACCTTGCTTCCGGATGATAAGATTACTGCCTTTATCCAATCTTCTGTTCAGGAAGCTTTGGCACATCAAGAAGAAGCTTTGAAGTAGCGAAGGAATAGCTTATCGGTTGGGAGAATGATTTTTTCTTCTGACCGATAACTGTTTGTAACTTTTATGTTTTTTAAAGACTCTATTCTGATGACTTAAAATGTTTTTATAAAGATATTTTTGTCTTAAAATGACATGACGTATCTTTGTGTATAAGTATTATATGTTTTGAAAAAGGTTATTGCCATACTACTTTTGTCGGGCTTTGTTCTACAGGCTTTTAGCCAATTAATGGTGATTGCAGGCTTTGAACTCAACCGGGGCTATATTAGTCAACATCTTTGTGTAAATCGGGATAATCCAAACATGAATTGTCGTGGGAAATGTTTTTTGACCAAAGAATTACATCAAGACCAGCATCGTAAAAATCAGGAAAATGAAAACACGGGTAATCGTATGGTAATATTCCTTTTTTCTCCTGAACAACCTTATCTTGTTCCTACGCCTGATTCAATTCCCTTTTTAATTTTTGAAAATAAGCGGGAACACTATCGCTATATCCCGGTATTTGGTTTACTTCGTCCCCCTCAGCATACTGCATAAGGGAAAATATTCCCTCTTCCGGATTTCTTCCGGTGAGATTTAATTTTAGAAAGAAAATAATCTCATTTTAAAATACAGGGATGTGCCTGAGCACACCCCTATATATGCATGCTAAGAAGGAACCATCCTTCTTATAAACCAAATATAATGAAATCTTTAAAATATTTATTGATAACGGTATTTTTAATACTGATTGATATTTCATATATCTACGCTCAACAATCTGTTCAGGGGATAGTTTTTGATAAAAATACAAAGCAAGCACTGGTAGGCGCTTCCATCTCTGTTCCCGGAACGAATGAAGGAGCCACTACCTCTACGGGAGGTGCATTTAGCTTAAGGACTCATGGAAAAGATACCCTTCTTGTTTCTTATATTGGATATCAAGCTTTGAGGATCATTTTGCATGGAGAGTCCCGTTTAAATATTCCACTAAAAAAGTCGCAAACAGTTCTTGATCAAATGATTGTGTCTGCTTCGAGAAGCAAAAGCGATCGCAAAGATGCCCCTATGGCTATTTCAACTATTTCCTCTACCAGCATAGCAGATACCAAAGCCACTTCGTTAGACCAGTTATTGAATCAAACGGCCGGTGTTTATATGGTCAATTTAGGAAATGAACAACATACCATGTCCATTCGTCAACCTTTGGGATTCAATGATTATTACCTGTATTTGGAAGATGGTATTCCTATCAGACCTACAGGAGATTTTAATCATAACGGATTGATTGAAATCAATAGCGAAGCCACTCAACGAATTGAAGTAATCAAAGGTCCGGCTTCTTCTATTTATGGGAGTGAAGCGGTTGGAGGTGCCATTAATTTTATTACGAAAAAACCTTCTGTAACTCCGGAAGCAAGCTTAGAAACGGAAATGGGGACAAGAGGATATAAAAGGGTTAATTTGGATGCTTCCACTACAGTGAATGATAAATTGGGACTTTATGCCGGAGGCTATTATGCCAATCGATCCCAGGCCAAAGAACGCCACAATGATTTTCATAAATATGCTCTGAATATGCGTATGGACTATACTTTTAATGATAAAACAGAGCTGACGGGAACCTGGGCTTATATTGATTATTATGCGGATGGGAAAGGAGATTTGGATAGTGCTCATTTTTATGATGACAATTACCTCAAAAAACCAATCAGCAATCAACGATTTACGAATAGAAAGGTAAAGGCAACGAGGATGAAATTAACATTAGATCATCAATGGTCTTCTAATAGTTCTACTGATTGGACAATTTATTATAGAAAGAATAGCATTGGGCAAAATCCGGGATACCGCATTGGAAGAACTTCTGATCCCCATCTGGCTACAGGGGAAATCAACACGAATGCCTTTCATAGTTATGGCGCTCTTTTCCAACATAATCAAAAATTTGACTGGTGGAATACCCATTGGATTACCGGCTTTCATCTTGATTATACCCCACAAAATTATCATGCCGCTTTTATTTGGGTAAAAAGGAATGATAAAGGAGTCTATTTTGACTATGATAAAACAGATTCAATGTTAGCAGATTATGGCGCTGATTTATATAATACTGCTGCATATACACAATTTGAATTCAATCCGATTGAAAAATTAAGAGTGGTTTTGGGTGCAAGATATGATCGTTTGGATTATCATTTTATGAACCATCTCACTCCTGGTGCGACTACCGGTCCGGCCGAAACAAAGAATCATTTTGCTCATTTTACCTCTAAAGTTGGCGCTACTTATGATTTTGGAAATGGGAATGGAATGTATATCAATTACAGTCAAGGCTTTTCTCCTCCGAATATCAGCTCTTTATATAGTGGTCATTCTGTTCCTGATCTGAAACCTTCTACTTTTTATAATTATGAAATAGGAGGCTGGTATAATCTGGGAAACAAAGGTTTTGCAGAAGTCGCAATTTATCGTTTAGATGGTGCAAATGAAGTCGTCTCAGTCAGAATGCAGGATGGAACCTCTCTAAAAAAGAATGCAGGAGAAACACGACATCAAGGGGTAGAATTGAGTGTGCATTATAGACCTCTCACAGACCTTTTCTTACAAATAGGAGGCACTTATGCAGACCACAAATATATTCAGTTTGTGGATGGGAAACAAGATGTATCGGGGAATCAGATGAAAGGAGCGCCGCATTGGATGATGAATTCTAAGATTACTTATAAACCGATTTTCTTCGATGGATTTAGAATTTCGTTGGAGTGGCAGGGAATAAGCCAATATTATACAGATGCGGAAAACCAATATACCTACAAAGGATTTAATATTTTTAATGCCAGAGCAGGATATCAGTGGAAAGGAATAGAGGTCTGGGCTAATCTTTTGAACCTGACGAATCAAAGATATGCTACCATAGTAGAATATAAATATGGGTCAAATGCCTATACGCCCGGACAATTAATCCGCTTTCAAGCGGGGATCGGTTATCATTTTGGGAAATAAAAAATAAAAGACCATGAAACGAATTCTTCCATATTGTATGATAGCATTAGCTGTATTAGCTGTGTTGCCATCATGTAATCAAACAAATAGTCAAGAAAACTCAACTCAAAAAAGGGTTCTCCTCTCCAATGGAAATAGAGTAGGAGCGGCGGTATTTTTGGCGAGTGACGAGCGTCACCATCCCATCGTAAGCTGGGTGGAAAAAGATACAGCCGGAGAGAAATATTTCTATTTTGCACGCTTTGATAGTTCAAAAGGGCAATTTAAGAAGCCGGTTTCTATTCCTTTTCAACAAAATGCAAGTGCTCATGCAGAGATGATGCCTAAGATCGCGGTAAAAGGAGATGGTACGTTGGTTGCTATCTATGGCACTTCTACGCCCTATAAAAATCTTCGCTGGGGATTGGGAGATGTGAAATATATTCGTTCTTATGACAATGGGAAAACCTGGACGGATCCTCAATCGATCTCTTCGGATGTTCAAAAAGGATGGTCTACAAATTATACAGATATGTGTAGGCTGGGAGATGGAGAAATAGGCGTAACCTGGTTGGGTAAGATTCCAAATAATCCAAGACGTGCTCGTCCTATCTTTTTTGCTAAAACCAATGAAAAATCAGGTTTTGGTGAACAAATATTAATAGATTCAAGTGCCTGTCAATGTTGTAGAACTGCAGTGAGTAGTGATGAAAACGGAGACGTGAGCATTGCTTTTCGGGATATTCTTCCGGGAATGATTCGAGATATTTCCTTTGCTTCGTCTGCAAATAATGGACAAAGCTTTCGAAAGGCAGCTTCCTTTAGTCGGGATCATTGGGTGGTAGATGGTTGTCCGCATGCCGGCCCTTCTGTGAAGACAAAGAATGGAATTTCTTATGTCACTTGGTTCACCGGGGCAAAAAATAAAGCAGGCGTTTATTATGAGGCTTTGGATCGTAATGGGAAAAAAATAGATAGAAAAAGGTTAGATCCGAATGCCCGATTTATTCAACTCTGTTTGCAACCTAATGGCAACAGAGTCGCCGCCTTTAGCCGTAATTATTCCAAAGAGGACTCTTCCTATAGTGAAATTGTGATCACTAAAATTAATAAAAACGGATTTTTTCAGAAAGTGATTACTCCGCCGGATGGAGAAGCTACCTATCCGGTAATAGCGTCGGACGGGAAGGATAAAGTGGTGGTAGCGTGGGTTGATAACCTCAAGATATTTTATAAAGTAGTTGATACAAGAACGATAAAACAACCTCTTTCTGAAACAGTCCATTTGAAAGAGGATAACTTTTCTTAAGTTTATAAACGTATTCTCTTCTGTAATGGGTTTGATAAAAAGGGGCATCAAACTCTGGTAATATTAGCAATGAAAAGATAAAAAAGGGTCTTCTGTGAAATGATCCGTCTTCAAACTTTGGAGACGGATCATTTTTCTCTGTATTTTATCTTGTTCTGATTTCTTTTCTCATAAAGAGTACATAGGAAATAGCAAAACAGATGACGGTAACAGCTATCAGACCTGTGATTTGAGGCCAGACAATCAGTAGACTTTGCCCCAGAGGCAGGGGACTGGGAATGGCTCCATAAGTCTGTGCCATAGTGAGCGGCCCCAGACTCCGCACAGAAGGTAACAATAATGTCGTTGTGGCATCACTAAAAAGTTGCGATGGGGTAATTTGGAAAAGGTGTAAAGCTTCCGTCTGTTTGTGAACATATTGTCCTGCAGCGGCCATCCTCGGACTGGGCATCAGGGCTTTGGCAACGAGTTTCATAATCATAGGATAGAAAACCGTGAAAAATAACCAAACCGCGATAGATGTCAGTGCTGAAGTAGCTGCCTGGCGGAATCTTATGGAAAACAGGATGGACAGGTTTAACCAGAAAGCAATATATAAGACGCTCAACAACCAGAAAGCAATAATTCTTAGAAATTCGCTTGGAGAAGGCGGAATACCTATGATAATTAATCCGAAACCAACCACCAGTAGCGTTAATGCTAAAAGTAGCGTTCCAATCACCGTCAGGGAAGCCACGAATTTAGCATTGATGATATAATCCCTGTGGATGGGCTGTGCAATCACCCGACTCAATGTTCTATTGTTGATTTCGGAATTGACGGCATCAAAACCCAGACTAATACCGAGTAAGGGACCTAAAAAGGTGATAAATACATGAAAAGGGGGCAAAGTACCATCGGAAAGTGTAAATAATTTTAGAAATAAAAAGGTACTGTTAGGGTCTTTGGGACTTACCCCATGCGCCGCCAGGTTAGTGAGGGAGGCATATAAGGCTCCCATGCAGGTTAATATCATGATGGCGCCAAGTATAATGAAGCGCCAGCTATGTACCTGGTCTGAAATTTCTTTATACACCATGACCCAGAATGGAGAATGTATTTTTTTCATCATGATAAAACTTCTTCTTTTTCAAAATAACTTTGATAGATTTCATCTAAACCATATTCTTTTTTAGCCAGAGCAGTTAAGGATAGCCCCTGTTGCACAATTAATTGAGCAATATCGGAGGTCAAATCTTTCATGCAGCTTATTCTAAGAGAGGTCTTTTTGTAGTCAACAGAACGAATAGCTTCTTTTTCCAGGAGCTTCTCTTTCAATTTCTGGATAGCTGATTCTTCATTTGTGCCTATTTTAGCTTCGACGATATAGGGGTCTCCCGGAAAAAGTTTGTCTGCCAAGGCTGAGATATCTCCTTCTGCAATCAGTTTTCCTTTGACAAAAATTCCTACTCTGTCACAGATTTCTTGAATTTGATGTAAATGATGGGAAGATATTAAAACCGTAATTCCTTCTTCCCGGCTTAATTGCACAATAAGTTTCAGGAATTCTTTTACTCCTTTAGGATCGATGCCCAGTGTAGGTTCATCAAGAATGATAATTTCCGGATTTTTGATGAGTACATCTGCCAATCCCAGGCGTTGAATCATTCCTCGGGAAAATTTTCCCGTTTTTTTGTCTTTAGCATCCGATAAGCCTACACGTTTTAAAAGATGGAAGGCATCCTCTTTTGCTTCCTTGACCGATCGCTTGTTTAACTGGGCAATGAAAATGAGGTTCTCTAGAGCAGTAAGATTATCATAAAAACCTACATTATCAGGCAGGTATCCTACTTTTTCTTTGACTTTTGCAGGGGATCGTCTGGCATCAATGCCACAGACTTCAACCTCTCCGGAAGAAGGTTCGGTAAGCCCTAACATCATAAGTATGGTAGTTGACTTTCCGGCACCATTGGGTCCTAATAACCCGAATATTTCCCCTTTTTGTATCGTTAAATCCAGTTGATCTACTGCTTTCAGCCGATCATATCTCTTTGTGAGTCCTTTTAACCGGATTACTTGTTCTTTTGATTTATTCTCTTTATTCTTCAACACGATTACCTCCTTCCATATTTTTTGAAAAGAAAATAAACGCATCCTAAAGCCACAACAATGATCAGAATACCAAGCCATCCCCAAATGGGTGAAGTTTTGACTGAGACTCTGAATTTGGCCTGTGAAGAAGCATTGTCTGTTTTGGCCTTAATGGCAGTAACATAATCGCCTGCAATAGATTTGCTGCTGGCTTTAATTTTTGCTGTAACCTTAGCCGTCTCGCCGGGTTGAACTACAGTCAATTTTTTGGGTTTGAAATCTACATGCCAGTCTTCAGGAGAAGTAGCGCTCAGTGTTACTTCTTTTAAAGTAGAAGATCCTGTATTTTTTATCGCCAGTGTGACTTCTTTTGTACTTCCTGCGGTAATATCTGTACTTAGTCTTCCGGTCGGAGTTGACAAATTCATTTTGTATGACCCTGTTATGGTTACTGAAATCTCTGTTTTTGCTGTACTGTGAGAAGAAGAAGCAACAATGGGGATTTTATAGTTTCCGGCTTTAGCTTCTTCCGGAGGTTTTACTTTTATAGAGATGTTTTCTGAACCATTGGGGTTAATTTTTACAGAGGCAACTTGTTTATAATTGGCTTTAAAATCAACATGCCATCCTCTGGGAGCCTGGGCTCTAAAAGCATAAAAAGCGGTATCTGCAGTAGCATTTTTTAAAGTCCCGCTAAAATCAAAGGAGGTATTTGCCGCTCCTTCCAGATTGGCCTGTTTTATAGAAAAAGAAGATTCATAACTTCCGGATTCCGATACTTTTATTGTTAATGGAAGGTTATCATAGCCGTCAGCTCTTACATGTAGTCGATAAGTTCCTTTTTCGACTTTCAGGGGAACATGTACCTCCAGAGATAAGGTCTTGGTTTTATGCGGTTCGACAGCCAATTGCGAAACTTGCCAGCTTCCTGATTTTAAGGTATAAGACCAACCTTTGGGAAGCCCATAGATCGTTAATCCTACATCTCTAATACTACTCGTATTATTTATCAACTTTATGGAGTAATCAATTTTTTGTCCGGGCGTGACTGTAATTTGGGTATATGGGGTATATAAAGCAACTGCCTTCGAGCTTGCGCTTGAAGGCAGTACAAAAATAAAACCTAAAAGGAAGAGGAAAGAAAGTAATTTTTGGTAAGTTGAGGTACTTTGCATTTGATGACCATTTTAAAAATTAAAAAATAGAATAAATGTCTTTGTATTCTACAGCGTGATAATATATTGCTATTTTAGCACGCTGCGAATAGAATTGTTTTGTGCCCCCAAAGTTAGAAAGGCAACTTTTTTCCTCTTGTTAGTATTCCGTTAAAACCTGTTAGAACTCCGTTAAAATAAAATAAGAGCCTTTCATCCTTATTTTTAGTTTTAATCAGAATGAAAAGGATCTCTGGCGTTCGTAGGGGGATCTACAGTTGATTTGAATAGTGAAAGGAAAAAAATAGAGTTTGTTGAGCATTGATCTTTTTATGCTAAAAGCAATAAAATCAACTCATAATTAAACCCCTGTCGGGGTTTCCCAATGAGCGAGTTAGCTTTTCCCATAGGTTGCACCTATGGTTACTTATAGTTAAACATCTTGGATGTTTTTACAGGCGATCTGAAAGCTTTCTTTTAAAAATTGAGGGGGTGATTTTTTTTCATGAGGATGAAGCTGTAATTCTTCTTTGGGTTGAGCATTTTTTAATCTGTCGACGATTGAAAAGCCTGAAAGGTTTTTATTTCTTAGTAACCTCCGGTGAAACCGGAGGGGGACAGATAGGTAACTTCTACCCAACTGCGAAGCAGTTGAACAAAAACTGCTTTAAAATCTTTCAAATAAGCACCTTGGGGTTTTATATCCTGTATGAAAGCATCAAAGATTATTTCATGTGTAACTAAGGAATTCCATGGGGGAGAACCATTTTTAAATTTCAAACAAATGTAGTCTTATTTAGATACATAATAAAAAATACTTATCTTTGAATAAAAAATAGATGAATAGGCAGATTCTCTTCTTTTTTGTATTTCTCTTCTTATCCATATCACTTGTTGCACAAAAAACAACAACTCCTTCCAACGCACTCGTGCATTATTTACAGAAAGAAGATTCTACTTATAATTGGGTACTCAAAGATTCTTTTGCTTTAGAAGGAGTAAAAGGGTATGATTTGTTATTGGTGTCTCAACAATGGAAACACTATACTTGGAAACATCAACTTACTATATTTTCTCCAAAAGAAAATATCCATGATGGAGCTCTCTTATTTATTACAGGAGGTCACAATGATAAAAAAACTGGAACTCCTCATTGGAAAAAATATACGAATGATTTTGGAAAGACAATGGGAAAGATAGCTATGAAGAATAAGGCTATTGTAGCTGTATTGAAGCAAGTGCCTAATGAACCCCTTTTTGATAGTTTAGTAGAAGATCAAATTATCTCCTATACTCTTCATCGTTTTCTAAAAGATACCGATTATACCTGGCCGCTTCTTTTTCCTATGGTAAAGAGTGCGGAAAAAGGAATGGATGCAGTACAGGAGTTTGCTAATAATCGGCTTGAGCATCCGGTAGAGCGGTTTGTTATAAGTGGTGCTTCCAAAAGGGGGTGGACTACTTGGTTGACTGCCGCTATTGGGGATACTCGTGTGGCGGCCATTGCTCCTATGGTTATTGATATTCTGAATATGCCGGTAAACCTAGCTCATCAGATGAAGGCTTATGGTGCATATAGCAAAGAGATCAAAGATTATGTGAATCTTGGAATCGTACAAGGAATTGCCTCTTCGGGAGGGCGTGCATTGGTAGAAATGATTGATCCGTATTCTTATCGGGAAAAGCTTACACAACCTAAGATGATTTTTATGGGAACGAACGATCCTTATTGGGTTGTGGATAATGTAAAAAATTATTTATCGGATATTCCCGGATACAATCTATTAAATTATACCCCCAATGCAGGACACGATTTGAACGATGGGATCCTGGCATTTCCGGCTTTGAGTGCTTTCTTTGGAATAACGATGAATCATGGCACTTATCCTGAATGTTCATGGGAAACAAAACGAGGAGAAGAAGGAGTGCAGTTAATTGTTCATGCTACAAAAGATAAGTTACTGGGTGCGAAAATATGGTCTGCCAATGCGCAAACGAAGGATTTTCGTCAATCTGTATTCCATAGTAGGGAATTATCAGTCGAGCATCAATCTGTAATAAAAGCAACAGAGCCTTTCCCTCTTACCGGATATCATGCTTTCTATATGGCACTTACCTATGAAAGCCCTAATGGAGGTTCATATCAAGTTTGTACTCGAGTTTTTATGATGAATACGGCTGGTATTTTGTGAAACAAGGCGTTACTTATGGGATCCAATGATCAATAACCTTCCTTTCCCCTTTTTTACCGGAATAGCTTCTCCTTGTTTGAAAGTAGCCTGAGACTGAAAATTCTTTATATAGGGAGCCGTGATAGTGGCATTTAGGGGGTTGATTCCCAAGGCTGGCCAGTCTATTTTTATATGTACTGTCGTGTCTTTTTTTGCCCAACTGGCAAGAGCTACCAAGGTTTTTCCTCTTTTTTCATAAACGGTAGCTAAGATTTTCTCATTATCCGTTTTTACCGGGTTATCCGGCACCCAATACCCCACCATCTCACTGTTTTGGATACCAAAATCTGTCCATACTTTCCATACCGGGCGCGGATCCCCTCCAGTCCAGGGATATCTGTTCGTCATGCCATAAAGCATTCCTCTCCAAGGGTTGCCTCCGTCTTGTAGCATTTCTCCCATTAATCCGAAAGGAATCCCACTGACTTCCGTCATGAAGAAATCGGGACCATTTTTATTATAATCAAAATATTCCCCAAACCACAAGCGGTTAAGATAAGGGAAGAGCGACATATATAAATTGGCACTGTTGTTCCATCCATCCGATTTATTGTGTTGATTAGCAGAGTGAAGATCAATGATTCCCGGATGGCCGTTTTGGGTGAGCGCTCTTTTTACTCGTTTCATGGTGACACGATCGAAGGCTACATCATCTAAATAGAGTCCGTCTATTCCTACTTTATGAACCAACCATTTTAATCCTTCGATATAATAATTATGCCAGCGGCTTTGTCCCCCGTTTACGATCGCGGCATCATTGGTTTCGGGCGTGTACCAGGCAGCGATATAATCCCCATCCAAATGTTCCTGTAACCAGGGGTATCCTCCGCCTTTCCCGGGAGAAAAGATTTCATGGTTCAGACTTCTCATTGGATACAGCTCATAAGCCCGATCTGCTAATTCCCGAATGGTATTGTAAATTTTTACTTTCATGCCTGCCTGATGGGCAGAGTCGATGTAAGCTTTGAGTTGTTTCCATGCAATATAAGGATAGTTGATATAAGGGTTGGGATATTTCCCCTGATGGACATTAATAACATTGGCGCCAACGGCTTTGACAGAATCAATGGGTTTGTAATCATGAAAATATCGGCGTGTCCAGTGTTGTTTGGTTTGTAAGGGATGGAAAGGGGTAATGAGAAGGCGGAAATTATAATATAGCGTGTCTCCTTTTTTCATTTCCCGAGTGCCGCTATAAGCATTGACTAATACAGAATTCCCTTTTGATCCTATATGAATGCCTCCTTTGTTGTCATTTCCCCAGGAAGTGGGTAAGATAAGCGGTTTTTGTAAATAAAAGTTAGTATTCAGAGGTCGGGAATAGTGTTGATCTCTGAGTGAAAATTTTAGACCGGCATTGACATTGCCGATCCAGCCCCCATCCTGATTTTTATGTTTGACATCCCAAGTCCAATCAATATGAGGATGACGTTTTCCTCCTTTATATCCTAATCCCATAAAGTACTTTGCTTCTTTAGGTTGTATGGGAATATGCAGGGAAATATCCTTCAACGAGATATCTTTTCTGGCAATGACTTTGACTTGATAAGATAAAAAACCATCAAATTCCAGATGTCCTTTTATTTCTGTTTTTAGCTTTCGAGCTTTGTTTTCCGCCTTCCACTCAATGGTACCTGGCGTCTTTTTGGTAAAGGTCACTCCTTTGTTTCTGAATTGGATTGTCCTCCCTTTGGGGTCTACAAAATGGAAGTTTATGGGGTGTGTGAGCAAGGGATTAGCTTGTTCTGAGATGCTGGTCATCTCTATAGGAAAGAAAGTCTTGATTTGTTTTGGTAATCCGGAAGGGGCAATCTGCAATTTTCTGCCCAGCAGCCGGATATTGTTTCCTTCCTTTTTTAAAGGGATATAAGGATCTATTACCGTATTCTTTTGATATAAAGTAGAATTTAGCCAAGGTAAACGAGTCATTTTCCAAGGTTGATCTACCCCATGATTTATAGCCCTTTGAGATGTTATTGTTAAATGGATAGGGATAGAAGTAGAAGCAACATCCTTTGCCGAGAGGGTCGCTTTCCCATGGTAGGTGCCGGGAGGAATATCTGCTGGCACTTTAATATAACACCACATAGCTTGAACCTCTTTTTGAGGAATGTCTACGGTGAAAGATACGGAATCCCCCCGATAAGAGATACCTTCAGTATTGATACAGGAAATCAAAGTGTCCGAAAAGCGGTGATTATGATTGTCTTTAAACTCGGAAAAATCAATTTGAACATGGTGCAGTCCTTTCTTAATTGGATAAATCCCCAATTGGAAAGCATAATATTCTCCTCTTTTGGCTGAACCACTAAAAGAAGATTGTACACCTTCATTTATCCACCGATAGGGAATATCTTTTTTCATTTTGATGGGATGTTGTCGGTCTTCCGGGAACACAAGATAATCGACATCAGGGTGAGCTGCTATTAAATCGTTGGTTTCTTTTTTTGATGCAATCAATTCCATCGGTGTGAAGCGGTCAAAAGGAGTAGCAGGTTCTAATTTTATCAGTTTGACCTTTGCAAAATCATCTTTCTTTTTTACAGAAGCGATCCAATCTTTATCTGCTGTTTCCTTCCTTTGCGGATAAAAATCGGTAGGATAATGAATATATCCATGTTGTTGATAAGGCATATAGTATAGATAATAAGTAGAATGCCCGGGGAGGTGTTGGAAATAAAGTGTGCAGGAGAATCTGTTTATTTTAGGGGTTATTAAGTTGAGTACGCGTTTTCCTGTTTTTGCATCTATGAGGATGAGGGCTTTGTCTTTCACATTTCGATCTCTTCTTCTCCATACTATTTTCCCTTTTGCGATGGTTTCCTGACCGTCTACTTGGAGAACGGCTCTATGATTTCCCAGAGAATCTCGATCCCATTTTGGCTTGGCAGGAGGATATTTTAATTGTTGAGCCATCAGAGGAGTGGCAATAGTGATGAATATCAAATAGAAAAATAAAGAGTGTCGAATAAAAAAAGTATTCATGGAGTTATACATTTCTCGGCTTAACTATGACCTTAGCCGTGTTTTATGATACTGAAGAAGAGATAAAGGTACGGTTTTTATTTAAAGAAGAGTTAACCCGCTTTATTCATGGGATTAGCTTTTTTTGTAGCTACAAGGTGATATATTGAGTTTATCGAAATGTGGTACATTGAGTACAATCGAAATGCATCGAACTCTGCCGCTGTAGTAGCCTACTGCAAAGAGTTTGTAACGCAGTGGTTATTGAGCTAAGCCGAAATATAGATGCAAAAAGATAATTCCAAACCATTCCTCATATTTGGGGAATGACTAAAATGCAGATAATTACACAGGTAATTGATTAAAATGCATTTACACGATCGTCTCCAAAAAGTGGTGAATAATGCGGGTTAAGAGAATAATGGCAGGATTGTTATAAAAAAGGATGAAATCGCCTACATTTGTGAAGGAATCTGTTTGTATCATGGTCATAGATATTCTTTTTTTTATCACCGTACTATTAGCCATCTATAAGGGTTGGTCTAAAGGATTTATCGTTGCTATTTTTTCTTTGTTGGCACTTATTTTCGGATTGGCTGCAGCTATTAAATTGTCTGCCGAGACCGGCAATTATTTAGAAATACAGACAGACCATACCAGTCCTTTATGGCCGATAGTTGCTTTTATTGTCATCTTTATCCTCGTTGCATTTATAGTAAAAATTCTTGCAAAGGTTCTTCAAAAAATTCTCCATGTTGTCCTGTTGGGATGGATTAATCGGCTGGTGGGGATTTTGTTCTATATCTTGGCTTATTCCATTATTTTTAGCGTGCTTTTATGGATAGGAAATCAAATTAATTTTATTCCTTTTGAAGCTAAAGAAAGCTCTCTTGTTTATGGACATATTGCTGCTATAGGTCCGGAAGCTATTCATGATATAGCAGGATGGATCCCCTGGTTTAAAGATAATTTTCATCAGTTGGAAGATTTCTTTGGCCGAATATCACCTATAAAATAATAATCGCTTTCACGAGATGAAAGTTCTTTAAAATTAGAACATAATGATTTGCATTCCCTTTGAGATCAAACAAAACGGGTTATTAAGCAAGTCCCTATCTACTCAACCAAGAATGCAAAACAGGAAGGACTTACTCCTGCAAGGGTAGTCCATTGTAAATTTCCATCCGCATTAAAATAATAGATACTTCCATCGGTTACATTGTCTTTTCCGTCAGATAAGATAATATTCCCGTTGGATTGAATGGCTATTCCATAAGGCTGCGCGATTTCTTGCTCGATGTCTTCATCAATAAAATGATGACTTACTATTTCATTGGTTTCTGTATTGATAAGGGTGAAATTGGTTTTCTGGGTAGCGTAATCATATTGATATAAATAAAGCCTATTATTATGTATGGCAGCCTTTGACGCTGCTATATCGAGTGCTTTGAATACGGAATCTGCTTGTGTATCGATGCTGTAAATATTGGGTTCAATATCGTTGTAATTGCCCATGGTGAGGACATACAAGTCGCCATTTTCGTTGCTCACAACCTGAGTGGGATTTAATCCTACCGTAATTTTTTCGATTTCTTTATTGGTGTTTAAATTGATTACAGAAAGTGTGCTGTCATAGTTAGGAAAATTGAATCCTCCGGAATTAGCTACATAAAGTTTATTTCCAACAATCGACATCTGTTCCGGACTACTGCCGACGGTAATGGAATCTTCTATATTTAAGGATGCCGTATCTATCACTGCTACAAATCCATCTGAGGAAGTAACATAGGTTTTTCCGTTATAAAATTCAATATTCCTGGGTCGAGATAAGTCGATTTTCTTTATTTTCTTGACGCTTTTCGCATTGGCTACTACGATTTTGTTAGAGTTATTGACAACGATATACAATTTACCTCCATAAATTCCTAAATCATTACCCGTGTCTCCTAACCCTTCTGAATTTGGGTTTGCTTGGTCGAAGACATTTAAATACATGGAGTCCGTATCGAAATCAAAATAATCTAAGGAAGTGTTGTTTTGTCCGAAACTGCCTTCATTCAGGACATAAAAACCGGCGGTAGATTGAACGGGTTTTTGATGGTCCGGGTTAATCGAATCCTTTCTTCTACAAGAGGTTATTCCTAAGATAAGAAGAAGGATAATAAAAAAGGATCCTCTGAGATGGTTCTTTTGGTTCATGGTTTTGAAATTTGAATGTTTGATCATGTTTGAGGTTTATAAATAATGGATAGAAAATCCTAACCGGAATGAACGTCCCGGCATTGGAAAGTTTTTAATAACGTTGTAATGTTGATTAGCTATATTGTTGATTTCGCCAAAGACTTTCAATGATATCTTTTTTAAGTTCCATTGCTTTTCTAAGGACACATCATGCGTGTACCAAGCCGGAATATAATCTTTATAAGAATTGGAGAGCTGACTGTATCTCTCGCCTGTATAGATAAAGCTATAATTTATTCCCCAATTTTTCCAGTCTAAGGAGGCGGTAACAGCACCACTGTGTTTAGGAGCATAAGGAATCTCATTTTTATAATGAAAACCTTGAGAGGTTACATCCAATGAGTTTTGGAAAGTATAATTGAGTCCTATTTTTATAAGAAACTGCTGTCGAATGAAAAATTGATTATCTAAGGTTACATCTACTCCCTTTATGTCCACTTTTCCGAAGTTGGACATGGTCCACCGAAAAAGATTGCTTCCCGGAGTAGCAATGATTTTATCGGTAACTCTGTTGTGGTATCCATCTACCGATAAAGCCATGTATTTCCAAATTCCTCTCTCAAAAGATTTGTGATAGGTAAATCCGGCATTATATTGAGTTACAAATTCCGGTTTTAGATAAATATTTCCTACCAACGTGTAATATAAGTCATTAAAAGTAGGCATCCGAAAGAGCTTTTTATAAGATCCTCGGAGCCACAATCCTATTTGATGAAAAGGTTGCCAACTGGTAGATAGAGATGGAGTGAGTTCCGATTTTTTCTGCCTTCCTTTATTTATTCTCACTCTATCTTGCACAAAAGTTTCCAGTAAACTACCTTCTACTATCCAATGAGGAAAGTGTAATTTCCCGGCGATTGCTCCTAAGATTGTTTGTCGGGTAGGGAAGGAGAAATGATAGATATCTGATTGCAAATGATCCCAATGATAATCTATAGAAATATCCATATCGAAAAAGGAAGTCCATTTTAGCTGATTCGCTAAAGAGGCGTAGAAATCTTTTTCTTTGTAATGATTTTCTAACCGACCGGCATTGTTAGGATAAAAAGGATCGAGATATTTGGTTTTTTGCTTTGTATATTTAGTATTTGCCTTGAAAGTGTATCTTTTGGATATCTTTTTTTCCCATTGTGCTTGAATAAATTGGTCGGTATTCCAAAGTCGTTGATAATGATTAAAATGATTGGCTACTGTTGCGCCGGGTAAACCTCTTTCTGATTGATAATGATAGGCTTGTATGCTCCATTGGCTACTGTCAGAAAAAGTGCCATACAATCCTGCATTCAATCTCCAAGCGGTGATATCTGCATTTTGTCGAATGGCAGTCGTGTCGTAGTTGTTATGTTTAAAATGAAAAGGATATCTTCCGTTGGCATGTTGATAATCAACAGATATCCGGCTACTTAAATGAGGGGATATCTTTTGCTCCCATTCTATATTCGGATTGACAAGACCAAAACTCCCTGTTTTAAAACCGAATTGTAGGTGAGTGTTTTTTTTCTCTGAAAAGTTGGGTCTTCCGGAAGTCAGATATAAAGTAGCTCCGGAGGCGAAGGCTTTTGCAGGTTGAAAAATATCATTGCTCTGCGTATTGTACAGTTTTATTTCTTCCAAGTTATGGATAGAGAGTTTTCCTAAATCTACTTGTCCGTTTTGCGCATTTCCCAGAGGCATTCCATCATAGAATACTGTTGTATGGTGCGTTCCCATACTCCTGACATTCAAAGTCTTTAATCCTCCTATTCCTCCATAATCTTTCAATTGGATACCGGAGAAAAAGCGGACGGCATCTGCCACTGAAAGGCTGTTCATTCGTTGAAGGTCTTGTTGGTTGATAGTCTGAACAGGAGTAGGGGAATGGATGTCTTTTTTTTGAATAGAAAGAGATTGAATTACAACTTCTTTCAGATTTTGTACCGGTAAAAGCGTATCTTTTTTGGATTGAAAAGATAGCGAATCTTTTCCTATCGGATGAGCCAAAGCAACCGAAAGATCAAACCCAAAGAAGAACAAAAAAAGTATCCAAAATCTTTTCAAAATACCGGTTTTAATAGTTAATCCATTGGATTTTGAGGAACAAAGAGATGGAAAGCATACGGAATTGCCATCTCCGGCTTCAATCCTCGAAAGCCATTGGATGAAAAATTACATTGGCAGGTCTTCTGGCTTGTTCTCTTTGGCCTTGCCTTCCCATCCCGCATCATGCGGAACAGTGGCTTTGGGGATGAGGCGAAAGTGTATAGAACTTACAGTTGCGGGTCAGCTCCGGAATTACACCGGATTCCCTTTTCGTTTCCTGATCTCTAAAAAAACAGGAAAACCAAATGTGTTGCAAAATTAGCTGTTTATTCCTATAATGAAGTGTTCTTAGAAGGCTTATTTTATTTAAAGTGGAGAATAAATGTAAAATTTGTAGCTTTAAGGACAGAAATGATTGGGTAAAAATGTCGGGATAAATTTTTATGAAGTTCATCTTATACTTTATTAGTTTTTTGTTGTGTTCATCTCAAGTCTTTGCACAGTGTGCTACAGCTGGACAAAGCCCCGAGACTGCACTCCCGGTTTGTACCAAAACGGTCTTTCATCAGAAGAAAGTCCCCGCTTGTGTGAATAATACTATTCCGGTACCCACCTGTGTATCGGATCGAGTAAGTTATCAGGATGAAAGTCCCTTTTGGTATAAGTTTACTTGTTTTAAAGGGGGGAAACTTGTTTTTTTGATCAAGCCGGATAATCCAACGGATGATTATGATTGGGAATTATTTGACATTACAGGGAAAGATCCAAAGGACGTATATACTCAATCTTCTTTGGTTGTCGGTGGAAATTGGTCAGGCGAAAAAGGAAATACAGGTGCAACTACCACTGCGAAATCTACCATGGTTTGTGCTACCTTAGGAAATGGTCTACGACGTCCTCTCTTTAGCAAAAGTCCAACTTTAATCAAAGGACATACCTATTTATTATTGGTGAGTCATTTTTCAGGATCTTCACAGAGTGGTTATGATTTATCTTTTGGAGGGGGCTCTGCTATGATTGCAGATACCACTACTCCTGCTATCGAAAAGGTAGAAATGAATTGTAATGGAAAGAGTATGATTGTTTATCTGACAAAGGAAATGAAATGTAATTCTTTGTCATTGGATGGAAGCGATTTTTTAATTACGGATTCAAATATAGGGATTCAATCTGCAGAAAGCACGGCGTGTATGGATGGATTTGGAATGAAGAAATTGAAGCTCATTTTAACCGGACGATTAAGTCCCGGAAGCTACCATTTAAAGATTGAAAATGGAAAGGATGGAAATACGCTGCTTGATAATTGTGGTGCTGCCATTCAAGTAGGGGATTCTGTGAATTTTACGTATAATGCGCCCCAGCCTGTTCCTATGGACAGCATTGCTGATATTGGTTGTGCTCCTAAGGCAGTGAGGGTAACCTTTGCAGATGTAATTAAGAACAACTCGGTAGCTGATGATGGTTCTGATTTTAAAATAATCAATACAAATACCGGAGGAACAGTTGATATTTTGGGGGCGGAAAGTCTGAATAAAGAACAAAATGGAAGTAGATCCTTTAAAATACGATTCAAAGATCCTATTTATAGAGAAGGACATTATCGACTCATTTTACAAAAAGGAAGCGATGGAAATACGGTCATCAGCGAATGTGATATTGCTTCTCGTGCAGGAGAGTATCTGACTTTTGATAGTTATGATACGGTGCGTGCAAAAATAAATACCGGTTTCAATTATAGTTGTAATGAAGCAGTTGTACAATTGAGTAATCCGGGAGGGAATGGAATTAACAGTTGGAGATGGAGTACGGATACCGGTTTGATCAGCAAGAACACTCAGATTGGTTACCAAGATACCTCTTTCCGAAAGCGTACTTTTCAATTGGAGGTGAGTAATGGAGTTTGCGAAGATAAAAGAAAAAAAACGATAACACCGGATATGGATTATTATGTAAAAGCTGATTTTTCGTCTCCCGCTTTTGTTTGTCCACAGGACGCGGTTACTTTGGAAGACGAAAGCCGGGGAAATGATATTATTCGGTGGCATTGGAATTATGGAAGAGGACGTACTTCTTACAGAAAAAATCCCGAAACCTTTCAATTCCCAACTACGCGCTTTACTCAGGAATATCCTGTTCAATTGATTGTTGCCAATAGCAAAAATTGCCGCGATACTGCTGCGAAGATCATAAAAGTTATCAATACTTGTGAAGTCTATGTACCCTCTGCTTTTACACCTAATGGAGATGGAGAAAATGATAGGCTCTCTCCTTTAAATGCATATGTAGCTAAGGAACTAATTTTTAAAGTCTATAATAGATATGGGCAACAAATCTTCCGGACTAGAGATTGGACTAAAGGATGGGATGGTACTTATAAAGGGAAAAAACAACCCCAGGGGGCGTACATTTGGACCCTTCGTTTTATTAATTCCAGAACCGGGGAAAAGGTATCCAGAAAAGGAACTTCTTTATTGATTCAATAAAAATTAAATCAATTTATCTACCTGAAAAAGAACGGCATAGATGAGTAGTGAACCGAAAACGAGCATGCTTATAGAAGCGATTCTATTCAGCCAAAAAACGGTTTTTAATGTAAGTTTATGTCTGATCTTATCGGCAAAAAACACTTTTGTAATATCTGCAGTCAGAATAAAAACCAAGGCAGTAACAAAAAGAACGATACGATGATTGGCAGCCAATGCGCTATTTGCGGTACATATACCCAGCCACAAAATGATGACACCCGGATTAAGGGTATTCATGAGAAAACCGGAAAGCCATATTTTTAAAAAATGCCCCTTATTGGCTTTGATTTCATCTTTTCTGTCTTCCTCTCCCGAATTCAACTTAATATTTTTGAAAAATAATCCATATATCCCGATAATAATTAGAACGATTCCCCCGGCTATACCAATAATCTTTCGTAAGGAATCTAATTCATAAATAAAGGAGGTCGCCATATTGCCCAAAATAACATACATGATGTCACTGACAGATACTCCGGTAACAAAACTCAAACCGGCTTTGAATCCATCATTGATACTGTATTTTATAATCATAAAAATAACAGGTCCCACTGAGAGCGAAACAAATAAACCTAATCCTAAACCTGCAAAAAATGACGTGAGCATACGTGTATATAAACAGTTTAAATTCCTAATTGAAGTGAATGCTCTTATTTACTCTTGAAAAAGTGGCAAGATAATAAAATTTAAACTATGCTTATTCTGTTCCCTCATTTTTCTTTCTTTTCAATTGAAGTAAATTTTATATATTATTGTATCTTTAAGGAAATAATTTCATAGAATGAGGATTCATATTTACATCCTTTTAATCATTTTCTTGGAGGGAATAGGAGGAAAGATCTATGCTCAGGAACATAAAGAAGATAAACGCTTTCATGAATGTTATCTGAATGATCCATCCCATGGTTTTGTGAAGTATGATAGTATAATTTCTAATTTCCATGCTACGCTGATATGGGGGGCGGATAGTGCGATTTATGGTTGGGGCGAAAATATGTCTCCTAAAAATGGTGAAAATATATTGTTACCGACCAAAATTACTCCTGAGAATGGTTTTAATTATGAAGGAACTCCCTTAAAAATGGCTGCCGGGAGTAGAGGAATTCATAGTGGGCAATACGCCTTGTTAACCACTAAAGGGGTCTATGTATGGGGAGAAAAAGGAAATTTAGTAAGCAAATCAATTAAAAAAGATTCTCGTTTTTCTGCGGTGACTGTTGACGGGCAAAAAAATGGTCTTCCGGCATCTGTACAACCGGAGGATATAAAAATGTTTTTTGGCACTTATTTAACATTAGCAATTGTTACGAATGACGGAGAAGCATGGCTGCTTTCGGGAATCGGTAGAAAAGGTGGAAATGGAATTAATAAAAATAGACCTAATCAATGGGTTCGGGTTTGTGTTGCTCCTGAAAAAGCATTGAAAAAGGTGGTGGCTATTAGAGGAACGCCCTTTACATTGATGGCTCTGACAGCATCAGGGGAAATATATACATGGGGAGGCAATACTTTTTTAGGTAATGGAGGAAGGTCTAGTAATCTCTTTTTTGCTACTCGGATGTTTCTACCTGAAGGAGTACATCCAAAAATGATTGGTATGACTGCTGATAATTTGATGCCTTCGTATTATTTGCTGACCACAGATGGGAAACTCTACAGCCTGGGCTACAACTCAAAGAAACAATTAGGGGTATGGAATACTTTTGAACAACGATTTTGGCAACAGCCGCTGAAACCCGATTCTTTAGGTGAAAAATCGGGAAAACCTTTTACAAATGTTGCTTGGATATCTCCTAATGAACATGATGGTAGCGGATTTCCGGCTATAAATATCTTGACGGAAGATGGAAAATTATATGCCTGGGGGTGGAACCATCGGGATATGATTGGCGGGAAATTGAAAAATAAAGCGTACAATCCTATATTGATGCCCGGGGAATTAAATGAGGATGCAGTTGTTAAAGCGGTAGAAACAGGCGGACATACCACCTTCGTTTTGATAAAAAACAGAGCAGGATATGGATATGTGGGACACAAAATATTTGGGAGCATGGGAGATGGTACCCATACAGAAAGAACCGGCAATAAATATTTGTTTGTTCTTCCCGAAAAATAAACAGTTGCTAGCTGCCATATGCTTCTTAAATAGGTTGGATTATCGGGATGCAACGCAACGGAAGCCTAAGTTTTCTAATCCTGAATCCGGAGAGCTCATCATTCGGGAAGTGACTCTATAGCCTTTACAATAGGATTTGTTACACATGAAAGATCCTCCACGAATAGCTTTCATCGGCATGCCGGAAGATCCTGTTTTTTTCTTTTTGGCCCCTTGCGGATTAATAGTTGTTTTCCCAGATAGCGTTTTATAATAGGTTGCACTGTACCAATCGCTGCACCATTCCCATACATTGCCGGCCATATCGTAAAGACCATAACCATTTGGAGCAAAAGATTCGACCGGAGCCAGGGATTTAAATTGATCCCAGTCAGAGTTTTGATTAGGGAAATGGCCTTGCCAGGTATTGGCTTTCGGTTGTCCTTTTTCGGGATTTTCATTTCCCCATGGATATTTTTTTTCTTTCAGACCGCCTCTGGCGGCAAATTCCCATTCGGCTTCAGTAGGGAGTCTTTTTCCTGCCCATTTGGCATAGGCTTCTGCATCTTCCCAGGAGACCTGGACTACAGGATAGTTATCTTTACCTTTGATATTGCTATTAGGACCTTTTGGATGACGCCAGTTTGCGCCCGGAACCCATTTCCACCACCGAGACGGATTATTTAAAGGTACAGCATGGTGGGGAGGGGAGAAAACCAAAGCTCCGGGTACTAAAATACTATCCGGTGGTTTGGGAGTACCGGGAGGTAATTGTTTTTTCATTTCTTCCCAATCCGGTTTTCGTTCAGCTACGGTAACATATCCTGTAGCCTTTACGAAGCCCCTGAATTGTTTATTGGTCACCTGATGTTTGTCTATCCAAAATCCTTTGACTTTCACTTGATGCGCAGGATACTCATCAGGACGTCCTTCGCCATCTGATGCTCCCATCATGAAGGTACCTCCTTTGATAAATACCATATCTTGATGAGAAATACTGTCATTGGTTTGGCTAAAAGCACTATCTCCTTCTCTTTGTTGGGAGCCGCTTTGAAAGAACGCAGCTTTTGAGGTCGGGCTGCAGTATTCTGAACTGTCAACCTCGGAGGCTGTTGTCTTTTCTTGTGTTGCCTTTTTTTGATGAGATTGACAAGATGAAAAGAAAAGACCGGCTAAAACAATGGTAATAGCAATATGGTGATTGAAAAAATTCATGAATAGCACAAAAATACAATTTTAGAATGAAATGGTTCTTCTTTAGGGAAAATGTTAACATTTTAGACCCAAAGGAGAAAATGGGAGATTATTATGATAGGTTAAAATGCTCATAAAGAAAAGAATATTCTATTAATGAAGAGAACAAAATTTTATCATTAATGTTAGTTTCTAGAAAAGAATAAAGAGTAAGAATAATCTTTGGTCAACCTCATTAATATTTATAAAATAAAACAGTTATGAAAGGAATCACTTCTTTTATGAAGGATAGAGAGGGAGAAAAAACATTATGGACTTTATCAGATGGCAGGGCTTATACCCTTATTGAATTGTCCGATTATTCGGGAATTGACAGATCGCCAATGGAGCGGTTGTTAAAAAGAATGGAGCGAGAAGGATTTGTAGTAAAAGAACAACATCGCTTCAGCTATTATAAATTATCCAACACATCAGTCAGCAATGCCTTTGAAAGAAAATTAAAAGAGAAAATGCAGGGGATTCCCCGAATATATCAAAAAGAAGAACCTTTACAAGAAATAGAATATTGTCGTAGTTGCCATGGACATCTTGCCGGAAGAATCGGCGTACAGATAACAGATAAAATGCAGGAACAAGGTTTCTTTTATCCGCAGAGAAAAGGGGAAGAATATGAATTTATATTAACAGAAAGAGGGTTACACTTCTTTAAAGACCTTGGGTTAAATATAGAAGAACTGCGACAAAAGTCGGGAATTTTTGCAAAAGCATGTCTTGATTTCAGTGAGAGAAAACACCATTTAGGAGGACGACTTGGAGTTGCCTTTCTGGATTTTATGATAGCAAAAGAATGGATGCTTAAAAAAGAAAATTCCCGTATTAAGATACCCACAGAAAAAGGAATAACACGGTTATACGAAAAACTTGGGGTAACTTTGCATCGTAATGACCTTACGTAAATCACAACTCTATTTACTTTCCTTCAGTGCTGCAGTCATTACAGCTAATCTGTATTATTCTCAACCTTTATTAGCCTATTGGGCAAAGACCTTTGAGGTGAGTGAAAGCAATGCCGGACAGACTTTTTTTTATAGTATGTTGGGACAGGCTTTAGGGCTGATTACACTGATCCCTCTAGGGGATAAACTAAGACGAAAGCGTTTTCTGTTGTGGATCGTCGGAGCAGGAGCCTTGTCCGTTCTTGGAGCTTCTGTTGCGTTAAATTTAGTCATGTTGAAAGTCTTTATGTTTATTTCGGGATTTCTTGCAGTCGGTCCTCAAATTATGATTCCGATGGCAGTAGATTTGAATCCTCCGGCAGAAAGAACGCATATTGTAGGGATGATTACCTCCGGAATATTGACAGGAACTGTTTTTGCTCGATTGTTTGCAGGAGGGATTACAGCCTGGATCAACTGGCGTACCGTTTATGTCCTCTCAGCCGGTCTGACTATTTTGGTTTTTATATTGATTAGATATTATATTCCCGAATCAAGATCTAATTTTAAGGGTACCTATAAAGATATCCTGATCTCGGTATGGAGATTATTGAAGAAATATGGAGAAATACGTTTAGCGGTTGTAGTCAGTAGCTGTGCATTCATTGTTTCCCGTATGTTTTGGGCCACTATAGCTTTTCTATTAGCGGGACAACCTTTTAATCTGACTACAGATGTTATTGGGATTTTTGGGATTATAACTTTAGCAGGATCTTTAAGTGCGCCTTTAGCGGGTAAGCTGGGAGATCGTTTTTCCGGGAAAAAGGTAATTCTTTTTGGAATGACCATTTTATTCTCTTCTTTTATTTTGCTTTATTTCTTTTCTACCTCATTTATAATGGTATTGCTGGGTGGACTTTTGATGGAAGGGGGACGTCAACTGGTACAAATTACCATGCAGGGACAAACTATTGGTTTGGTAGAAGGAGCTCGCAGCCGATTGAATATGTTGTTTATTTCCGGCTGCTTTATAGGAGCCGCTTTGGGAGCTGCTCTCGGATTGGCTGCCTGGCATTGGCATAAATGGGAAGGCGTCTGTTATGTAGGTTTTGCAGTTTTAGCTTTGCAGGGAATTGTTTATTTGCAGTCTTTTGTGAAGAAATGATCTTCGACAGATTCAGGGTAACCTTCGACTTCGGGTCATCGAGCGGAGCAGAGATGACCTCTCATTTTTTTATACTGTTCTAAAAAAATCGTGCAAATCAACGTTTGTAAATCCGCTTTTTCAATCAATTTAAGGGCTCACACCAAATAAATCGTTCTGAAGTTGCTGATTTTGTGATTGATCAAACCTACACCTTTGAAATTGGCTTTGGAACAATTATTCCTGCTTGGCTTTTTGGCTTTATGTACCAATTACCGATTACTAATCACCGATCACTCCCTTCACGCTGTTTCCACTAAATCTTTTTCTACTCTCAAATTATCAATTATAAATTTTTGTCTATCAAGGGTATTTTTACCCATATAGTAAGAAAGTAATTTTTGCAGTGTTGTATCTTTATTGACAATTACCGGTTGGAGTCGAATATCTTCTCCAATGAAATTTCCAAATTCTTTTGGAGAGATTTCTCCTAGACCTTTAAATCTTGTAATCTCCGGTTTTCCTCTTAGTTTTTCAATCGCTTCCTTCTTTTCCTCTTCATCGTAACAGTAGTAAGTCTTCTTCTTATTTCGTACTCGAAATAAAGGTGTTTCCAGAATATATACATGGCCATTTTTGATCAAATCGGGGAAAAATTGGAGAAAAAAGGTGAGCATTAATAGACGGATGTGCATGCCATCTACATCAGCATCGGTAGCGATAATGATTTGATTATATCGCAATCCGTCCAACCCTTCTTCAATATTCAGGGCATGTTGCAAAAGATTAAATTCTTCATTTTCATAAACCACCTTTTTCTTCAGACCAAAACTGTTTAATGGTTTTCCTCTCAGACTGAATACTGCTTGTGTCTCTACATCTCTAGTTTTCGTGATAGAACCGCTTGCAGAATCTCCTTCCGTAATGAACAACATGGTTTTTAGTCGCTTTTCTTCCAGTTCTTCTTTTCCTCTTTTGCTTTTTCCTTCATCATTAAAATGAATATGACTATCTCGGAGTTTTCGGTTGTGGAGATTGGCCTTTTTTGCGCGCTCCTTAGCTATTTTCTTCACGCCGGCCATGTCCTTTCTTTCTCTTTCGCTCTGTTCTATTCGTTTTTTTAATGCTTCTGCGGTATCCGGGTTCTTATGGAGGTAATTATCTAACTTATTACTTAGGAAATCTCCGATGAAGCTTTTGATAGAAGGACCGCCTTCATAGGTATGTGTAGAGCCCAGTTTGGTTTTTGTTTGCGATTCAAAAACAGGTTCCTGTATACGGATAGAGAGTCCTACACAGATCGAAGCACGAATATCTTTGGTGTCATAATTCTTTTTGGAGCTTTCTGTATGTTTAAAAAAATCACGAATAGTTTTTACATACATTTCCCGAAAGGCTGCCAAATGTGTTCCATTTTGTGTGGTGTGTTGTCCGTTGACAAAAGTATAATAATCCTCTCCATAGCTGTCAGTGTGAGTAATGGCTACTTCAATGTCATCATCCAAAAGGTGGATAATAGGATAACGGGCTTCTTCTTCATTTACTTTGTCCTTCAATAAATCCAAAAGTCCGTTTTTTGAATAATATCTTTTCCCGTTTAAGCGAATGGTAAGACCTGAATTCAGGTAACAATAGTTTTCTACCTGATTGATGGGATATTCCTGACGAAATCTGTAGTTTTTAAATATTTCTTTATCGGGTACGAAGGTAACTTCTGTGCCATTGGGCTCTTCACAAGGCTCTACCGGACGATCTTCTATAACATTTCCTCTTTCAAAAACCACGACTTTCACTTCTCCTTCACGAATAGAACGAATCTTAAAATAAGAAGATAGTGCATTGACGGCTTTGGTACCGACACCATTCAGGCCTACTGATTTCTGAAAGACTTTGCTGTCGTATTTAGCGCCGGTATTGATTTTACTGACCACTTCTTTGACCTTTCCTAATGGGATGCCTCTGCCATAATCTCTTACGGTTGCTTCCTTTTCTGCCACTTTGATATCTATTTTTTTCCCAAACCCCATTGTGTATTCGTCAATAGAATTATCGATAACCTCTTTTAATAAGACATAAATTCCATCGTCCTGACTTGTGCCATCCCCTAATTTCCCAATATACATCCCCGGTCGGAGTTGAATGTGTTCTTTCCAATCCAGCGATTTAATTGATTCTTCATTATATGCGTTAAATAAGTCTTGGTTTTTTTTGTCAGCCATTGTTAAAATATCTATGTTAGAACAATTACAAATGTAAATAAACAACTACAATTTTTTAGAAAAAATTTTATTGGTAATTTAGCACTTTTTTTATTTGTGTAAGAAATACAATATTTTACAAAGAGAGAACGATAATGAAAATGAAGGGTAGAATAATGGGGCGAATCGTCGATTTAAATAGAAAGGACAAAACATGCAACAAGATTCTTTGGGTCACAATAAATATTCTGTAAAATATTATCCGGATGCTGTAGAAAAATATGAACAATCCGGTAATTATTTTTATTTCCATACGTCCAAAACTATTTTAGAAATAAGAGTTATATCGGATCGGATTATCAGATTTCGTTATGCACCCAATGGCACTTTTCAAAGAGATTTTTCTTATGCACTCCGACCGGATTTAAAAGATACCCTTACAAAACTTGAAGTAAAGGAGGAAGCAAAACAATATAGATTATCTACTGCAAAGGTTCAGGTGCTTATTTCGAAAGAAAATATGCGGTTGACCAAGACAGATTTGGAAGGAAATATTATTAATGAAGACGAAATGGGTTTTCATTGGCAATATTACCTTTTAAAAGGGGGGAAGATTGTCTATAATAGTAAGAAAGTACAGGAAGGAGAGGTGTTTTTTGGATTGGGGGATAAGGCTGCAGAATTGGATTTACGTCACAAACGGTTTGAGAATTTTGGAAGAGATTCTTATGGCTTTCAAATGGACGAGGATCCGCTTTATAAGAATATTCCATTTTATTATGGCATGCATCATAATCAGGGATACGGAATCTTCTTTGATAATACGTTTCGCACGCTTTTTGACTTTGGGCATGAACGGTCAGGGGTGACGAGTTTTTGGGCTCGAGGGGGAGAAATGAATTATTATTTTATCTATGGACCTGAGCTGCTAACGGTAGCGGAACAATACACACGATTAACAGGAACGCCGGATTTGCCTCCTCTTTGGTCGCTCGGATATCAACAATCCAGGTGGAGTTATTACCCGGACAGCAAAGTGAAGGAAGTGGCAGAGGAATTTAGAAAAAGAAAAATTCCTTGTGATGTTTTGCATCTGGATATAGATTATATGGAGGGCTTTCGTTGCTTTACTTTTGACAAAGAACGCTTCCCAAACCCTAAAAAATTAACAGCGGATCTTGAAAAATCCGGTTTTAAAACGGTAGCCATTATAGACCCGGGGATTAAGGTAGATGAAGATTATTGGGTCTATCAGGAAGGATTAGAAAAAGATTATTTCTGTAAAAGAGCAGATGGCGCCTTATTGAATGGAGATGTATGGCCGGGACAATGTGCTTTTCCTGATTTTACTAATCCTAAAGTTCGGGAATGGTGGAAAGATTTGTTTAAGGTGATTGCAGATGCAGGGATTAGGGCCGTATGGAATGATATGAATGAGCCGGCTGTATTTGAACAAGGTACATTCCCGGATGATGTACGACATGATTTTGATGGAGACTCTTGTAGTCATCGAAAGGCACATAATGTATATGGTCATTTGATGAGTAAGGCAACCAAAGAAGGGCTGGAAAAGCATCTTATGCCAAATCGTACTTTTGCAATTACTCGCTCCTGTTATGCAGGGGCTCAGCGTTGGACTTCGGTATGGACAGGAGATAATATAGCGACTTGGGAACATCTCTGGTTGGCATCGGTTATGTGTCAGCGTTTGTCTGTTTCAGGAATTTCTTTTGCCGGAAGTGATATTGGTGGTTTTATTGATGAACCGGATGCGGAATTATATACCCGCTGGATTCAATTGGGAGTGTTTAATACTTTTATGCGGACACATTCTGCCAGCAATGAAACCGATTTTGACCAGGATCCATGGTCTTTTGGAAAAGAAAGTGAGGATGTTATTCGTCAATTTATAGAGTTACGATATCAGCTTTTGCCCTATCATTATACGGCTTTCTGGCAAAATTCGGTAAAAGGAACGCCGATGTTGAGACCTTTGAGTTTTGTTGCTCAGGAGGATTACGAAACCTGGTATAGGAATGAAGAATTCTTGTTTGGAGATCATTTGTTGGTAAGTCCCGTAGCTCAACCAGCACAGGAAGAAAAGAAAGTCTATTTGCCGAAAGGAACATGGTACTATTATTTTACGGATGAAAAGTTTGAAGGAGGGCAGGAAATTACTATTCCTACTCCCATGAATGAGATGCCTCTGTTTGTACGTGCCGGAGCGGTTATTCCTCAATATCCCATTATGCAGTATGTAGGAGAAAAGAAAATAGAAAAAATGCCTTTGCATATCTATTTTGGAGGGAAAGACCCGGTTTTGAGTGAATTGTATGAAGATGATGGTGATCAATATGGATATCGAGAAGGAATTTATAATGCCATCCGGTTTAAAGTGGTATCCGAAAAGAAAAAGTTGCAAATAAGAAAGCGTTTTTATAGTAAATATGAAACTGATTATGACCAATACCGGATTATTCTTCATGGTTTAGATTATAAAATTAAGAGAGTCGTTGTTGATCGAAAAAAAACAACGATAAAACCTAAGAAAACGGAAGGAAAGTATGTTTTTAAAGTGGATCGTGACTTTGAGGAAATTGTGATAGAATAACTGCCGTATATTTGCATCTATAAATAGGTGGATTATGAAAAAAACAGACTTCTTGGTGATAGGTTCAGGTATTGCAGGATTAACATATGCAATAAAAGTAGCCAAGAAATATCCTAAGCGAGAAATTACTGTAATCTCCAAAACCGGTATCTCGGAAACCAATACCAAATATGCACAAGGAGGAGTAGCTGCTGTCCATAACTGGGAAGTCGATAATTATGATAAACACATTGAGGATACCCTGATTGCCGGAGATGGATTGTGTAATCAAGAGACGGTAGAAATTGTGGTGAAAGAAGGTCCTGAAAGAGTACAGGAAATTATTGACTGGGGAGCCCATTTTGATAAAGATGAGAAGGGGGATTATATTCTTGGGCGAGAAGGAGGTCATTCTGAAAATCGTGTGATTCATTATAAAGATATTACGGGAAAAGAAATTGAAAGAACGCTGGTGGAAGCAGTGAAAAGACAACCCAATATTAAAGTAATTTCACACTGTTATGTTTTGGATTTAATTACACAACACCATTTAGGTTTCTTAGTTACCAAATCGACTACCGATATCGAATGCTATGGGGTGTATGTGTTAAATAGAGAGACGCAACATATAGAAAAATATTTGTCTAGAATTACAGTTTTGGCAACCGGTGGAAGTGGGCAGGCTTATCGGACAACGACCAATCCCGTAATCGCTACGGGTGATGGTGTGGCCATGATGTATAGAGCAAAGGGAAGAATAGAGAATATGGAATTTATTCAATTCCATCCGACGGCATTATATAGGGCAGGAAATGAAAAGGGATCGGGACAAGACTTCTTAATATCTGAAGCTGTGAGGGGAGATGGTGCTATTTTAAGAAATTGTAACGGAAAGGCATTTATGGCGGATTATGATAAGAGGAAAGATTTAGCACCAAGAGATGTTGTAGCTCGAGCTATTGACAGTGAGATGAAGAAGACCGGCCAGGAAAATGTATTTTTAGATTGTAAAGAAATTGGAGAAGAAAAAATTAAGGCTCATTTTCCCAATATCTATGAAAAATGCCTGAGTGTAGGCATAGATATATTAAAAGACCAGATACCGGTAGCGCCTGCTGCCCATTATAGCTGTGGAGGAGTTAAAGTGGATTATCAAGGGCGGAGCTCTATACGGAATTTATATGCCTGCGGAGAATGCGCTTCTACCGGCTTGCATGGTGCCAATCGGTTGGCTTCTAATTCTTTGCTGGAAGCTATGGTTTATGCGCATCGCTGTTATGAAGATAGCGTGAAAAGAGTTGATGATATTTCTTTACCTGAAGATATTCCCGACTGGGATATGGAAGGGACGATGCAACCGAAGGAGATGATCTTAATTACACAAAGTCTGAAGGAATTGCAACAGATTATGAGCGATTATGTGGGTATTGTGAGAAATAATACCCGCTTAAAAAGAGCGATGAGAAGGTTAGATATCCTTCATGAAGAAACAGAAGAATTGTATGAGGAAACAACCGTTTCCCCTCAACTTTGTCAGGTTCGTAATCTTATCACAGTCGGATACCTTATTGTGAAAGGGGCTACCTTCCGAAAAGAAAGCAGAGGCCTGCATTTTAATACGGATTATCCGGAGAAGAGCAAATTATTGCAAAATATTGTGCTCTAATATTCTATTCGTCTTTTGAAATAGAAAGTAATCCTTTCTGTTTTAATGCATAAAAAAGAGTACTTACATGAAGGCTTTGCATAATTTCATGTTTCTCAAGAATAGAGATAACCTCCTCTACCGTGAAGGTGTATATTTCTATTTCTTCATGAGGATCTAGTTCTTGTTCCTGTACTTTTACCCCACCTTCTGCCAAGAACATATAGGTAATGTTATCATTGGTAGAGGGGTTGGCAGAAATAGCTCCAAGATCGGTGAATGTGTCAAATGTATATCCTGTTTCTTCTAATAACTCTCTTTTCAATCCTTCCAAAGGGGAGGCATCTTCTTTTTCAATACATCCTCCCGGAAGTTCAAAAGATGTTTGTCCGAGAGCATGTCGGTACTGGCGTACAAAAAGGATTTTGCCCTCTTTGGTAAAAGCAACGGCATTGACCCAATCTTTATATTCCATCACATAATAAGGATCAACAATTCGACCATCAGGCATTTTACAACGATCTTGTCTTGCAGTTAACCAAGTATCTGTAAATAGATATTTAGAAGACAGTTTTTCCCATTTTAAATCTTTCATGTGAGTATATTTTAGATCAACAAAAAATTAAAAAAGCCGGCGGATAAAAGACAATTGGTGTGAATATTCTCCTGTTTTGGAATAAATGATCCCTTGATTGTCCAGCTTGTCAATTCTGACTTTTCCGGAGGCATGAATGATTTCAAAATGATTCATCATGATTCCTACATGGGAGATTTTGCCCTCTTGATTATGGAAAAAAGCCAAATCTCCACACTTCAGTTGGGCATCTTCATCGAGAAGTTCTCCCTGCTTGGCTTGTTCCCCGGTATCTCTTGCCAGTCTTTTACCCAAAAGCCGATACAAAGTTTGGGTAAATCCGGAGCAATCAATTCCATAATTGCTTCTTCCTCCCCATAAATAAGGAGTATTTAAAAATTGAAAGGCAAGTTCCCGAACTTTTTTCTCTGAGATTTCTTCGACATCCGGTTGGATAGCTGAGCCTTTATATACTGTTTTTAGTCGTCCCCATTTCATCTTTCGATGATGTATCCCTTTTAAGAAACTTCCCATAGGCAGGTTCATCGGATGTCCTCCTGACTGAACAGGGAAACAATATTCTGAACTATATTTTTTTGTTGGGGTGTTGTAAAGATGTTCCTTAATATGTTCCATTTGTTTGATAGAAGTCCAGCCGGTATAAGCATCAAATTGATTTTGTATGCGAATCCAGTTGCCCTTTCCTCTCTCCAATAAAATTGCAGCTTCACCAAAAATGAGCTGACTGACCATTTCACTTCTATCGTCCGGCTCGGCACGAAGGGGCATGACTGGGATAGTGCAAATTAAGTATTCCATGATTAAGATATCCAGTAAAGGTAAAATAAAGCTGGTGACAAAAATAATAAAATGTAAATTGTGGAAAAAGAAGTATTTTGATACTATATAATGAAACCGTATTTTTATTTTGGTAGAAAAGAAGGAAATACAACGTCAGGAGGATCTTAAGATGATCAATCGCTTTTATAAAGAAAAAAAAGTGAGTTGGTTGGGATTGTTATTAGAAAGGTATTTCCACCTCATTTTTGGACTTTGTATGCGTTATCTTAAAAATGAACGAGAAGCAAAGGATCATACCCAGCAGATTTGTATGGAAGTCATCCATGCTTTTCAACAAAAACATCAAAAGATTACTTATTTTAAAGCATGGCTCTATCAAGTGACGAGGAATCATTGTTTGATGCATTTACGAAAGAAAACCTATCAAACGGTTGCACTTGATTCGTCTTTTGAGATTGCCGAGAAAGTCCTTCCCGACAAACAATCATTCTATAAAAAAGAGCAGCAATATCAATTATTGGAAGAAGCATTAACCTCTTTGAAAAAAGGACAGGAAAAATGTATTCGTTTGTTCTATTATGAACAAAAGTCTTACAAGGAAATAGTAGATGAGACTTCCTATTCCTTAAAGGAGGTGAAAAGTTTTATTCAGAATGGAAGAAGAAATATAAAAATATTCATGGAAAAGCAAAAAGATGAATAGGTCAGAGGATATATTGAAAGAAACAAATTGTCTTAGTGTACAGCAGATGCAGGATTATATTAAAGAAAGATTGACTCCTGAAGAGGTTAGAAGAGTCGAAATGCATCTTGCCTCTTGTGAATTTTGTTCGGAAGCCTTAGAAGGGTTGACTGAGATGAAAGATCCGGAAGAGGTATCGATGATATTGAAGCAAGTAAAACGACATTTTAATTCACGAATACAGGCTTCGCATCATCAAAGAAAAAAACAGAAAAATTATATTTGGTTGGTGGTGGTTATTTTTATCATTATTCTTTTTTTGCTATTGGCTTTTTATGGGATAGATTTCAGCTTGAAGAAAGATAAAAAGTCCCCCTCTGTCGCCCCGCAAGAACAAATCCATTCTTCAGTCGGCGATAATAATTAATGTTTAATAAGCTCATCTATAAATTATAACTTATAGGAAATAAACAGTTATAGGTAGCAGACGCAAATAAAGACAAAAAAGTTGTAATTTTACATCATACTTACATTTAATATTATGACTCCCGGAAAACTTGAAAATCTTGCTGATTCACTAGAAGGCTCGCTTCATTTTGACACCGCTACACGTAGGTTATATGCGACAGATGCATCTGTTTACAGGGAATTACCGGCGGCTGTAGCTGTACCCAAGAATACAACGGATCTTAAAAAATTAATTTGGTTTGCAAACAAAGAAAAGACCTCTTTAATTCCTCGAACTGCGGGCACTTCTCTTGCCGGTCAGGTAGTAGGAGAAGGGATTGTGGTAGATGTTTCTCGGCATTTTACAAGTATTATTGAGCTTAATGAAGAAGAACATTGGGTTCGGGTTGAACCGGGAGTTATCCGAGATGAATTAAATCGCTTTCTGTTCCCTCATCAGTTACAATTTGGTCCGGAAACCTCGACCTCTAACCGGGCAATGATAGGAGGAATGGTAGGGAATAATTCTTGCGGAAGTAATTCAGTCATCTATGGAACAACCCGTGATCATTTATTAGAAGTAGAAGCTTTATTAAGTGATGGAACAGAAGTTACTTTTAAGGCTCTTTCTAAGGAAGAATTTGAAAAAAAGTGTTATGCTGAAAATGAGTTAGAAGCAGCAATCTATCAAAATGTAAAAAAGGTACTTTCTAACATCCACAATCAGATAGAAATAAAAAAAGAGTTTCCTGCGCCGGATGTTACCCGAAGGAATACGGGCTATGCCTTAGATAAGTTGGCGGATATGGAACCATTTAATGCGGAAGGAGAAACTTTTAATTTCTGTAAATTTATTGCCGGGTCGGAGGGTACTTTGGCTTTTATTACCGAAGTAAAATTAAATCTGTTACCTACTCCTCCAGCTGAAGAAGGATTATTATGTGTTCATTTTGATACGGTAGATGAAGCACTCAGAGCAAATGTAATTGCGATGCAACACCATCCTTCTGCCAGTGAATTAATGGACAACAATGTCTTGGACTGTACCAAGGGGTTGATTGAATACAAAGATAAAAGGTTTTTTATTCAAGGAGAACCGGGAGCAATATTGGTTGTTGGCTTTTTAGACGATATCGTAGAAGGGGTAAAAGAAAAAGCAACTGCACTGGAGGAGGAGCTAAAAAAGGAAGGCTTAGGCTACCATTTTCCGTTGGTATTGGGGGCGGATGTCAATAAAGTGTGGACCATAAGAAAAGATGGGCTGGGGTTGTTGGGAAATATCAAAGGGGATGTAAAAGCGGTAGGGGTGATTGAAGATACTTCAGTATCAGTGAAGGATTTACCGGCTTTCATTCGGGATTTTAATGTGATTCTGGATCAACATGAGATGTCTTGTGTGCATTATGCCCATGCCGGGTCGGGAGAACTTCATTTGCGCCCTATGATTAATCTGAAAACCAGTGAAGGAAATAAAAGATATCGGGCTATAGCAGAAGAAATTGCCACTTTAGTAAAGAAATATAAAGGGTCTTTGAGTGGAGAACATGGAGATGGTCGATTACGAGGAGAATTTATTCGGCAGATGATAGGAGATCATAATTATGAATTGTTGAGGCAAATCAAAAGAACTTGGGATCCAAACCATATTTTCAACCCGGGAAAGATCGTAGATACTCCCCCTATGGATACCCAACTTCGTTATGAACCGGATGCCGTTCCTCCTGAAGTTGAAACTATTTTTGATTTTGGCGAGGTGTCTATGTTGCAACATGCAGAACAATGTAATGGGACAGGCTTATGTATTCGGACAGAAAAGACCGGAGGAACCATGTGTCCCAGTTTTATGGCTACTCGGGACGAAAAAGATTCCACCAGGGCGCGTGCCAATATCGTTCGGGAAGTATTGACGCATTCAACCAAAAAGAATAAGTTTGATTCTGAAGAGATTTATGGGGTAATGGATAACTGTTTGGCATGTAAGGGGTGCAAGAGAGAATGTCCTTCCGGTGTGGATGTAGCTAAAATGAAGATGGAATTTTTGCAACACTATTATGATGCCAATGGAACGCCTTTACGATCAAAAATGATTGCCAATATAGGGAAATTGTCAGGACTGGCTTCACACACCCCCGGTTTATATAATTTTTTCGTGACCAATAAAATCACCTCCGGTCTTTTCAAACGGCTTACCGGATTTGCGGAAGGTCGCTCTTTGCCCAAGCTCCATAAGACAACAGTGGATAAATGGATGAAAAAACACCGGCCGGAGAGAAAAAGGGAGGTCATCAAGAAAGTCTATTTTTTTAACGATGAGTTTACCAATTTTAATGATACGCCTATCGGAATAAAAGCCATTAAATTGTTAGAAGCCTTAGGCTATGAAGTGGTGATTCCCGAGCATGGAGAAAGCGGCAGAGCTTATATGTCAAAGGGACTTTTGCGAGATGCGAAAAAGATCATTGAAAAGAATGTAAAACAGCTTAAAGATATAGTCTCTAAGAAAACCCCTTTAATAGGATTGGAGCCTTCTGCAATTTTATCCTTTAGAGATGAATATCCCGAAATAGTGGATCAGTCTTTACAGGAAGATGCCCGAAAATTAGGTCGAAATGCTTTGCTCTTCGGAGAATTTATAGCGGCAGAAATGAGTGCCGGAAATATTAAACCGGAACAATTTACAGAAGAAAAAAGAAAAATTAAATTGCAGGGACATTGCCACCAGAAAGCATTGACTTCTATAGGTATAACTCAAAAAATACTATCTCTTCCTAAAAATTATGAAGTTCGTGTTATTCCTTCAGGTTGTTGTGGAATGGCAGGATCTTTCGGCTTTGAAAAGGAACATTTTGATTTGTCTATGCAAGTCGGTGAATTGGTTGTTTTTCCTGCTATTCGTAAGATGCCGAAAGAAGATATTATTGCTGCTCCCGGAACCAGTTGTCGGCATCAAATACTGGATGGAGTACAAAGAAAAGCCTTACATCCGGCAGAGGTGCTTTATGATGCATTAATTCAGCGCTAACTCCTGCCTACTATTTGTTTTTCTGCCAAAAAGACCTGCCATAATGCTGGAGTGGCATAGAATTGTCTTTAATGTATGTTAAATAAAGCTAATCTTTAACCTGGTATTAACTATTCGACTAAATAATTGTTAAACTGATATAAAAGAAGATATTATTTGAAGTGACCGTCTTATTTTTGTAGTATTCAGAGATGAATTTAGTCCTCTTAATAATTTAAATCATGCATCATGAAAAATAATAAATTTAAAACGTTAGGTTTGGTTGTTTTAGTGAGCGTATTCACAGCCACTGTTTGTTTCTTCTTATTAAAGAGTTATTATGGATCTCCTGATATGTATGTGTCGGATAGTCCTGCTCAAGTCCATTATGCGAGTTTTGATAAAGCGGCGGTAAAGGCGGGGCCTGCCAGTTTTACGAAGGCAGCGAAAGAAGTAGTTCCTATTACGGTACACATTCATACGAAGATTCCGCCACAGCAAGTAAGTAATGGACGATCCAATGGTTTTTGGGGTGGATTCCCTTTTTCTCCTCGTCAGTATAGCCCGGGGAAATTAGCCTCTGGATCCGGCGTTATTATTTCACAAGATGGGTATATAGTTACCAATAATCATGTGATTGAAGGAGCGAAAGAAATTGTGGTGACCTTAAATAATAATCAGACGTATAAAGCCAAGGTGATTGGAACAGATCCAAATACGGATTTATCGGTTATAAAAATAGATGCTAAGAATTTACCCTATGCTACTTTTGGAAATTCTGATAATTTGGAAATCGGGCAATGGGTATTGGCTTGTGGTTACCCTTTAAATTTGCAATCTACGGTTACTGCCGGTATTATTAGTGCTAAGTCCAGAAATATTGGAATAAGTGAAGGTCCCAATCCTATTGAGACCTATTTGCAGACGGATGCAGCTGTAAATCCCGGAAATAGTGGAGGTCCGCTGGTAACGACTGATGGAAAATTAATCGGGATAAATTCGGCTATCGCATCTACGACTCATTCGTTTGCCGGTTATGCTTATGCCATTCCTTCTGACTTAGTAAGAAAAGTAGCTAATGATATTATGAAATATGGAAAGGTTCAGCGTGCCTTTTTAGGGATACGGTTGAGTACAAAAAGAGGCAATGCCGTTGGAGCCGCATTCAAACAATCCGGGAAGCCGCTGAAAACAGGTGTTGAAGTAGCAGGTATTTCAGAAAATGGAGCTGCCGGAAATGCCGGTATCGAAAAAGGAGATAGAATCGTAGGAATAGATGATATTACTATCATTAATTCTACTGATTTATTGGGAGTTTTGGCACGTCATCATCCGGGAGACAAGATCAATGTCACTTATATGAGAGATGGAAAAAAACATAGCGTGAATGTACAGCTCAAAAATAAAAATGGCACTACTTCAGTGGTCAAATATTCAGTCTTAGATGCTTTAGGAGCTAATTTTGTCAATTTAAATAAAAAACAATCAGAAGCTCTAGATATATCGGGAGGAGTAATGGTCGGTAATATTGGTAGTGGTTTGTTAAAATCCCAAACTGATATGCGTCCTTTATTTATTATTGTGGGCGTAGGAAATTCCGAAGTAGATAATAAAGAGGAGCTTACAAAAGCATTAGAAAATCAAGGAAATAATGTGATGATAAAAGGCTTCTATATCGATCAAAATGGAAGGAGAATCACAGATATGGTATATTATGCCCTTCATGACGTGAAAGCCGGAGAAGTCAATTAAAATAAAATAAAAGATCTCTGACAGCTTTTAAAAAGTAGATCCTGCTCATTCAATTTTATCCAAAAAATGGAAGAAATGAGCAGGATTTTTCTTTTTGATTTTTAGTAATTTTATTGCTTACGTTTTTAGTACTGGTTTTTCTGGAATTATATTTTATCTTTGCTGCCTTATTGAAATAGATATATTACAAATATAGTTACGCATGAAATTTAAAGGGCTGGTTAAATTCTTTACCATCGTATTGATTCTGATATCTTTATATCAGTTGTCATTTACTTTTGTGGTGAATAAAGAAGAAAGTAAAATTGATGAGACGGCAACCCAATGGGTTAATAATAAGTATCCCTCTGCTAAAGAGAAGTATCCTGATGATAAACAAAAACAGGTTTTTTATAATGACTTTTTGGATTCTGTAAAAAGAGAAAGAGTTCAATTTATTGAAGATAGTTCTGCTACGACAGTGGTATATAATACATTGATAAAGAAGTATACCCTGCCGGAGGCAAAGGCTCAGCAGTTAGGACTTGGGTTGGATCTGAAAGGAGGAATGAATGTAGTGCTTGAAGTCTCATTGAAAGATTTGGTTCATAAGATGGCCAACAATACAAAAGATCCTGTTTTCAATAAGGCTTTAGAAATGGCTCAAGAGCAACGAGCTACTTCTTCTACCAATTTTATTACTCTATTTTATCAAAACTGGAAGGATTTGAAAACCGGCGATCAACGCCTTGCTCCTTTATTCTCGAATGCTTTTGAAAGTAAGATTGACTATAATACCAGTGATGATGATGTTATCAGGGTGGTTCGTAAAGAAGCAGAAGAAGCTATTAAACGTACCTATAATGTATTGTTACAAAGAATTGATAAGTTTGGAGTAGCTTCTCCGGAGATTAATTTGGATATCAATAAAGGTATTATTTCTGTGGCTTTACCGGGAGTTCATAATCCCAAGCGGGTTCGCAGATATTTACAAGCAACTGCTAAATTAGAATTTTGGGAGACCTTTCAGGCCGATCAAGATTTTATGAATAATGTGCTTCAGCCGATGGATCAAGCATTGGGCAAATATCTCTCCGCAGAGAAAATGTCAAAAAGTACCAAGCAAACTTCCCAAAAAACAGAGAAAGCAAAAACGAAAACAGAAAATGATTCTAGCGAATTGGGAGGGCTTTCCGGTCTGGTAAATAATAAAGGAGGAAATGATACGACTGAAAATGGATTATCTGATTTAACAGAAAAAAATCCCTTATTGAGTTTATTATCCCAGGCTCAGACCTATGCTGCTATTGGTTCAATTTCAATTGCAGACACTGCAACTTTTAATCGCTATATTCATTTACCTGCCGTACAACGAGTGATGCCGAAGAATCTTAAATTCCTGTATGGTTCTAATAATGGCCCTGATGCCAATAAAGATCGAGTAGATGTTTATGCCATTAAGATGGTAAAAGGGAGCAACCAACCGCGCTTAGATGGGGCACATGTCGTTAATGCCCGTCAGGATATGGATATGAATGGTGACCCTGAAATTAGTATGACCATGGATAATGTGGGAGCTAAGATTTGGGCACAGATGACCGGAGATAATGTACACAAACCCATTGCGATTGTTTTGGATAATGTGGTTTATTCAGCTCCAGCACCGAGTGAACAAATTACCGGAGGACGTTCATCCATTACCGGTAGTTTTACTATTCAGGAAGCTCAGGATTTAGCTAATATTTTACAAACAGGTAAGTTACCTACGCCTGCCAATATTGTTCAGGAACAGGTGATCGGACCTACCCTTGGACATGAATCAATTATCGCCGGAGCCAAATCTTTTATTATTGCCTTTATCATCATCTTTGCTATGATGTTATTGTATTATAATAGCGCCGGAATCGTTGCTAATATTGCACTGATATTTAACATGTTGTTTACGGTCGGCGTTTTGGCAGCATTAGGTGCAACACTTACATTGCCAGGTATTGCCGGTTTAATTTTGGCCATAGGTATGGCTGTGGATACGAACGTTATCGTTTTTGAGCGTATTAAAGAAGAATTGGCCGTTGGTAAAGGATATAATACGGCCCTGGCAGATGGATATAAACATTCTTACGCTCCTGTATTGGATGGTCAGATTACGACTTTACTTACTGCAATTATCTTGTTCTACTTTGGACTTGGTCCGGTGAAAGGATTTGCAACCACCCAAATCTTAGGTATCTTATTGTCCTTATTCTGTGGTTTATTAATAACTCGATTGATTGAAGGATATTGGACAAAGAAAAAAAGACATTTCAAATATTTTACTCCTTTATCAAGAAAGGTGTTCCAGAAAGCAAATTTTGATTTCTTGAAAGCCAGAAAGGTGACTTATGTTATCTCAGCTTGTGTCTTGGTATTGGGGATTGCTTCTTTTTTCTATGGATTCAATACCGGAGTGGAATTCTCAGGTGGAAGGAGTTATACGGTGCGTTTCGATCAACCCGTAAAGGTAGCTGAAGTGCGAAATACACTGAATGACGCATTTGGAGATTATCCGATTGTTAAAACTGTGAATACGAATAATCAGTTGAATATTACGACTTCCTATCTGATAGATCAACAAGGGAAAGCTATTGACTCTACGGTGGAACATACACTTTTTACCGGCTTAGGAACTTATTTACCTTCCGGGACGTCTTTTAAAGAATTTAAAGATAAATATGAATTAAGTTCAGAGAAAGTGTTGCCTACGATTTCGGACAGTATTAAGGAAGGAGCGGTAGAAGCTGTTATCATTGGATTGTTGGCTATTTTCCTTTATATATTGATACGGTTCCGCAGATGGCAATTCTCTATGGGAGCTATCCTTGCTTTGTTACACGATTCTCTTGTGATTATTATTATCTTCTCTTTCCTTAAAGATGTTGTCCCCTTCTCTATGGAAATTGATCAGCAGTTTATTGCAGCCGTGTTGACGGTCATAGGATATTCTATTAATGATACGGTGATTGTATTTGATCGTATTAGAGAATATTTTGGAATTAAAACCGGGAAGGATAGAAAAACCTTATTTAATAAAGCCATTAATGATACTATAAGTCGAACGGTAATGACTTCTATGGCCACTTTCTTGGTATTGGTAGCCTTGTTTATCTTTGGGGGAGAATCTACCCGTGGATTTGCTTTCGCCATGCTGATAGGTGTGGTTGTGGGAACTTATTCTTCTATCTTTATTGCTTCTCCAATCGTATTAGATTTGGATAGAAAAAATAAATTGGTTTCAAAGGAAGAAGCAAGACAACAAAAAAGATCGGCTCATTTAGAGTCTGTCTCTTCTAAAAAGTCTTAGATCGTTATGGGGAGCCAATACTTTAATTATATTATACTGGGGATAGCCGTGTTGCTTTTTCTGGTTACCTTATTAAAGGATTGGCACCCTTTTTCCGGGAAAAAGACACCCTCTTCTACGACCGAGGAGACTAAAAATGAGAACGACAGAGAAAGGCCGGTGGCTCATCCTGTGAAAAATGATCGGGAGATTCTTTTGCCATTGTGTTTACAAGCTTATGAGAGATTGGTGGTTTTTTTGGAAAGAATAAGGTTGGAATCTTTAATCAAGCGGTTAAATCAGTCCGGACTCAATGTTCAGGAGACAGAACAGTTGTTGATTACATCTATTCGGTCTGAATTTGAGCATAATATCTCCCAACAAATTTATGTAAGCACCCCTTCCTGGGAAGCAGTGTCTTCTGCCAAAGAACAGTTAATTCGCGTGATTCATATTGCAGCCTCAAAGCTGTCGGCTGATGAAAGTGGAAATGTATTGTGTAAAGAATTACTTTCCCAATCTTTCCCTAATAATGATTCTCCGGTGTCTATTGCATTAGAAATACTTAATAGTGAGGCTAAGAAGTTGATGCGCTTTAGAACGAGTGGGTAATGGGTTTTGTTTTGCAAGGATAAAGACGGGAAAAGGGGCTTCCTTTCTCTTTTCTTTTTTAATTTTATCTTACATTTAAAGGAATAATTAAATTGTTCTCCTAGCATGTTGAATACAAAATGAATATTTCATGGAATATGATAAAACTGATTTTAGACGCCTTTTAGGAATAATGAACCGTCTCAGAATGGACTGTCCCTGGGATAGAAAACAGACTATTCATTCTCTTCGCTCCCAGAGTATAGAAGAGTTATATGAGTTGACAGAGGCTATTTCTCAGGAAGATTGGAAGGGAATTTGTGAAGAGTCAGGAGATTTACTTTTGCATATTGTGTTTTATGCCAAAATTGCGGAGGAAAAAGGTCATTATACGATGGGGGATGTGGTAGAAGGTATCTGTGATAAGTTGATTGCAAGGCATCCTCATATTTATGGGGAAGTTCAGGTAGAGGATGAAAATGAGGTGAAAAGAAATTGGGAGGATCTGAAACTGAAAGAAGGGAAAAAGTCGATACTGGAAGGTGTGCCCAAAGGGATGCCTCCTTTGTTGAAAGCGGAACGGATTCAAGAAAAAGTGAAAAAAGTAGGCTTTGACTGGGAAAACGCTCCCCAGGTGTGGGAAAAAGTAGAGGAAGAAAGTAAGGAACTTCAAGATGCCATAAGTAAAGGAGACGAAGACAATATGGAAGAAGAAATAGGAGATTTATTATTTTCTATTATCAATTATGCTCGTTTCCTTCATGTCGATCCGGAGAAAGCACTTGATCGTACAAATAAAAAATTTATGAAGCGGTTTCAACGCATAGAAGAATATGCAACTTCAAATGGAAAGCGACTGACAGAATTATCATTAGAGGAGATGGATGAGGTGTGGAATAAAGTGAAAATAGAGGTATAATCTACTTCTTAAGCATGTTTTATGCAAATAAGCGGAAAAAAAATACAGACGTTTCTTTTGCGTAATGGTTATCTGCTGATCATTGCGGCATGGCTGATTACTTTATCATTTATTGTCAATAATTACTGGTGGTATATTTCTTCGCCCACCCAGGTGCAGAAAAATCTGGAAGGGAATATTCAATCCAGAGAATCTGAGTTTCAGGATTTTGTTGCTAATAAGGAGTTAATCAAACAGCTCCTCAATAGGAATTATGATGAGGAACAACTAAAAGAATACACTGGACAAAATAAAGATTTCTATCTATTTATGTATAAAGAAGGGTGGGAAACCTTCTGGTCGACGAATCAAATTGCGCTGGATAGTTCTTTAACCAATCTCTCTGAGGGGCGTCATTTTAAAAAATTGAATAGTGGATATTATGAGGTGATAAGAAAAAACATTGACTCCAGTAGCTATGTTTTGGGCTTCATTCCGATAAAAGAAAAATACTATTTCAGTAATCGTTATTTGCCCAATCGGTTTTATCAACTTCCGAGAATCAGTAATCAATATGAAATAAATGAAGAAGGAGATGGAATCCCTGTAAAGAGTATTTCGGGAAGTATTTTGTTTTATATTCATTATCCGGAAGGAGGAGTACCTCATCGTCCGACTTGGCTCAGCGGACTATTATTGGGGCTGACCATTGTTTCTCTGCTCATATTTTTTAATCAATTGGCATTATATATAGGTGCCAATTATAATCGCTTTTTAGGATGGTGTTCCCTTTTGTTCACTTTTGTGTTATTGCGGGGGCTAAACTATCTCGGCCTCCTTCCATTGGGATTGGAGAAATTTGAACTCTTCGATTCTACAGTTTATGCCTCTAATCTCATCTTAAAATCTCTTGGAGATTTATTGATCAATGTTATTTTGGTGGGTTGGTTAATCTTCTATGCATATAATCAGCTACGAACGGAAGTAAGAATTTCAAAAAAGGTAAACTCTTCGATCCGATATCTTTTAATGATATTGGTTAATATGGCTACGTTCTTTTTGGTTTATTATGCTGTGACTTTAATTAGAGGGGTGGTCATCAATTCTAAAATATCTTTTGACGTTACTGACTTTTTTAGTTTGGATATTTATAGTTTTATAGGTTTCATTATTTTAGGCTTATTGGGTTTCTCTTTTATCTTTTTATCTCCTGTTATTAATAGCATTCAAAATGAGTTCAGTCGGAATAGGATATTGGATAAATATATTGTCCTCGGAGTCTCCGGGTTTTTATGGTTGATGTTACTCCTTTTTTTAGGAGGAGCTCTATATTCATTTTGGGTTATGCTTTGGGTTGTTGGTTATTTGTGTTTAATGGACTTGATAGAATATTGGCTGGCCGATCGTTTTCTCATTGAGCGTCTGGTCTTGTGGTTGTTGCTTTTGACTTCAACTATTACGGCCATTGTTATCTATTATAATGCAGAAAGGGAATTAAATTATAGGAAACAACTTGTCATCAAGTTGGCTAAACAGAAAGACCCTACCTTGATTTTTAATTTGAGTAACATTGATTCAGTCTTAATCAAGGATCCACATGTGGTTTCTTTTTATAAAAATTATAAAAACAGACATAATGAAATACTAGAAGATTACCTTCTGGATCAGTATTTCTCTAATTTGCAGAATAAATATGATTTTGACTTTTTTACTTTTAACAAGGAAGGTAAACAAAAGAATAGCTATAATCCCACCGCCGGGGAAGTGGCTCAAAGGCTTACCAATGGGGGGGAATTGACCGGCTTTAAAAACCTTTATTTTAAGCAAAAAAATATTTCCGATTTTTATTATGCAGCTACCCTGATGATCGATGATGAGAAAACCGATTCTTTATTGGGTTATCTCTATTATCGTCTAAGCCCGAAAATATTTAAGCCGGAATCCCTTTATCCGGAGTTGTTGATGCAAACTACCGATTATAATTTTAGCCATGTTATAAAAAAATATGCTTATGCTGTTTACATTGACAGGCATTTGATTTACCATAAGAATGGTTATCCTTTTCCACTCAACTTAAAGTTAAGTAAAGTTCCGGAAGTCGATTTTGACCATTCTTCTGTAGGAGATTATTCTGTGTTACGGTATAAGGCTTCTGCCAAAAAAGTGGTGGTCATAGCTAAAAAGAAAAAGGACCTTTTAGAGGCCATGACGCTGTTTGCTTATCTATTTGGTACTTTTTTATTGTTAATGTTGTTGTTTAACTTATTCCATATTTTAATAAAATCTCGTCTCAGGCTTCCTATTATAAGGAAAATGACCAGGTTGAATATTCGAAATAGAATCTATGCAATTATCGTATTTATTGTCATTTTTGTATTTGTTGTCTTGGGAATAAGTACCATCAAATTTTTTGTTGGTCGGTATGATATGCAACATAAGGAACAACTGGATCAGAAAATCAGTAGTCTGGAGATGAGATTACAACCTAATTTTGCTGCCATTGCTGATACAAATGCTATTATACATTTTAATCATTTAGAATACAATAGTCTTTTAAAAAAGAAGATTCAACGGGTTGGCAAACAGGAAGGTGCGGATATTAATATCTATGATTTAGATGGAAATTTAAGACTCTCTACTCAAAGTTTGATTTATAAGAATGGATTGTTATCTACAAAAATGGATCCATCTGCTTATTATAGTCTGCAGTATATGGGGCAGGTTCAATTTACACAAACCGAGCATGTCGGGAATTTGAGTTTTTTATCTTCTTATGTGCCCATACGAGATGAAAGTGGACAAACCCTTGCTTTTTTGAATTTACCCAATTATTCTTCTCAATCTACATTGAAAAGGGAGATTTCGAATTTTTTGATGACGCTGATTAATTTGAATGCCTTTATTTTCCTGTTGGCGGGTTTATTGGCCTTGATTTTAACACATAGCATTACTCGTTCCTTCACCTTGATTATTGAGAAGTTGAAAAATGTGAAGCTAACCGGTAAAAATGAAGAAATAGAATGGGAATATGATGACGAAATAGGACGTTTGGTTGATGAATATAATAAGATGGTGCATCAGTTGGAAGAAAGTGCCGACAAGTTGGCAAAGAGTGAAAGGGAAGGGGCATGGAAAGAAATGGCCAGACAAGTGGCTCACGAGATTAAGAATCCTCTTACTCCCATGAAATTAAGCTTACAACATCTCCAATTTGCCATAAAAAAAGATTCTCCCAGAAGAGATGAGTTGACCAATGATGTGGCTCAAACCATTATTGAACAAATCGATCACCTTTCTAAGATTGCTTCCGATTTTTCTGCTTTTGCTAATATTTCTTATGCCCGCAGAGAAAAAATTATATTGAATGATATTCTGGCCTCTATTACTTCTTTATATCAGGGATATGAAAAAGTAGAGTTGTCTTATACTCCTCCGGTCGAAGAAATTGAAATAGAAGCGGATAAGACTCAGATTAATCGCGTATTTACAAATCTTGTACAAAATGCAGTACAGGCAATCCCGGAAGACAGGAAGGCGAAAATAAGCATTAAAACAAGGATAGAGGACTATTTTGCGATTATACAGATAGAGGACAATGGAGAGGGAATAAAGGATGACTTGAAAGACCGTATTTTCACCCCTAATTTCACCACCAAAACTTCAGGTACCGGTTTGGGGTTGGCGATTTGTAAAAAGATTATACAGCAATATGATGGGGATATCTGGTTTGAAACCACGGTAGGGAAAGGTTCCTCCTTTTTTGTAAAATTGCCGTTTGGCAATAAGGAAAAGGAGGAAGAACTATAAAATAGAGGGTATTAAGAAAAGTTGTCTCTTATTATTTCAAGTAACCGCGTGCGGATAATTTTTTCGGCCACTTCAATCATTTTACTGAATGCTACTCCTTTCGAAATTCCATGTCCGACAATGACAGGTTCGGAAGAACCTAATACCGGTGTGCCACCATAAGACTCAAAATTGAACAAATCGATGTATTCATCTTTCAAATTGAGGTTTTGGGTGATGTCATAAAAGGATTCGGAGAGTTTTAATACAATATTACCTGTAAATCCATCACAAACGATTACATCGGCTTTGTCGGTAAAAATATCCCGTCCTTCAATATTGCCGATAAAATTGATTTTGTTACTTTCTTTCAACAATGTATAGGCAGCTTGTGCCAATTTATTCCCTTTCCCTTCTTCCTCTCCGATATTGAGTAGTGCCACCCGCGGGGAGTGTGGATTTCGTAATACATTACTGGAATATAGGCTGCCTAAAATGGCAAATTGTAATAGATGTTCCGGTTTGCAATCTGCATTGATTCCCACATCCATCAACATTCCGGGAGTGGATTGGTTGATACGGGGAAGTGTGGTAGATATTGCAGGGCGTTGGATGCCTTCAATTGTTTTAATAGTATAGTGCATCCCTACCATCATGGCACCGGTATTGCCGGCACTAATGAAGGCATGAATTTCTTCCTTTTGCAATAGATGGAAACCTATATTTATAGAAGACTGTGGTTTTTCCTTTAAAGCTTTGGTTGGGTGTTCATGCATCCCGATAATATCGGAAGCATGATAAACAGTATAACGATTCTCCTCTATTTGCTCTTCTCGAGCAATAGGGATAACCTGTTTTTCATCACCAATAAGTACAATATGTACGTCAGATGGTGCTGAATTCAAAAACTTTTTTACACCTTTAATAGCTTCAAGCGGGGCAAAGTCCCCACCCATGGTATCAATTCCTATTTTCATTCGGTCTTTTCACTTGATTAACGCTGCCTAAAGGTATAAAAAATTATTCTGAAGCCTGACTTTTATCAAGAACAACTTTTCCTTTATAATACAGCTTATCTTCAGACCAATGTGCTCGATGGCGTACATGAGTCTCGCCGGTGGTAGGATCTGTGCTTAAAGTCTTAGGTGTAGCCTTATAATGGGTACGACGCTTTTTGGTTCTTTGTTGTGAATGTCTTCTCTTAGGATTTGGCATGGTATTAACGTTTACTTATTTCTAAATTGTTCTAGTCCTTTCCAAATAGGATTATCTTCTATGTTTTGTTCTCTTTTTAAATTTTCTAATTTTTCCAATGCTTTGGGATTACATGTGCTGTTTCCATCTGCATCATCAGGATGTATCTTTTGCATAGGAATACTCAATAATGAAAAATCATAAATCCATTTGGCAACATTCATAACCGTATCTTGGTTGGCAATGAATGCCATATTCGGATCTTCATTTTCTTCCTGTGCCATTTCCGGATCAGCAACTTGCTTCACCGTAAATGGAAATTCATCCCAGATTTCCAGAGAAAAAATATCAGCACATCGATCACAAGCAGTCAAAATACTTCCTGTTATTTCGAAATCTAACAAAAAGAAACGCTCTCTCTTATCCATGGATAAATGAACACTAAGATCACTTTCCTTAAAATCTTGTGGTTTAAATTGTTCAAAGAATTCATCATTAATTTTATAATTAAAATGATGTATCCCATTTTTTAATCCCACAAATGCGATGTCAAAAGCCTTATTTTTCCTCATAATAAAACCCCTCTACATAAATCAGAGCGCAAAGGTAGCAAATATTCAATAGATTTCCAGATTAGAATTTTATAATTAAAAAGAATAATTCGGGATGAGATCCATGAAGGATTATTCTAATTCACTTTCCGGTATTTCAACATCGTGATGTAGTATATCAGCAACAGATTTATTTTCCAATATTTTTAGGGTGGCATCTCTGACCCTTGCCATGACTTGATTAAGCCCACAGGCTTTTTCGTCCGGACAGGTCTCACATTTTTGATAATAGTTCAAACTGACACAGGGGAGTAGTGCAATCGGACCATCCAAAAGTCGAATAATCCGTGCCAGCATAATCTCTTCCGGAGCTTTCAGAAGAAAATAACCTCCTCCTTTCCCTTTTTTACTACTCAAGATCCCGGCATTTTTTAACTCTAGCAGAATATTTTCTAAAAATTTAAGAGAAATCTTTTTCTTTTGAGCAATTTCGGAAATAAGAACCGGATGTTCCTGAGCATTCTCAGCAAGATATATTAATGCGTGGAAAGCATATTGTGTCTTTTTTGATAGCATGATGTCCGTTCTTTCTTATTATACGTTTCTTATGAAGATATTGTTCTCTTTTCCTCTGATTTTTCTATTCTCTGCCTGAAAGACTACCAAAGGTAATAAATTATTGTATCAACTCTATCATATAAATGAAATAAAATGGTATGTTTATCGCAAAAAGTGACTTAAATTTGTTGTTTGTGGTTATGGCTAAATTAAAATTAGATTCGACATCTGCTTTTGAGGCTTTCTTTAATGATGCTTATCTGTTAGGCATTATTTCTTCTCAAAGAGAATATCAATTGTGCTGGCAAATTAACCGAGCCTTAGATTTTCATTTTCGCTTAAATAGCGATTTGGAATTGAAAATGCCTATTCCCAAAAAAGAAAAGATTTGTTTTTTTCAAATTTATGAATTTAGTGAACCAATAAGCTATACTTTGCATTATATATATAGTAACCATTTTAAAGGGGAGTTTTTGATACCCGAATTGAAAAATATCGACTATCTGTGGCTCATAAAAGGAGATTATTATCGAGCCGAAGAAATCGATCTCTTAAAGGTAGATTTACGCCGGCTGAAGAGTGTTCAAATGGTTACTCAAATTGATGCTCTTTCTTTAAAGAGTCGTGCTAATCTGATTGTATAATTGAAAAAATGAGTTTATGAATTGGAAAGAAGAAAACAATATGTTAGTGAATACCTTCACTTTTGATGATTTTAGTGAAGCTTTTGGTTTTATGACACGTGTCGCGATGTTAGCGGATAAAAAAGATCATCATCCGGAATGGAGTAATGTATATAATAAAGTGACAATCAAATTATGTACTCATGATGAAGGCAGCAAGGTGACAGATAAAGACCGGGATTTAGCTAATGCAATAGATAAAATAGCGAAAGGATAAACTTATCCTTTCACTATTTGAAAAAGGAAACTACAGCTCTTGTATTTGAATGTCCTTGTAGGCGACTTTATGTCCATGATCTTGTAGGCCAATATGTCCCTTTTTAGATTTTCCGAAATCATTCATACTGCTGAATTTACTGTTAGCTACCCGATCAGCCCATTTTTCTGATCCAATTTGAACGGTAGCAACTTTATAATCATTGATCCAGAAAGTTACTTTTCCATCTATCTGTTTGATTTTTACCTGATTCCATTCTCCGGCAGGATGTACATGCTGAGAAGGGCAGGCGATGAGATCATATAAGGATCCTGCTAAGTGGGTGCTATCCTTATTGTCTTCCGCATCTTTATTATCCAAAACCTGCATTTCAGGGGCGGTTACATAGGCGTGTTGATATTTACTATCTTCAATCGCATTGATTAAAATACCGCTGTTCCCGCCTTGGCTAATTTTCCATTTTAGGGTAAGGATATAGTTTTTATATTCTTTATCTGTAACCAGAGTTCCTCCTCCACCATAATTGTGGTCCAGGGTTAGTGCTCCATCTTCAACTCGCCAGCAGGCATCTGCACTATCTTTGTTATACGTATGCCAACCGTCGGTATTTTTCCCGTTGAATAAGGCAATTGCTTTTTGGGGTTGATCTTTTTCTGTTTGCTGTTGCTTTTTTTGATCGTTCTGATCTGTATTCTTTGTGTTTCCTGAGGAGCAAGCTGTTTGTGTGCCAATAAAGAAAAGAGCCAGGAAGAAGAACGAAATGCTAAAGGTTGTTTTTTTCATTTTTTTGATAAATTAGTGAGAAAATAAATAGATATTGAGGTTAAATAGTGGCATAAGAGGGAAATTTTATAATTTTAACCCGAGTAATTTTTTATTCAAGTCATCATCTGCATTTCCTCCGGCAAAGTCGTCGAAGGCTCTGTCGGTGGTACGAATAAGATGGTTTTTGATAAATTCAGCGCCTTCTTTGGCGCCATCTTCCGGATGTTTCATACAACATTCCCATTCTAAAACGGCCCAACGACCGAAGTCATATTGAGTAAGTTTGCTAAAGATGGATTTGAAATCTACCTGCCCGTCACCGAGTGAGCGAAATCGCCCGGGACGGTCAATCCAATCCTGATATCCACCATAAACACCTGAACGTCCGGTAGGATTGAATTCAGCGTCTTTGACATGAAAAGCTTTAATTTTTTCATGATAGATATCGATGTATTCCAGATAATCCAAACATTGTAATACAAAATGACTGGGATCATACAACAGGCATGCTCTGGAATGATTTCCAACGGCTTCTAAAAATTGTTCATAAGATGCCCCATCATGCAAATCCTCTCCCGGATGAATTTCATAGCAAACATCTACTCCTTGATCTTCACAATAATCCAAGATAGGTTGCCAACGTTTGGCCAGTTCTTTAAATCCTGCTGTTACTAAGCCTTGGGGGCGTTGTGGCCAGGGATACATACTTGGCCATAATAAGGCACCACTGAAGGTGGGCATGGCTGTTAACCCCATTCTTCTGCTTGCCTTGGCGGCATATTTGACTTGTGAAACGGCCCATTCTGTACGCGATTTTGGATTTTTGTGGTAAGCTTTTGGTGCAAAGCTATCGAAGGCATCATCATAAGCCGGATGAACAGCTACTAATTGTCCCTGTATATGGGTGGCCAGTTCTGTAATTTCAAGACCGGCATCTTCTACAATCCCTTTTATCTCTTCCGCATAGGTAGCGCTCTCTGCCGCTTGCTTAATATCAATTAAAGAAGGTTCATTGGTTGGAATCTGCACCCCTTTATATCCAAGAGATGCTGCCCACTTACAGATATTTTCAAGATTGTTAAATGGAGGCTCAGCTCCTACAAATTGTGCTAAAAAGATAGCGGGACCTTTCATCGTTTTCATAAATTATGTTATTTACATTATCTGATTGCTAAATCGAAAAAGCAAGGTAGCAGATTTTTTTCTCTTTTACAAAATGAATATGTTTTTTAAGAGGTACATACAGAAACTATTCATAACGAAATGGATTATTTGGGAGGGCTAAAAAATACTTTTGTCATGAATGAATCAGAGGTTTATTTCGCCTTCCCCGAAATGGTTCCTTTGTAATTCCTATTCCTCCCAATAATCGTTCTTTTACTCTTTTTGTAACAAGTCCTCCCTACGAAGGTAAGGAAACAGATTTAAATTCTCCTCAACTGATTATCAAAAGAAAAATATATGGACAGGGAAATCGGTCTAGCTTATCTGCTTTCTTATCTTGATATAATTTTAAATAGAATAAAGTCTTTTGGTGTCTAATCATTTCCCGAAGTGCAGAGATAGAATTGCTTCCATTCCAAAATTTTTTGAAATTAAATGTAATAAATTTTGTTACAATTAAAATGTTTGATTTACCTTTGTCCCCGATATGAACAATACAAGATTTGCAACGGCTATTCATATTTTGACTCTTCTGGCAGACAGGCCTGAGGAGTGGTTGGGCTCTGATTTGATTGCCGGCAGTATCAATATTAATCCGGTTATTGTCAGGAAAGAAATTAGCGTTTTGAATCATGCCGGGCTTGTGATTACCCGAAGAGGAAAAGAGGGAGGAACCAAGCTCAAGAAAGTCGGTGAAAAAATTACATTAAGTGAGGTATATTCTGCTATCAGTAATTCGGAAATCCTTGGAAAGAAGAATCAGCATCCCAATCCAAAATGTAAAATAGGGAAACAAATTAATCAAAAGATAGATAAATTGAACAAAGAAACGCATCATATGATGATGCACTTTTTAAAAGAAAAAACCTTGGCAGATTTTGCCAAACAATTCTAAGTCCATTTTTTTATTAAAAATTGTAACATTATTTGTTACATTAAAACTATAAACCAATGAAAATAGCCATCACAGGAGCCAGCGGCCAATTGGGTCGTTTAGTAGTAGCTCACTTGAAAAACAGCATTAATGCCGATAACTTAGTAGCATTGGTCCGTAGTCCGGAAAAAGTAAAAGATCTGGACATTGAGGCCCGAGCCTTTGATTATGACAAACCCGAGCATCTTCAGGAAGCATTAAAAGGAATAGATTCCCTTTTATTGATTTCGGGAAGTGAAGTGGGAAAACGGGAAAAACAACATAAAAATGTTGTCGAGGCAGCTCAACAAGCAAAAATCAAAAGCATCGTTTATACCAGTTTACTCCATGCCGATACCTCTACCCTAAATTTAGCACCTGAACATCTAGCTACTGAAGGAGCCATTAAAACTTCCGGTATACCTTATATCATTCTACGTAATGGGTGGTACACTGAAAATTATACGGTATCCATTCCGGGTGCTTTAAAGGCAGGCGCTTTTATCGGCAGTGCCGGAAAAGGCAAAATAGCCTCTGCTACTCGAAATGATTATGCTGAAGCTGCTGCCGTTATACTGAGTCGAGGAGAAGCTGAAGATAAAGTGTATGAACTTGCAGGCGATACTGCGTATACCCTAACCGATTTGGCTGCAGAACTCTCTAAGCAAGCGAACAAAGAAATTCCGTATCAAAATCTTTCGGAAACAGATTTCGCCAATGCCTTACAACAAGCCGGATTGCCCGACTTCCTGGCAAATGCATTTGCCAGTTATGACACAGGAGCTTCAAAAGGTGATTTGTTTGATGATAGCCAAACGCTTTCCCAACTCATTGGACGACCAACGACTTCTTTACAAGAAGCGATTAAAAAGGCTTTGACCTAATTAAAATTGAATTTTTAAATAAAAAAGAATAAAATGAAACTATTATAAGAAGCACAATTAGGGGATCTAAACTAAAAAACAGACCAAAGGGGGGTAACAAGTTAGAATATATCTGTATTAAATAGAAAGGATTTTTTTAACGCTTAAAAACATCAAGATTATGAAAAAGTTACTCTTATTAGTAGGTATCGGAATGGTCGCAATGACAGGTTGTAAAAAGGATAAAAGTCAGCCTAAAAACCAGAGTAGTGACCACCTGAAAGTTAAAATAGTCGGGAAATGGACTTTAAACGGCAAAGACCTAATTTTCCCTTTAAAAGATGATCCGGGGAAGGATGATGTTCATGGAATCATTTATGATAAGGGAAGCTATATCCTTTTTAGGAAAGATGATTCTTTTAAAGAAAAAGTAAACTTTGGAGGAACGACAATTGATAGTGGAACTTATAAGATTAAGAATAAAAGGCTATTCAGAACTTATGAAAGTGGAAAACCTGCTGATACCTTTGCAATCAGCAAACTCACAGATACCGATTTAGAAATAAAGCGGACTATCTCTCCTTATAGTGATCCGAATCATCCTAACTATGACAAGAAGATTATTGAGATTGACGCTTCTAAATAGAACCTGCTCAATAATACGTTTTGTTAGTAAACAGTAGGTAAAGCAAATTAAACGTTAGCCGGAAGCAGTCCCTTTTTTTGTGAGTTCTACATCGAGCTATGTTAATACATCTTCGTAGAACTCACTTTAAACCCGGACTACTTTTGACTTATTGACCCCTACAATGTACCGCACTGGCACAGTGCATCAGCCGATAGTAAAATAGTGCATATCGCCATCATCAATGATAAAGATGGGGGGGGAAATGTAATCTGGGGAAAACCCGTCACTGATGAAGAATATCAGGAAGCCAATCAACAGTAAAAGGGAATGAGAAGAGACTGTTGGTTCAAAGTTATCGGGAGGTATTTATATCTAATTCTGATTTTTGGTCGGCTCTCCATTTGTTTGGTTCCGTTTTAATGCTTATATTATAGTCATGGTTTCTATGAATATCAATACGCTTTATCAGAAAATACGGATCATATTGTTCATTTTTTTCTCTTTAGGAGGAATATCTTTCTCATTGCTATCCTGCAATTCTCGGGGAGGAAAGAATAGCTGGAAAGCCGAATTTAAAAAATATGGAGATACCCTGCAAGTTAGCGCCTCGGCGTACAATACTGTAGCCTACCAAACGAAAGTTAATCTTTCTAATGTGGGAGCCTGGGGAGATACCTTGAGAGAGGAAACAAAATGTATTGCAGTTTCACCAGACCTTCTGAAAAAGGGGCTCCGACATAACAGCAAAATCAAAATCAAGGGATTGGAAGGGTTTTATTTAGTAAAAGATAAGATGAATGCCCGCTGGCACAACAGGATTGACATTTTAATGGGGAAGAATACAAAAAAAGCACGGAATTTCGGTGTAAAGACGAAGATCATTTATTTTATCAATCAGAATAAAAAGAAGGCGACGAACAAATAATATAAAGGGCTATCTCTATTGGCAGCATGAATTCGGTTTTTAAGGGTCTCATCTGTAATAACCGTAGTGCCTGTTTTTCTGGTATTCACTCACGAAGTGAATTTGTCAAGTTTATATGTACTTCTATTTATGAAATGAAAGCCTCGTTTTGGTATCATTATTGTTATGGGACTATACAAAAACGAGGATAAAATTACGGTGTCCCGGTATGTTCTAAGGTAGAATGTAGTTGGAAGGAGTAAGGTAAGAAATACGGTATGTTGTTATTAGCAGGAAAATTTATTGGTTTTAAAAATCCCTTCCATTCCCCTTCTTTTATGGTTAAGGTGAGTATTTTATTTTCGCTGGTGTTTTTTTCTTTTGGGATTGTGTCAATGGGACAGACCCGTGTGACGGTTTTTGGTAAAGTTGTGGATAAATCGAATGAAAAACCGCTGCCGTCTGTCAACATCACCCTGAATACTGCTAAAGATAGTACGATTGTAAATGGAGCAGTAACCGATGAAAAAGGAAACTTTAAAATAGAAGATATAAGACCTCAGAAATATTATCTTAACATAACTTATGTCGGTTACCGGACGCATCAGGAGTCGGTTTATATAGGCGAACAGTCAGAGAATTTAAATATCGGTAAAATTAAGTTAGAAGAAAATTCGACGGAACTGAGTGAAGTCACGGTTTCAGGCCGGCGCGATATGGTAGGAAATAGGATGGACAAAAAAATCATCTCTGCCGATCAAAACATTACCCAATCGGGTGGTTCGATGTTACAGGCCTTGAGAAATCTGCCGGGTGTTACTACCGATGACGATAAAGTTAAATTGAGAGGCAGCGATAAGGTGTTGATTTTGATTGACGGCAGGCAAAGCGCTGTAACCGGAATCGACAATCAAGGGGGGTTAGACGATATCCCGGCTTCAGATATCGATAAGATTGAAATTATCAACAACCCTTCGGCACGGCACGAAGCCAATGGCAGCGCCGGAATCATTAATATCATTACCAAAAAAGAAAAGCGAACCGGCCTCAATGGAGAATTGGGAATTTCAGCAGGACTGGGAGGATTGTGGAAACGAAAAGATAATTACCCCGAGGTCAGTCCCCAATCTCTGCGCACCCCGAAAATTTCCCCTTCTGCTTCCATTAATTATCGCACCGAAAAGATCAATCTGTTCGCAAAGGTAGATGATCGCTATGGTAAAGTACAACACAGTAACCGGTTTACCACACGTACCTATAAAGATGGTTCAGTAGTTAAACAACAGTTTAAACGCGATAAAGAAGCCAATCATATCGATGGAACAACCGGGATGGATTGGTTTATCGATGGGAACAACACCCTGACCCTGGCCGGTTCATTTACGCTTAAATCGAAGACCAACGATGGGGAGGAGCCGGTCTTTAATGAAGACCTCTCAGAACGGAAGCGCTTGTGGACAATGACCGAGGACGACCATAAAAATACGGCCGCAGTTACCGCTAACTATGAACACCGATTTGAAGAAGCAGGACATAAACTTGAGATGAACCTCGATTATTCCCTGACACATAGCCATAAAAAATACAATTTTATCAACATCTTACCCCATTCTGAGGGAACGGATGCTTTTGATTACCAATCTAAAGAACATATTTATAGCTTTGGTCTGGATTATACCCGTCCCCTGAAATATGGGAAACTGGAAACCGGCGCCAAAATACGCTACCGCAATATTCCTTCAGATATGGATTTTATGCCGGGAAAAAATTCTGTCATTGACCCTGATGCCGGAGGATGGGCCGAGTATAAAGAATTGATTCCCGCTGTTTATGCCAACTATGATGTGGAAACCGAAAACTGGATTGCCGAACTTGGATTGAGAATGGAATATATGCACATAAACAGCGAGGTAAATCCCAATCATCCGGTTTATGAAAGCCGGGGATATCACTATTTTGAACCTTTTGTGAATGCCCAAGTGGGGTATAAATTCAATGAAAACAATCGGCTTTCGTTGTTCTATAACCGGCGGGTAGATCGACCGACTGTTGAGGAATTGCGCATTTTTCCCAAATATGACGATGCCGAGATTTTAGAGATTGGAAACCCCGGGTTGATTCCACAGTTCACCAATGAGGTAGAGCTGGGATTCAAGACCAGCTGGGAGAAAGGCTATTTGTTCTCAGCGGCTTATCATCGCATTGAAAAAAATACCATCCAACAAATATCTACCGGATCACCGGACAACGATTTGATTTACGACATTTTTCAAAATGCCGGGAAAAGTTATTTTACCGGTGTAGAAATGGTGTTTACACAAAATATAACGGATGGCTATGATCTCGAATTGAATGGAAACATCTATCGGCATCAAATCAATGCGTTTACTGTTGAAAACCTGTATCCCGTACCGCAAACTTATACAGGAGAGGAGCAAACCAATGTATCCGGAAATGTCAAGTTGAATAATAATTTTGATTTTTCGCACGGTTTCAGGGCGCAACTCACCGGCATTTATATAGCTCCGGATCGTATCCCTCAAGGAAAAGAAGGTCAACGTTTTTCTTTGGATCTGGGACTAAAAAAGAGCATCCAGGCAGGGCAGGGTGAAATCTATTTCAATGCTACGGATTTGCTCAATACGATGCGGCCCAAAAAGACGGTGACCGGTGAAGATTTTAGTTATACGGAGGTCGATTATAAAGAAACCCAAATTTTCCGAATTGGGTATAATTATAAATTTTAGCATACAGGAAAACCGGAATACTTATGCCAACTATTAATAAACCGTATTTTTGACAGATATGGGGGCGCAATAAGGACTTTTTCCAGTCCAACTCAAGAGCTACATTTTATAAATAAACTCTGGGCAAATTTGTCGGCTGGGACCAACGCTTTCCCAAACCCATGACCGTGTTACTTTTGCAGGTTCAGAGCGCAGCAGTTGACCGGATAATATGGAAGGCGCAATAGAAAGTGGACAGCAATGTGCGAATCGGATATTGAATCAACTAAAACACTAATGATTCGATTATCGGATTCAGTATGACGACTTTGAAAACCTCACAGTTTCTACCATTTTCAATGAAAGAATTAAAAAATTGGCATATTTTCATTTGAAGATATCTTTGAAGCCGCTAAATAGAAATCTCTGCGTTATAACTTTGTTGGAGTTGTAACGCAAAGCTGCGCAGAGGAGCAAAGGGACGCAAAGAAAACTTAGCGTAACTATGCGGTACTTCGTGGTTCTCTACCGTTACAATAAAAAGAATAATAAAATGGAAAGTAAAACACAACTTCTAAAGCAATTTGACTTGTTGGACAGATGGTTTAAAAATTCGTTAGCTCATTTAACGGATGAAGAAACTAACCAACGCATTCATCCGCAGATGAATCACATTAAATACATCGCGGGACATCTCTTTCATACCAATTATGTTTTTGCGCAATTCGCCGGCGTTTCAGTCAAACATCAATGGGATGATCTATTCGCCGGACAAGGGAAAACCAAAGCCTTAGACGATTATCCTTATCCCGATATAGAAGAAATAATTGCGGCATGGGATGAACTCTTTCCAAAAGTACGAGAAGGATTGGCGCATCTTCCCGATGATATTTTAAGTAAGAAAATCCCTTCTCCTATTTCAAAATCAGGTATCTTTGACAGTACGATTAGAGATTTGTGGACTTTTCTCAATTATCATCAAGCCTATCACATTGGACAAATCGGGATATTGAGGAAAGCATTGGGAAAAGAAACCATGAAATATCAATAAAATAAACGTTATGAATCCAATATTTGAGACCTATCGTCCGGATGGATTTGGAACCGTAAACGGATATCTTTTTGTAGAAAATCCTTCGGAGTTAATTGTTTTTTTGAAAAATGCCTTCTACGCCGAAGAAATCAACCGTTCCATTAATCCCGAAAATGGTGATATTGCCAACGTTATTTTGAAAATAGGGACTTCTTGTTTTATGATTAGTCAGGCAAGAGCACCCTTTCTAAATATGCGTACTGCCTTTTATCTTTATGTAGACAACGTGGACGAGGTCCACAAAAGAGCGCAGGAATATGGAGCGAAAGTAGAATTTGAACCGGAAGATATGCCTTATGGAGACCAACAATCAGGAATTATTGACCCGAGTGGAAACTATTGGTGGATTTCAAAACGCCTTGTTGAAAAAGGGTATCACGAATAATTATCGTTAAAATGACAAAAACAAACCCGATAATTGCCGTAAAGGATGTCGATCGCAGTGCAAAATGGTATGAGACAATTTTTGATTTCAAAAATACCTCCCCAAAAGGGCACGGTTTTGCCGTGCTGAAAAACGAATCGGATGAAATTGTGCTCTGCCTTCATTCCTGGGAAATTTCAAGACCTTCAAAATTAACTTTTGTCCTTAGGCAGTTCGGAAAAGTCAGAAAAATAGAATGAAACAAAAGGGAATAGGCTCTTGAATGATATGCCTTATTATCCTGTTAATTGATAACAGAGTAGGCTAACCCGAATTATTCCCCACTTTTCGGAAATAATTCTACAAATCGTTTCTAATCAATGGTTCTGCTAGTCTTTATCTTCACCAAAAAGATCTAACATTTCCAGAGCAATAATTTCATTATCTGCTTCTTCGAACATTTCGATATAGCTTCTTAACTCACTTATTGAGAGGAAAAGATTAACCCCTTGATAGGGTGTTTGAATAATGACTTGTTTTCTCGTATCATCCGGATAGTCGGTTTGTTCTTCCAGAAGGCTCTTTGCCAGTTGATGCATGGCAACAAAATCTTCCTTTTCCAGGTTAATTGCAGTCGTTCCAAAACAAATCTGAAATTTGTTACAGGTTTTACAGTGGGAGATGTAATTTTCATTATTGCCACTTAAATGAATTGGATTACACATAAGACAGGTTTTTATATTTAATTTATCTATTAAAATGTTGATATTTATTCTTGTCTTTTTTATAACCGAGGGGAATGGCCCCAATATTTATGGTTGCAAAACAGGATATACCGGATATAATAATAGAAGATGTACGGACTACTCCTTCATATAATAGTGTCATATACCTTTATATTTTTATAATGGATAATTGATTATCTTAAAAAAAATTTGACGGGAGCAACATCAATAAGGTTGATACTGCAAATAAAGAAAGGATCATGATATATGGATTTATTATCCGGGAATAAGAATATGCAAAAAAGGAATTTCTATTGGTTAACTAATTTTTTGGGAAAATTTATGCTTAATAGGATGTGGTTGGTATTCTTATGGATCAACGTTGGGGTATATTGATGTTGTTAACCATTCCTCAAATTTGGGGAATGATCAAAATATGAAAGAGTTTGTCAAACTGTTTATTAAAAACGATTGGTAGAGCTATTTCCAAAAAGTGGTGGGTAATGTGGGTTAATCTCTTTTGTAAAACTATTTTTTGTAGCTTTGGAAATGATGAAGAGAAAAACACAAAGGTTGGTGATTGCTCATATTTTGGGATGGGTATTGTTCCTTGGTCTTGTCATCGCTTTTGTAGCTTCCAGTGCTATGGATGAACATCCTATGCTGCCATTTCTCTTTTCATGGTCATTTCTTTTCTTTTTATTATTCTATGTAGCTGTTTTTTATTTGAACTTACAGGTACTTCTTCCTTTCTTTTTTGTTAGAAAAAAGTATGTAGCTTATGGAGGAATACTTGTGGCGTTATTGGTCGTTACATTATATTTACAGCCCTTTGAGCGGTTGATTCACTCTCAACAACAAATAAGCCAACCAGAAATAAATCGACCAGAAATAGATCGACCAAAAATAGATATTCCTCGTTTTATCCCTCCTGCGGGAAAAGGCTTTTCTGTCCCTTTTGGGGAGCCTCCCAAAACTTCTCCCTTTCATTTTGATTTACTGAGTATCAGCCTGTTTTTAATTGTTTGGGCAATCGGTACCTTGATTATCATTTCCCGACAATGGCAAAATGCTGAAGAACGAAATGTTCGTATAAAAATGGATAAGGCAGAGGCCGAACTTTCCTTTTTGAAAGCTCAGATTAGTCCCCATTTTTTATTTAATTCTTTGAATAATATCTATGCACTTGCCATAAAAAAAAGTGAGCATACCGCTACGAGTATCGTACGCTTATCAAATATAATGCGCTATATTACTGACGAAGCTAGAGAAGATTTTGTCCCTATTGAGAAAGAGATTTCTTGTGTAAATGATTTTATGGCACTGCAAAAGCTAAGATTAGGGCAAAATGTGCAAATAAATTATGAAGTAACAGGGATTGATGAAGAGGTGAGGATTGCCCCTCTCATCTTAATGGCTTTTGTTGAAAACGTTTTTAAACATGGATTAAGTAAAAATATTCAATCTGATATTACAATCAAAATTCACGTTAGTTCTAATGATATATATCTTTTAACTTGTAATACAAGAGCGCTCAATCCGGTAGCTAAAAACAGAACCGGCATCGGTCTGGAAAATGTGAAACAACGATTAGAATTATTATATCCCGACAAATATAGTCTGCAACTTTCTGAAGACGATGAAAGGTTTATCGTAAGGTTAAAGATTCATTTTAAGGGAATTAAAAAGGAAGGAATTAAAAAAGTTTAAAAATGACCGGTATTGCAATTGATGATGAGCCATTAGCCCTTGAGATTATACAGGATTTTTGCCAAAATATTTCTGATCTTCAGCTACTGAAAACCTTTGAAAATGCTTTGGTTGGGAAAAGATATTTAGGACAACATGTTGTGGATTTACTGTTTGTAGATATAGATATGCCGGATTTGAATGGTCTGGATCTTGTCAAAAGCTTACCTTATAATCCAATGATTATTTTTACAACTGCCTATAAAGAATATGCTTTGGAGGGGTTTGATTTGGAAGCTATTGATTATCTATTGAAACCTTTTAGTATAGAACGTTTTGAAAAGGCGGTAAATCGTGCTAAAAAGAGATATAATACCATAGAGAAAAAGCAGGACGGCCTATTTGTTTATGTAGAATACCAGATTACTAAAATACGATTTCAAGAGATACGCTACATCAAGAGTTTGAATGATTATATAAAAATACATACTACCAACGGCCGTTCTGTACTTACATTGATGCCTTTGAAAAAAGTGCAGGAAAAGCTACCTGAAAATGATTTTTTAAGAATTCACCGTAGCTACATTATTTCCATAAAAGAGGTAAGCTCTTTTTTAGGCAGAAAAATCAAGCTCAGAAGTGGAGAAGAATTACCGGTGAGTGAATCCCATTTATCTGATGTATTACAGCTTATTAAGCCTACTTAACCCGCTTTATTCATGGGATTAGCTTTTTTTGTAGCTACAAGGTGATATATTGAGTTTATCGAAATGTGGTACATTGAGTACAATCGAAATGCATCGAACTCTGCCGCTGTAGTAGCCTACTGCAAAGAGTTTGTAACGCAGTGGTTATTGAGCTAAGCCGAAATATAGATGCAAAAAGATAATTCCAAACCATTCCTCATATTTGGGGAATGACTAAAATGCAGATAATTACACAGGTAATTGATTAAAAAGCATTTACACGACCGTCTCCAAAAAGTGGTGAATAATGCGGGTTAACATTTTCTTAGGGAATTCATCGATACCATTTCCTCATTCCTCTATTTTATTTTTCCCTCATACATGTGAATAATAATATTGCACTGTTATCCAATAATAGTTGGATGATGGATACTGAGTAATTATTATTTAACCACAAAAAAGGGTAAAAATGGAAAGGAAGGAATTTTTAAAAAAGAGCATTGCAGCTTTGGGAGTAGCATTTGTTGCGCCATTAACAACTTCATGTGAACAATCGAGTGTAAGTACTCCTGACAGTATGGATAAAGGTTCTGGTCCGGGGGAATCAGGCTCCGGAAGTGCCTCAAGTGTTACGGCGGACACCAGTTGCACCGTTACTCCTACGGAAACAGAAGGCCCATTTCCAACGAAAACGCCTTATCCTTCAAATTATTTAAGAAGTGATATCCGGAAAGGAGACGGAGTTGGGAGTACAATGGTTTCTACTCTGACTGTCCTTGATGTTGGGAATAATTGTGAACCTTTGGAAGATGTATATGTAGATATTTGGCAATGTGATACAGAAGGGGAATATTCTGAGTATGGTGGAAGTAGAATGCAACCGGATGATTATACCGATGTTTCCTGGTTAAGGGGGAGGCAATTGACGGATGCAACCGGAGAAGTAACTTTTACTACCATTTTTCCGGGTTGGTATCAGAGTAGAGCGACTCATATCCATGTTCATATCTTTGATAAATCGGGAAATTCATTGCTAGTGACTCAGATTGCATTTCCGGATAGTTTGGTCAAAACCGTAAACACAGAAGGAGCTGACTATGGCTATACCAAAGGCATGAGTGGTTATACTTATAATAATGCGGATAATGTTTTTAGTGATGGTTTTGCCAAAGAAATTGCAACAGTAACCGGCAGCCTTAGCGAAGGCTTTGAGCTTACTAAAACAATACGAGTGAATGATTAAGGGTTAAAATCGATATGATGAAACAATCTCCTGCAAAAATAGTATTAAGAAAATGGCAATTTATCAGCGAAAATGAAGTGTCGCGTACCCTTCATGTTGTTCAAGAGAATCAACACGAATGGAATCATCTCCAATTTTTCAAAGATGAAACTTTAGCCGCCAAGACTTCTAAAAATATAAATCAAGAAGTAGAATATCTATGCTTACTCCCTGTAGTTGGTAATCTTGAAATAGCTTATTCGGGAATGCAAGAAAGAGTAAAATGCGGCGAACTGTTTTTGCTTCACCATCCTAATAGCCCGGTATCTATTCGGAATAATTATGAAAATGACTTGATTAATTTCTTTTTAATCGGTTTCAAAAACCTTGAAATTCAAGAAAAGGAGAGTGCAAAGATATATCCCTTTCAATTAAACTATAAAAAGGAGTTACAAATTCTTATAAAGTCAGATACTTTAAAAATTGCAGCCGGACAATTTCAAATGAGAGAAGAAAGAACTTATAAACCGGTCAAAAAAGAGACCCAAACACTCTTTTTCGTCATACAAGGCTCTTTTGAAATTCAAGGTAGAATGTTGTATTCCCGAGACGGTTTAACCCTCTCAAATATAGATTCCGTAGATATAGAATCCTTTGGAGACGAATCTATTTTATTCATTATAGAAACAAACTAGTGCCTGTCTATAAAGTCCAATAACTTGACTAAATAACGGACACGAACTAAATTTAAAACAATAATCATGAATATGAAATCTCATTTTAATCAAATATTAATAGGCTTTTTATCTATAGGTCTATTGAGCGCATGCTCCAAATCAGATACTGTTACTGCCGATAATAGCAATCCTACTATTACGATAGACAGCACAATAACTTCAACAGGAACGGCAGAAGGAAATACGGATAGTGCATATGATGCAGATGATCTGGTGGAGAATACGACCTTTACCAGTACAGTGAAAATTCAGTTGGGAACAACTCCTACCATAGACAATCCATTAGAAAATATTGGAGTAAGTATTTCTCATAATGACGGGGATATAGTCATAACCTCTACGGTAGAGGGCGTAGCCTATGAATTGTCGGGAACCGCCACCGATGGATCTGTGAAAATATACAGCGATCATAAATTTAAACTTACGCTGGATGGAGTAAATATTACCAATAATGATGGACCGGCCATTAACATACAATCCGGTAAACGTGCTTTTATCGTTTTGGCGGATAATACGACCAACACATTGACCGATGGATCCTCCTATGTCACCAATACCGATGAAGATATGAAGGGAACCCTCTTTAGCGAAGGGCAGATGATTTTCAGTGGTGATGGATCATTAGAGGTTCAGGGAAATTATAAGCACGCCATTGTAAGCGATGATTACATCCGTATCCGCAGTGGCAACATTACGGTTACCGGAAGCGTCAAAGATGGTTTTCACACCAATGATGCAATTATCGTCGATGGAGGAACCATAGACATTACATCCGGTAGTGATGCTATGGAATGTGAAGAGGGATATATTGTGATTAACGATGGAGACTTTACCATCAATGCCGGCGATGATGGGATTACAGCCTCTTATACCGATGACCAAAGCATTGATCCCTATGTCACCATTAATGGAGGAAGTTTTAACATTCAAACTAGCGGAGATGGTGAAGGGATAGAGAGCAAAAGTACCTTGACTATCAATGATGGAGAATTTTACATCATAGCAGAAGATGATGGGCTGAATGCAGGTACTGCACTCTATATTAACGGAGGACAACTCTATGTGTACAGTACCTCCAATGATGGCATTGATTCGAATGGCTCCTTGACCGTTACGGGAGGTTTAGTTATTTCATGTGGAACTCAGGCGCCGGAAGAAGGATTTGATTGTGACAATAATACTTTTAAGATTACAGGAGGAACCCTTTTGGGGATTGGAGGAAGCACCAGCGAACCGACTGCATCTGTTTCAACTCAACCCTCTGTTATTCTCGGGGGAGGATCAAAAGCGCAAATTATTCATATAGAATCAACGGAAGGAGACGAGGTACTTACTTTCGTAGCTCCAAGAGAATACTCCACTTTACTATATTCTAGTCCTAAACTTGAATTAAATACCGATTATCTGGTTTATACAGATGGTTCAGTCAACTCCGGTACAAATTTTAATGGGTTATATTTGAGTGGAACCTACACAAAAGGGACGCAATCTTCCACTACTTTTACAACCTCTGAAATGGTCACCATGGTTGGAGGAAGTATAGGTCCCGGTGGTGGTCCCGGAGGAGGTGGCCCCGGAGGGATGCCGGGAGAGAATTAGATGCAAAGTCCTCTAATCGGACAATTTAGGTTTCTTTATATTTCATTGTTTTAAGAAAAAGGGTCAAACTCCTTGCTGTAGGTACCTATAGTAAGGAGTTTCCTTTCTTTGGAATAAATCATGAATAGAACAGAAGAAGAGATATTATTTTTTGTTCACTGAATTCAGGAGAATTATAACTTACGTGAAATAGATACGATGAATGGAGATAGGTTCAATTAGGGAATTACATATTTCTGCCTCCTCTTTTAAGATTTGGTAGCGATCACTTGTTCAGCAGAAGGGGGTAATATTTTCGTTTTCAGTAAATCTTATTCCCTATAGGAATAGTTCTAAAAATATTTATTTCTGAGTTTTATACCGTTATAAGTAATTCGTTCATATTCATAAAAAAATAATCAATGTCCAGAATTCCAAAATGGCTAGGTGACACGATGGAGGTGGTCTTCAGCAAGATGATTCATCCTGTAGAAGTGTTGTCTGTCAAAAATATAGCACCTGCTCTTAAATCCATCGTAATGGAGGGAAATTTTACCGGAGTAAAATTTAAAGCCGGCAATGTTATCGAGTTTCGTATCAATTCGAAGGAGTATCGACACTATACGGCTTCTCGCTTTGATACGGAAAAAGGTATTTGTGAAATGCTGATTTACCTGCATGGTCATGGCGATGGAAGCAAATGGATAGATAACCTTCAGGTGGGTGATTCCTTAAAACTGATGGGACCGGGAGGGAAAATAGCTTACCTAGACGATCGGGAGCACCATTTTATCTTTGGTGATGAGACCTCATTGGGCTTGCTTTTAAGTATACAGGAAGAAGCAAATCGAAAAGGACACCGGCATTTTGGTCTGGCTGAATTAGAAGAAAAGCATAAAGATTGGCCTGCACTTCTTGGAGTTTCTGCAGAAGTTGTTCCAAAATCTTTTGAACATCCTGCCGCTCCGGCATGGGATAAATTAGAATCGATGGAGGATGAGTTTTGGGCACAGTGGCAGGAAGCTGCTTTTTATCTGACCGGCAGAGCCAAGTCTATTCAGGCTGTTCGTAAAGTATTGATTGCACATGGAATATCCATGAAACAAATAAAAACAGAGCCCTACTGGGCAGAAAGGAAGAAAGGGTTGTAGATGAAAAAGTGGATATATTATTGTATAGGCTTCAAAGCTTGCACCTTCCGTATATCGAGATGCCCTATTCAAAGGGGGACAAAATAAAAAAAGCACCTACATTATAATAAGTGCTTGATTTTAAAAGTGACTCCGCCAGGATTCAAACCTGGAACCTCTTGATCCGTAGTCAAGTGCTCTATTCAGTTGAGCCACGGAGCCATACTTTAAGAAAGTGAGTGCAAATTTAGGTTGTTTTTTTTATCTGACAAAACGTTTTTATCTTAGTCTCAAATTATTTTAATGAAAATAGAACTCTGGACTTTTGGCAAAGAAAATAAGGATTATGTCAAAGAGGGGATTCAACTTTTTACAAAAAGGATTAAGAAATATACTCCTTTTGATATAAAAGTACTTTCTGCCGGTAAAAAGGCCGGTAAATTGTCTCCCGAGGACTTAAAATTAAAAGAAGCGGAGGTGGTGAAAAAGCGATTGTCAGCTGATCATACTTTAATTACGTTGGATGAGAAGGGAGAATGTTTGTCTTCTGTACAATTTGCTCAATTTATTGCTTCTCGACAATTAGCTTCAGATAAGGTTTTGGTTTTCCTGATAGGGGGAGCATATGGTGTTGATGATCAAATTTTGAAAAAATCTCAAAAGGTGATTTCTTTATCTGCACTTGTTTTCCCTCACCAAATGGTTCGGCTCATTATGGTAGAACAAATTTATCGTGCATTTTCTATCCTGAATCATCAACCATATCATCATGTTTAGTTACATTTGTCCTCTTTTATGAACGTTACCATTGTTATTATAGTGATTACCGGGCTTATTTCTCTTACTGCTTTTTATAAAGAAGGGGAAATGGAGAAATTATTATTCTGGCCTGCGGTTATAAAAGAGAAGAAACAATATTATCGCTTTTTGACCTCCGGTTTTGTACATGGAGGATGGGCGCATCTGATCTTTAATATGATTACTTTATATTATTTTGGTCGGATAGCAGAGTATGTCTTTAGGATAAATGCCGGTAGAGGCTTTTTTATAGGATTGTATCTACTCTCTATGATTGCAGCAGATATTCCTACCTATATAAAATATCAGGATAATTATGAATACAGGGCTTTGGGGGCTTCCGGTGCCGTATCCGGGGTGTTGTTCTCCAGTATTTTATATGCTCCTTGGGCGAAGATTTATATCTTTTTGATTCCCATAGGAATACCGGCTTTTATTTTTGGAGGGCTATTTTTGATTTTTTGTTTATATATGGATAAAAGAGGAGGAGGAAATATTAATCATAATGCCCATTTTTGGGGAGCTATCTGTGGAATTATTTATACCATTATTGTGATTCCGGGGATTACCTCTCATTTTATTCGTCTCCTGATGGCGGGGGGCGGTTCGTAAGAGAAATCAAGTGATTTTCTTTATTTCCATCACTTCTTTTGTCTGGCTGGTGATCTTAAAACGATCATCTATCCGCATGCCTACGATCCATAAAATTCTTTGTCCTGAAGTTAAAATCCAAATTTTTTCTTTTTGATGAAGAGAGAGTTTTTGGTCAATAAAAAAACGACTGATTTTTTTCTTTTTACGCATGCCCAGCGGATAGAAGTAATCGCCTTGTCGCCATTTTCTCAAAACCAATGGAAAAGCAAGTTTTTCTTTATCTAGGGCGGCTATATTTTGATCCTCTTTTAGCCTATAGGAGGAAGAGGACTTACTTGTTATTTTTAGAACCAAATTTTGGGCTTCTACCTCTTTTTGATCTTTGTCTATGACAAAATGAGAATTACTCTTGTTATTTAAGGGGCTGATGATAAATAACTTTCTATCCTTTAGTAATTGATGGGAATGGGAATAAACAACTTTTCCGGATGGGCTTTCTGCCAGTTGAAGAATCTGCTGGCTTTGTTTGTATCTAAATCCATAGGCTTTAAAAATTTCGAAAGCAAGTGTGGAAATAGAGGAGGAGTTTAGTAATTTACGAATGGGAATAATGATTTCATTTTCTTTTTGATGAATGAGGTGATGAACCTCTTCATTTAAGGCTTTTTGATAGAAGGCCTCTGCTTCTGAGAAGCGCTGAATATTATCTCCCATAGTAGCGATGAGTTGTGGAAATCTTTTTTCAATCTTTGGGATGATTTCATTCCGAATATAGTTGCGGGTATAGTCAGAATTCTTATTGGTTTGATCTTCTTTGTATGAAAGGTTATTTTCCTTCATATAGGAATAAATCTCTTCTTTTGTAAAAATGAGCAGGGGTCTAATGAGAAATCTCCTCTTGGGCAATATCCCATGAAGACCGGCAATGCCTGTCCCTCGGAAGAGGTTAAATAAGAGGGTTTCTGCATTGTCATTTTTATGATGGGCAGTGGCGATATATTGATATCCATGCTGTTGTCTTAAGGATTCAAACCAATGATAACGTAAGTTTCTTGCTGCTTCTTCTATTGATAGCTTTTCTTTTCTGGCATGTTGCTTGGTATCAAATCGGATAATATGAAAAGGGATTTTATTGTCTTCTGCAAACTGTCGAACAAATTTTTCGTCTTCATCTGCCTCTTGTGCTCTAAGTTGAAAATTGCAGTGTGCTATTCCAAAGGATTTGTTCGTTTGAAGGAATAGGTGGGCAAGAAGCATTGAATCTGCGCCTCCGCTCACTGCTAAAAGCACCTTATCTTTCTGTTGAAAAAGATGTAATCGGTTAATATTTTGTAGAAATTGGTCTTTTATGTGTTCAGACATTCAGATTGATTTTTTAGCCAAAGAATCAAAAGTAAGGAAAGATGAAGTCTCTGTCTGGGAGATCATCCTTTAATGAAACGGATAATCATAATCGTCATCACAACGAGGAAAGTAACGATAGCAATCCTGTTCATCCAGTTCATTGTTTTTACGTTAGTTGTAAGTTTAACGTCCGGATCTTTTTTCTTTAAGAAGAATAATCGTAATATTTGTTCCCAAATCTTCTTCATTCATACAAAGATATTTAGAAAAATTGGTTTGCCCTTTCTAAAAATTAAGTATTTTTGCGACGGATTGAAAATGGGGGTTTAGCTCAGCTGGCTAGAGCGTTACGCTGGCAGCGTAAAGGTCACCGGTTCGAACCCGGTAACCTCCACAATTGTTTGTTCTATGAAGATATTTTGTGTAGGTAGAAATTATGTAGCGCATGCCAAAGAGTTACAGAATGAGGTGCCGGATCATCCACTTCTCTTTATGAAGCCTAACAAGGCTTTGCTTCTTCCCAATGAAGATTTTTATTATCCCGGTTTTACTTCTGAGTTACATTATGAATGCGAATTAGTGATAAAAATCAGTAAGAATGGCAAGGGGATAAAGGAAAAATTTGCAAATAGATATTATCATGAAATAAGTCTGGGGATTGATTTTACAGCCCGTGATATTCAGAGGAAGCTGAAAGAAAAAGGACATCCCTGGGAGATAGCCAAAGCCTTTGATAAGTCGGCAGTGGTCGGCAATTTTATATCCCTGAGAGAAGAGGAAAAAGGGAAGGGGAAAAGTTTTTCGTTATCCAAAAACGGAGAAAAGGTTCAAGAAGGGGATACAAAAAAGATGATTTTTTCCATCCCTAAAATCATTGCTTATATTTCTCATTTTTTTACTTTGAATACCGGAGATCTTATTTATACCGGAACGCCGGAAGGAGTGGGGGCTGTACAAATCGGAGATGTTTTGAAAGGATATCTGCAGGGACAGCAGATGTTTGAATTGGAAGTGAAATAGTGTTTTATAATGAAGGAAACCCTGACGTCCCATGACCTTATCTGTGCTTTGAAGTCGGTTTTTAAGAATGTTGCATTGAAGACTTGACTCCGTCAAAAATAAAAAACAGGAACCTATTTTTGAGAAGGTTCCTGTTTTTTTATGGGTTGTATATTGATAAACGACTCAACTTAGAATTTGATATCCACTCCAAACAAAAAATTAATTCCGGCTTGAGGAAAGTAAGAATTGGAACTTTCTATCTTTCCACCTTGATAAGAAGCGTAGGTATATCCGTTAGTGACATATTTTACATCGAAAAGATTGTTGATCTTTAGATGGAAATCTACGGATTGGATACCTTTAGGCTGCCAAGCGTAATGTAGTGTTACCCCATTGATCAGATAATCATCCAACATTCGGTCTTCGCTTCCGGTGTTGTCCAGGTATCTTTTTCCCACATATTTTGTAGTCAGACCGGCATTAAAATGATTGAAAGGGTGAACAGATAAGGTGCCTCCTGCAATGACCTGGGGAGAAAAAGAAATAGGCACGCTTCCCAAGTGGATTTCTTTCTGCCCACCATGATCATAATCATCAACATAAGAAGTATAATCCTGTATCCTATTTTTGCTGATTGCTGCGTGAGCACTCAATTTAAATATTTGAGCAAAGGTAAGATCGCCATTAATCTCTATCCCTGCCCGGTAGCTTTTGGGAACATTTGTTCGGGTGTAAGTCCCTTCATAATTGATTTCTCCGGTCAGTGCCAGTTGGTTTTTGTACTGCATATAATACAGATTGGCATGTAGATGATAAAAGCTTCCTGATCGATCATATCCTGCTTCCCAATCTGAAAGCTGCTCGGGTTGGGGGGTATTTTGAATATTCACTTCATAATCGTCCCGATTGGGAGATTTATGTGCAATAGCGTAGGAAATATAAAAATGATTGTGTCGATCCGGCTGATAATTTAATCCTGCTTTTGGATTGAAGAAGTCATATTGATTATCTTGATGAAGGTCGGGATGATCCGAAAAACCATTGATTTGATAAGAGATATGTTGATATTGAAGATCCAGGAAAGCATTGAGGCCTGCAGCGAGCTCTTTATTCCCTTTCCAGTAAATATTAAAATCTTTTTTGAAAGCATCATTAAAATAATATTGAAGATCTTTGTCTATCCCATATTTCGCCCAGACAATATTTCCATAGTGTTTTCCTTCATATTTATTCCAGCCGCCTCCTAGAGTGGTTTTGAAGCCGGAGGTTTGATAATTAAGAGAAAAAACCGTCCCGTAGTAATAGTTATCTAACCAGCGGTCGCGTATCAGGTCGGTCGATTTGAGAGTGTCCTGATGAATGACAGGATTGGGAAGACCGTAGTCACCATAACTTTGTCCTATTTTATATTCTTCATAGTATCCTTTTCCGCGGGTCAGGAAGGCGGCGATATTGAAATCCCAGTGGGTATTGATTTCCTGATTCCAAAATAGCTGATAATAAGTCTGCGTATAATTGTCGGTTTGGTTTTTATAATATTTTCCATTGGGCATGCGTCCCAAACCGTTAAATGTCCTGTTTCCCGCTTTTAAGCTATCTTCCGGCACTCCGTTCCAAGCCTGATAGGTTTTTTCTTTTCCTGAAAATACATTAAAGCGGATAGCCGTCTTTTTATTGAAATAGGCAGTCGAAAGGTAAAAGGACTTTAGATTAGAGGAAGCTCTGTCGATGAAACCATCGGAAGAAAGATACGACAGTCTTGCATCCACGGTAAAATGGTCATTTAACAATCCGGTACCGGCTTCTACTGTAGCTTTCTTTGTATTAAAAGAACCATAAGTTGTGGAGATTTTTCCATAAGGATCTGCATGAAAAGTATTGGTACTAAGGTTAATAGTGGCACCAAAGGCCCCGGCGCCATTGGTGGAAGTTCCGACTCCTCTTTGAATCTGAATACTATTGGCGGAAGAAGCGATGTCCGGAATATCTACAAAAAAGGCTCCTTGAGATTCAGCGTCATTCACCGGTATCCCGTTAAAGGTAACATTGATGCGGGTTACGTCACTCCCACGAATCCATAGATTGGTATAGCCCACTCCGGCTCCGGCATCGGATGTGGTTAGAAGAGAAGGTTGGTTTTTTAATAAATAAGGGAGGTCTTGTCCCAAATTATTTTTGGATAGTTCTTCACTCGAGATATTGGTTTTGGTAAAAGGATCTTTTTCTCCGGCACGTGTGCTTTTCACTTCTATGGGATCGATAAATAAGCCTATGTGTTTTAAAGAAAGATGAAGAGATTTATCTTGGTTTAAATAGATTTTTTTCTTTAACGATTGATATCCTAAATAGGTGACGGTGAGGATGTAATTCCCTTTGGGGAGATCATTGATTTGGAAGGATCCCTCTTCATTTGTATAGCTCCCTGATTGGGTAGTTCCATTGATGGAAACACCGGCAGCGGACAGACTTTGACCCGATGAAGAATCGACGACTTTCCCGGAAATAGAAAATTGACCGACTGCACGGTTTACGCTAAATACGGTACACAATAAAAAGAACGAAAATAAAAGATTTTTTTGCAGCATGATAACTGTTTTTGACGATTAACAAAATTTGAGCAAAATGGGGCAACAGGCTACCGATTTTACTCTTTCATAAAACAAAAACAGGTAAGTGAAATCTTTCCGGCTGCCAGTAACTGCCTAGGATTGCAGTCGGAGCGCTTACCTTTCCTAACCGGCATTACCCGGTCCAGGTTCAACGGGTTTGAATCTCAGCCTGATGAGGCACCCCGAGGAGAAACAAAAGGAAAGTGATCCTTTCTTGTTTCCGCGGCAAAAGTAGGTTTCTTTTTGAAGATAAAAAAAATTAGAAGGTCGATTATTTTCTTCTCTTTTATTTCTGATAAAAATTCTAACCCGAAAGAAGAGAATTCCTTTTTTTAACAAAAATAAGACCTCGCTATACCTTTTTTACCTTAACTTTGTGCCACGAATAAAATAACCTGTTCCAATGAAGCGTTCTAACATTATTTTGCTCGTAGTGATAGCAGTTGCAGTTGCCATAATCTTTAGTGTTGTCGGAGATTTTAGCACCTATGAAACCTTTGCTACAGCAACTGCAAAACAAGGAGAAGAATTCCACGTTATTGGTGTTTTAGATGAACAAAAACCCATGACCTATGATCCTCAAAAAGATGCCAACTATTTTAGTTTTTATCTGAAAGATAAAAAAGGAAAGATTAATAAGGTGGTTTATAAAGGTGCGAAACCACGAGATTTTGAAAAGTCAGAACAGATTGTACTGACCGGTAGCATGGGAGATGATGGAACTTTTGATTGTTCGCATATCTTAATGAAATGTCCCTCAAAATATACTCCTGACGGGGCCGATTTGAATAACCAAGTAGAAGCACAGGCTAGCCTGTAATATAGTAAGCAATGGATATACAGTATATTGGAGAACATCTTCTTCCGGGGAAGTTAGGACATCTTTTTGTCATCTTGTCATTTGTTGGTTCTTTAGTGGCACTTATTGCCTTTTTTTCTGCCGCCCGGTCAAAGGATCCTATTCAGGAAGGGTATTGGAAACGTTTAGGAAGAAGCGCTTTTACAATACAGGTTATTTCTGTTTTGGGGGTCTTAGTTACCCTCTTTTATATTCTTTATAATCATTATTTTGAATATTCTTATGTATGGAAATATTCCAGTATTCATTCTCCTAAACAATATTTGGTAGCGGCTATCTGGAATGGACAGGAGGGAAGCTTTCTCTTGTGGAGTATGTGGAATAGTATCCTTGGGTTTATCCTGATGAGGACAGCGGGGAAGTGGGAAAGTCGTGTGATGGCGACGGTGTCATTGACGCAGGTCTTTATTGGCAGTATGTTGCTTGGGGTTTATATTCTTGGAACAAAGGTGGGAAGTGATCCTTTTATTCTTTTCCGTCAGGAAAGTCCGGGTTTGCCCATTTTTAGCAGACCAAATTATTTAAATTTTATTCAGGACGGACAGGGATTGAATCCGTTATTACAAAATTATTGGATGACTATTCATCCTCCAGTTTTGTTCTGTGGCTTTGCATCCACGCTTATTCCATTTTCTTATGCGATAGCAGGATTATGGAAACGGGATTATAAAGGATGGATTAAGCCGGTATTACCATGGGCTTTGTTTTCTTCCGTAGTATTAGGTACAGGTATTTTGATGGGAGGAGCTTGGGCTTATGAGACATTGTCTTTTGGAGGATTCTGGGCTTGGGATCCGGTAGAAAATGCATCTTTTGTTCCCTGGCTGGTGATGGTTGGAGGTTTCCATACGCTGTTGGTGTATAAAAGTACAAAACGGTCGTTAAAAACAACATTTTTCCTCTTTTTATTAGCTTTTTGTTTGGTACTTTATTCTACTTTCCTGACCAGGAGTGGCATTTTGGGAGATACATCCGTACATGCCTTTACCGGCTTAGGAATGACCGGGCAATTATTGGTTTATCTGTTTTTCTTCCTCATTGGAGCATTCGTGTTATTTTTTGTTCGATACAAAGAAATTCCTACTGTGAAGACAGAAGAAGCCATGAATACCAGAGAGTTTTGGATGTTTATTGGTGCTTTAGTCTTATTGTTGGGGGCTATTTATATTACCTTCAGCACCTCTATACCTGTTTGGAATAAGGTTTTTAATTTGAATATAGCTCCTCCGGTAGAACGGAAATTCCATTATAATAAGGTGATGGTATTTATTGGTGTTCTGGTTGCTTTAGGAACTGCTTTTGTTCAGTATCTTAAATACCACAAGAATAACAACAAGAAGACCTGGAGGAAATTAATGGTTCCTATTATTGTTTCCCTTATTATTGGATCCTTGATTGTTTTTGTTGGGAAAATCAATTATATGGATCATGGTATCGGTTTTCTTATCGCTATTGATCTTTTGATTTATGCAGCTGTATTTGGGGTGGTTGCTAATATTTCTTATATCTATACGGTTTTAAATGGGAAGATGAAGAATGCCGGAGCTTCCGTTGCTCATTTTGGTTTTGGTTTGATGTTGTTGGGCATTGTGATTTCCACCTCTAAGCAGGTAGCTATTTCTCATGATACGATGGGATTGATTGGGAATGACTATTTCCCTCAGGGAAGTGCTGAGGCTAAAACGCCGGAAGAGAATGTTTATTTGCCAAGAAATATGGCAATGGATATGGGGAATTTTACCGTTACCTATCTTGGTGATTCTACATCGAGTGGTGATCCTAAGACTTATTATAAGGTACAATACCTTCAAAAGGATGATCATGGTGATACGCTACAGTCTTTCCGACTTTATCCGGATGCCTTTGTTAATCCCAGGGGACAAGAAGGGTTAATTGCCAATCCTGATTCAAAAAGGTATTGGAATCATGATATATTCACATATGTCACCTCCGTTTTTGATCCCTCTAAAATGAAAGATACCGCCGAGTATAAGTCTTACGATATTGCAAAAGGAGATACGGTATTTTTCTCTACAGGATACATGATTTTAGAGGATATGGTTCCCAAACCAAAGTCGCCTAATTATGATCCTAAACCGGGAGATCTTGCAGTAGGTGCTGACTTTAAGGTTTACAGCAAGCATGACAAGACGTATGAGGCAATGCCGATTTATTATTTAAGAGATTCCTCCTACCAGTATAACGTCCCGGATACGGTTCATAATCAAGAACTGTATATTAAATTTACAAGAATTCTTCCCAAACAGAAGAAAATTAGGGTAGAGGTTAAACAATCGGGCATCGTTAATGATTATATAGTTATGAAGGCTTACGTATTCCCATTTGTGAATTTACTCTGGTTTGGAACTTTTGTAATGATTATTGGTTTCTTAATGAGTATTCGTGTAGCCTTCAAAAAATTAAAGAGGAAGAGAATTCCTATAAAAAAGGAGTAGAGATGAAGAAAGGTATTTTGTTTCTGATGGTTGTTTTGTTCGGACTGTTTGTTAGTTTCAATAGTCAAGGGCAAGAGAAAAGTCATCCGTGGACAACAGCCCAATTGAAAGCACCTGCGGATCTGGCATCGGAATTAGAATTGCCGAAAGAAGAACAACCGGTACTTATTGATGTTGGTCCTGCGGGCGTGATAAAAGGTGCAAAAGAAATTGGACCGGTAGAATATGATAAAAATAAGAAGAAATTAAAAGCTTACCTGAAGGATATTCCAAAAGATAAAGAAGTGGTGGTGTATTGTGGTTGTTGCCCTTTTAGCAAATGTCCTAATGCAGGTCCTGCCTTCTCCCTTTTACAAGATCTGGGATTCAAAAAGCCCAGACTGCTTAATTTAAATCACAATTTAAAGGTCGATTGGATTGATAAAGGATATCCATTGGCACAAGATTAATTATTGATTATGATAAAATAATTATAATTTTACGGGAGTAATAATTCCTTTTTATGCAGGGAGGATGATTGTATGAAACAATTGTTGAAGATTATTGGAATTGGATTACTCTGTTTAGTTTTCTATTTAAACAGTGATGGTCAGGTTGATTCTATTGAACAAGGTTCTTTTCTTTATTCTCATGTGGAAGGTCGAGATACACTACCCTTAAAAGTCCTTCCTACAATAAAAGTAACTGCGCGCGCACTTCGGAAATACAGAAAGGCAGCAAAAAAGTACAATCGACTCCGAAATGCAGTTTATGTAACTTATCCCTATGCACGTATTGTGGCAGGAGTAGTACAGGATGTAGATAAGCATTTAAAGACGCTGGATTCTAAACGAGAAAAGAAGGAATATTTAAAGCTTAAAGAGGAAGAGTTAAAAACGTCGTTTGGTCCAAAGATTAAAGACCTTTCTGTGTATCAGGGGAAAGTATTGATAAAGTTGGTATATAGAGAGACCGGACACAATTGTTATAACCTGATAAAACAATTGAGAGGTGGGTTTTCTGCCCGCCTATGGCAAACGGTAGCTTTCTTTTTTGGAAGTAATTTGAAGACCCCCTATGATAAAAGGAAAAATCAGGATATTGAAGCTTTTGTTGAAGAGATAGAGCATAACCCTTTTTATTATGACGCCTACCGTCATCCGAATAGATTCAATTAACGGCATTTTTCTACATTGTTTGTACCTTTGTGGTTTCTTAAAACAAAAATAATAGATGGAAAATATTAAGTTGGATGTGTTAGCTATGGCAGCGCATCCGGATGATATTGAATTAGGTTGTAGTGGAACCCTGATGGTTCAATCTGAATTGGGTTGGAAAACAGGAATTGTTGATCTGACAAGAGGAGAAATGGGGACAAGAGGGACACCGGAAACACGAAAAGAAGAAGCAAAAGCAGCCTCCCAAATTATGGGAGTAGATGTGAGAGAAAATCTGGAATTATCTGATGGGTTCTTCAAAAATGATAAATCGACTCAGCTTGTTCTTATTCGAGCCATTCGAAAATATCGTCCTGATATCGTATTAGCAAATGCGCCACAAGACCGCCATCCGGATCATGGTAGAGCCTCTCAATTAATTTATGATAGTTGTTTTTTAGCCGGATTAAAGAAAATAGAAACGGAAGAAGCGGGACGTCAACAGGAGGCATGGCGTCCGAAACAAGTCTTTCATTATATACAGGATACTTATTTAGAACCTGATTTTATTGTAGATATAAGTTCGGTTATTGAGAGAAAAAAGGAAGCCATTCGTGCTTTTAAGACCCAATTTATGGCAAATCAGAAGGAAGATAACCAGACCTATATTTCCACACCTGCGTTTTTTGAAAGTCTAATGTCTCGTTCGCAATTGATGGGAAAAAGAATAGGAACTGCCCATGGAGAGGGCTTTATTGCAACAAAAAAACTAGGGGTGAAACAATTGGGCGATCTGCTGATTTGAAATAAGTAGGGGAATAGCCTTTTCTCGAAATTTAGTGATGGTCATTAGATGTTTGAGGACCAGATTGATAAAAATCCCATGCTGTTTTTGCAATTTGGGCAATGGTTTTTTCATCGCTAGAAAGATTTTCTTTAGATTGGGTAATATAGACACTGACAAAGAGAGGATGACCGTTTGGCAAGAAGATAACACCAATGTCATTTTCAGCAGCGGTTATCCCTTTCTGATTTTTTCCGGAATGTCCTGTTTTATGAGCCACTATCGTATTTTGGGGAAGCGCTCCTTTCAATTTTTCAGTTCCTGTTTTGGTTCCTTTTAATACGCCCCAAATAAAATCGTAAGATTTTGAACTTAGTAAATGGTTGTCGTTAAAATAAAAGATTCTGAGCATTTTATTGCTGGCTTCCGGGGTAATCCAATTTTTATATTGTGCTTTTTCATCTGTATGCATTGTTGCTTCATTTACTTTTATCGATATTCCTTTAATGCCAAGATGATGAAGATATTTTTCTACTTTACGGGGGCCTCCAATTAAATCCAAAAGTATATCACATCCATTATTATCACTTTGGGCAACAGTATATTGAATCAACCTTTTTAAGGACATTGTTGTTCCGCTTGGATAGGCTTTTCTGATTGGACTCCAGGTGTTGGGTAATAATTTCTCTTTCGTGATTTGTATTTTCTGATCTAATGATAGATGTCCTTGATCTACTTGATGAAGGGCATATAGGGCAATGGGTAACTTAAAGACACTTTGCATAACAAAATGTCTTTTCTTGTTAAAATATACCGGTGTTGTTCCTGATTTATTTGAAATAGCTACGCCAATAGTATTTTGCCCTTCGGAAGCTACCCCGGAGATCTTTTCTTGCAACTGTTGCGTGTTTTGTGCCTGACTTTGTTGTTTGATACTCAGGAGGAAAAAGAAGCATAGAATCCATGGCATGTACTTTTTCATAGTTTGATTTTTTTTAGTCTAAAGCTTATTTTTTTCTAAAGAATAGCCGAATAGGGACGCCACTTAATTTAAAATTCTTTCTTAATTGGTTTTCCAGATATTGTTTATAAGGAGGTTTGATATCTTTAGGATGGTTACAAAAAAAAGCAAAAGTGGGGGTATGTGTAGGAAGCTGTGTTACATATTTAATACTCACATTATATCCTCTTACCATTGGAGGCTGATGGAGCTGAATCGCTTGGAGCATGACCTCATTCAATTTTGAAGAGGGAATTCTCCTTTTCCTGTTGTCATAAACCGAAAGGGCAGTTTCTAGTGCTTTAAAAATACGCTGCTTTTCTATGACGGAAGTAAAGATGATGGGAACGTCTACAAAGGGGGAGAGTCGTCTCTTCAGATCTTCTTTATATTTCTTTGCAGTGGAGGTTTCTTTATCCAAAAGATCCCATTTGTTGATCAAAATAACGACACCTTTTCCTTTCTTGGTTGCTGTATTGAAGATATTTAGATCCTGTGCTGTAATACCTTTTTCGGCATCTAAAAGAAGCAAACAAACATCTGCTTCGTCTATGGCTTTAATGGCACGAATAACAGAATAAAACTCTAAATTTTCATGTACTTTATTTTTACGTCGAATCCCTGCAGTATCTATGAGTGTAAAGTCTTTGTTATATAGATTATAATGAGAATGTACGGTATCGCGAGTAGTTCCCGGAATATCCGAAATGATATTTCTTTCTTCTCCAATGAGTAGATTTAACAAGGAAGATTTTCCTACATTAGGTTGTCCTATAATAGCCAGACGAGGACGTTCTGTTTCTTTTTTCTCTTCCTCCTCATTTTCCTTTTGGTTGGGGATATAAGTGACTAACTTATCAAGTAATTCTCCACTTCCGGTGCCGGTGATAGAAGATAAAAAAAGGATGTTTTCAAATCCTAAAGCATAAAATTCGGTAGCTTCGATTTGTCGTTGATGATTGTCTACTTTATTGACGACCAATAAAATGGGTTTAGTTGACCTTCTGAGAATATTTGCCATATCTTCATCCAGGCTGGTGATACCGGTGGTGACGTCGCAGACGAAGATGATGAGATGAGCTTCTTCCATGGCCAATTGTACCTGTTTTCTGATTTCTCTTTCGAAGATGTCATCAGAGTGGGAAACAAAACCTCCCGTATCGATGACATTAAAGTCTTTACCGTTCCAGTCGGAAGTTCCATATTGACGATCTCTGGTCACTCCGCTAATATCATCTACAATGGCCTTTCGTTGTTCAATAAGTCTGTTAAATAGAGTAGATTTCCCCACATTGGGTCTTCCTACGATTGCAACTGTAAATCCTGACATAATATTTTATAAATTAATGGTATCCGTATTCTTTTAAAAAATGTCCTTTGTTCCGCCACTTATTTCTCACTTTAACATGCAATTCCAGGAATACTTTCCTCTCCAGAAAGGTTTCAATGTCTTTTCGGGCGAGTTGTCCTATTTGCTTAATACTTTTTCCTCCTTTTCCAAGAATGATTCCCTTTTGACTCTCTCGTTCTACTACGATGTCTGCAGATATTTTAGTCAGTGTCTTTTTTTCTTCAAATTGACGAATAATGGCTGTCGTTTGATAAGGAATCTCATCTCTGAAGAGGGTATAGAGTTTTTCTCTAATTAATTCAGAAATAAAAAACTTAACAGGGCGATCGGTTAGGGTATCTTCCGGGTAGAAAGGTGGATTTTCCGGTAGGTGGTCGGTGATGACTTTCAGAAGTGTTTCCAATCCTTGTTTTTGTAACGCGCTTACTCCTACTTTCTCTATCCAACTATTTTCCGGGAAAGCCGCTTTAATTTCTTCTAGTTTATTCTTCGGAATGAGATCTTTTTTATTGATGACGAGTATCCCGGGCATCTTCAGGGGGAGCTGATCAAAGGTTGCTTTTATCTTTTTGACATCATCCGTAGCATCCATAATGAAAAGGGCAATATCAGCATCTTCCATAGCCGATTGTACGGCTCCCATCATGTTTTCCTGTAATTTATATCTAGGAGAAATAATGCCGGGGGTATCAGAGAAAACAATTTGATATTTTCCCGGCTGGGTAAGAATGCCGAGAATACGATGTCGGGTAGTTTGTACTTTAGGGGAGGTAATCGCCAGTTTCTCTCCGGTTAGTGCATTGAGTAATGTGCTTTTTCCAGCGTTGGGTTTACCAAAAATATTTACAAAGCCTGCCCGGTATGTCATTTTGCAATTTTTGGCAAAGATAGTTTTTCTGGGGAATAAAAAAAGAAGCCGACAGTTAATTTCTGTCGGCTTCTTAAGAAAACAAAGTGTGCTAAATTAAAACTCGTTGTCTTTATTTTTTCCTCTAAGTTTTTTAACGATATCCTTGAAATGTTCTCCGGCTGCTTCTCTTCCTCCTAAGCCGTAGCTTAAAGCAACAGCAACAGCAACAGCACCAAAGGTTAATCCGAATGCCCATTCTACAATTTCGTTGGCAAATCCCATGGCTCTCAGTGCCATGCCAAGGAAAATAACAAGAGAGGCATAACGTACGATCGAAGCAATGAATTTATTGGAATCGGAACGAACCATGCTGTTGTATATAAGCACAGAGATAAAATTCCCAATAACCAAAATAACTAATCCGAAAGCAATCGATCCTGTAATAGCCAGTATCTCATAAAGAATATCTGTTAATTCTTGCAATTGTAGAATTTCTACCGCGGTAATCACACCAAAGAAAATGATGAAGAAATAAAGAATATTAGCGATAAGTTTTGAAAAGGATTGGTCACCAATCATATTCTTTAAGCTTAATTTTTCTGCCATCTCATCCAATTTTAGGCTTTGGAATAGACTAGCAAGGAATTTTGTAAGATATTTCCCTCCCCAGATGAAAATCATGAGAATAACAGCCGCTACGATAATATTACCGATAATTCCTATGAAACCACTGAGAATCGCATTAAGCGGATCAGAAATAGATGATAATTGAAGTGCATTAATGGCCTGAATTAATAAAGGAATAAAGATGATGATGAATACAATATTCTTTACCACCTTTATAATCTGGTCGGTATCCTTAAATCCGGTTTTAGAAACAATTTTATCCAGAAAGTTTCCTCCAAAACCAATCAAGTTGGATACAAATCTAGCCAAAAGGAAGCCTATAAATCCTATCAGGAGAGCGGCTACCAAATGAGGAATAAATGCGAGGAATTGCGAGACCATTACTTCTAAAGGAGATAGAACCGAACTGATGCCAAGGTTCTCAAGTACAATCATGAAAACAATAATCATGAGAAGGTAATAGACGATGTTTCCTATCCCTTTACTGATACTTGCTTCACTTGAGAACTTCTTATCTATAGAAGTGTGATCTAACAGTCTGATAATAATAGCTTTGATTCCTTTGGCGATTAACCACCCAATAAGGAGAATAATAAGTGCTCCAAGAATATTGGGAAAATGTGTCGCTATGGTGTCTGCAAAATTGTTTAAAAAATCCATACATTTTTTTGTTTAGTAAATAAATGAGTAAGTGCATCCTGTAATAAGAACTTTTAGGCTTAACAGGTTGCTTTTGTTAAGACGAAGATAATAAATTATTCTCAATAAGTTAAATTTTATTGAAAATTATTCTTGATTATCCTTTAATGAAATGTTTTATGTATACCGGAATTCAAAAAAAGGGTTATTATTTAGACTGAAAGCCGGGGGCGGATGAGGTATGCACTTATCCATTGGATTTTTTGTCCTATTGAAAATAGGAAGGAAGGATAGATTGGCTGTATCGGATTGTTATTGTCTAGAAGATGGAGAGAATCCCATATCGCTGCCCACATCCAACATATACTGAAAAGCGGCTTCTTTGTTGTTGGGTATTTTCCCGTCTAAGATGGCTTCTCGTATGGCAGCTTTGATATCTCCAACGGCTTTACTGGGTTTTAAACCGAAAGTGTCCATAATCTCTTTCCCTGAAATAGGAGGCTGCCAGTTGCGGATACGGTCTTTTTCTTCTACTTCGGATAATTTACTTTTAACCAGTTCAAAATTTTCCTTAAATTGACGGACTTTCCTCTTGTTTTTTGATGTGATATCTGCATTACAAAGCATCATTAGGGATTCTAAATCATCTCCGGCATCGAATAAAAGACGGCGAAGGGCAGAATCTGTAATGTTATCTTTTGTCAGGCTAATAGGTCGAAGATGCAAAGCGACCATTTTCTTTACAAACCGCATCTTCTCATTCATTGGCAGTTTCATTTTTTTGAATATCTTTGGAACCATTCTGCTACCCACTACCTCATGACCATGAAAAGTCCATCCATGATTTGGCTCGAAACGTTTAGTCGCCGGTTTGGCAATATCATGAAGAATCGCCGCCCAACGCAGCCATAAATCTGAGGTGTTAAGACTGATATTGTCAAGAACCTGTATAGTATGATAAAAATTATCTTTATGTCCTTTCCCTTCTCGTACTTCTACACCTTGAAGTCGAACTAAGGCAGGAAAGATAATCTTTAAGATGCCGGTTTGGAACAATAATTCAAATCCGATAGAAGGTTTGGGACTAAGGATAATCTTATTAAGTTCTTCTGTAATCCGTTCTTTGGAAACAATCCGAATTCGATCTTTATTTTCTTTAATTCCTTTCACGGTGTTTTCTTCTATTGAAAACTGCAGTTGGCAGGCGAATCGGATGGCGCGCATCATTCGTAAAGGATCATCACTAAAAGTTTGTTTCGGATCTAAAGGGGTTCTTATAATTTTATTTTCTAGATCTTTAATGCCATTAAAAGGGTCAACTAGCTGACCGAAATTATCCGGATGGAGGCTAATTGAGAGGGAATTGATCGTAAAATCTCTTCGTCTTTGGTCTTCTTCTATACTCCCCGGTTTTACAGTTGGTTTACGAGAATCATAACGATAACTTTCCTTACGGGCGCCTACAAATTCAATTTCTAGGTCTTTCCACTTAATTTGAGCTGTACCAAAATTTTTGAAAAGATGTACTTTGGGAGGGGGCGTAAAGAGTTGTGCTACTGTTTCTGCTAATTGGATACCATCTCCCGGGCAGACAATATCCATGTCAGTAGTAGATCGACCGATGATTTTATCTCTAACAAATCCACCTATTAATCGTGCTTCCTGTCCGATATCATGGGCGGCATTACCTATTTTTTGTAATATATTTAATTCTTCTGCTGAATAATCAATGTGCATCATTCGGTCTATTTTGCTGCAAAAATAAGAATTCTTTGTTCTCTTTTATCTAAAACAAAAAAAGTAACTTTGCTGCCGGTGATGGAGTTCACCCTTGACCATCTTCTTTGGTATAAATTGTCTGCAATAGACTGATGACTCCTGCTCGAAAATGAATAACGCAAAACAAAAACAATGATTAAAGCTATCCTTTTTGTTGGAGCAGGAGGATTCGCAGGCAGTGTGATGAGATATTTAATACAATGGCTTATTTCTAAATCTGTCACGACTCCTTTCCCCTGGCCTACGTTTGTAGTGAATATTGTGGGAAGTTTCCTTATTGGAATGATATATGCCCTTTTTGATAAGGGAAATATTTTATCTCCGGAATTGCGTCTGTTGCTGGCTACCGGATTTTGTGGTGGGTTTACTACTTTTTCCTCTTTTGCTTTTGATAATGTCAGCCTCTTGAATGAAGGACGTATTGGTATCGCATTTTTTTATATTATGATGAGTGTTATTCTTGGACTTCTGGCTGCCTATGGGGGCGTGTTATTGGTTAGACAATGGTGAGAATGAAAGAACTCTACAATTGTTTGCACGGTTTTTGTAATTTATAGGAAAGACTGATTTTAGTCTGAGATTTAAATATGAATGATTATGAAAAACGTATTAAAAGTACTAGGAATCCTTAGTTTAGTTTTTGTGATGGCCTCTTGTAGTAAGGACGATGATCCGGCAGATAATGATTTATTCGTTGGAACATATCATGGAAGTGTTGGTTTTAAAGATGATGACAGTAATATTTCATCGGATAGTAGTTCTGTGACGGTGGTCAAGGTAGGGGATAACTATAATTTTAAGTTTAATAAAAGTGGTATCCCCGCGCTTACCGGGGTTAAGTTTAAAGAAAATGGAGATCATGGTATCATTAATGTAGACTTTAAGGAAGGTTTGCAAGTAGTGAAAATTGATGAATCTGATTTGAAGATATTATATTCTAAAGATGATCAAACATGGACAGCCAATTGCTCCAGATGATAAGACCGTAACTTGTTTAAAATAAAAAAAAAGGCAACGATTCTCTTCGTTGCCTTTTTTTATAATAAAAATATGTAATTTTACTTTAACCATAAAAACAAGAGATCATGGAAATATTACATATTAGTGCAGAATGCTACCCTGTAGCAAAAGTAGGCGGTCTTGCCGACGTTGTAGGCGCCTTACCCAAATATCAAAATAAAGCCGGACATATTGCTAAAGTGGTGATGCCTGCTTATATAACAAAATTTAGAAAAAAAAATAACTTTGAAATTGTTCATGAAGGAGGGGTCTGGATTGGTAATTATTGGCGACATTTTAATGTCTTCAAAGAAAAAGAAAATAAATTGGGCTTTGATCTCTACTTGATTGACATCCCCGGTTTATTGGATCGGGAAAACTTATATGGATATTTCGACGATCAGGAACGTTTTACGGCTTTCCAGATTGCGGTGTTGAATTGGGTAAACAGCTGGGAAGATCTTCCCCATGTTGTCCATTGTCATGACCACCACAGCGGATTAATCCCTTTTATGATGACACAATGTTTTTCTTATCAACGTCTTAAAGGTATTCCTTCTGTGTTTACCATTCACAATGCACAATATCAAGGCTGGATGGGCTGGGATAAATTTTCCTGGATTCCAGCTTTTGATACCTGGAAGTCGGGATTATTAGATTGGGATGACAATATTAATTCCATGGCAGCAGCTGTTAGATGTGCCTGGAAAGTAACAACAGTCTCTCCCGGATATTTGGAAGAAATAAAACGAAATGCCAATGGATTAGAGGATTTATTTCAATATGAAGCAGGAAAATGTGTCGGTATCTTAAATGGTATAGATCCGGATGTTTGGAATCCGAATACGGATAAGATGATTGAAAAGAATTATAATTTGCGAAATATTACCTCGGGGAAGAAAGCGAATAAAACAGCGCTTTGCGAACGTTTTAATTTTGATCCTAAAAAGCCCTTGGTCTCTTTTATTGGTAGAGCTGTCAAAGATAAAGGAGTAGATTTATTGCCGGATGTGATTGAACAGGTGACCAAAGAGACGGATGAAGCTTTTAATTTTTTGGTTTTGGGAAGTGGAGATCCCCATATTGAATGGCAACTTAAACAATTGAAGGAAAAATATCCTAAGAATTATAATTTTTACCTGGGTTATAATGAAGAGTTGTCTCATCAGATTTATGCAGGTAGCGACTTTTTATTGATGCCTTCCAGAGTAGAACCTTGTGGTCTGAATCAGCTTTATGCCGTTCGATATGGAACCATTCCGATCGTCTCTTCGGTAGGTGGCTTAAAAGATAGTGTGGTCGATTTTGGAGATAAAGGGGGCTATGGAATCCGTTTCCTATGGGTAGAACCATGGGATATCAGTCGAGCAATAAAGAGAGGATTGAAAATATTTACCAGTCCACAAAAACTTATTGCTTTGCGTAAAAGGATGATGAAATTGGACTATTCCTGGCAGCAAGTGGTAGAAAAATACATTACTCTTTATAAGGAATAGTAAATATAGGGATATCTACATCACTGAATGTGTAAAAAAAATCATATCTTTAAGAAAAAATCAAAAGATATGAAGAAACCTAAAGTATTGGCTCTGATTCTTGGAGGGGGGCAAGGATCAAGGCTGTATCCCCTTACGCATCACCGCTCTAAACCTGCAGTGCCGGTTGCCGGTAAATATAGGTTAGTAGATATCCCTATTTCTAACTGTCTTAATTCGGATATTCAAAGAATATTTGTCTTAACGCAATTTAATTCGGCTTCGTTAAATCGGCATATCAAGAATACCTATCATTTTGACCATTTTAGCAAAGGATTTGTTGATATTCTGGCAGCAGAACAAACCCCCAAAAATAAAAATTGGTTTCAAGGTACAGCAGATGCGGTAAGAAAATGTTTACATCATTTTGTGGGGCATCAATATGACTATATTCTTATCCTTTCGGGAGATCAGTTGTATAGTATGAATTTTAATAAAATGCTGCATCAACATATTGAGAAAGAGGCAGAAGTTTCTATTGCTACTACTCCGGTCAACGAAAGGGATGCTCCCGGATTTGGGATATTAAAAACCAATGAAAACGGATGTATTGATGCCTTTGTGGAGAAACCGGAGGCTTCTGTTTTAGATCAGTGGGAGTCTAGTGTGAGTGAAGATATGCAGGCTCAGGGTCGAAAGTATCTTGCCTCAATGGGGATTTATATTTTTAATAAAAATTTCCTCTATGATATTTTATCTTCAGAAGAAGAGGCTACTGATTTTGGGAAAGAAATCATTCCCAAATCAATAGAAAAATATAAAGTAGCAAGTTATCAATATGAAGGTTATTGGACTGACATTGGAACCGTGAGTGCTTTTTTTGAAGCGAATCTGAATATTACCGAACCTATTCCCCATTTTAATCTGTTTAATCCCTATGCAGTTATCTATTCCAGAGCCAGAATGCTTCCTCCAACAAAAATATTAGGAACGACATTAGAACAAGCCAGCGTTGCCGATGGTTGTATTATCCTTGCTAGCAGGCTGGAACATACTGTCGTTGGTATCCGAACCCGTATCGGCAGGGGAACGACAATTACCAATAGCTATATTATGGGTAGCAATATGTATGAGGATTTAAGTGAATTGAAAAATCTGGAAAATCAGGGTATCCCGGCAATTGGTATTGGTGAGCGGTGTTATATTAATAATGCGATAGTAGATAGAAACGTTAGGATTGGAAATGATGTTCGAATTAATGGAGGAAGGCATCTGGAAGATACAGATGAAGATCTTTATACCGTGAGAGACGGAATTGTCGTGATTAAAAAAGATGTGATGTTGCCGAATGGCTTTACTATTTAAGGGAATGGAATTTCTTCATATTTTTTAACCCAGAGGGGATCTTGACAGGCTTTTAATAAATCATGAATACTTTTATTCAACTTTGGATGGATGAGTTCAGGGGCGATTTCGTTTAAGGGGGTTAATACAAAACGACGGTTGGGAATGTGAGGATGAGGAAGTGTTAAGCGTTCTGAAGCGAGCACTTTCTCATCGTAAAAAAGAAGGTCGATGTCAATCGTTCGAGGGCCCCAGGTTTCCCTTCGTTCTCTTCCCAGTCGGTTTTCTATTTGAGAGGTAGTCTCTAACAATTGCAAGGGAGGAAGAGTGGTTTGTACAATAAGTACTTGATTTAAATAGTCTGCTTGGTCTTTTTTTCCCCAGGCTTCTGTTTCGTATATAGAAGAAATCTGCGAAAGAAGACCTACTTCTTCTTGAATATCATTTCGAGCACTTTTTAAATAGTCAGAACGACAGCCCAAGTTGGTTCCTAAAAGTAAATATGCAGTAGCCATAATCTATGAGGATTGCAAAAATAGGAAGATTACGTATTTTTGGAAAAAAATAATTACAAATGAAGCGCTTTTTTAAGATATTTTTTGCCTGTTTATTGGCAATGGTAGTTTTTTGTATATTGATCTTTTTCTTCTTTGCCGGTTTGTTGGGAGGAATAATGAGCAATACAGAAAGAACGGTCTCTTATGATGAGGCTGTACTGGAGATTTCGCTTAAAGCTCCGATACGAGAACAATCTTATTTAGATCCTGTGAATGCTATTTTGAAGCAGAATAATTTTAAAATACAGGGGCTACACGATTTAATTCGAGGGATAAAAAAGGCAGAAAAGGATTCTGAAATTAAAGGTATCTATTTAAAACTGAATGGAAATAGTAATCTATATGCTACGAATGAAGAATTGAGACGTGCCTTATTAGATTTTAAAAAATCAGGGAAGTTTATTATTGCTTATGGAGATGTGATAACTCAGAAGGACTATTATATTGCTTCAGTAGCAGATAAAGTTTTTTTGAATCCTGTAGGAGCTTTGGATTTTAGTGGATTTTCCATGACCACTATTTTCTTTAAAGGAGCCATGGATAAATTAGGAATCCAAGCCAATGTATTTTATGATGGAAAGTTTAAGAGTGCTACAGAGCCATTTCGTACCACTCACATGACAGAAGCTAATAAATTACAAACAAAAGCTTATCTCAATAGCCTTTATGGCCATTTCTTATCCGGTATTTCCGAACAACGTCATCTGGATACAGCAATTTTATTTAAATATGCAAATCAGGGGTTGGTACAATCTGCCAAGGATGCATTGGATTATGGTCTTGTTGATGGATTAGAATATCCGGATGAGGTCAAAGATGTGATGAAGAAAAAAATGGGATTGTCCGGAAAGGAAGATATAGATTTTATTTCTTGGTCTGATTATAGTGCCAATCAGCATTTGAAAAAGCAACATCGCAAAAAAATAGCCATATTGTATGCACAAGGCAATATTATTAATAACGGCAGCAAAAGCGCGAAACCTCAGATTGTGGGAAGAAAGTATGTGAAATTATTTAAAAAGATCAGAGAGGATAGTAGCATAAAAGCTGTTGTTTTCAGAGTGAATTCTCCCGGAGGGAGTGCTTTAGCATCGGACAAAATCTGGAGGGCATTGATGCTTACAAAGCAAATAAAACCGGTGGTGGTTTCTATGGGAGATTATGCAGCTTCTGGTGGATATTATATTTCTTGTGCAGCCAATGAAATTTTTACAGAAGCCAATACATTGACCGGCTCTATTGGTGTTTTTGGAATTGTACCGGATTTAACCCATTTTTTTAAAAATAAATTGGGTGTTACTTTTGATGGAGTGAAGACGGCGGAATATGCAGATATGGGAAGTGCAGTAAGACCGATGACTGCTGCTGAAAAGAAAATGATGCAAAATAACGTAGATCGCATTTATGAAACTTTTAAAGACAGGGTAAGTAAAGGAAGAATGTTATCCGAAGTTACGGTTGATTCTATTGCACAAGGTCGTGTGTGGAGTGGAGCTGATGCAGTACGATTAGGATTGGCAGATAGCATCGGTGGTATGCCTGCTGCTATTGATGCAGCAGCTCGTTTGGCAGATTTGTCGAAATATTCTCTAAAAGAGTTTCCTGCGGCTGAAGAACCTTATGAAAAGATCCTGCAGAGTGTCAAAGGGGATATTCAGTCCAGTGTGATAGAAAAGAAATTAGGAGCTTATTTCCCTATATTTAAACAGATGAAGGAGTTAAAAAAACCTTCAGGGAAGGTGATGGCAAGGTTGCCTTTTGTTTTGTATAAGTGATTTCTCTGGGTCTATTCCCTTTTATATTAGAAGGATTAAACTGAAGGTATTTGTTACTTTATTATAGGAATAAAAAAAGCTGCTTTATTAAGCAGCTTTTTTTATTTGAGGCGATACGAATTTATTCGTACACAGGTGTTGCTTTATTAAGATCAAGCTGGCGTTCTTTTACCTTTTTGATCATCTTTTTTCTACGCTTCTTTCTGAAGAAATTGAGGATAGAATCTACTACATAATAAACGCAGGGAACGACAATCAAAGTCATGATTAAAGAACTGGTTAATCCTCCGATGATGACCCAAGCCATACCGGATTTAACTTCAGAGCCGGCTCCATTTGCCAAAGCCAGAGGGAGCATCCCGGCAATCATAGCAATTGTTGTCATTAAAATAGGACGAAAACGTTCTCTTCCGGCATCTATCAGAGCCTCTATTAAATTGGCTCCTTCTTCTTTTCGTTGATTGGTAAAATCCACTAAGAGAATCCCATTCTTCGTGACCAGACCAATAAGCATGATGATTCCGATGATGGTAAAGACTGTTAATTCATTCATAGTCAGGGCTAGGGCAAGTAAAGCCCCAATAATAGCCAATGGCATGGCAAACATGACTACCAATGGATAAATAGCATTGTCATATAAGGCGGTCATGATTAAATAAACCAACAGAATACCAATTCCTAAGGCTGCCATAAGGCTACTGAATGCATCTTGTTGATTTTCCATTTCTCCTGTAAAAGCCCAGCTTACTCCTTGTGGCAAGTTGAGGGTTTCTACTTTTTCAGCAATTTCGTCTCCTACAGTACCGGTAGGGCGTCCCTGGACATTTGCTTCAACCGTAATAGATGGCAAACGATCATTTCTTTCTAAAATAGATTCTCCCATGGTTTCTTTGATGTTCGCAAATTGTCCGAGAGTGAATTGTTGTCCCTGTCCATTTGAGAAGACCAAATTCTTAACATCTTGCATACTGGTTTTGTCAAAATCATTGGATTCGACCATGATGTCGTATTCATTCCCATTGTATTTGTATTTCGCCTGATCATTTCCACGGAAGGCTGTTCCTAGTGCGGTTCCTACAGTGGCTGCATTGAGACCAAAAGCCGATAGCTTATCTCTATTGAGTTGTACTTTTATTTCCGGTTTTGGGTTTTTTGTACTAAAATCGGGATATACTACGCCGGGGGTGGAGGCAACCATAGTCATTATGGTATCGGCTGCTTTTCTGACTTTTGAACGGTCGCTTCCTTTTACGACCAATTGTATAGGAGCCTGATTGGCACCTCCTACGATACTTACCGGAGAGACGGTGGCTTTTACACCCGGGATTTCCGAAATCTTCTCTTGTAGATTCTCTCCGATTTCAATATCCGACAGGGAGCGTTCATCTTTATCGGTAAGCTGCACATCAATCTGTGCCATATTGCTGCTGTTGCTGGCTGACATCTGATCTCCGGAAACACCAACATTAGAGAATACCGTGACGACTTGTGGATTCTGTAGGATAATATTTTCTGCTTGCTGGGTGACTTTATTGGTTTGGTAAACAGAAGCAGAAGGATCCAATTCAATATCAAGAATAAATTCCCCACGATCTCCCTGGCTTACAAAGGCACCACCAATAAAGCCAAATATAGGAAGACAAAGTGAGCCTATAAAAAGGAGAATAGTTACAATAAAAACCCATCGTTTATGAAACAAAGACCATCTTAACCCGGAGGTGTAAAAATCTCTTAGTTTAGTAATTCCATTCTCAAACCAACGGTTCATCTTACTCCATCTCGTATTTTTCTTTAAATTGGCAATTTTCCCCCATCGAGATGCCAATAAAGGAGTTAACGTAAAGCAAACTACTAGACTCATAAGGGTCGAAAAGACTACTGTTAAGGCGAATTCTCGGATAATATTGCCAATCATTCCCGATACTAGGGACATTGGAAGAAAGACCACGACATCTACTAGGGTAATACACATGGCGGTATATCCTATTTCATAACGACCATCTACAGTTGCTCTTCGTTTATTTTTTCCCATCTCCATGTGTCGGTTAATATTTTCCAGAATCACAATGGAGTCGTCGACCAGAATACCAACCACCAGCGACATAGCCATCAATGTCATGAGGTTTAATGACATGCCGAAGGCATACATTCCAATGAAGGTTGGAATAATAGATGCCGGAAGGGCTACCAATACAAAGGCTGCATTTCGAAGGCTGTGTAGGAAGAATAACATCACCACAGATACGATTAGAATAGCCATCATTAAATCTTCCATAACAGCATTGGCTGATTTCAAAGTGTAAGTAGATTGATCGGTAGCAATTTTAAAGTTCAGACCAATATCTTTATATTGAGCAGTGAGGTTTTTGATTTGTTCTTTAATACCGCTACTTACTTCTACGGCATTTGCATCTGTTTGTTTTTGGACTTGGATTCCAATAGCCGGAAGACCGTCGATATGGTTGATGGTAGATACATCTTCTTGTCCATCCATGACCGAAGCCACGTCTTTCAGATAGACTTTTCCTCCATCAGCACTGCGTCTTATTATTAAATCCTGTAGCTGTGAAGCGCTCGTAAATTTAGAATCAAATTCGATGGCATACTCACTGCTTTTAGTTTTTATTTTTCCGGCAGGAGTGGAGAGGCTGGCGGCAGTGACCATGTTGCTGACTTCCGCAATGCTCATCCCGTAATAATCCAATTTTTCCCTATCTACTTTGACTTTAATTTGTCGTTCGTTGCCTCCAACAAGGGTTACTTGCCCAACTCCTTTGATGTTAGAGAGTTGGGGTTTAATTTGTTGGTCCAACAGATCATAAAGTTTTTCGTCACTTTCATTGGCAGTAACGCTCATTCGGACGACCGGCAGATCATCGGAAGAAAATTTATTGATGACGGGAGCATCCACATCATCCGGTAGCAATGGAATAGCTTGGTTGATCTTCTGTTGTGCTTCTGTTTGAGACTTATCAACATTGGTGCCGTTTTGAAACTGCACAATAACCATTGAAGCTCCTTCCAAGGACTTAGAAGTAATTTTCTTAATCCCTTCCATAGAGGATACTGCATCTTCTATCTCTTTTGTAACATTATTTTCTATCTCTTGTGCTGATGCTCCCCGATAGGTAGTAACGATACTTACCACCGGAAAGTCCATCTTTGGAAGGAGGTTATAGTTCAACTTACTATAACAAAAAATACCGAAGAAGATCAGGACAAAGAAGATAACAACAATGAGCAACGGCCTTTTTATAGCCAGTTCTGTTAGTTTTTTCATTCGTTTATATTTTTAATTCCGAATTGTTTTCGAACTATGATGGATTTATTTTTTTACCGGCTTCACCGGGGTTCCTTCCGAAATATTTACTAATCCGGAGGTAATGACTTGTTCTCCTTTATCAAGGCCACTGGCTACAGCGATGTTATTATCATAAGAGGCGCCCGGAGTAATTTCTTTAATCTGCGCTTTCCCGTCTTTAATGACATAAACCATGGGGTGATCCAGACTCTCAATAAGGGAACTCTTAGGGATAAGTATTTGCTTTTTCTTATTATTTTGTTCAAAATCTACATAAGCAAAACTTCCGGCTCTTAAAGGATGTTCTTTCTTGTTGTTCCGGATGGCTACTTCGACTTGATAATTATGAACGTCATCTCCTTTTTCACTGATAAAGATGATTTTCCCTTCAAAGGTAGTATTGGGATATACATCCGTTTTGATCTTTACAGATTGGTTTTTCTCTAGGTGATAGACATTTTCTTCATTGACCATAACATCTACTTTCAAACGATTGACTTCAACAAGATGTCCCAGTATTGTTCCCGGGGAAACATATTCTCCCGCTTCTTTCCCCTTTGCGATGATTTGACCGCTTAATGGAGCGATGATTTTATTGTCAGCAATTTGTTTTTTTATTTGCTGGATTTTGTTGTTGGCATTATCATACTGAAGTTTGGCGGTCTGATAATCCATTGTGGTGGTAGCATCTCCTGCCAACAATGCTTGAGATCTTTTATAATCCTTTTCTGCTTTGTCTTTTGAGAGCATTGCTGCCTGTAAATCCAGCTTTAATCCGGCATTATCTACAGTGGCTAAAACGGTTCCTTTAGAAACAAAATCTCCTAATTCAAAATTGACATGAGTGAGTTTTCCTGCACTTACAGAAGTGATATCAGCTTCTTTATATGGAATCAATGTTCCTGATTTTATCAATTTGTTATTGACTTCCTGATATTGGGTCGTGATAGTGGTTACCGGAATCACCACCTCTGTTTGATCTTGTTTTTTATTTTCGTTGATAACCTTTTTGTTGGCAGCCAGTTTATAGGCAATGCCTCCAAAGATAAGTAGAACGATAACGATGATAATAAGCTTCCTTTTCATAAATATAGATTGTGAGATTAAACTTTTTTATAGTTGATTTAAATATTGATTTAAAGTACCATTCGCTTTATGAACAGATAAATCTGCTAAATAATATTGCAGTAAAGACTCTATATAATTGTTTTGTGCTTCTTTATAAGAAAGTTCTGCATTAAGTAAATCACTTAATGAAGCAGCTCCATGCCTGTACTGTAATGAAGTGTTGTTGTAAACATTACTGGCCAGTTCCATATTACTTTTATTCGAAATGATGGTTCTTTGAGCCTGATTGGATTGAGATTCTGCATTTTGGTAATTTAATTTCTGATTGCGTTTATTGAGTTTATAATTGACTTGTGCATTTTCCAAATCTAAGAGTGCTTCTTTATATTGTGCATCTCTTTGGAATCCGGTAAAAATATTCCAATTTAAGGTTATCCCGATAGTGGAGTAGTCCAATAGGGGGTGATATAAGTTGTTCATTTTTTGTACCATGCTGTTGGCCCCATAGGTCGCATATAGCGAGATAGACGGGATAGCTCTGTATTTTATAGATTGTTTGTTATAATAATAGAGTTTCATTTGAGCTTTTTGTAATTGAGAAGACAAGGTTCCCGAGTAGTCGAAATCCGGGTATGCATTGAGGGTAGGGGAATGGTTTAACCAGCGATCCTTATCCGTTAAAACAATACTATCCATGGCTTGAAGACCGATATTGTTTTTCAACGTATTTTCGGCAATTTCAAGGTTGTTCCTCTCGGTAGAAATCTGAGATAGTACATTATTTAGATTCACCTTCACCTGTTGAACGTCTGTCTTCTTGGCAGCTCCATGATCAGCACGCAATTTGGTTACTTTCAGCACTTTCTGAAAGCGTTCCTTATTGGTTTGTAGTAGATCTATTTTCTCCTTAGTGACCAGAATTTGATAATAGGCAGACGCTATATTATAAATGAGGTCTTCCTTGTTCTGCTTTTCCTGAATTTTGGCTACTTTTTTATTGGGTTTAGAGGCTTTAATACCGGCTATAAGTGACTGATCATAAATTTTTTGAGTCACCTTTGCGGTCATGGTGGAGCTGTATTGAGTCCCGAAGGCTACACGTTGTTCTTTGCTGTCCGGTCCAAAAGTTCCTGCCGGGATGACTGTTTGTTGCAGTTTAAGATTGTCATCTAATCCTGCACTGACATTTACTTGTGGGAGATATGCCGATCGGGATTCCCTATATTTTTGATGAGATTGCTCCACTTTATTTGCATACACTTGGGTGGAAAGATGATGCTGTAACCCATATTGAATACATTCTTTCAATGAAAAAGAATGCACGTCTTGTTGAGCTGTTCCCTGTATTGAAAAGGGCAGTAAGGAAAGGATCAACAAAGGGATGATTTTCGTTTTCATAAGCATTTCGTTTCTTCTTTATTTAAATTTTATATTGTTGATGGATCAACTAATGTCCATGTAATCTATTTTTTTAGCCGCGTTTTGTAATTCCTTCAGAAATTCTTCTTTTGGTCTGTTGGATAGGGCTTCACCTATCTCTTTTTCTATTTTTGATATAAGTTCACCTATTTGTTTAGCTACAAATTTTCCGGTATCTGTTAATTCTAATATTTTCTTTCTGGCATCATTTGGATCTTTTTTAAATTTCAATAATCCTTTTTTTTCTAGGGCAGCTGCTGTTCTGAAGATAGAGGATTTGTCCCTGTTTACTTGATCTGCCAGTGATTGCTGTGATTTTGTTTTAAAAAAATACAGCGTCATAATAACAGGGATTTGTTCCATCTTCAAAGGGACGGAAGAGGCTTCAATCATTTTATTGGCTACCCTGAATATTGCATTGTGCAATTGATGGAATTGAAAAATGATCGACCCCTCTAGTTCTTTCAATAATTCTTCCTTCATTTCTTCATTTAAGGAATATTTTTCTTTTTTCATTTGGCAAAGGTATATAAGGTTGATATATCAACCAAATTAAATTTTACATGGAAAGTACAAGTTGGTTTGTTTAACTATTGGGAAGTAAATGAGTTTGGCGTAAATTTGCAAGGTTTAAAAGAACATTTATGTCTCAGCAATACAGCCAGGTAAAGGCGCTGTTTGCGATTGCGAAAAGTAGTTTTATTGCTTTGCTGCGTAGTCCTTCAGCAGTAGCTTTTACCGTCGGTTTTCCCTTAGTGTTTGTTTTGGTTTTTGGATTCATTGGTGGAAGGCATCAAACATTAAAGGTTGGGGTGTCGTCATCTGTGGATACCACCAGTCCAATTTATCGGGCGCTTGACAAAAAAGCGGTTATTCAATTCATTACTCATCGATCCAAAGAGAAAATGAATAAGGATTTACAAAAGGGACGTATTGCTTCTATTATTGATATTGAGCCTATCAAGGGACCAAAAGGGCAGGGGCATCCTCATTATAAAATTGTTCTGTATTCCTCCGGAGCGACAGTGGAAAAGGTAGATTTATTAGAATCAGTACTTCATGATGTGATTAATCATCTCAATAGTAAAATTTTACCCCATCATCCTACAGTAGCTACTGTTCATACTGTTAAAAAGCCCGGAAGGATCTTCAGACAGATCGATTTTATTCTTCCCGGAATGTTAGGATTTTCATTATTGAGCACCGGGGTATTTGGAACTGCATTCTTGTTTTTTAGTTTGCGACAAACATTAGTGTTAAAAAGATTTTTTACAACGCCGATAAAGAAATCGAATATATTGTTAGGGGAAGCGCTTGCCCGGCTCGTCTTTCAGCTGTTAGGAGCTCTTCTGTTAATTGCCATCGGGTGTTATTTCTTTAATTTAACACTGGTGCATGGGATCTTGACGGTTTTGGAATTATTAATATTATCGGCTTTTGGGTTGATTATTTTTATGGGATTCGGTTTTATCATCAGTAGTATTGCCAAAAATGAAAGTACTATTCCCGCCGTTTCTAATGTAATTGTATTGCCACAGTTTATGCTTGCCGGTACTTTCTTTCCTATTGATGTATTGCCTCATTGGCTACAACCGATTTGTAAAATATTACCTTTGACCTTTTTAAATGAAGCACTGCGTAAAGTCTCTTTTGAAGGCGTACATTTGTGGCAATTACCTAAGGAATTATTATTTCTCACCTTATGGGGGATTTTAATTTATGCAGTGGCTACAAAAGTTTTTCGTTGGGAATAAAACCCTATAATTAATGAAGATGAAATTAAAACTTGTTGTTTTTTTAGGTGTTAGTTTATTCTTAATTCTGGTATTCTCAACCTTTTTGCTTCCTTCGGAAGGTCAGGTAACAGATTCGATAACCATTTATGCTTCAGATAGTGTGGTTAAAAGTAAATTGACCAACTATCAATCCTATGTTCATTGGTTTCCCTGGACGGATGGTGAACCTGCAGATATAAAATATCTCAAAAATGATGATACACATCAAATCAAAGGCTTTTCCTTTATTGGGAAAGGCGAGAAACAGGGGAATAAGGGACGATTTTTGATGAAAAACACAGAAGGGGATAGTATTTATCATTATCTTCTAAAATTCGAAAATATGCCTAATTTCTATGGTGTTTTTCTTTTGAAAGGAAATGAAGAACAAACAGTATTAGCTTGGAAGTTAAACATGCATGCAGGATGGACCCCCTGGTGGCGCTTTTATGCTTCTATGATGAGTAAGATTACCAAGCCTGCGCTCACCAATGGGTTGAGTCATCTCAAAAAGCTATGTGAGAATAAGTAGATATTGTCAGTAAATCCTTCCCTTTTAAGAATAAATTTCATCGGATTAAGCAATGACGTAACTATTCTTTGTTGGGGGATTAGAGAAGCTGTTTTTTCTATTAATCCCTCCTTTGGGGCCTAAAACAAGATATGCCTTTAAATCTTCTGTCACTTTGAGCTGATGTGTTTTTAGTGCAGGAATTAAATAAGTAGTATCCATATCAAGAGCAACCTTTTTGTTTTCAAAAATTAATTCTCCTTTTCCTTTCAATACAATGATAAAGGCATCAGAAGTAGAATAATGTTCTTCCATGGTTTTACCACTATCAATAGACAGACTTAATATTTTGTGAAAACCGCCTACGCAAACTTCTTTAATTTCCATAATCATTCACATTTTAAGATTAAAGATTCTTTTCCCTCGAATTATTCATTGATTTTGGACTATTAAAAGAGGTCAACCCGACGAACCTGTCTTCTTACCATGTATTCAAGAGGCTGTGCCTACCGAAAAAAAGCCGTGAATAATCCACGGCTTTAAAATTAAACTATTTATTAGTATTGGACAAAAATATCTTTTTAAAAGAGGGGTATTTCTCAACCTTTTTCCTCTCAAGAGAAGGAATTCCCTTTCATAAAGCTATCTTAGCTGCCATATTTGGGTATTTTATCTAAAATAGATAAATATACATTAAGATAAATCAGAAGCAGCAGCCTGATCTATGAAAAAGAGTACATTGGGATTGTCCTTTTTGATAGTTTGAGCAGGGTAGGTATCCGGTTGATAATCTCCTTCTATTACTTTTTGAAGGGCATGGGCTTTACCTTGCCCCGAGATCATGAAAGCAATGTTTGTTGCTTTTTGAACTACCGATCTCGTTAAAGTGATTCTGTACATGTCCTGTTTTTCTACAAAAGGCGCCGTTACCCATTTTTCTTTTTCATGAATGACAGAAGTTCCGGGGAAAAGGGATAAAGTATGACCATCATCACCCATTCCGAGCAATACAAAGTCGAAAGTTGTATTTGACTCTTTAAATTGTTGGTGAAGCAAATTTGCATATTGTATGGCCGATTCGTCAGGCTTTAAGGTAGTATCCATGAGATGGATATTTTCTTCATTTACGGGGACATGGTTGAGTAGGGTGTCATAAGCCATTTTACCATTATGTCTTTCATCTTCGAAGGGAACATAACGTTCATCCCCCATATAGAAATGGAGTTTTTCCCATTCTATTTGTTCTTTTCTTGGAGTAGATGCTAAAAGTTGATATAATCCTTTTGGAGTACTCCCACCGGAAAGAACAAAGCTGTAATTGTCCTTTTCTTTTAATGTTTTTTGGATATCAGAAACAAGCCAATCTGCAAGAGATTGGCTTAAGGAATCTGCATCTTTTGATTGATGTATCTTCATAAAAAATTATTTTTCTGTATCATGAGGAGGAGGAACGTTAATCCAATGATGTTCATCCCGGGCAATAAGAGCCTCTGCTTCTTCCGGTCCCCAGGAACCCGGTTTGTAATTCGGGAAATCTGAAGGTTCACGCGCCTGCCAAACTTCTAATACAGGTTCTATTAGGCGCCAGGCAGCCTCTACCTGATCGTCCCTCATAAACAGAGTCGCATCGCCTTCCATGACGTTTAATAATAAGGTTTCGTAAGCCTCCGGGAGATGTTCTTCAAAAGAATCTTCATAATTAAAGATCATATCCACCGGTTTTAGACTCATATCTTGTCCCGGTTTTTTCCCTTGAAAGCGCAAACGTATGCCCATTTCCGGCTGAATACTGATAGTCAATCGGTTAGGGTGCCAGGTTTGTGCAGCTTCCTTTGGGAATGAATAATGAGGAGCCTGTCTAAATTGCAGAGTAATAGAAGTCGTTTTCTCATTCATGCATTTCCCTGTCCTTACATAAAAAGGAACGCCTTGCCATCGCCAGTTATCGATATAAAATTTTAATGCGGCGAAGGTATCGGTATTCGAGCGAGAGTTTACTTTTTCTTCTTCCCGGTATCCTTTTACTTTTTTGCCTTGTACCCATCCATTGGAGTATTGTCCGCGAACAGCTACTGCGTCAACTTCGTCTTTTTTAATCCTTCGGATAGCATTCAGAACATCTACTTTTTTGTTTCTAATTTCATCAGCGGTAAATGCGACGGGTGCTTCCATGGAGACCATGCATAGTAGCTGGAGGATATGATTTTGTACCATATCTCGCAACGCTCCTGCATTTTCATAATAACCACCTCTTCCTTCTACACCTACCGTTTCTGAAGCTGTGATTTGTATGTGGTCAATATAATTTCTGTTCCATACCGGTTCAAAGAAAGCATTGGCAAAACGAAATGCAAGAATATTTTGAACTGCTTCCTTCCCAAGATAGTGATCTATTCTGAAAATTTGTTTTTCCTTAAAAGTACTTAACAGGATTTGATTTAGCTCATGTGCACTCTTTAGATCGTGACCGAAAGGTTTTTCAACAACAATCCGGGTAAAGTCTGTATCGGCACATAAAGAAAGTTTTCCTAAATTTTTAGCTATAGTAGGTACCAACTGGGGAGCTACCGCCAGATAAAAAACGACGTTAGGATGACTTCCCCACTCTTTTTCTTTCTTTTTAACGGCTTCAGCAATAAGTTGATAGTGGTCTTGTTTTCCGGCATCTAAAGATAAATAGTTGACCTGTTTAGCAAAATGATCCCATTGGTCAATACATTCGTCTTTGCGTCGCGAAAAATCTTTCACTCCTTCTAACAGATGTTTCCGATATTCTTTGTCCGATATTTTCGAACGGGAGAGCCCTGTAATAGAGAAGTGTTTGGGCATATAATTGTCTAAAAACAGATTATATAATGCCGGTGTAAGTTTTCTGTGATTAAGATCGCCACTGCCTCCAAAGATGAAGATCATGGAAGCAGGCGGTCTTTTATTTTGTGTATTTGGCATGTTTTAGTTCTTAACAGTCTTTTATTTAGCAGAGCCATCCCATTCGGTATGGAAGCTGCCTTCTTCGTCGATACGTTCGTAAGTATGAGATCCGAAATAATCTCTTTGAGCCTGTATTAAGTTGACCGGAGATTTGTCTCTTCTGAAACCATCGAAATAGGATAGGGCAGAGGATAATCCGGGAACAGCATAACCGGCTTTAACGGCTTCAGCAATAACAGATCTGATACTCGCCTGGTTTTCTTTTACCATAGGAGCTACTTCTTCACTTAACAGTAAGTTGGCCATGTCCGGATTCTTTTCATAAATGTTATAATAAGTGTCTAACAAGACGGATCGAATAATACATCCACCGCGCCAGATTTTTACAACATCAGAAAGGGGAATGTCCATCTCCAGATCTTTAGATGCTTTGCGTAGCATTCCCATCCCTTGTGCATAACACATTAAAACGCCAAAATAAAGCGTATCATGTAATTGAGAAATGAAAGCTTCTTTGTCTGCCTCTATAGGCGTATCTTGGGTGTCATAAAGTTTTGCGGCTTCCTCTTGTAGGTCTTTATAGGAAGACAAATCACGCATAGAAACAGAGATATCTATACTGGGTACCGGAAAGTGCAAATCCATTGCATCCTGTGAAGTCCATTTCCCTGTTCCTTTTGCACCTGCTTTGTCTAAAATAACATCGATAAGCCGATGATCCGTCTTATCGTCTTCCTGCAAGAAGATATCCCTGGTAATTTCAACTAAGAAGGATTTTAGCACTCCTTCGTTCCATTTTTTATAGACTTCATGAAGCTCATCATTGTTGAGCCCTAAACCTCTTTTCATTAAAAGGTAAGTCTCGCTGATCATTTGCATGATCGCATACTCGATACCATTATGTACCATTTTTACATAATGACCGGCAGCGTCTTTCCCAAGATAGGCTACACAAGGTTCTCCTTTTACCTTAGCAGATACGGCTTCCAACATGGGCTTTACTCTTTCCCATGCTTGTTTATCGCCTCCCGGCATAATACTTGGTCCACGGCGAGCTCCTTCTTCTCCTCCGGATACTCCCATTCCCATAAAATGGCGGTTCTTTTCTTTCAGGTACGTGATTCTTCTGCGCGTATCTGTAAAGTGAGAATTCCCTCCATCTATGATAATGTCTCCATCATCTGTCAATGGGAGCAATCTCTCAATCATTTCGTCTACAGCCTCTCCGGCTTTAACAAGCAGCATGATACAACGAGGTTGTTTTAAAGCACCTACAAATTCTTTTAAATCTGTTGTGCCGTCTACTTTCGCTTCCGGGCTAGCTTCTTGTTTTAATAATTCTACTTTTCCGGCACTTCTGTTCATACCGGCAACTGAAAATCCGTGATCGGCCATATTAAGAAGAAAGTTTCTTCCCATTACTCCTAATCCGATCATTCCAAAGTCGTAAGATGATTTATCCATATTTAATTATTTTAAAATTAGAAGAGCAAAGTTAATAACTATTTTCCACCCTCTTAAATTTTATGTGGGTTAATTGCTTAATTAGGTTAATGAAATAATAAACAAACCTATTTTAAAAGTAAATCTTATAAGGTTGAATTTTTTAAATTAAAATCATCTAATTATCCTGATTATGGTAAAATAAAGCTCATTTTTTGTAAAAAATTATAAGCTGAACATTTCCTCCTGAAAAATAAAATAGCCAAAATATTAGAAATATAGGTATGAAAATAATATGTAAATATAAAATTATATTCCTCTATTTCTGGTTAAAATAAACTTATCCTAAATAAATAAATAAAAACAT